>CAYVQE010000111.1:0-20837 GCA_964454005.1 uncultured Myxococcales bacterium
GGCCAGGGCGGCGACGGCGGCGAGATCCGCTGGCCGGCCTGGTGCGCCGGGGCGGGCGGCCGCGGCGGCCGCGGCGGCGACGGCGGCGGCGGTGGTGGCGGTGGCGGCGGCTGCGGCGGCGCATCCTACGGCATCGGCGGCCAGGCCATCGACGCCGCGGTGCTGCGCGAGCACAACACCTTCAGCACGCCGGGTACACCGGACAGCGGCGGCGCCGGCGGAGCCGGCGGGCCAGCGCCGGCCGGGCCGGCGGCCGATGGCAGCGACGGAACCGCCGGGGCCAACGGCGACGTGGAGGTGTTCTGATGATCATGCGCAAAGCGCTGATGGCTGCGGCGCCGGCGGCACTGGGCGCGTTGCTGGTGTTGGCGGCGGGCGGCTGCGGCAAGGACTGGTTGGCCGAGCGCCCCGGGCCCTGCGTGTTCGACGCCGATTGCCTGCCTGGCTTGAAGTGCATCGACGGCCGCTGCCTGGACATCGAAATCGGCGAGCCCGACGCCGGGGTGCGCCTCAAGGAGTTCGGCGAGCGCTGCCGAGAGCACGCCGAGTGCCGCTCCACCTACTGCCTGGAGCATCCGGCCGGCGCATTCTGCACCCGACGCTGCACCGAGGGCTGCCCCAGCGGTTGGGAATGCAAGCAGATCGAAGACCCCCACGGCGGTCCTGAGCCGGTGGACCTGTGCGCCGTGATCCAGTTCCGGATGTGCGAGCCCTGCGTCGATGACCTGGACTGCAACGTCACCGGCGCCGATCGCTGCCTGGAGATCGGCCAGGGCCGCTACTGCGCCGTCGATTGCACCTTCGCCAGCTGTCCGACCGGCACCAGCTGCACCGAGCTGCCCGAGGCCGATCGCACCTGGCACCAGTGCCTGCCCGACAGCGGCACCTGCGTCTGCGACGCCGACAACGCCGGGCTGCTGCGCGGCTGCAGCCGGAGCAACGCGCACGGCACCTGCGGCGGAACCGTCGAGTGCCTGGGCGGCGCCGGCTGGTCCGAGTGCTCGGCACCGGTGCCGGCGGCCGAGGTCTGTGACGGCCGGGACCAGGACTGCGACGGGTTCATCGACGAGGAGCTCGCCGGCGACAGCTGCCAGCTCAGCAACGAGCACGGCACCTGCAACGGCCGGCAGATCTGCATGGGCGAGGCCGGCTGGGAGTGCGACGCCCGCCAGCCGGCCCCCGAGGACTGCAACCTGCTGGACGACGATTGCGACGGCCAGACCGACGAGGACTTCCTCGATGCCGCCGGGCGGCTGGTCCACCCCGACCACTGCGGTGCCTGCGGCATGCGTTGTGCCGACGCCATCGCCCACGCCAGCCGCACCGCCTGCGAGCTGGTGGCCGGCCAGCCGACCTGCCTGGCGCTCGAGTGCGAGCCGGGCTACTTCGTCTACCAGGAGGGTTTGAGTTGCCTGGCGCTGCCGGCCAATCTGTGCCTGCCCTGCAGCCGTGACGCCGACTGCCTGGCCCCGGGCAGCCGCTGCGTGGCGCTGGGCCCGGAACGGTTCTGCGGCCGCTCCTGCGCCCCGGGCTCGCCGTACGGCACCGGCTGTCCGACCGGCTACAGCTGCCGCGACTACGACGGCGCGCAGCAATGCCTGCCTGTGACCGACACCTGCCTGTGCACCGCCGAGACGGTTGGCACGGTGCGTTCCTGCCTGGTCGACACCTGCACCGGTTACCAGACCTGCGAGCAGCAGGCCGCCGGGGCGGCCTGGACGGCGTGCAACGTCGAAGACTTCAACCCCGAGATCTGCGACGGGGCCGACAACAACTGCAACGGCCAGATCGACGAAGGCTTCCTCGATCCGCAGACCGGCCGCTACGAAAGCGATGAGCATTGCGGCTTCTGCAACAACGACTGTGCGCTGTACTGGACCGAAGAGCTGGACCACGTCAGCGGCATCTGCGACGCCGAGGCCGCCGGCCGGCCGCGCTGCGTGATGGGGCCCTGCCTGGTCGAGACCGTGGACGGCCGGAGCTACGAATGGGTCGACGTCAACGGCGATCCGGCCGATGGCTGCGAGTGCCGGCGCCGGCTGGGCAACACCGACATCGATGCGCCCGATCTGATCGGCGCCCCCGAACCCGGCCTCGATTACCAGGACGAGAACTGCGACGGCGTCGACGGGGTGGTCGCCCGCTCGGTATTCGTGCGGGCCGGCGCCAGCGGCGGCGACGGCAGCCGGGCGCAGCCCTTCGGCAGCCTGGCCGAAGCGCTCGGCTCGCTGGAACCCGGCGCCACGGCCACCGTGCTGGTGGCCGCGGGCCGCTACGACGAAGATCTGGAGCTGGTGGCCGGGGTCGAGCTGCACGGCGGCTATGCCTTCGATTTCCACGAACGCGACGTGGTCCAGCACGCCTCGGTGATCACCGGCCGCACCACCTACGCCGCCGTGGACGCCGACGGCGTGACCGGGCGGGCCACCGTGGTCTCCGGCTTCGTGGTGCGCGGCCGCGACGTACCGGCCGCTGGGGCGGCCGAGCCGGGCCAGCCCTCGGTGGCCGTCCGCCTGCACGACTGCGACAGCCAGCTGGTATTGCGCTCGAACCAGATCCTGGCCGGCCGCGGCGGCGCTGGCGGGCGCGGCCCCTCCGCTGCGGCCGGCTACGGGCGGCCCGACGATCCCGGGCTGGACGGCGCCGACGGCCGCGACGGCCTGCGGCGCGACGGGTTGTTCAATAGCGGCTGCCCACCAGGGTCCAGCAACCCCGGCGGCGACGCCGGCGACAACCCGGCCTGCCCGCAAGCCGACGGCCGGCCGGGCGCCACCACGGTATGTCCCGAGTTCGACTGGTCCGCCGTGCCGGTGCGCGGGGCCCAGGCCGACTACCACTCGGAAGCCGACGGTGACGGGTTGGGCGGCTACGACTGGAGCTTCGACGACATGAGCAGCCCGTCGTGCTCGCACGCCACCGAGTCCGGCTACCCCGGCGATATCCAGCTCAACGTCGGCCAGGACGGCCATGACGGCCATGACGGGGCCAACGGCCGGGGAGGCGCCGGCAGCCTGGCCCGCTTCGGCTCGATGCGGTCCGGCCGTTGGGTGCCGGCGCCGGCCGGGGCGGCGGCCGGCGGCCCCGGCCAGCCCGGCGGCGGCGGCGGCGGTGGTGGTGGCGGCGGCGGCACCGCTTACTACCACCCCGATAATTCGGATTGTGGCGAGTACGAGCTCGGCCCGTCCGGCGGCGGCGGCGGTGCCGGCGGCTGCGGCGGCGGCGGCGGCGGTCCCGGCCGCGACGGCGGGGCCTCGATCGCCGTCCAGCTGAGCCGATCGGCCGCCGGACCGGCCGCCGGGCCCCAGCTGCTGCACAACGTCATCCAGCGCGGCGCCGGCGGCCGCGGCGGCGACGGCGGTTTCGGCGGCGAAGGCGGGCTCGGCGGGCTCGGCGGCTTCGGCGGCGAGCAGGCCAGCTGGATCTCGAGCCATGGCGGCAAGGGCGGCGACGGCGCCAACGGTGGTCCGGGCGGCGGCGGCGGCGGCGGTGCCGGCGGGCCGTCGTTCGATCTGCTGACACTCGACGTGGACGCCGCGGCCGTGCTCGACGACAACCTGTTCCCGCTGCCGGCGGATGCGCCGACCGCCGGTGGCGGCGGCGACGGCGGCATCTCGGTCGGGCCCGAGGCCACCGGCCAGGCCGGTTCAGACGGCACGGCCGGCCAGGTTCTCGAGATCGAGCGCTGCGGAGCCGGCGGCGCCTGCCCGGCCGGTCAATCCTGCGACGCCAACGGCGTCTGCCTGCCCGCGACACCCTGATCCGGTTCGTCCGCCGCGCCCTGCGGCCGCACCCGCCGCGGAGCCAACTCGGCCGCACCCAGCTCGCCCAACCGTACCGCGCCGGGCGCCTCGCCGGTCAGCAGCCCCAGCAACCGGCGGCCCAGCCGGGCCGAGGGCTCGCGCTCGTACCGCACCCGATCGACGTGGGCGGCCGGCCGATCCGGGTCGAAGCGGATGCCCCACAGCGGCGCTGCACCGCCGGGCAACAGGCTGTAGCGGAAATCGCCCAGCACCAGCGCGTCGCCGCGGCGGTGGACGAAGACGTAGCCGTCGGTGAAGTGGGCGAAGCGGCCCAGATCGCGCGCCAGCACCGCGCCCGGATCCAACTCGGGCAGCGCCCGCCGGGGATCGAACCGGGCTACGCTGCTGCCCGGCCAGATCCGGGGCGTGCCGGTGGGACCGACCCAGATGGCGTCGGCCACCATCCTATCGTCGTGGACGTAGATCGAGCGCCACAGCGACAGGGTCAGCGGTGAGGGCAGCACCCGGCCGCGCTCGATGCTGTGGCCGCGCGCTGCGGCCAACCGTTGCTGTACCGACTGGGCCCGGCCATGCTGCACCACGCCGTAGCCCATGTAGAGCACGGCCGCCGCCAGGGCGATGCGCGCCGGCCACGCGCTGCGGCGCTTGAGCGCCAGCACCATGCCGATCAGCAGCGGCACGGTGATGAACAGATCGATGATGCCCATCCAGTCCCAGGCCAGCCGGGCGTTCGAGAACGGCCACAGCAGGCTGGTGCCATAGCTGGTGGTGGCGTCGAGCACCCCGTGGCTGGCCCAGCCGACGGTGGCCGCCAGCAGGGCGTGCCAGAGAGCGATCCGCCTCCGGGCCAGCAGCCAGGCCAGTGTGCCGACGAGCAAGCCGCCGAACGGGATGGCCAGCAGCGCATGGGTGAAGTGACGGTGGCACTCCAGCGCCAGCATGGGATCGGTGCTGGAGCGGATCAATATGTCGAGGTCGGGCGCCGCCCCGGCGGCGAAGCCGATCCAGGCCGCCCTGCGGCCGAGCTTGTCACCGACCACCGCCTGGGCGGCCACTGCGCCCAACAAACCCTGGGTCAACCCGTCCATGCCGCCTCCAGCCGAACTCCCCCACCACCCTCAACATGGCCACTCGGCTCGGCGCTGGCAAGGTTTCGCGTTCAAGTGAATGGGAACCAGAGGAACACGGCCAGATCCCAGACCAGGTGCGACACCGCGTTGACCAGCAGCGAGCCGAAGCGCAGCCAGAGCCAGCCCCAGTAGAGACCGCAAACCACGGCCGCCAGCAGCAGCATGGGATTGAGGCTGCCCAGGTGGATGGCGGTGTAGACCGCGGTGGCCAGCAGCAGCCCGCGCCAGGGCCCATGGCGGACGGCCAGCCGGCGCTGGACGAAGGCCCGCCAGAACCACTCCTCGGCCGGCCCGATCAGCAAGCCGATCAGCAGCCCGATGCGCCAGCGCGAGGCATCGCCCTCGAGGGCGTAGACCGCGTCGATGCCGGCGGCGGCGAAATCGAACCAGGCGCGCGCCAGCGCGTCGCCCAACCAGAACACCCCGTAGAGCACCGCCGCCGAGACGAGCCCCAGCGCCGATTTCCAGAGCATGCCGCGGCCCAGATCGGCCGGCCACAGCCGTCGCCAAGCCGGATCGAGCCAGGCCACCAGCGCGGTCAGCACGGCCGCATTGCCGGCCATCCACCACCAGAAGTCGAAGGCGCCCAGGCCGCCGACGATGAACAGCGGCACGAACAGCGCTGCGGCCAACCCGATCAGCGCCCAGGTGGTCGCGCCGAATCCCCGGCCGGCGGCCGGCGGCGGGCCGCGTCGCGCGACGCTCAAGCGACCAGCCCGCGAATCAGGGCATCGAGTCCCAGCGCGCCGGTATAGAGCAGGCCGAAGACCAGATTGAGCTGGCCGGTGGCGCCGTCGAGGGCCACGAAGTCGGTCGGCGACCGCGGCCGCTGGCGGGCCAGGCCGCGGCCGAACAGGCGCAGCGCCTGCGGCAGGCCGAGCAGCACGATCAACATCGTCCAGGGCATGCGCGGCGTCAGGGCCAGCAGCTGGCTGGACACGGTCCAACCGACCACGAAGGCGAAGGGGACGAACAGCAGCAGGCCGTAGTAGATCACCGAGCCACGATCGCCGAACAGGCTGGCCATGGTGCGGATGCCGCCGGCGGTATCGCTGGCCATGTCGCGCCAGTTGTTGGCGTGCAGGATGGCCGCGATCAACAGCCCGAGCGGAATCGACCACAGCGCCGGCAACCAGGCGATCGAGCCGGTCTGCACCGTCCAGGCCCCGGTGGCCCCCAGCACGGCGAAGGCGCTGAACACCGCCAGATCGCCCAGGCCGTGGAACTTCAGCTCGAACGGGCCCCAGGTGTAGAACACGCCCAGGGCCACGCCGACTATGCCGATCCAGAGAATCTCGAGTCCCGCGGCGGCCACCAGCAGGCCGCCCAGCGCACAGCCAGCGGCCAGCATGCCCCAGCCGGCCGCCAGCGCCTGGCGGTGGCTGATCCAGCCGCGGACCACCGCGCCGCTGGCCGGGTGGACCCTGCGATCCAGCCCCTGGCGGTGATCGTAGACGTCGTTGAGCAGGTTGGCCCCGGAGTGCAACAGGGCCATGCCCACGAAGGCCGCCAAAAATCCGGGCAGGTCGACGGCCGTGCCGCCCAGCGTCCAGGCCAGGACCGAGCCGAAGATCACCGGCATGGTCGAGGCCGGCAGGGCGAAGGGTCGCACCGCCAGCCACCACGTCTTGACCGCCCCGGGTCTGGGTTGCTGTCCGCTCATCCAACCGCTCTCGATCGCCGGGTTGTCTGTCATGGTCGCGCCTCCCGTGCTTTGCGCATCTTGGCGCTGCCGTCGCCCCAAGGTCAAGCCTCCTTGTACCCGGCGGGGGGCTGCGTTACGCTGGGCGGCGAACGAGCGGCGTTTTCGGGGGGTCCGCGGGAGGACCAGCATGTCGGATCGAATGACCGAGCAGTTTTTGGAGATGGTGCGCATCGACTCCGAGTCGGGCGAGGAGCAGGCCATGATGGAGTACCTGCTCGAGGCGATCCCGGCCGCTGGCGGTTGGGCGCAGCAGGACGACTATGGCAATCTGATCGGCCGCTTCGAGCAGAAGGGCTGCAGCGGCAAGCCGCCGGTGCTGCTGTCCTGCCACGCCGACACGGTCAAGCCGGGCCGCGGCATCGAGCCGGTGCTGGCCGACGGGGTGATCCGCTCGGCCGGCGACACCATCCTGGGCGCCGACGACAAGGCCGGCATCGCCGAGGTGCTCGAGGTGCTGCGCTCGGCCCCGGTCTACCCGCCGGTGGAGCTGGCCATCAGCCGCCAGGAGGAGGTGGGCCTGCTGGGGGTCAAGCAGCTCGACTTCGACCGGCTGAGCGCCAAGCGCGGCTTTCTGGTCGACAACGATACCCTGGAGACCATCGTCATCGGTGGGCCGTCGTACTTCACCCTCGACGCCACCGTTCGCGGCAAGTCGGCCCACGCAGGCATGGAGCCCGAAAAGGGCATCAACGCCATCCAGGCTGCCGCCCGGGCCATCGCCGCGCTGCAGCTGGGCCGGCTGGACGAGCAGACCACCGCCAATGTGGGCGTGATCGAAGGCGGCCTGATCCGCAACGGCGTACCCGATCGGGCCAGCTTTTTGGCCGAGTGCCGCTGCGCCGTGCACGAACGCGCCCAAACGCTGGCCGACGAGATGAGCGCCACCATCCGCCGCGAGGTCGAGGCGGCCGGCGCCCGGCTGGAGCTCGAGGTCGACAACCTGTGCCGGGCGGTCAGCATCCCGGCCGACGCCTGGACGGTGCGCATCGCCAAGCGGGCGTTGGCCAGCATCGGCGTCGAGGCCGAGACCGTGTTCATCACCGGCTTCACCGACGCCTCCATCTACAACAACCACGGCATCGAGATGGCGGTGGTGGGCACTGGCGCCCAGAACGAGCACGCCACCGACGAGTGCATCGCGCTGGCCGACATGATCCGCGCCAAGGACGCCCTGGCCGAGATGCTCAGGCTGGCGGCCGCGGCCGAGGACTAACGCGCCATCGTGCCGATCAGGGGGGCCCATTGGAAAAGCAATGGGCTAGAAGCTCCCAAGGGAGCGTCGGTCAAAAGACCTGCTGGTAGGCGATCGAGACCCACTCGATCACGCGGTCGTGGAAATCGGCCCCCAGCGGGATGCCCAGATCGATGCGCAGGGTGCCGCGATCGAACTGGGGAAACAGGCCGCGCAGGCCGAAGCCGATCGCCTGGTGGTAGCTGAAGTCGTCATCGGGTTCGAAGCCGTAGGCGTCGCCGCCGTCGTAGAAGACCACGAAGCCCAGGTGCAGGGTGTAGATCACCCAGGGCGCCGAGCGGAACTCGACGTTGAGGTTGAGCAGGCGCTGGCCGACGGCGAAGCCGGAGACGAAGCCGCGCAGGGTGCTGTCGCCGCCCAGGCTGAAGCGCGAGCGGCTGCGGCTGTGCTGCAGGTAGGCGTAGCGCAAGCGCACCAGCAGCCGGCCGATGCCCCACAGGCTGGGGCTGACGTTCTCGATCTGTACCTCGTAGCGCTGGTCGATCCAGTCGGTGTCCACGTCCTGCAGGCCGTGGTCGGGCATGTAGCGCGCCCCGGCCTGGACGGCCAGCGACAGCAGGTCGTCGCCGAACGCCAGCCGGTAGCTCAGCGACAGATCCAACCGCAGCGACTCCTGAGCGAAGCCGAAGGCCCGGCTGGCCCAGTCGATGTCCAGCGCCAGGCTGGGGCCGATCCGGAAGTCCTCGGTCAGCCCCAGGGTCTGGACGTTGTGCATGCGCTGGTAGCGGGCCTCGTAGAAACGCACCCCGGCGGTGACCGAGCCGGCCCGGTCGGCCTTGGGCAGCACCGCCTGCTCGAACGCCCGCCGCACCCCGGCCGGCAGCAGCGTGAAGCCGTCGGTCAGCGAGTAGGAGTGCGCCCGCAGCCGGTAGCCGAGACTGAGGTCGGTCTTGTAGCGCCGGCCGAACGAGCGCTGCAGCCCGGCGCTGAAGTCGTAGCGCTCGTGGCGGTACATCTCGGGCAGCCGGTAGACGGCCGCACCGGCGGTGACCTCCAGCATGCGGGCGCCGGCGCCCTGGTAGAAGCGATCGATGCCCAGGTCGAAGGCCAGCTTGACCCAGAAGCCCCAGCGGGCGTCCAGCGAATACAGCGGCCGCGACAGCTGCAGGTGGCCCCAGCCGCCCTCGACCTCGCCGCTGTGGTGGTTGATGCGCAGCGCCGCCGACTCGCTCAGCGCCAGCCGGGTGCCGAACAGCCGCGGCACCCGGTATATCTGGCCCACCGCCTGGACGTCACGGTCGATATAGAAGTGCAGGCTGAGCTGCTGGTTGAGCCCCAGCAGGTTCTGCTCCGACGGGGTGACGTAGAAGTAGTTGAACTGGCCACCGCCGAAGTTGCCGTTGGAGTTGAGCCGGATGCTCCACAGGTCCTTGGTGATGACCACCACCACCAGCTCGCCGCCGTCTTCGGGCCGGGCGGCGACGATGCGCACGGTGGCGAACAGCGACGGCAGGCCGCGCAGGTTGCGCGCGCTCTCGCGGACCCGATCCGGATCGTAGGCTTCACCGGCGGCGAACAGCAGTTCCTGGCGCACGATCTGCTCGCGGGTGACCACGTGGAAAAGATTGACGAAGTCGGGCCAGGGGTCGGAGGGTTCGATGATGGGAAAGCGCACCACCTCCACCCGCGCGAGGGTCTCGCCCGCGGCAGGCTCGGCACGCTGCAGGCTCAGGCCCTCCAGAGCGCGATCGATCAGATCGCGCTCGTATATCTCCTTTTCGCTGAGGTCGCTCTCGTCCGGGTCTCGCTCTTCTGCCCGCGAGAAGGAGGCGCCCGCCGCCAGGACCAGGATCGGGATCAGCCACATTCGCGAGCGCAGACTCCCCGCGCAGCCCGCAGCCAAGCCGATCAAGCCCGAATCACCGGCCGGGTCGCAGGGTGGACTGCTCGCGCTGCTGGCGCTCGAGTTCTTCCTTGTGGGTCACCGAGTAGCGGGCCCAGGGACGCGCCTTGAGCCGGGCGTAGCCGATGGGCTCCAGGGTGCCCTCGCACAGCCCGTACTCCTTGCGCTCGAACTTCTTCAGCGCGCGATCGATCTCGCGCAGCAGCTTGACCTCTTTGTCCAGGATGCGCAGCGACACATCCTGGTGCTGCCCGGCGGCCGCCTGCTCGAGCTCCTCGATGATCTCGCTGGGATCGATCGACGAGTCGCGGTAGCGGCGCTCGACGATGGTGCGCCGCACCTCGGCCTGCTTGTCCAGCAACAGCTTCTTCAGCTCTTTGAGCTGGGTCGGGGTCAATCCGTTGACGGTGTTCTTTCTCGCCGCCATGGGGTCTCCTTTCCACCCAGGACAAGATTTCACAGAGTTCTCAAATATACGCTGCGATCGGGCCGCCTGCCAAGCAAAATCGACCCGGAGCGAACAAGGGCCCGGCCCCATTGCGCTTTTTGCAGCCAGAACAACCCCTCATTTCGTATTGACTTGAGCGAATGACCCCCATATATTGTGGACCCTCGGCAACGAAGCAGCAACGGGGACGTGAACTGCAGAAGACCGCAAATCGCGCAAGAGAGGGATTTGTCCTGATGAAAGCCGCCGTCGAGCAAGAGACCGTCCATTCGACTCGAGACCATGCGCGCCCCGCATCCCACGCCCCGACCGCCGTGATCAAACGCGATGGCCGGCGGGCCGATTTCGAACTCGACCGCATCCGCTCGGCCATCGAACGCGCCGGCACGGCCAGCGGCGAGTTCGACGCCATCGAGGCCGAGCTGCTGACCGCCCAGGTGCTCAAGGTGCTGTCCTATCGCCACGGCAACGACGCGCCCCACATCGAGACCATACAGGACGTGGTCGAGCACGCCCTGATTAGCGCCAACCACCTGCGCACCGCCCGCGCCTACATCGCCTACCGCGAGCAGCACGCCCGGCTGCGCGATCAACGCCGGGTGCTGGTCGACGTCGGCCGCACCATCGACGAGTACCTGCAGCGCGAGGACTGGCGCATCAACGCCAACGCCAACCAGGGCTACAGCCTGGGCGGGCTGATCCTGAACATCTCCGGCAAGATGGTGGCCAACTACTGGCTGTCCCACGTCTACCCGCCCGAGGCCGGCGAGGCCCACCGCAACGGCGACTTCCACATCCACGACCTGGACATGCTGTGCGGCTACTGCGCCGGCTGGTCGCTGCGCAGCCTGTTGATGGAGGGCTTCAACGGCGTGCCGGGCAAGGTCGAGGCCCGCGCCCCGCGGCACCTGTCGAGCGCGGTCGGCCAGATGGTCAACTTCCTGGGTACGCTGCAGAACGAATGGGCCGGCGCCCAGGCGTTCAGCTCCTTCGACACCTACCTGGCGCCGCTGGTACGCCTGGACCGGCTGGACTACGCCGCGGTCAAGCAGAACATCCAGGAGTTCGTCTACAACCTCAACGTGCCGTCGCGCTGGGGCACCCAGACGCCGTTCACCAACATCACCCTGGACTGGACCTGCCCGGCCGATCTGCGCGACGAGCAGCCGGTGATCGACGGCGAGATGATGCCCTTCAGCTACGGCGAGCTGCAGCCCGAGATGGATCTGATCAACCGAGCCTACATCGAGGTGATGACCCAGGGCGACGCCAAGGGGCGCATCTTCACCTTCCCCATCCCGACCTACAACATCACCCCCGACTTCGCCTGGGATCACCCCAACGCCGAGCTGCTGTTCGAAATGACGGCCAAGTACGGCCTGCCCTACTTCCAGAACTTCGTCAACTCGGATCTGAGCCCCAACCAGGTCCGCTCGATGTGCTGCCGGCTGCAGCTCGACCTGCGCGAGCTGCTGCAGCGCGGCAACGGCCTGTTCGGCTCGGCCGAGCAGACCGGCTCGATCGGGGTGGTCACCATCAACTGCGCCCGGCTGGGCTACCTGTGCGCCGGCGACACCGAGGCGCTGAAGGAAAAGCTCGACCGGCTGCTGGAGCTGGCCCGCACCAGCCTGGAGATCAAGCGCAAGGTCATCCAGCGCCAGATCGACGCCGGCCTGCTACCCTACACCAAGCGCTACCTGGGCTCGCTGCGCAACCACTTCGGCACCATCGGGGTCAACGGCATCAACGAGTGCATCCTCAACTTCACCGGCGGCACGGCCGACATCCGCACCCCCGGCGGCCAGCAGTTCGCCGCCCAGCTGCTCGATTTCATCCGCGAGCGGCTGGTGGCCTTCCAGGAGGAGACCGGCCACCTGTACAACCTCGAGGCCACCCCGGCCGAGGGCACCACCTACCGGCTGGCCAGAGAAGACCAGAAGCGCTTCCCCGGCATCCTGCAGGCCGGCACGGCCGACGCCCCCTATTACACCAACTCCTCGCAGCTGCCGGCCGGCGCCACCGACGATCCCTTCGCAGCACTCGACCTGCAGGCCGATCTGCAGCGGCGCTACACCGGCGGCACCGTGTTCCACCTCTACCTGGGCGAACGCGTACCCAGCGCCGAGCAGGCCAAGCGGCTGGTGCGCCGGGTGCTGGAGAACTACCGCATTCCCTACATGACGCTGACGCCGACCTTCTCCATCTGCCCGACCCACGGCTACCTGGCCGGCGAGCAGCCGACCTGCCCCGAGTGCGGCGGCCGCTGCGAGGTCTGGACCCGGGTGATGGGCTACCACCGGCCGGTCAGCGAGTTCAACCTGGGCAAGAAGAGCGAGTACGCCGACCGCATCAACTTCCGCCACGACGGAGCTTGCGAATCATGCTGACCGGTCGGCCGCCCATCGCCGCGCGTTCCCTGCGCGTCGGCGGCTTGACGCCGCTGACCACGGTCGACTGGCCGGATCGGCTGGCCGCGGTGGTGTTCACCCGCGGCTGTCCCTGGCGCTGCCCATACTGCCACAACGCCGAGCTGCGCCGCAGCGGCGGCCAGTCCTACGACTGGGACAAGGTGCTCGGCTTTCTCAACACCCGCCGCGGCCTGCTCGACGGGGTGGTATTCAGCGGCGGCGAGCCCTGCCTGCAGCCCGCCCTGGCCGACGCCCTGGCCGAGGTGCGGGCGCTGGGCTTCGGCACCGCGCTGCACACCGGCGGCAACTACCCGGAGCGGCTGGCCGCGCTGCTCGATGGCGGCCTGGTCGACTGGGTGGGCCTCGACGTCAAGGCGCCCTGGGCCGACTACCCGCTGGTGACCGGCCAGTCCGGCTCGGGCGAGCGGGCCCGGCGCTCGCTGCGCCTGCTGCTGGACTCGGGTGTGGCCTGCGAGCTGCGCACCACGGTCTGGCCGCAGGTGCTCACCCCGCTCAGGCTGCGCCTGGTCGCCGGCCAGCTGGCCGCGCTGGGGGCGCGCAACTGGGTGCTGCAGCCCTGCCGCCTCGACGAGACCGGCGCCGATGCCTCGGCCCCGGCCCTGCAGCGGCTGGCCGCCCGGATCGCGCCCGACCTGGGCCCGGTTCAGGTGCGCGCCTGATCGCGCCTGAGCCGCCGTCGCTGGAAGTAGGGATAAACCCAGGCGGCGAACAACCCCATGGCCAGCAGATTGAGGCCGGCGGCGCTCAAGTAGACGGCCCGCAGCCCGATGCGTTCGGCCACCAGGCCGGCCCCGACCGCCCCCAGGGCGATACCGATGTCGTAGGCCGAGAACACCAACGCGTTGGCCGCGCCCCGGCGCACCGCCGGCACCAGGTCGGCCGCCATGGTCTGGAAGGCGGGCACCGCCACCCCGAATCCCATGCCCATCACCAGAGCACCCGCCAGCAGGCAGGCCTTCCAGGTGGTCGCTCCGATCAGCACCCAGCCGGCGACCGAAGCGCCCAGGCCGATCAACATCACCGGAGCCGGGCCGGCCCGATCGTACCAGCGGCCGGCGAACCAGCGCACGCTCAGCGCACCCATGGCATACAGGCTGTATAAGGGCCCCACTCCGTCGAAGCCCAGCTGGCGCACGTACAGCGGCGCGTAGGACACCAGCCCGCCGAAGCCCATGCAGGGCAGCAACCACAAGAAAAAGAGGCGGCCCACCCGGCGTTCGAACACCCGCGACAGCTCGAAGCGCGCCCGGCTATCGGCCACCTTGACGAAGCGCACCGATACGAAACAGATCCAGGCCACCACCCCCAGCAGACCGGCACCGGCGAACAGGCGGGCGAAACGGCCGTCGGCCACCAGCCAGTCACCCAGCATGGGCCCGATGGCCAGCGCCAGCGGCATGGCCAGGCCGAAGGCGCCCAGCCCCTCCCCGCGGCGTCGGTTCGGCACCAGATCGGCGGCGGCCGTCAACCCGGCCACCCCCACCAGACCCCAGCCGAGCCCGTGCACCAGGCGCACCGCGATCAGGCCGGCGTAGCTGTCGACCCACAGGTAAGCGAACAGACAGGCGCAGAACAGGCCCGAGGCGCCGAGCATCCAGCCGCGGCGACCGAACCGGTCGAGCAGGTAGCCGCCCAGCGGCCGGATGAGCACGGCGGTCAGCGAGAAGATGCCCACCGCCGGCCCGATGGCCGCCGGCCCGGCGTCCAGGCCTTCGGTGACGAACAGAGGCAGAGCCGGCAGCAAGCAGTGGATGGCGCTGCCCTGCAGGAAGGTGCCTGCCAGCAGCAGGCTGAAATGGCGCGTCCACACCGGACCGCCGGCGGCGCGGCCTCCGGTCATCGGTTCCCGTTACTCCGCCCCGCCCGCGCCTTCGCGGGTGGCCGACGACACCCAGGAGTGCAGCCCGTCCTCGGCCGCCCGGGTGGTCAGCAGCACCAGCACGTCGCCGGGCTCGACCTGCGTATCCCCCCGCGGCACGATGAGCTGGTTGCCGCGGCGCAGCATGACGATCAGGCTCTGTTCGGGCACCCGGATCTCGCGGATGCGCTTGTAGGCCAGCGTGCGGTGGGAGGCATCGACCGTGAACTCGATCTGGATCGAGTCGCTGTGGTCGATGTCCGGCCCCAGACCGGCCTCGGTCAGCAGGCGCTGGTGTTCCTGGGCCATCTCGCCGTAGGCCCAGAAGATCTGCTCGCGGCGGATCATGCCCAGCACGCGGGCCGGATCGTCCCGGTCGACCACGGGCATCTGGCCCACCCCGAGTTCGGCCAGCCGCGGCAGCACCTCGCGCAGGCGGGCATCGGGGGTGCAGCTGAGCACGTTGCGGGTCATGATGTCGGCCACCGCCCCCACGTCGCCGGCCCCCTCCAGCAGCGCCGATTCCACGTCGCGCTTGGTCACGATACCCCCCAGCCGGCCCTGCTCGTCGAGCACGGCGAAGCCGTGCTGGTCGGAGTGCTGCATGCGGGCGGCCAGGTCGGCGATGCTCTCGCCGGGCGCCGCCGTCATGCCGGGATCCGACATGGCGTCGGCGACCAGGATCAGATCCAGCGCGCTGGTGGGCGAGTGCGCCGGGCTCAACCCGCCGCGGCGTCGCAGCTTGACCGTGTAGATCGAATCCGCGAACAGCCCCGAGGCGACCAGGTAAGCGATCACCACCGCGCTCATCAGCGGCAGGATGATCTGGTAGTCATCGGTCATCTCGAACAGGATCAGCACGGCCGTGATCGGCGCGTGGGCCGAGCCGGCGAACACGGCCCCCATGCCCACCAGGGCGTAGGCCCCGGGCGGCGCGCAGACGCCGGGGAACAGGGCGTTGGCCACCAGGCCGAAGGCGCCGCCAGCCATGGCACCGATGAACAGCGCCGGGGCGAACACGCCGCCCGAGCCGCCGGCCGCCAGGGTCAGGCCGGTCGCCAGGATCTTCATCCCGCTCAGCAGCAGCAGCACCGATACCGTCATGCCGGCGGTCAGCGACCAGCTCAGCTCGCCCGGACGTTCCAGAAACAGCGCTTGCTCGATGCCGTCGTAGCCCACCCCGAACAGGTAACGGCCACCGAAGTAGCGCAGCGCCACCCAGCCCACCAGGCCCATCAGCAAGCCGCCGAGCAGGGCCTTGGTCCAGGCTGGCCAGGGCCAGCGGTCGAACAAATCTTCGAGGAAGTAGACGGCGCGCACGTAGCCAACCGCCACCAGGCCGGCCAGCAGGCCCAGCACCAGGTAGATCGGCATCTCCCACAGAGAGTTCAGGTGGAAGACCTGGGTCAGCGGAAAGGCCGGCTGGGCACCCAGCACCGCCTGGCACAACGCGGTCGAGGTGACCGCAGCCAGCACCACCAGGCCGAAGGAGCGGGCGGCGAAGGAGCCCAGAACGACCTCGAGGGCGAACAGCACCCCGGCGATGGGGGCGTTGAAGGTACCGCCGATGCCGGCCGCCGCCCCGCAGGCCACCAGCAGGCGCACCCGCTGCTGGCGCAGTCCGAAGAACTGGCCCAGGCTGGAACCCACCGAGGCGCCGATCTGCACGATGGGCCCCTCGCGGCCCACCGATCCGCCCGCCCCGATGGTCACCGCCGAGGCCAGCGCCTTGATCACGGCCACCCGCGGCCGGATCCGCCCGCCCTCCTTCTTGACCGCGTACATCACCTCGGGCACGCCGTGGCCACGGGCCTCCGGCGCCCAGCGGCGCACCGCGGCCGAGACCAGCAGCAGGCCGACCGCCGGCAGCAGGATGACGTAGCAGTCGTCCATGAAGTCCAGCACCCGGGCGCCGCCGTCGAAGAACAGATCATCGGCCCAGCCGATCAGGTAGCGGAACAGGATGGCCCCCAGCCCGCCGGCCAGGCCGACGGATACCGACAGCAGCACCAGGCTGATGTTCTCGGAGCGCTGGAAGGTGCGCAGCAGACGCTTGTGTACCGGCCCGAACACGCATGTGGGATAATCCAGCGGCCCGCCCTTGTCAACGTCGAATCCGGCGCGAAGCTCGCACCGGCCGGCATTCGGCGCTATGATGCGGCCCATGGGCTCCGCCTCCGCCCCGCATCGCCGCGCCGGCAAGCTGGGCCTGGCCTGGCTGCGCTGGGTCGACCGCGCCCGGCAGGCCCGCTACTCGTTCATCGTGGTGATGGCGGCGCTGATCGGGCTGGGCGGCGGGCTGGCCGCCATCCTGTTCCGCACCATGATCGAGGGCGCCACCTGGTTCTTCTCCGGCGGGCGGACCATCGCCCCGGAGGGCTTCGCCGGGCTGCCTTGGTGGTGGCTGCTGCTGATGCCGGCGGTGGGCGGGCTGCTGGTCGGCCCGCTGGTGACCTATCTGGCGCCGGAGGCCCGCGGCACCGGGGTGCCCGAGGTCATGGAGGCGGTGGCCCGCAGCGGCGGCAACATCCGCAAGCGCATCGCCGTTTTCAAGGCCCTGGCGGTGGCCATCTGCCTGGGCTCGGGCGGCTCGGCCGGCCGCGAGGGGCCAATCGTCCACGTGGGCGCGGCCATCGGTTCGCTGCTGGGCCGCATCTTCCCGGTGCCGGTTCGCAATCTGCGCACCTTCGTCGGCTGCGGCGCAGCGGCCGGCATCGCGGCCACCTTCAACGCCCCTATCGCCGGGGCCCTGTTCGCCGGCGAGGTGATCCTGGGCCGCTTCGGCGTGGTGCGCTTCAGCGCCATCGTCATCTCCTCGGTGGTGGCCACCGTGGTCTCGCACCACTTCATCGGCGACTTCCCGGCCTTCATCGTGCCCGCCTTCAGCCTGGCGCGGACCGAGGAGCTGTTCTTCCACGGCGTGCTAGGCCTGGGCGCGGCCCTGGTCGGCTGCGCCTTCATCTGGGCGCTGGCCCGCACCCGGGGGGTGTTCGCCCGGCTGCCGCTGCCGGAACCGCTCAAGCCAGCCGTGGGCGGGCTGCTGGTCGGTGCCATCGCCTTGTTCGCCCCCCGGGTGCTGGGTGTGGGCTACGGTTCGATCAACGACGCCATGCACGCGGCCACCCCGGCCGACTGGCTGGCGCTGCTGCTGCTGGCCAAGTTGGCGGCCACGGTGTTCACCCTGGGTTCGGGCGGCTCGGGCGGAGTGTTCGCCCCATCGCTGTTCCTGGGCGCCTGCCTGGGCGGGCTGGCCGGCCTGGGCCTGGCCGCCTGGCTGCCCGGCGACGTGGGCAGCCCGGGCTCCTACGCCCTGGTCGGCGCCGGCGCGGTGGTGGCGGCGACGACCAGGGCGCCGATCACGGCCATAATCATCATCTTCGAGCTGACCAACAACTACACCATCATCCTGCCGCTGATGATCGCCTGCATCCTGGCCACCCTGCTGGCCGAACGCATGGTGCCGCACTCGATCTACCACGCCAAGCTGATCGAGCGCGGGGTGGACCTGGAGCACCGCCAGGATCCCAACTTGCTGCGGCGCATCCGGGTGCACGAGGTGCCGGTCGAGCCCTACCGCACCGTGACCGAGGCCACCGCGCTGGACGAGATCCTGGAGCTGGCGGTCGGGCAGGGAGCGCGTTTCTTCGTGGTGGTCGACGCAGCCGGCCACTACCGCGGCATGATCCAGCTGTCCGATCTGCGCTACACCCACCTCAGCGAAGACGTGCTGGCGCCGCTGGTGGTGGCCGCCGACCTGATGCACACCCAGGTACCCACCCTGACGCCGGACGAGGACCTGGACCTAGCGCTCAAGGTCTTCGGCGACCGCGATGCGCTGCCGGTGCTCGACCCCGAAGACCGCCGCCGCGTGCTGCGGGTGCTCAGCCGCAATGCGGTCATCGCGGCCTACAACCAGGCCGTGCTCGACACCGAGATGCTCGAGGGGGCGGCCTCGCTGATGGTCAGCGCCGAGCGCGCCCGCTCGGTCGACCTGGGCGGCGGCAGCGGCTTGATGGAGGTCGAGGTCTCGCCGCGCTTGATCGGACGCCGGCTGCGCGACCTGCCGCTGCGGCGCGACCACGAGGTGCAGGTGGTGCTGGTGCGCCGGCCCGACCCGGCCGCCAACGGCTGGCGGCGCGAGGTGCCGGGGCCTGACTTCACCTTCGAGCCGGGCGACGTGATGCTGCTGGTGGGCCCGGCCGAGGGGCTGCAGCGGGTGGCGGCGCTGTGAGGGCTCAGCCCGCGGAGAAGTCGATGGCGTAGTCGCCGTCGCGGATCAGGGCCAGGCGCTGCCCGTCTTCGAGCTGCAGATCCACCGCGGCCGCGGTGACCCGCGGCTGGATGGCCGGGATGTAGACCCGATCGATGTGCACCACCGCCTCGGGCGAGCTGAACTGGGGCGCGCCCACCTGACCGCCGAAGTGATCGCTGCGGCCGAAGGCGATGTGCAGACCCAGCTTCTCGTCCAGCAAGATCTCGCCAGTGGGCGCCAGGCCGAAATCGGCCAGCACGCCGAGGCCCAGCTCGGCCATGTTGCCGTATGCCGGCTCGTCGCGCAGCCGCTGGGCCTCGCGCTCGGCCATGGCGCCGCCCGGCTCGACCTCGATCGCACGATTGCGCTCGATGCGGTAGCAGACCACCTCGTCGCCGAACTGCACCGGCAGCCGGCCTTGCGAGCGGCTGGGATCGTCCGCCCGCTCGCCCTCGTAGGGCACGATGTAGCTCTCGCCCGAGGGCAGGTTGCCGGCGGCGCCCGGCTCGGGGAACAGACCGCCCGAGGCGTGGCCGTTGCGGTGGCGCAGGTCCAGGGTCAGCTCGAGCTCGCGGCCCGCTTCCAGCCGAAAACGGAAGTCGGCCGCACTGGAGCGGTCGAGCAGATCGGTCATGAAATCCACCCGCCGGTTGATCTCGGTGTAGTCCAGCCGCAGCGCCGGGATCATGGCCGGGCTGAAGCCGGGCATGGTGGCCGCCCGGATGCCGCTGCGGGCGGCGGCCAGCTTCAGCGGTGCCGTGGCCGAGAACTCGGTCGGCGCCAGCAGGATGCGGTGACCGGCGAAGACCTGCTCCAGCGCCACGGCCGCATCCGGATCCAGATCCTCGGCCCGCTGCGGCAGCGGGCCGAGGTGGACCCAGGCCCGCTCCGGCAGGTCGGCGTTGGTGCGCCGGGCGTTGCGAAAAAGCACCAGCTCGACCGGCAAGCCGAGGCGCTGCTGCTGGCCGCGCAACTGCTCGACCCAGCCGGCGGCCAGCCGCCGGCGCTCGGCCCAGGCCGGGTTGTCGCCCACCTGGGCGTCCGGCAGATCGACCAGCACGGCTGCGGCCCGATCCTCGGGCCGGGGCTTGAAGACCCGTTCCAGCAACGCCGCCAGCTCTTCCCCCTTGAGTTCTTCGTCCATGGTCACCTCCGGCCGCCATCCTCCCGCAGCATCGCCCGCGCTTCAAGGCCGGCTGTATCCCTTCCGAGAGCAGCGGGCCGAAGACCGGCTGCGCCCCGGCCCGTTTCTTGACCGGATCGGCGATCTCCCGTAAGCATGGCCCCTGACCCGATCAGCGGTGGGAGGCGCACATGTCCGATCAGGGTGGTTTCGAGCGCATCGACCAGAACAAGGCCCGGCTCTACGGACCCCGCTGCCTGCTGGCCAGCGGGCTGGACATCACCGAGCAGGAGCACCTGCTGGGCCTGGCCGACGGCCTGGAGGACCTGCCGGTGGTCTTCGCCACCGAGGCCGAGCGTGACCAGACCCTGGGCCAGCTGCTCGAGCTGCCCAACGAGCACAACCGGGGCAGCGAATCGGGGCTGGCGCGCGCCATCGTCATGGCCGGGCTGCGCGGCGACGAGCTGCACATGATGATGACCGCCTGGCGCAAGCTGGGCCACAGCCACCCGCTGTGGGCCACCCTGACGCCCACCAGCGAGGGCTGGCCGCTGGGCAAGCTGCTGGACGAGCTGGCCGCCGAGCAGGAGCAGATGAGCGGCTGACCCGCCCGACCCCGTGGCCCTCCCTGGCCGCCGCCGAATCCCATCCGCTAGAGGCGCACTTGAGCAGGTGCGATCTGAACAGATAGGTCAAGTTTGGAAGACCGCAGTGAACCGAGTAGTGCCTCTTGTCCCGCGATTTTTGCGGGGCTGTCGCTTGAAAACCCGCCCGCTGCCCGGTAGCCTGGGGAGCATCGGAACAAACGCGATAGGAGTGCAAACCATGGCCGAGATTCTCGACACCGTGCTGCTGCTGGCCCTGCCGGCCTCGGGCAAGTCCGAGGTGCGGCGCTACCTCGACGGGCTGAGCCCCGAGCAGGCCCGCGAAGACTTCCACATGGGCCCCAGCGTGCAGCTGGACGACTTCCCTTACGTGCACCTGATGCGGCGCATCGACGACGAGCTGGAGACGCGCGATCGGCCGCGGGTCTTCT
>CAYVQE010000112.1:0-20472 GCA_964454005.1 uncultured Myxococcales bacterium
CGTAGAACCACTTGGTCAGCGTGACGACCTGAGGCTCGCCGAATGGCGCGTGCCACCGTTCGAGCGGCAGGGATGCCAGGTCCACCCGCGGCATCGGGTCTCCTTGCGGGGCAGGCGGATGGGGCGGGCGAGCGGGCGGGGCTACTTCATGGCCTCGATGATCTTCTTTGCCACCCGCTGGCCCGCCTTGCGCAGGGCCTGGCGGCCGGCTTCGCGATCGCTGGGCCCGTTGCCCGACCGGGTGAAGGACTTGGAGAACAGCTGCCGGCCCTTGAGCCGGTTGGTGACCGTGATCTGGATGCGCGCCTTGCACTTGCGCTGGGCGAAGAAATCGCTGCAGTCGGCCCGGGCCACCGAGGCCGAGCCGGTGATCTCCAGGTCGGCACCGCGGCTGGAGCGGGTGAACACCAGGCCCAGTTCGCTGTGCAGCCGCTGCTTGAGTTCGGCGGCGATGGAGCCGCTGTCGACCTCGCGGCCGAACAGCTCCTCGCCGATGTCCACGTAGGCCGACAGCTCCTCGAGGCTGATGACGAACTTGCCGCTGGCCCGATCGAGGGCGTTGGCGAACTTGGCCAGCACCACCCGCGTCTCGCGCGGCCGATCGAGCAACGCGCCGGCATCGACCCGGGCGGCGACGATGGCCTTGCGGTCGCCGAACACCTTGACCACCTGCGCCTGGGCGCTGCCGTCGTCGCCGGTCGAGACCTGGCTCTCGACCGTACCCTCACCCCGCTGGAAGGCGAAGTGCACCGGCAAGGAACGCACCGGCTGGTCGCCGAACTCGACCACCACCTTCAGCGGCTCGGACAGGCCCTGGCCGATGACCGCCGAGCGCTCGAGATCGCTCGGCTGCCAGCTCAGCCCGGTGGCCAGCCGGTCGACGGCGCGCTCGATGGCGTGGTTGAGCACCTCGTCGTCACCGTCGCCGTCGATATCGTACTCGACCACGCCGCCGAAGTACTCGCGCAGGGCCAGGTAGGCCTTGAAGTAGCCCTTGAGCGCACCGCCGATGTCGTTGCGCTGCTCGGCCCGCAGCGCGGCCTCGACGTGGTCGACCGCCTTGTCGCGGGCCTTTTGCAGCCGCTCGCGCAGCCGGCGCTCGATCTCGGCCTTGCTCAGCCGCACCAGCATCCAGTACTTGGTCTGCGACTGGTCCTTCCAGCGATCGTGGATCTCGACCCCTTCCAGGGTGGACTGGACGAAGAACTGGGTGTCCTGAGAGTAGGACGAGTCCTGGCGGCTGGCGTCCTTGGTGATGTTGTCGCCCTCATACAGCTTGAGGTTCTTCTCGCGGAAGTAATCGGTGATGACCGAGTTGATGTGCACCTTAAGCGTCGAGGCCAGCTCGACGTAGGCGTGGTTGCGGGCCCGGGCCCAGTCGGCCGCCTCGTCGCCGTGATCGGTGGCCACCCCGATGCCCACGTAGTAACCCGGCATCCGCGGCTGGCTGTTGACCCAGGCCGGCGCCGAGCGCGCGGGGTTGACCGGCACAGCGTCGGGCGGCTTGCGCTCCACTTCGGGCTCGGGCGGCGGCTCGGGCTTGGGCTCGGGCCGCATCTCGTCCTCGTCCAGCCGGGTCCGCTCGTCGGGCACGGTCGGCTCGCCGCGCTCGGCCCGCTCCAGATCGGCGAAGGCGTCGTCCGCCCGGCCCCGGATGGCCGCTTTCTCACGCTCGGTCGGATCCTTCTGCTGCTCCTTCTTGGGGCAGCCGCCCAGCACCAGGGCGGCGGTGATGAGCAGCGAGCCGGCCAGGGCCAGTGTATTCCTCATGGTATGCCTCCTTGCGCTCGCATCCAGGGCTTGGACGCGGGGCGCAGCGCCCGAATTCACAGCCGTCGGACCGATCTACAGCCCCAGCCGGATGCCCAGGTTGGCCTGGGCGCCCATCTCCTGGTTGGCATCGGTGTTGACGAAGGTCAGCGGATTGGTGAAAAAGCGCCCGGCCGCGTTGAGGTAGACCGAGAAGCGCGGGTGCACGTAGTACTCGATGCCCAGCACCAGATCGCCGCCGCCGCCGATCAGGGTATCCCCTTGGTCGTCCTCGTCGGTGGCGTAGTAGGAGATGCCGCCGCGCAGGCCGATGGCGAAGACGAAGCTGTTGATGTACCACTTCTTGCGCAGGCTGATCATGGCGTGGACCAGGCTGACCGTCTCGCCGGCCGCCGTCTCGCCCACCGCCAGGAAATCGCCCTCGATGCCGACCCAGAACTCGGGCCAGCCGAAGGTCGGCGCCATGTCGTAGAGCAGGTACATCCCGGCGCCGGGGTAGAGCCCGAAGCCCCCCTCGTCCGGATCGGTCAGGTTGCCGGTGGTGAACTCGAACACGCCGTGCAGCCCGATGTCGACCTTGAGCATGGGGTACTCGAACAACTGCTCGCCGCCGGCGAAGGAGCGCGACACGCTGACCTTCTCGGCGTAGGACGGCGTGCCCTCGCCGCTGCCCTCGGCCGCGCCCACGTCGCGCACCTTGACCCAGCCGGAGCGGTTGCGCTCGCCGGCCTGGTCGAACTCGGCCACCTCGTAGGT
The DNA here is from genome assembly GCA_964454005.1 of uncultured Myxococcales bacterium. Classification (GTDB taxonomy): domain Bacteria; phylum Myxococcota; class B64-G9; order B64-G9; family B64-G9; genus CAYVQE01. Next base: position 2,527 of record CAYVQE010000112.1, read on the forward strand.
GTCGTCGAGCTCGAGGCCGTCGTCGGCGCCCAGCATGAACTCCACCCCGTCGCTCAGCGCGGCGGTCACCGGCGACTTGAGCTGAAAGGCCGGGATGCGTTTCATGGCCGTGGCCAGCCGCTTGGCCAGGCCCAGCCGTCCCGAAAGGGCCTTGGCCACCGCCTTGGCCCGGGTGCGCCGCTCGAGCTCGGGCAGCTTGCGCTCGTAGGCCCGCACCGCCTTGCGCCATTCGGCCAGGGCGCGCTGGTAGTTTTCGCTGGCCCGGCGCTTGGCCTCGGCGCTGGCGCCCGGCGGCAGATCAGGCCGGCGTGGCTTGGGCGGCGGCTGGTCGGCGAAGGGGGTGAAGCCCTTGGCCGGGGTATCCTTCAGCGTGCGCAGCAGGCTGTAGCCCTTGCCACCCTGGCCACCCAGATCGGCCTTGTAGAAGTGGACCTTGGCGTTGACTACGGCCTTGATGCCGGCCACCCCGGGGGTGCACTCCAGCCGGGCGGCGGTGGCGGCATCGAAGGGGCAGATCATGCCCTTGACCCGGTAGACGAAGATCTCGATCTGGTACAGGTAGGCCGAGTCCATGATGCGGTCGATGTCCGAGGCGTAGACCCGGGCCTCCTTGAAGCGGCTGTCCATCTCGGCCTCGGCCGCAGCCCGGTCCTGGGACCGCTGGCGCACGTATTCGCGCAGCGCCTCGATGAAGTCGTCGATCGAACCGAACTTGTCGATGTCGACCTCGTTGTAGTCGAAGCGCTTGAGTTCGATCTGCTTGCGGATCGCCCGCTCGATGGCCTGGCGGGCATCGTCCGGCACCCGCAGGCCGCGCTCGACCTCGGTGCCGACGAAGGTGATCGACTTGCGGGTGTACTGCTGCTGGGTCTGGTCGGAGGACAGCTTGTCCTCCTTGCTCTCGGCGGCCAGCACCGCGCCGCCCGCAGCCAGCCAGCAGCCCAGCACCGCCGCGATCAGTCGCAAAGCTCTCATGGTCGAGCCTCCCGTGGCACAGAAAACAGAGGCCGCCATGGGCAGCGGCGGCCCCTGCGCGTGGGACTTAGTAATAGATGACGACGCTGTTCTGGTTGATCAGTTGTTCCGACGGCGAGCTGCCGAGCTTCTCCTTGATGATGTCGCGCACGGCCATGAACAGCTCGGCGTTGTCGAGCTTGCACTGGGCGATCAACAGGGCCGTCTTGCCGCTGCTGCGCTCGAGTCGAGTATCGCTGCAGGGCTGCTTCTTCAGCGCCACCTTGAGCTCCAGCCCGGCGTCCTTCGGCGGATTCATCAGCGCGATGGAGAAGCGCTGGCCCTTGGGGCCGTCTTCCTTCCAGTGCTCCATGATCTGGCGCATCAGCTGGGCCATGCCGTCCTGCAGCGGGCCCCGCAGCGCCTTCTTGGCCGCGTTGGCCGCGTTGTCGTAGTAGTTGATGCCGGTGACCATCTTCGCCCCCAACAGGTCGTTGGACACCGTCTCGTAGGCATTGAGCCCGATGGAGTAGGAGACCTGGTCGCCGGCCATGCCCTCGGCCGTGTCCTTGTCGATCTCGAAGGTGACGTAGATATTGGCCCCGACCGCCTTGGCGACCATGTCGACCTCGTCCTCGTCCCGGTCGTAGGCCTCGCTGAGGGCGTCCAGCAGCTTCTCGAAATCCTGCACCCCCTTGGCTTTTCTGACCTTCCAGCGCTGCTCGGTCAGGTAGGATTCGAGCAGGGTCTCGATCAGGCCGCGGTTCTTGTTGCCGCGCGAGGCCGGCGCCGGCTGCACCATGATGTAGGGCTTGCCCACCTTGGCCAGCGTCTCGTCCTTGGTCTGGATGATGTTCATCGCTACCAGGTCCTTGCGCAGGTTCTTGCTGTAGACCTTGATGTTGATCGCGACGTTGATGGTGCCGTCGTTGTTGCGGGTGCGCGACTTGATGCCCTCGCCCTTGCCGGCGCGCGAGCCGGGCTTGAGCGGCGGGATGTAGCGGTCGAGCTTGGCCATCACCTGGTCCTGCTGGGCCATGTAGGCCCGCCGCTCGCCCGGGCTCTGGGCCATGCGCTCGGTGATCATCCACTCCAGGCAGCCCTTGCGGGCGTGCACGATGGCCGCGTCCAGGTCCACGCCATTGCCGCGGCACTTGACGATGTCGATGTTGGCGTCGACGCTCTCGACGAACTCGCCCGGATACAGCGTCTCCGGACCCTGCTTGACCGGCTGGCCCGAACAGGCGGCCGCCAGCAGCCCCAGCCACAAGACACTCGTAATCCCCAACAAACCTGCCTTCATGTTTGCCTCCCGTGTTTTCCACCAGGTCGAAATCGCGGTTCGAATGGCCCGGATGATTCCAGAACCCCCGGTCCATGTCAAGCGCCGTCGAGCAAGGGATTCCCCTGCAATTGCGAATATTTCGTTTGACGCACGGCCGCGCTGGCGGCTATGATGGCCGCTCCGGAATCGAGGTTGAGGTCCATGGTGCAGCACGCAGCGTTCGACCGCGCTCGGGCGGGATTGATTCATTTGGCGCCGGCGGTGTTTCTGCTGGCCCTGACCGCCGGCTGCGACGAGCAGCCGGCCGCGCCGGATGCGGCCGCCGCTGACACGACCGAACCGGCCGCGCCGCAAGAGCCGGAAGAACCGTCTGCGGCCGACGCCGGCGAGCCCGACGCCGCAGCCGCCGCGGACGAGGCGGCCAGCGGCATCTTCACCCGCGACGGCGCCACCGAGGCGCGGGCCGTGGGCTGGGCGCCACTGAGCGCGGATGTGGGCCTGGCCCGCAGCCGGGCGGCGGCCCGGGCCCGCGGCGCGCTGCAGCGGCTGCTGCGCGAGCGGGGCCTGGGCCCGGCCGCCGGCGGGCCGCTGGCCGGAGCGCGCATCGACCGGGTGTGGCGGCAGGGCCGGCGGCTGTATGCCCTGGCGGTGATGCCGATCGAAAAGGAGCCGGCCGGAATGAATGAACGCGGGGCCGCGCCGTCAAACGATCCCGAGAGCGAGCGTCCGGCCACCGCGGCACCACAGGGAGGTAAGAAACCATGATCCCAAGGACGGTCCTCGGCCTGGTTGCCATCGTATTTCTCTTTTTCAACAGTGGGTTATCCCAGGCAGACGACGAACGCAAGCGCATCGTCATCGGCGAGGCCCGCACCGTGGGCGGCTGTGCCTGGCTGGATCAGGGCAGCGCCGAGGCGGTGATGGTCTCGCTGCGCAACCTCATCGGCCAGTCCGGTGCCTTCCGGGTCGTATCCAAGAGCCAGATGAAGTCCATCATCAAGGAACACGAGCTGAACCTGGTGGGGCTGGTCGACGAGGACACGGCCAAGTCGCTGGGCAAGTTCGCCGGGGCGGATCTGGTGCTGAGCGCGCAGTTCGTCTGCCTGCCGGGCGGCAAGACCGACATCAGCGCGGTGCTGACCGATGTGGAGAAGCGCGAGAACGTCTTCCAGCGCCAGTACCCGCTCAAGAAGGCCAACATCCGGGGCTCGCTCAGGAAGCTGACCGACATGGTGGCCGAGTACGCCCGCAGCGGTCGGGTGGACGACTCGCGGGGCCGCACCGAGATGTTCCAGGAGATGGACTCGCGCGACTTCTACGACGCCAGCGACGCCATGGCCAAGCTGATCCGCAACGCCGTGCCGCGGGCCGAGGGCACGATCAGCGAGAAGAACTTCTACGCCAAGACGCTCGAGGTCGACATCCGCTACAGCGGCCGCAAACCGTGGGCCGGCCTGAAGCTGGCGGTGGTGCGCGACGACGAGGAGATCGGCTGGATCTACCTGAAGGAGTCCGGGCGCGGCGAACTCGATGCCGGCACCCTCGACGACCTGTCGCTGTTCGAGGAGGGCGACCGGGTCAGCAGCGAGGACTTCGAGCCGCTGGTGGCCTTCGGCCCGCTGGTGGACGAAGGTGCCGGCGACGAAGACCTGGTGGATGCCTTCAAGGAGCGCATGACCGAGGTCCTGGAGCAGCTGGAGGGGGTGCGGACCGCGGACAGCCGCAAGGTCAGCCGGATCATCAGCCGCATGGGCACGCGGATGCGGCCGAAAGCACTTGAAAAGCTGCACCGCGCTGGAGTAGATTTGCTCATCACCGGCCGCTTTTTGGGAGATCGAGGCAACCGCCGGCTCGACTGCGAGGCGATCAGCACCTTCGACGGAAAGCGGGTCATCGAGATCAAGATCGAACGACTGGGGCTCTGACGAGCAAACTCAGGAGAACGAGAGTCCGATCGGACGCCAATGGGGAAAACGCAAAAGCGTTCAATCCGAACAGTTGGATCACACTCGAGGAGGACGAAGATGAAGAAAGCCATCAGCATTCTGACCACCGCCATGATGTTCGCCGCGCTGGGCCTCGTCGGCACCGCCTGCAATGGCGACGACTCCGGCCTGCACGGCACCACCTCTTCCGGCGCGCCCGCCTGGGTGCTCAAGGGCAGCGGCGCCTTCACCGGCGACCGCGGCAAGGCCTTCTACGGCGTGGGCTCGGCGCCCAAGATGATCGACATCTCGATGCAGCGCGATCGGGCCAACAACCGCGCCCGCCGTCAGATCCTGCAGATCTTCAACACCTACATCGCCTACATGATGAAGGACTACGCCCGCAGCACCACCGCCGGCGACATGAGCAAGGAGTCCTACGAGGCCGACGTGCTGCAGGTGCAGAAGACCATCACCATGGGTGACCTGAACGGCGCGCAGATCGTCGACACCTGGCGCGATCCGGCCGACGGCACCATCTACACCCTGGCCGTGCTGGACCTGGCCGCGGTCAGCGAGATCCTGGCCAACAAGGGCGAGCTCGACGCCAAGCTGCGCGACTACGTCCGCGCCAACGCCGCCAAGTCCTTCGACGACCTGGAGAAGGAAGAGGCCAAGCGCGGTATGTGATCGATGTGATCGCCGCGGCCAGCAAAGGTCGACCACCGAGGTTCGCGGGGGCCGGGGCCAGCAGGCCCCGGCCCTCGTTTTGGAGGCTCGTCCCATGACTCTGCCGATGCCCGCCTGCCCGCAGCAGAAGCGACCATCCCCCAGCCGCTGCAATGCGATCCGGCTGGCGGCCAGCCTGGGGCTGGCCCTGGGCCTGCTCGGCTGCGGCGGCGGCCAGCAGCAGGTCATGCCCGCCGCCCCGCCACCGGGCTGGGTCGACCGGATGCCGCAGCGGTCCGGCGAGATGTGCGCGGTGGGCTACTCGGGTCCGACCTTCTACCAGGTGGACTGCCTGAAAAACGCGGCCGAGAACGCCCGCGGCCACCTGGCCGACACCATCTCGACCACCATCCGCACCGTGACCCTCGACATCTCCGACGGCACCCGCGGCATGTTCAGCCGCGATGTGTTCGTCCAGGGCTCCGAGTCGGCCTCCGAGGCGGTGCTGCACGGCTCCGAGATCGAGGCGCAATGGACCGACGTGGCCGGGGCCCGCGGTGCACCCAAGGGTTGCTGGGCCCTGGTGTGCGTCGACCCCGGCAAGCCGCTGGCGTCGATGGTCGAGAAGCTCGAGCAGAAAAAGCTGCCGCGCAAGACCGTCGACCAGGTCCGCGCCAATGCCGCGGCCGCCTTCGAAGAGCTCGAACGGGCCGAGCAGAAGCGCGAAGCGATTCCGGCGCCCACCCCGGCCCCCGAAGCCGAGCCGGAGGACCCGCCTGCAGCCGTCGAGCAGGCCGACCCAGCGGGCACCCCCGACGAGGCCGACGCCCCTGAAGAGGCCGACCCCGCTGAAGAGCCCGACCGCGAAGAAGACCCGCCCCCGCCGGAGCCCGCCGCTGAATCGGAGTCCGCGGCCTGAACTCCCATCGCGCTCGACTGTGGGATGTAGGGGCGGGCTAGCGACCGATCAGATCGATGGTCGAGAAGAAGAAGGCCACCTCGGTGCGGGCCGTCTCGGGTCCGTCCGAGCCGTGGACCGCGTTGTTCTGGATGCTCTCGGCGTAGAGGTAGCGCAGGGTGCCCTCGGCGGCCTTGGTCGGGTCGGTCGCGCCCATCAACTTGCGATAGCGGGCGATGGCGTCGCGGCCTTCGAGCGTGGCCACCACCACCGGGCCACTGGTCATGAACTCGACCAGGTCGGCGAAAAACGGCCGCTCGCGGTGGACCGCATAGAAGCCCTCGGCCTCGGCCCGACTCAAGTGCAGCATCCGCATGCCTACGATCCGCAAGCCCTCGGCCAGGATCTTGGCCAGGATCTCCCCTACCAACCCCTTCTCCACCGCATCCGGCTTGATGATGCACAGCGTCCGTTCCATCGGGCTCCTCCCGGAGTGGTTGTGGCCCCTCAAATGGGCCCTTTCCTGTCGTTTGTCAAGGGTTTTTTGGCCGGAGCGGGGCCCGCCGGGCTCACCTCGGCAGGTAGCGCAGCAGGTAGGCCCGATTCTCGGCGGTCCAACTGGCCGGCCCCTGGCCGTCGATCTCGGCCCGCTCCTCGAAGGAGCGCTCGGCGCCCGCGTCCATGATCTGGTTGGGCGCCGGCGGAGTATTGTGGAAGAAGTCCGGTGGGCCGCTGGCCAGCCCCAGGGTGTGGCCGATCTCGTGGCTGATGGTGTTGCCGATCATGCTGCCCAGGGCGTGGACGGCCAGCTCGATCTCGGCACCGCGCGCCCCACCGGGGTACTCGCCGGCCTCGACCGGCTGACCGCCGCGATCCGGCATGAAGGGGCCGAAGATGTCGTCGAAGCGCGGTGAGGCGATCGGCATGTGGCCGGGTTCGCTGGGCGAGAACAGCAGATAGGACGCCACGAACACACCGCCGAAGGCATAGGTGCCGCTCTCGCGCGAGTCGGCGTTGAGCCCGCCCACCACATCGTCGAAGTACAGGTTGCCGGTGTCCTTGCCCATGGTGTTGTCGAGGCCCAGCAGATCGCGGCCGTTGGGATCCTCGCCGCCGACCTCGATTACGGCGTACTCCAGGTAGTCGCTGGGGCGCACGCTGCGGAACTCGACGTTGAACTCGGCGTAGTCGCGGTCGACCACCGTCCGGATGCGGTTGCGGATGGGCTCCTCGACGTTGCGCAGACCGAAGCGGCGCAGGGTGTCTGTAAAGCCGGGCAGGTACTTGATGAAGACCACCTGCTTCTGGGGCAGGACCTCGAACTCGACGTCCTCGATGGCGAAGCCTTCCTGCTCCTCGGCCCCGTAGTAGACCACCGGCGTGGCCGTGGCCCGCAACACCCCGGGCTCGGCCCCCAGGCCGATCACCCCGCCCTGGCCGTCGGCCACCACCCGCAGCACGTAGCGCATGTGCTCGCCCGAGATCACCTCGGGCACGATCTGCAGCGCGTTCTCACCGCTCAGCTCGACCACCGCCCCGGAGCGTTCGGTGAAGGTGCCCTCGATGCGCACCACGGTGGTGGCCGAACCGGCGGTGAAGCCGCGGCCGTAGAAATCGATCCACTGGCCGCGGCCGGCGGCCTCGGGCTCGAAGGACATCAGGAAGGTGGGCCCGAGTTCCAGGCTGACCTCGGCCAGGCCGGGACCCGGAGTCTCCGGGCCTTCCTGGTGGACGTTGACCGGGATCACCTGGCCGCTGAACACGCCCGGCCGGATGCCGATGCCGGAGGCCGGCATCGGACCGGCCAGGCGGCTGCGGTCCTGGGGGTCGAGCAGGATCAGGTTGCCCGCCACCGGCTCGGGCTCGCCGCTGTCGGCGGGCGTGAAGGTCCCGCTCAGGCGCAGCTCGGTGGTGCCCTCGCCTTCCAGCAGAAAACCGCTGCCGCGGCCGTCGAGCGGACTGCCGAGGTAGATCACCTCCTGTCCGACCGCGGCCGAGAAGTAGTCGAGCCGCGGCTCGAGCTGCTCGACCAGCTCCCAGCTCACCGGCACCTCGTCCGTGCGTTGAACTCCGCCGGGCAGGTCGAGCCGCACCCGCAGCATGCCCTGGAAATCGCCGGGTCCGCCCAGGGCCCGGAACAGCTCGTCCAGCAAGCGGAAGCGCAGGTGACCGTCGTCGATCCGCTCCGGCGCGATCTGCCAGGGCTCGCCCCCGCCGCGCTCGAGCAGCACGGTCAGGCTGCCGGAGTTGACGTCGACGAAGCCCTGGCCGCTGATATCGACCCAGCTGCCGGGCAGCAGGGTCTCGGGCTGCACGCGCTGGATGTGCACCTCGGGCCCGGAGCCGTCGGGCAGGCTGGAGGGCTTGGTCTCGCAGCCGGTCCCGGCCGCCAGCCCACCGACCAGCAGACCGAGCACCGCGACATGCACAGCCACCTTCATGGCAGCGTCATCTCCAGGCTGTAGCTGTTCTCGGCCCCATCGTAGCCGTAGACGCGCAGGTAGAAGATGGCGTCGGACTGCACCGTGTACTCCAGGTGCTCGTCATCGTCGGTGCTGTCGGCCACCGCCAGCCGGTACTCGCCCAGGGTGTCCTCGGTCACGCCGTCGGCATACAGCGCCATGTCCAGGTCGCCGTCGGCATGGGTGAAGCGCAGGTCGAAGGCCAGCACCTCGCCGGCGTAGCCGATGGTGCCGAACCAATCCACGTCGCCGGCGCAGATCTGCAACCCCGTGCGCGGGCCGTCGTCCCAGATGTCGGTCGCCGCGGCCGGGGTGTCGTCGGGCTCGTTGTCGTCGTCGCTGCAGCCCTGCTGGCCGGGGGTGACCGCCACGGTCATGGTGTAGTCGTTGCGCGCGCCCTGGTAGGGGCCAACCGCGATGTAGTAGGTCGAGTCTGCCGGCACGGCCGCTACCGAGATGGACTCGTCGTCGTCGGCCGTGGTCGAGCAAGCCAGCGCCTGCTCGCAGCCCAGCACCTCGCCCTCCAGCGCGGCCGGCTCGAACAGCCACAGATCCAGATCGCCGGCGGCGTTGTCGAACTCGAGCAGCACGTCCAGCCCGTCGCCGGCCTCGAGATCCAGCCGATACCAGTCGGGCTCGCCGCAGCAGGTCAGCTGCACGTACTCGCCGTCGGCCACCGGGGTGGCGTCGGCCGGCTGATCGTTGGGCTCGTATTGATCCGGCCGACAGCTGATCAGGACCAGATCGTAGGTGTTCTCCACCCCGGCCGCGCCGCGCACCCGCAGCAGCAAGGAACGCTGCTGGCCGGCCACGTCTGAGAACAGCGCCGCCATGTCCCCGTCCTGCACGCCGGACTGCAGCAAGGTGCTGCCATCGGCTGCGAACAGATCGATCTCCAGCTGACCGTTGGCCCGGGTGTAGAAGATACCGGCGCCCAGCCAGTGGCCGGCCGGCAGCTGGACGGCATACCAGTCCTCGTCTTCAGGGCAAATCTTGCAATCGGCGTAGGAGCCCTCCTCGAGCGCGGTGGCGGCGCCGACCCCGTCGTTGGGCTCGAAGGGATCGTTTTCGCACTGCTGGTTGCCTGGGGCGTAGGCGGTGAAGGAGAAGCGGCCCTCCTTGGGCAGGCAGGTGCGGTGGCTGCAACCGGAGCCGCCCTCGTCCGAGTCCTCGGCGCACAGGTAGTAGCTGACCTTGGCGGTGGCGTCGCCGGTCAGGCCCGGATTGGGGATGACCTGCTGGTAGGCATCGCCGCCGATCGCGGTCATGGTCGACTTGGTGTACTCGGCCGGGCTGCCGTCGCCGAGATCGACGAAGTAGTACAGGCCCACGCTGTCGATGGCCGACTCGGCGTCGGTCGCCACCGCCTCGATGATGTAGTCGTCGGCCGAGCGCTGATCGGGCAGCTCGTCGTGGGCGATGTCCGGCGGGGTGCCGGCGCAGTTCTGGGTGCCGCCCTTGAGCAAAATGGTGATGTCCTGGACGACCGGCGGATTGACGTGGTCGTCGGCGCTGACCCGAACACCCCAAACCGGTTTCTCGGCGATCTGCGCCTCGGTGGGGCGCCAGCGGTAGGAGGCCAGCTTGGAGCCCGGGGCGGTCTCGAAGGTGCCGCCCGGCGGGTTGTCCTCGATGCGCAGGTCCACCGAGGCCGAGTCCGGATCGCGCACCTCGACGTTGAAGCGGACCTGATCGCTGCGATCCAGGTCCAGGGTGTGATCCGAGGGGGTGACGAAGATGGGCGCGCCGGTGCCGGCCCCGCCCAGGGTCACCGTGACGATGATCGTCTCGCTGGCCGCGGCGCTGCCGTCGGAGACCTTGAAGGTGATCGGGTAGTCCTTGCCGCGGCCGTCGGGCCCGGCGTCGGATGCGATCGGCGTCCATACGAACAGGGCGTAGCCCTCGAGGTCGTCGTGGAACTCGGCCCCGGCCGGCATGCCCTCGATGCCGAACTCCAGCGCATCGCCGTCGTCGTCGACCGCCCGCACCTCGACCTCGAGCGTGAAACCGGTCTCGACCGTCTTGTTGCCGATGGGCACGATGGCCGGAGCGTGGTTGGAGCAGCCGGCGAGGCAGGCCAGCACGGCCAGAACGGCGAAAAAGGGCAACAGCGAGCGGACCGAAACGCGCATCGTCACGACTCCACGGTTGTTTGGGGTCCGGCCAAGACCGGACGCAGCCAGTCTAGCACGCCGCTGGTGAGCCAGCAACGCCGTCCCGGCTTCCGGCAGCGGACTCCGCGCCGAGGGTGGAACCGCGCGCAGCCGGCCGCGGGCTCACTCGGGGGCGATGAACTCGATCTCGCGGCTGGCGCTGATCTCGCCCGAGCCCCAGCGACAGGTCAAGCGGCCGCGGCGCGGCTGCTGCTGGCCGTCGGTCACCTCGACCTGGTAGCCCTCCTGGCCGTCCGGCTCGACTCCGCCGGCAGCCAGCACCCCGTCGGCGGCGCAGGCTTCGCTGCCGTAGATGCGCAGATCGGTCAGCAGGAGGTAGCCGCTGTTGGTCTGGCCGCTGATGCCGATCTCGAAGCCGGTCCGGCCCATCACCGAGAGCATCTGGCCGCTCAGGTCGATGCAGATCTCGCGGCACTCGTCGGCCGGGAAGAACTGCTGGAACTGGCTGTCGTAGACCGGCACCCACCAGGCGCCGCCGGTGTTGGAAAAAAAGGAGATCTGATAGGAACCGTTGAAGTTGACGCTGCGGTAGTGGTTCCAGCACAGCCGGCCGGGCTCGACCAGGCCGCGCAGATCCAGCTCCAGCGAGGCGTCGAGCTCGGGCTCGTTCAGCCCGCCGACGCTGCCCAGCAGCAACCCGCCGTCGCGGCCGCACTCCTGCTGCCCGTCGGCGCAGGAGGCCGGCGGATCGAACACCCAGCCGGCGTGGCTGGCGACGTCCTGGCCGCAGGCGGCGAAGTCGGTCTCGACCGCGATCACCTCCGAGTCGCACTCGGGCGGGTAGGCGTAGACCCACACCCCGCCCAGGCCCAGCATGCTGGTCGGGTCGAAATCGGCGCCGACCTGGGCCCACAGGGTGATGCGGGTGGTGTCGCGATCGGTGACCAGGCCGGGCAGCTCCACGCAGGGCCGGGTGTGCTGCTCACCCGACCACATGCCGGGCTCGTCGCAGGCCACCGCATTGCCCACCGCTTGGTCGCCGTCGTCGGTCATCACCTGCAAGATGCCGCCGTAGGGCTCCGGCCGCTGCAGCACCTCGTAGCAGGTGCGCACCCGGGCGAAGCTCGACAGGTCGAACAGCCTGGCCAGCCGCCAGCCGGTGGAGTCGACATCGCCGCAGGCGCCGTGCTGCAGCTCGATGCCCCGGTCGCCCGGGTTGCAGCTCGTCTGGGTGCAACAGGGCGCGGCCTGCCCGCCCAGCTCCAGCGGGCAGTAGCCGCCCGAGTCTCGACAGACCGGGGCGGCGGTGAAGGTCCAATCCCCGGTGGTGCAGCCGCCATCGTAGAAGGGGGTGTCCGACAGCACGCTGGGCAGCAGCTCGACCTCGCAGTGCAAGCAGGCCTCGGTGCCCTGGCCGCCCGGCAGGGCCACCGAGCAGACGGCCGGGCCATCGTAGGTCTGCCACTGGGGGCAATCCAGATCGACGTAGTCGGGTCGATCGACGCAGCCGATTCCATCGCCCGCGCAGTCGGGCAGGCATTCCTGCTCGGCGCCGCAGTAGCCCGGGATGGGGCTGCCGCGACAGCCGCCCTGGCCGTCGCAGGCGTCGTCCCCGGTGCAGCTGAAACCGTCGTCGCAGGCCGTTCCCGCCTCGTCGGGGCCGCAGCTCTGCGCCTGCTCGTCGCAGGCGCCCATGCAGGTCTCGGTACAGGGCAGCTCGGTGTGGATGCAGTCGCCGGCCGCGTCGCAGGTGTCGGTGCCGGTGCACCACAGCCCATCGTCGCAGGAGGTGCCGGCCGGCGCCTGCTGCCAACCGTTCGGGTCGGCCGTAGCGTCACAGCTCAAGCAGGTGTTGTCCGGCGGCGAAGCGCCGTCCGCATAGCAGGTATCCGCGATCAGACAGTGGCCGCTCTGCAGCGCGTTCTGGCACTGGCCGGTCTCCGCTCGACAGGTGTCGACGGTGCACGCCAGCCCGTCGTCGCAATCCTTGCCCTGGCCGGAACACACCCCGCCCTGGCAGCTATCGTCGACCGTGCAGGCGTCGCCGTCGTCGCACGGCGCGTCGTCGGCCAGCCGCTCGGTCCGGCAGGTGCCGCCGTCACAGCTGCCGTCGATGCACTCGTTTAGGGCCTGGCAATCGGCGTCGGACTGGCACGGCCGGCAGTCGGGGCCGTCGATGGTGCCGTCGCAGTCGTTGTCCAGCCCGTCGCACCACTCCGTGCCACCGCGGCTGGGCCGGCATTCGTGGCCGGGCAGCCAGGCCAGCTCGAGGGTCACCCGGCCGGGGCCGTCGAGCCCGGCGGTGACCGCGGCACAGGCGTTGAGCAGTACCTCGCCGGTGCCGTCCTCGGCCTCGGCGTAGAACAGGCGCCGGCCCGTGCCCACCTCCTGCAGCCGATCGACGTCGCCGGCCGGCGGATAGGCGAAGGCGATCTCGTCCTCCACTGCGTAACCCGCGTCTCCGGGCGCGGCCGTCAGCTCCAACAGGGCCTGGCAGTCGACGCCGTTGCCGGGGTCGATGACGGTGATGCGGATTTGCTCGGCCCGGGCCCGGGCCCGATCGTCGGGCAACAGCAGGCGGACGTCATAGGGACCCGAGTCGCAGGCCAGCGCGATCAGGGACACCGAAGCGAGGAGCGACGAAATGCTCAGCGCGCGCATGGCTTCACTCCACACTGACCCGGTAGGCCACCGAGCCGCCGTCTGCGCTGCCCAGACCCACGCCCAGGCCGATGGCGGTGCCGGCCACCACCGCGCCCACCGCCGTCCAGAACCACCACTGCTGGTACCACGGCGGGGATACCGCAGCGGCCGCCGGCGGCGGCTGGCCGGTGCCGCCGGCGCCCGCAGCGTCCGGCCGGGCGTCGGCCAGCGGAGCGCTGCTGCGACCGAAGGGCTCGGCGCGGCTACCGGCCCGGGCCAGCACCCCGCCTGCGGCGGTCAAGGCCTCGAAGAAGTAGACCAGCGGCCCATCGCCGGCGGCCGCGGGCGGGGTGAAGACGACCTCACCGGGCTCGGCCACCGGCCGGGTCGCCCCGCAACGCCAATCGGCCTCGCCCGAGCGGCTGCACAGGTGGATGCCGCGCACCAGGCGCAGCGGATCGGCCTCCAGCCGCACCCGCAGCCGCTGGCCAGGACGGCCGCTGCGGGGCCCGGTCCGGTCGTGCTGCAGCCGGATGGGCTGGAGCTCGCGGGCGATGGCCTTGGCCTGGTAGAAAGGCGCCGACAGCTTGGGCGAGGTGTCGGTCGACAGGCTCAGCTCGGGGTCGATCGACAGCGCCTTGCGGAAGGCGGTCCGGGCGGCCTCGCCGTCGCCGGTGGCCGCCAGGCACAGACCGCGGATGCGGTAGGCGTCGACCAGGGCGGCCGGCTCTGCGGCCGGTGACGCGAGCACCTGGGCGGCGAGCTGCAGCGCGCCGGCGAAGTCCATATCGTCCAGCCGCTGCTGGGCGTCGGCCAGCGGACCGCACCAGCCGGCCGCGGGCCACAGCAGCAGGGCCAAAACAATACAACGTCTCATCGTCCAGCTCCTCGGTCGTCGTTCCGCCCCCATTCTGCCCCCTGATTCGGGACAAAACAACTTGTTCATGGGCTGCCGGCCCGTTAGCATGCCCGGCCATGGACGAGCTGGAGCCCATCGGCCGCTACCAGTTGCTGGCCCGGCTGGCCAGCGGCGGCATGGCCGAGATCTTCCTGGCCCGCCAGACCGGCATCGGCGGTTTCGAGAAGCTGGTGGCGGTCAAACGCATCCTGCCGCAGCTGGCGCGCGAGCAGGCCTTCGTCGAGATGTTCCTCGACGAGGCGGTCATCGCCGCCCAGCTCAACCATCCCAACGTGGTGCAGATCTACGATCTGGGCGAGTCCGAAAGCTCGTACTACATCGCCATGGAGTACCTCGAGGGCGAGAGCCTGGGCCACCTGGTCAGCGAGGGGGTCCGCCAAGGCCAGCCGCTGGGACCCGGGCTGACCGCCAACCTGATCGCCCAGGTGTGCGACGGGCTGCACTACGCCCATACCCTCGAGGACGAGCAGGGCCGACCGCTGGGCATCGTGCACCGCGACATCAGCCCGCACAACGTGATCGTGCTGTTCAGCGGCACGGCCAAGCTGGTCGATTTCGGCATCGCCAAGGCGGCCAGCAAGGTGCACCAGACCCAGGTCGGCACGCTCAAGGGCAAGCTGACCTACATGTCGCCGGAGCAATGCCTGGGCAAAGCGGTCGACAGCCGCTCCGACCTGTTCTCGCTGGGCGTGGTGCTGTGGGAGCTATTGGCCCGCAAGCGGCTGTTCAAGCGCGACGCCGAGCCGGCCATCATCCGGGCCATCGTGGACGAGCCCATCCCCGAGGTGCGCCAGGTCCGCGACGACGTGCCCCAGGCGCTGGCGGCGGTGGTCGAGCGGGCGCTGCAGAGAGAACCCGGGGCGCGTTTCGCCAGCGCGGCCGAGATGGCGGCGGCGCTGCGCGACTTCATGCACCAGGCGGCCCAGGACGCTTCGCCGCAGGCGGTCGAGCATTACGCGCTGGCGGTGCTCGGGGATCGGGCGCGGACCAAGAAACGGCTGCTGGAGCAGATCCGCCGCGGCGCCGCCGCGGCCACCCCGGCGCGCCAGCTCAAGCCCAAGAGCGACTCCATCCCGTCGCGGGCCCGGGCCGAATCGGCCACCCAGCTGGCGGCCATGGCCGAGGCGGCCACCCGCATCCGCACCGAGGACGAGGACCTCGCCGTCCCGCCCGCGGCCGGCGGCCGCCGCTGGCTGCGGGCGCTGCTGATCGGGCTGCTGCTCTGCGCCGCCGGCGGGCTGGGCCTGTGGTGGCTGTTCGGCCAGCCCGCAACCGGCCCTGACTCGCCGTCCGCGGTCGAGCCCCCGCCCGCGGACGAGCCGCCCCCCGCGCCGCAGCCCGAGCCGGCCCACCAGCCCGAGCCGGCCCCGGAGCCGAGTCCGGGCCCGGCCCGGCTGTCGGTGCGCTCCACCCCGGCGGGTTGTACGGTGCAGCTCGACGGCCGGGCGCTGGATGCGCCCACCCCGATCGAGGAGCTGGAGATCGAGCCGGGCGCGGAGCACCGTGTGACCGTGCTCTGCGCCGATCACCAGCCGTCCGAACAGCGCTTCGGGGCCCGGCCCGGCGAGCGCGTCAGCCTGGCCTTCGCCCCGGCCCCGGCCGCCAAGCCCCCGCGAAACCGGCCGCCCGCCGAGACGCGGACCGGGAGACGGAGCAGGCCCAGGCCCAAACCCAGGCCCGAGACCAGCCCCGGGCCCGAGCCGCAGTCGAAGCCGGCCCGGGCCGCCCGGGGCCAGCTCAATCTGAACACCAAGCCCTGGAGCGAGGTCTCGCTGGGCGGGCGCAAGCTGGGCATCACCCCGCTGCTGGGCATCGAGCTGCCGGCCGGCCAGCACGACCTGCTCTGCGTCAACCCCGGCCGCGGCATCAGCAAGACCATCCGGGTGACCATCGAGCCCGGCGAGACCACCTCGCTCAGCCTGAAGCTGCCCTGAGCCGGCCGTCGTCCGAAAGCCCGGCCGGGCTGTTGACCCGACTCCGTTTCGGACTCATGTTGTCTTTTGAAAACGGGTCCCGGGCGGAGGTCGGCAGGGCAGAGAGCCAAGCGCTCGGGGCGGTAGCGATACGAAAGGAGTTTTCGGCGTGGAGACCATCGAGCTGTTGATGCGCGCACCGGATTTCTATACGGCCCGCCAGCGGGCCGATGAGCAGGCGGCCGAACGGGGGCTCGACGGCGAGCTGCTGGGCTGGATCGACCGCAAGGCCGATCATTATTCGCCTTATGTCCCGCCAGAGTGCGCCTGCGACTCGGAAGAGCACGCCTACTGGGAACGCTACGCCATCCACCGCGGCGGCAAGCTCAAGGTGGTGGTCGACGGCGGCGACTACGCCTTCATCTACGCCTGATCCCCACCGGCCACAGATCCGGGGGCCGGCCTCGCCGCCGCCGGCCGCGCCACCACAGCAGCGGCAAGGCGGCGAAGCACAGGTAGGCCGGCCAGTCGCCGAGCAGCTGGTAGGGGGTGCCGCCGTCCATCATGGGCACGTCCTGGATCAGTATCTCGGCTTCCTGCAGGCCGGTCTGGGCGATGATGCGGCCGACCGGATCGACGAAGGCCGACACCCCGGTGTTGGTCGAGCGCACCAGCGGCACCCGGGCCTCGACGGTGCGGAACACGGCCAGCGCCAGGTGCAGGTAGGGCTCCGAGGTCTCGCCGAACCAGGCGTCGTTGGTGATGTTGATCAGCACGTGCGGATCGTGCTCGGCCACCCGGCGGATGAACGCCGGCAGGATGTCCTCGTAGCAGACCATCACCCCCAGCCGGTACTCGCCCAGCCGCAGCACCTCGACCCCTTCGCCGGGGGTGAGGTCGCCGGCCTCGGGCAACCAGCGGTAGAAGTCCGGAAACCAGTCGCCGAAGGGGATGTACTCGCCGAACACCAACAGGTAGACCTTGTCGTACATGCCCAGCACCCGCCCTTCGGCATCGAGCAGGATGGCGGTGTTGAGCAGATCGGCGCCCGGATGGCGCTGCGACGGGCTGTCCGGGTTGTCCCGCTGGGTCAAGGCGCCGAACAGCAGCGGCGCGGTGAAGCCGCGCTGGGGCGCGGTGCGCTCGCGGGCCGGGGTGCCGCGGCGTCGGTCCTCGGCCGCATGGGCCGGCGGCCGGCTGTGCGCCGGCGGGATGGCGACCGCATCGCGCGGAATGGGCCGGTAGCGCCGGGCCCGGTCGGCGCCCGGCCGCCGGACATAGGTGAACGGGGCGCGGTAGGCGGTCTCCGGCCAGATGACCAGCTCGGCGCCGCGACGCTCGAGTTCCATGGACATGCGCTGGTGGCTCACCAAGTTGTCGACCAGCTTGGAGCGCTCCTCCTTCTCCCAGATGCCCACGTCGGCCTCGACCAGGCCGATGCGCAGCTTGGGCGCGGCGGCCGCGGCCGCGTCGACCTGCTGGATGCGCACCAGGCCGTAGCCCGCCACCACGGCCGGCAGGCCCAGGGCCAGGCCCAGCAGGGCAACGGCCGGCCGCCGGCGGCCGGCCCGCCAGGCGCGCCAGGCGTCGGCCAGAGCCGCGTTGGCCATCACCAGCGCGAAGCTCAGCAACCCCACCCCACCCAGCTCGCAGATCTGGATCAGCGGCACACAGTTGTACTGCGAGTTGGCGTAGTACCAGGGGAAGATGTACCAGACCGCGAACTCGGCCGCCACGTAGGTCAGCGGCGCCAGCAACCAGCGCCGCAGGCCGCTGTCGCGCAGTCGCGCCAGCAGCCACAGCCACAGCGCGAAGACAAGCCCCTGGTAGATCGCCATCAGCAGGGTCAGCCCGGCCGCCGACCACCAGCCCATGTGGCCGAAATCTATCAGCATGCCGCCGATCCACCAGAAGCCGCCCAGGTTGGTGATGCTGCCGGCCCACAGGCCCAGCAGCAGGTGCTGCCGCGGGCTGGTGCCCTCCACCGCCAGCAGCAGCGGCACCAGGCAGAACCAGGCCAGGAAGAACAGATCCCAGGTGGGAAAGGCCAGAAACACCCCGCAGCCGCTCAGCGCCGCCAGCCCCAGCCGCCAGGCCCAGCCGCGCCAATCCCACCCGGGGCCGGTGTCCGCGGCCGGGCGCGACGCCGGCGGCCGCATCGCGC
>CAYVQE010000113.1:0-20437 GCA_964454005.1 uncultured Myxococcales bacterium
CGTACTCGGCGATCTTGCGGTAGTTGATGTCGCCGGTCAGCTCGGTCGAGTCCTGGTTCTTCTCGTCCTTGGGCTGGAAGGTGCCGATGCCCACCCGGTCCTTCTCGCTGAGGATCAGGCGCTGGACCCGGATGTGGTCCATGACCTTCTCCCAGTTGCCCTGGTACTTCTTGAGCAGCTCTTTGAAGGTGTGGCGGCAGAAGGGGCACAGGTCGCCGAAGTCCGCGATCGGATGCTCCAGGTCGGCCGGTTGAACGCCGAGGTGGTCGAGCACCCGCTGGCGGTGCTCGCGCGGGATCAGCTTGAACGGCTCCTCGTGCATCGGGCACGGGGTGTACTCTTCGGCCACGCCCAGCTTCCAGGCGAAGGTGTACAGCGCACCGGCCTCGGTGCGGCTGTAGCGCTCCAGCCCGTCCTTGAGCAGGCGCACGATGGTCGACTTGGACGAGCCCACCGGCCCGTGCAGCAGCAGCACGCGCCGCTCGGTGCCGTAGAACTTGGCGGCCGACTTGAACACGTCGACCAGGCGCATCAACGGGATGTCGAGGCCGTAGATGGCCTCCTCGCTCATGGCGTCGGTGAAGAAGTTGTAGCGCACGATCTTTTTCTTCGAGTCGACGTACTCCTCGGTGCCGAACGAGAGGATCATGTCGTACAACCGCTGGTAGGCGGTGCGCAGCACCTGGGGTGACTCGGCCGCGATGTCCAGGTAATCCGCGAACGATCCCTGCCAGTGCAGGGACTGGTAGAGCTTCTGATCCTGCAGCTCGTTGATGAATCCCAGGGCTTGCTGTTGATTGCCCATCTCGCCGTCGACCTCCTTGGGTCCCGGCAGCGGGACCGCGACAAAGGGTGCACTGCCATTCATATTAGAAGGTTCCGCTGCGAACGCAAGCCGAGCCCGGATTCGGTTTGACAACAGAGTCAACCATCCATAAGAAGGGATCGCCATGCACGACTTCGAGCAAGGACCGATACGCCCGCCCTCCGAGGCCAATAGCCTGCTGGTGCGGGTCAGCCGCAACTGCCCCTGGAACCGCTGTGCCTTTTGCCCGGTCTACAAGGGCCGCAAGCCGTCGCGGCGCAAGGTGGACGAGGTGCTGGCCGACCTCGACGCCATGCAGCGGGTTTACGGCGACTGGCCGCAGACGGTCTTTCTGCAGGACGCCAACCCGCTGATCGCCCGGCCCGACGATCTGGTGCGCATCATCGAGGGCATCCGCCAGCGCTTCCCCAAGGTGCGGCGCATCACCGCCTACGCCCGTTCCAATACCCTGGCCCGGCGCAGCCTGGAGGACCTGCGGCGGTTGCGCCAGGCCGGGTTGAACCGGTTGCACGTGGGGCTGGAGTCGGGCTGCGATGCGGTCCTGGAGCTGATCGACAAGGGGGTGACCCAGGCCGAGCAGATCAGCGGTGGGCAGAAGGCCAAGCAGGCCGGCTTCGAGCTGAGCGAGTATGTCATGCCGGGCCTCGGCGGGGCCGAGCTGAGCGACTGCCACGCCGACGACACGGCCGCGGTCCTGGTGCAGATCGAGCCCGACTTCATCCGGCTGCGCACCACCGCGGTCATCCCGCGCACCCCGCTGGCCGAGCTGGTCGCGCAGGGCCGCTTCACGCCGTGCTCCGAGGTGCAGCTGGTGCGCGAGATCCGGCGCTTCCTGAGCGGGCTAGCGGGCGTGCACGCCCGGCTGGAGAGCGATCACATGCTCAACCTGCTGATGGAGCTGCGCGGGGACCTGCCCGACGAACTCGACGATCTGATCGCCGTCTGCGACCGCTTCCTGGAGCTGCCGGCGGTGGATCGATGGCGCTTCGTGCTGGCCCGGCGCATGGGCTGGATGGGCCGGCTGGCCGATTTTCTGCGCCCCGAGGTGCGCGCCGAGCTCGGCCGCCGGCTCGACCTGCCCGAAGACGCCGACGAGCAGGAGCTCGAGCAGATCAGCGCCGAGCTGCGCATGCGCATGGTGTGAAGGGTTTCCCCTCACCCGCCACCCGCAACCACCCAATCGCCAATCGACGTTCCCCTCCGCACCCCGAGACCATTCTCCTCGCACCCACGCATGCCAGATGGCCCAGGGTGGCTGCCGGGGTTCATACCCCGGCAGCTCAGGAGCCTGCTTTCAAGTTCTGGAGCCCGGGCACGTTCTGAGGGCCTTTGCCGGAGGCAAAGGCGCGCAGGTTGTGCCCGGGCCGCCCATCGGCCCTTTACCCCTTCCGGCCCGAACGTCGCAGCCGCTTCGGAAGGTTCCCGCCGGATCAGAACTGGCTCAGCGAGCCTTCGCGCTTGACCCGCCGCAGCGCCAGCCAGAAGGCGCCCAGGCTCAGCGGCGCGGCGGCGGCCGAGAAGATCAGCAGCCCGGCCAGCGAGCCCCAGACCTCGCCCAGCCCGGCCCCGGTCAGCAGCAGCCGGCGCATGGCCTCCAGCGCGTGGGTGATGGGCAGCAGCTGGGCCAGCCACTGGCCCCACTCGGGCAGCACCGCCACCGGGTAGTACACCCCGCCCAGCAGATAGCTCAGCCCCTGGACCAGCCAGGACGAGGGGTCGCCGCGCTTGAAGGCCAGCACCACGCTGGCCGACAGGATGCCGAGGAAGGAAAAGGCCACGATGGTCAGCCCCAGCACCAGCAGCGCCCCGGCCCAGTTGGCGCCCGCGAAGGACACCCCGAACAGCAGCACGCCGAAGGCCAGGGTGATGACCACCCGCAGCGAGGTGGCCAGGAAGGCGTAGACCGTGCTGAGCACGATGATCTGGCCGGTGGGTGTGGGCGTGACCAGCAGCGCCTCCAGCGTGCCCAGCACCTGGGCCGAGCGGATGGTTTCGGCGAAGGAGCGGATGGCCACGCCCAGGTACGACGAGAAGGCCAGCCCCACCAGCACGAAGGGAAAGTAGCGCCCGCCGTAGGGCTCGAGGCTGGGGATGGCCTGGCCGCGGAACATCTGGGCGAAGAAGTAGAAGGCGGTGACCAGGAAGAACAAAAACACGATCTGGCCGGCGAAGGCCATGCGGTAGGACACGTCGGTCAGAAAGTCCTTGACCACGAAGGCCCGCAGGCGGCACAGCAGCCGGCGCATCTCAGCCCTCCGGCCCTTCCGGCTCGCCCGGCCCGTCCAGACCGAACGCGGTCGCGGCCCGCGGCAGCACTTCGGCCGCCGGGCCCTGGGCCAGCACCCGGCCGCGATCCAGCAGCGCCAGCCGGTCGCAGATGCGGCGCGTCTCGGCCAGGTCGTGGGTGGCCAGCAGCACGGTCTTGCCGAGCCGGCCGACCAGCCGCTCGGCGATCAGGTGCCGGGCGCGGGCGGCCGCACCCGGGTCCAGGCCCCGGGTGGGCTCGTCCATCAACAGCACCGGCGGGTCGTGAAGCAGCGCCCGGGCCAGCGCCAGCCGGTGGCGCCAGCCGGTCGACAGGTTGCGAAAGGGCTTGTCCAGCTCACCGGACAGTTCCAGCATCCCGGCCAGCTCGGCGATGCGCGCCCGGGCGGCCGCGGCCGGCAGATCGCACAGCGCGGCGAAGAAGCGCAGGTTCTGCCCGGCGCTCAGCCGCCAGAAGAAGCTGCGCTCGTCGCCCAGCACCACCCCGATGCAGCGGTGGACGCGCTGCGGCGTGCGGGTGGCGTCCAGGCCCAGGATGTGCACCCGGCCGCGGTCGGGCAGCACGGTTGCGGCCAGGATGCGCAGCAGGGTGGTCTTGCCGGCGCCGTTGGGCCCCAGCAGGCCGCACAGCGCCCCGGCCGGTACGGCCAGGTCCACCCCGCGCAGCACCGCGATGCGCTCGCGGGCCAGCGGGTGGCGCAGCACCGCGGCCAGCGGCCGCGGCTGGGTGAAGCGCTTGTGCACCCCGCGGATGTCGATGGCCGGCGCCGGCGCGCCGGCGTCGGCCGCGACCGGGCTGGCCGGCTCAGCGCCCATCCGGCTCGGCTCCCCGGCGCGAACAGACCAGATCGGGGCACAGCCGCAGCCGACCATCGGCGTCGAAGCGATGGTACATGGCCTGGTGGCGTTCCGGCCGCAGCGCGGCGGCCAGTGCCGCCGGGCTGGGCGCACCGATGGGCCCGGGCGGCAGGCCCTTGTGGATGTGGGTGTTGTAGGCGTGCTCGCGGGCCAGGTCGGCCGGGCCGAGCGCCGCCGGCGCCGCGCCGGTGGCCACATAGGCGGCGTAGCGGGCGCTGGCGTCGCTGGCCAGCGTCCAGTCGAAGCGCAGCCGGTTGCGCAGCACGCCGGCGATGGGGCGCAGCTGGGCCGGCTCGCGGGACTCGGCCTCGATCAGCGAGGCCAGCGTGACCAGCTCGTGCTCGCTCATGCGCCAGCGCCGGGCGCGGCGGCGCCAGTCTTCGGGCCGGGCCGCGCGGCCGGCCGCCACCAGCCGGGCCAGGATTTCATCCACCGGCGTGCGGCGGGCGAAGCGGTGGCTGCCGGCCGGCAGGTAGCCCTCCAGGCTGTCGGCCGCGACGCCGAAGCGCTGCAGCAGCTCGGCGTCGCGCGCGCGGGCCAGCAGCGCCTCGGCCTCGGCCAGCCCGGCCGCGTCGAAGCGCGCGGCCACCTCGTCCAGCCGCGCGCCGGGCGCGATGCGCAGCGGGTGGCGGGCGGGCGGGGCGCGCTGCAGCGCGGCCAGCACTGCGGCCGGGGCCAGGTCGTCGGCCAGAGCCAGCTCGATCGGCCGCAGTTCGAGCCCGTCCGGGCCGAGGTGGCGCGCCCACCAGGTAAAAAGGGCGTCGTCGTCGATCACCCCGGCCGCGGCCAGCCGTTCGGCGGCCGCGTCCAGGTCGGCGGCGCCGTGCAGGTCGACCAGCACGGCCCGGCCGCTGCCGGCGCGCGGCCGGCCGGCCCAGCGATCGATCCACCAGCCGGCCGCCAGCGCCACCGCACCGGCCGCTGCCAGCAGCCAGCCCAGCCAGCGCAGCCCGCGGCCCATCAGCTTTGCTCCTCGGCCCGGGCCCGCAGCCAGTCCTCCAGGATGACCGCCGCGGCCACCTGGTCGCGCAGGCCCTTGCGCCGCGCCGGCTTGACCGCCGAGCGCTGCATGGCCTCATCGGCGGTGAACGAACTCAGCCGTTCGTCCCACAGCTGCACCGGCAGGCCGCTGTGCTCGCCCAGGCGGGCGGCGAAGTCGCGGGCCAGCCGGGCCATGCGGCCCTCGCTGCCGTCCATGTTGCGCGGCAGACCGACCACCACCGCCCCGACCTCCTGCTCGCGGGCCAGCCGGGTGACCGCCTCCAGGTCGTGCCGGCCGCCGCGGCGCTCGACGGTGGCCAGGCCGCGGGCGCACCAGCCCTGCTGCTCGGACACGGCCAACCCGAGCCGCCGGGTGCCGAAGTCGAGGCCCAGCCAGCGCATGCCGGCGATTATAGGGGGCCGGGGAGCGGATTGGCAAACCGGGTGGCCGCGGTGTCCGGATCCCGGACACCCCGTGACCGGATCCCGGTCAAGGGCCCGCTGCCGGCCCGGCGCCGATTTCTGCAACCCCGCTGAACCCAGGAGGAAACCGAATTCGGCTGCGCTCTGGCACGCCCCTTGTATCGTCAGCCCGGCAGGAACGCTTTGGTCCGAAGAACAATCGACGAGAGGAGGTGGCCGATGGAGCTACCGCTGGCCCTACGCACGGCCCTGGAACGATCCGAGAGCGACTATCGCGCGCTGCTGGCGCGGCTGGGCCTGGCCCGGCCCGAGCTGGCCCGCCTGGCCGGGCGGCTGCAGCGGCACAAACCCGCAACCCGCGCCGCGGCCCAGCCGGCCGCGACCATTCCCTGGGGGGTGACCCGTGTTTGACGGCGTGCAATCGGTGAACGTCGGCGGCCTGTCCATGATCGACGCCGCCGGTGATTTCGACGACCTGGCCTTTCTGGATCTGCTGCTGTGCATGCAGGAGTCGGACCTGGCCCTGGGCGACGCCATGCAGCGCATCCGCGATCTCAACCGGCGCAAGCGGGCCCTGATGGACGACATCGCCCTGTGGGAAAAGGCCATCCGCGACTCCGGCGCCAAGAAGGACAAGGACACCGTCAACGTCCCCGGCGGCCTGCCCGGCCACCCGCCGCTCGGCAGCCGCGATCCGGATGCGGCCGAAGCGGCGGATGAATCGGGATCGGCAGCCGATGGAGGCGCTCCGGTGGTCGATCCTGAGGACGTCAACGATCCCCCCGATTCGGATTTGACTCTGGATGGCGATATCCGGGACGCAATCGGTGATGCGGTTCGGTTGGATCATCGCCAGGAGGCACCGCAGGCCGGGCCAGGGCGCTATACTTCAATCGAGCAGGCGGTCGAGGGTGGTGACGAGGGTGGGGCCACAGCCGATTCGCCGGACGGACCCGGCCGCTCCGGGAGGGCACCGGGCACCGGCGACAGCACGAACTTGGTTCGGGCGCCCGTGCCCTGCGACAA
The DNA here is from genome assembly GCA_964454005.1 of uncultured Myxococcales bacterium. Taxonomy (GTDB): domain Bacteria; phylum Myxococcota; class B64-G9; order B64-G9; family B64-G9; genus CAYVQE01. Next base: position 6,380 of record CAYVQE010000113.1, read on the forward strand.
GAAAGACGTCGAGGCGGCCATCGAGGCGGCGCGGGCCGAGCTGGAGTCGCTCAACACCAACTCCTCGGTGATGATGGTCGAGCTGCAGCGGCTGATGAACAAGCGCAACGAGGCGGTGCAGTTCGTCAGCAAGATGCTCAACTCCAGCCACTCGACCGCCATGGCGGTCATCAACAACATCAACTGAGCCCGGAAAGGATGCGATCATGAACCCCCAGCGCCGTCCCTTGAACCTCGACGATCTGCGCGCGCTGCGCGCGGGCCGCGCCACCCTGGCCGAGATCCGTGGGCTGAGCGACGAAGCCCTGGCCGCCGGGGTGCGCCTGGGCGAGAAGCTGGCCGCGCGCGGCGAACTGGACGCCGCCGCCGAGCTGTTGGCCGGCATGGCGCTGTACGATCCCTACCGGCCGGATGTCTGGCAGGCCCTGGCCGGGCTGTGCCGCTGCGGCCGCGACCCCGGCCAGGCCGCGCTGTACGACAGCCTGGCCCGGGCCATGGCCGCCTGAGCGGGAGGTGCCCCATGGACACCCGCGTACAAGGATCACCAGCCGCCCCGCCGCCGGCGCTGCCGGCCGTAGCCGGCGACCTGGTCGGCGAGTGCACCCTGCTGTGCAAGCAGCTCCAGGGCCAGGATCTGCGCACCCGCAGACAGGGCGTGCAGCGCTCCGAGCGCAAGCGCAGCGAGCTGAAGCGGCTGCGCCAGGAGCTGGCCCGCAAGCAGCGCGCGGCCAAGAAGAAGAGCATCCTGTGCAAGTGGGCCGGGCGTATCACCGGCGCGATCATGGCCGCGGTGGGCACGGTGGCCAGCATCTACTGTCCGGTGGCCGCCGGACTGGTCGCCGTGGGCGCGGCGCTGATCACCGGCGGGCTGGAGTTCGGCGGCGCCGCCCATCAACACCGGGCCGACGGCGCCCACCGGGCCGGGGTGCGCACCGAGGGGGACATGGAGGAGGCGGCGGCCGATCGTTCCGAAGAGCTGGCCGCATTGGACGAGGTGGTCCAGCGAGAGGAGCGGACTTCCGAGCGGCTGGTCGCCTTGCTGTCGAGCCGGGCCGAGGGCCGCCGGCTGGCCGCTGGATTGCGGCCGGGAGGTGAACCATGAACACCATCGATCCGCAGGCCGTTGGAATCCGACCGGTCGAGAGCCTGACCCGGCCGGTGGCCGCCGGCGACATCGCCGGCGAACTCGAGCTGCTGCTCGGCGAGTCGGCCGCCTTGCAGCGCACCGCCGGCCGCACCATGCGCGAGAGCCTGCGCAACGAACGCCAGCGTCTCCGCAAGCGGGCGCTGGCCAAGCTGCGCCAGGCCAGCGATTGGAAACTCGCACAGGCCTGCAGCAACGCGGCCTCGGCCATCGGCAAGGCCTGCGCCACCTACTTCGGCGGCGAGGGGGCCCGGGTTTTCTCAGAGGCCGGCGACCAGGTGATGCGTGAGATCTCACCATTCAAACTCAGGGCGGACAAACTCGAGATGCGCGCTGAGAAGCTGAAGCTGCGCGCCGAGCAGCAGGCCGAGCGGGCGCAGGATCTGGAGGCCGAGCTGGCCGGGGTGCGCGATCTGGAGCGGCGGCTGCTCTCACGCCTCGATGCGCAGCGCCGCTCCGAGCATCAACTCAACCGCACCGCCATCGGCCGCTGAGCCGGAGTACCTCCGCCCGGCGATACACCGAACTACCCCGGCGTCTCTCGGGGCGTAGCCGGATCATCGGGCCCCGCATCGCCGCCGCCCGTGGAGACGGTGTCATCGGTTGCCGCGGGCGAGGGCAGGGGGATGGCGGTCGGGTCCACGCGCAGGTCGCGGGCGGCGGCCCAGTCGAGGGCGAACCGCAGCCGCTGGCGCACCGAGGGATGGTGGGCCAGCAGCCACTGGCGCCAGGCCGGCGGGTCGGGGTCGGTCTGGTTGGTGCGCGTCAGGCGCACCATCAGCGAGCAGAAGGCCACCGGATCGCGCGTCAGCTCCAGCCCCGCCCGGTCGGCCTCGACCTCCTCGCGCCGGTCCAACCAGGCCGACAGCGGACCGTTGGCGGTGAACAGCAGCAGCGTCGCCAGCAGCACCAGCGGCAGCACCGCCGGGTCGGCATCGGCCGCCAGTCCCAGCCGCCGCGAGCGCGGCGCCCACCACAGCAGCAAGCGCACCAGCCCCAGGAATAACAGCGCGGCCAAGGCCATGGTCACCAGCCCGCGGCCGCGGTGGTCGCGTTGCTCGTGGCCCAGCTCGTGGGCCAGCGCCACCCGGATCTCGCGCGGGTGGAAGCGTCGCACCAGGTTGTCGCCCAGCACCACCCGCCGGGTGGGCCCCTGGCCCATGACATAGGCCACGGCGTGGTGCGAGCGGCGCGAGGTGTCGACCAGCTGGATGTCCTCCAGCGCGTAACCGGCCCCATCCATCAGGCCCTCGACAGCGGTCCGGGGGGGGCCGGGCGGCAGCGGCTCGAAGTCGTGGAACACCTGCGCCCGCAGCGGGCTGGTCATGGTCCAGACCAGCAGCATGCCCACCACCGCGCCCCACAGCCACAGCCACCAGGTGCGCGGCAGCCGGCGGGCCAGCCCGAACAGACCCAGGCCCAGCAGGGCGAAGAACAGCGAGCGCAGCGCCAGCCCTTTGGCCCAGTCGCTCCACCACAGCCCGGGGCCCATGGTCAGCAGGCCGCGCTCGTGGCCCAGCACGTAGGAGCTGAAGTACGACAGCGGCAGCGCCGCCAGCGTCCACAGGGCCATCAGCGCCGCCGGGTAGAGCGCATCGACCAGCCAGCGCCCGGGCCGCTGGCCGCCGGGGTCGGACAGACGGCTCAGCGGCCGCAGCCAGCGCGCGCCGCGGCCGGCCGGCTGCAGGCGGCCGGCCAGCCGCTCGATGCCGCGGCGCAGCGCCAGGTGGATGCCGAAGACCAGCACCCCGATCAAAAAGGCCAGCCGCAGGGCCATCCAGCTCAGCCACAGCCAGTCGTCGACGCGGGCCTGGGAGGACCAGGCGGCCAGCTCGGCCGGGGAGAAGAAGCGCAGCGGATCGATGGCGGGCGCGGCCAAGGCTTCAGCTCTGGTCCGGCGGCGGCGCGCTGTCCGGCCGGGCGGGCGGCTGCGGCTCGGTGGCCTCGGCGTCCCCGCCGCCCAGTACCTCGCGCTCGATGCGCCGCATCTCGCTGCGGGCCGCCCGCGCCCAGGCGTTGTCGGCCCGGGCCCGTTCGGCCAGCTGCAAGGTGCGCTCGAAGATGCGCAGCGCCTTGCGCAGCAACACCTCCAGCCGATCGTGCAGCAGCTCGCGGTAGACGGCCGCCTCCTCGGCGTCGAGCTCGGGCGGCACCGGCGCCGCCTCCAGGGCGGTGTGCAGCTCGATGTAGAGCCTGCCGATGCGGTAGCCGGCCGCGGTGGCCCAGTGGGGGTCGCCCCAGCGCATGGCGCGCAGGTAGGCGGCCTGGGTATCGAGCAGCAGCCGGGCCTTGTGCTCCAGGTCCTGGCGCATCTGCTGCTCGGGCAGACGCAGCGGGGCGGCCAGGAAGCGGCCGCTGGCCAGCTCGGCCAGCCGGAACTGGGCCCGGGCGACCGGCTCCGGATCCAGGTAGGCCTCGCGCTCGACGGTGCGGAAATGGCGCAGCGCGCGCAGCAGCACGGCCTCGGCCTCGGTCAGCCGGCCGGCGGCGATGAAAACCTCGCCCAGGCGCACCAGCCCGTCCATCCGGTCGCCGGGCCGCAGCGGTTGGCGATCGAGCAGCCCTTGCAGCACCTCGGCGGCCGGCCGATAGCGGCCGAGCTGCTCGAGCACTCCGGCCAGCCGGAACACGGCCGCGATCCAGTCCTGCGACCGGGGCATGCCGTCGACGATCAGCCGGTAGCGTTCGGCCGCCGCGGCTGGCCGGCCCAGGGTCTCGAGACAGCGGCCGGCGTTGTAGGCGGCCGCCGAGCTGTGGCGCGCCTCCGGGAACTGCTCGAGCAGGCGGTCGTAGAACAGCAGGGCGCGGTCGAAGCGCTCGGCCTGCTGCAGCCTGAGCCCCTCGTGGAACAGGGTGGCCGCATCGAAGTCGGTCAGGCCCAGCTCGGGATCCGGCTGCAGGCCGATGTGCAGCGGATCCATGACCACCTCGCGGGCCGGCCGCTCGGTGTCGTCGCGACCGGCGCCGCGGCCGGTGGCGCAGCCACCCGCCGCGGCCAGCGCCCCCAGCCCGATCAGCCACAGCCCTGTATGCGCCCGTCGTGCCTTCATGATCGAATCGACACCACCTCGCCGCCACCGGTTCCAGTCTCCCACGCCCGGCCGGCGGCCTCAAGATCACCCCGAAGAGACGCAGAAAACCAAGAACCAAGAACCAAGAACGAAAAACGAAGGGTGACAAGGGTGACAAAAGACGGCCTGAGAAAGACCCTGCTGGCCGGGACCCGCGAGGGGCCTTCGGGATAGAATGGACGCCATGCGCTGGCTCGGCCCCTGGCTGGTGATGATCGCACTTTCGGCCTGCGCCGATGCGGACGATCCGCTCGAGCGCCCGGCCGAGCTGCGCCCGCTGGCCGCGCCCGAGCGCCGGCCGGCCGACGCCGGCACGCCGGGCCGGTTGCTCAACGCGCTCGACAGCGCCGACGCCGCGGCCGCCCGGGGGGCATTGCGGCAGCTGGCCGCGCGCCATCCGGCCCGGCTGCGGGCCGACTGGCCGCGGCTGGCCCGGACCCTGGGCCGGGCGCTCGATCGGGGCCGGATCGCTTTCGGCTCCGAGTTGGTCGAGCTGCTCGAACGCCAGGGTCCGCGCGGGCTCGAGCTGCAGGTGCGCGGGCTGCGCGCGCCCGACCCGGCGCTGCGGCGGCGGGTGGCCGACAACCTGGTGGCGGCCGGCGATCGCGGGCTGCGCATGCTGATCGCCGCGCTGGACGAGGTGCCGGCCACCGATCGGCGGCCGGCCGAGACGGCGCTGGAGGCGCTCGAGCAGGCGGCGACCGCCGCCGATCCCGAGCGCCGGGCCGAGGCCGCCGGGCTGCTCTGGCTGCTGGCCGAGGCTGGCGCCCGGGCGCCCGGTCGGGGCGAGCTGCTGGAGATCGTATCGCCGGTGCGGGCCGCGGCGGTGCGGCGGCTCGAGACGCTGCTGGACGACGACGACGCGCTGGTGCGCTCGGCCGCACTGGAGGCGCTGGGCCAGCTCGGCCCGCTGGCCCAGGGCGCGGCGGCGGCGGTGGCCGCCCGGCTCTACGACACCGAGGCCGGGGTGGTGGAGGTGGCCGGCAGCGTGCTGCCGCGTTTCGGTACCCGGGCGGTCGGGCCGCTGATCCAGGCCCTGGGCGCAAAAGAGCCGCGGCTGCGGGTGCTGGCGGCGCGGGGGCTGGCGCGCATCGCCGGCGACAGCCCGGCACCGGTGGCGCGGCGCACGGTGGCCGTGTTGGGCGCCCGGCTGCGCGGCGCCGAGCGCCGGCTGCGGCGGGTGCTCTACGAGCTGTTGGCCGAGCTGCCTGCCGCGCTGGGCTCGAGCGAGCCGCTGGCCCGCGGTCTGTCCGATCCCGAGCCGGCGCTGCGGCTGCAGGTGGCCGCTGCGCTGGGCAAACGGCGCGACGATCCGAAGGCTGTCGCTGCCCTGGCCGCGGCCCTGCCCGGCGCCGCGCCGCGCCAGGCCGTGGCCCTGCTGCAGGCCCTGGCCCGGCAGGGCCGGCGGGCGCGACCGGTGTTCGATGCACTGCGCCGCGCCAGCCGCAGCGACAGTGCAGCGGTGCGCCGGGCCGCGGTGCGGGCCCTGGAGGCGACCGACGCCGGCGCAAAGCTGGTGAGCGCGCTGGGCGAGCGGCTGGATGACGCCGACGCCGGGGTGCGCCGGGCCGCGGTGGCAGCCCTGGCCGAGCGCTTGCCGCTGGCCATGCGCATGCGGCCCCACTCCCGGCGGCTGCGCCGGCTGGCAAAGCGCATCCGCCGCCTGGCGCACGCCGATCCGGATCCGCTGGTGCGCGGCGTCTGCAGCAAGCTGCTGCCCCGGCTGCCGTACTGAGCCGAGGCTCCCGCGGCAGGGAGGGTGTCGACAAAGGGGCTGCGGCGCTCCGCCTGTATGGGCGGGGATGAACCCCGCCTCTACGGTCCGAAAGCCAGGCTACGAAGTGTATTCGTCATTTCGCATTTGTCGACGTCCTCCGGCAGGGAGGGATCCCGGGCAGGGCCGGCGACTTCAGGCCGGTACGATCTGGACGAAAAAGCGGCGGCTGCGCGGGCCGTCGAATTCGCAGAAGAACACCGACTGCCAGGTGCCCAGCACCGGCTGGCCGCCGTCGATGATCACCTGGGCGCAGCAGCCGACCAGGCTCGACTTGGCGTGGGCGGCGGCGTTGCCCTCGGCGTGGCGGTAGCCGGCCTGCCAGGGAACCAGCCGATCGAAGATGGCGATCAGGTCGCGCACCACGTCCGGGTCGGCGTTCTCGTTGATGGTCACCCCGCCGGTGGTGTGGGGGCAGTAGACGAAGGCCATGCCGGAATCGATCCCCGAGTCGGCGATGGCCTGGCGCACCCGATCGGTGATGTCGATCATCTGGTCGCGGGCGTCGGTCTGGATCTGAAAGTGTTGCATGCAGCATCTCCCTTGGATCCGGGCTGAGATCATGCTCCAGCCACCGGCCGGCGGCTCAGCCCGCCTCGGTCATATCCGGTTCGAACAGGGCCCGGCGCAGCCGCTCCAGCCCGCCGAGGTCGTGGACGTCGGAGTCGAACAGCGGCACCGCGCGCAGGTCGCGATCGCCGAACATGCTCCGGCGCAGCTCGGCGACCTGATCGCGGTCGCGCGTGGCCATCGCGGCCATGGCATCGCGGGCCCAGGCGGCTGCGTCTAGCACCGCCCGGGTCCGCTCGGCTTCGAACCCGGCCCGGCCGGCCCGTGCGATCAGCGCCGCCCGCCACTCGTCGCCGGCCGGCGGCTCCGGGGGCATCGGCACTTGGCGGTTGACCACCACCGCCGCCGGAGCCAGCTCGCGCTGCTGCAGCCGGCGGTACAGAAAGCGCGCCTCGCGGGTGAGGCTGGGATCGGCGGTGGTGATCAGCACGAAAGCGGTCACCGGCGAGCGCAGGGTGGACTTGGCCGCGGCCGCCCGCTGGCGAAAGCCATCCAGCAGCCCGCTGAACAGATCGACGAATTCGGCCAACTGCTTGAGAAAATCGAGTCCGGTGAAGCGCGACAGGGTGCGCACCACGTAGCCGCCGGAGAAGTTGAGCATGCGCAGACCCAGCTTGCCGGCCAGCAGGGCCGGGCGCATCAGCCAGCGGTAGGCGTCGTGCTCGAGCACCTCCAGCACCCGGTCCGGCGCCTCCAGCAGCTCGACGCCATGGACCGTGGGCGGCGTGTCGAGCACGATCAGGTCGTGGCCGCCGCGCAGGTGCAGGTGGTAGAGTTCCTCAATGGCGGCGTACTCGCGGGCACCGGCCAGATCGGCGCTCATGCGGCGGAAGAAGGGATGCTCCAGAATGCGTCGGCGTCGTTCGGGGTCGGCCACCTCGCGCTCGATGATGCCGGTCCAGGCCTTGGCCGTATCCAGCATCTCGACCGCCAGCCCTGTTTGGGCCGGCACCCCGGCGGCGCGCAGCTGCTCGGCGTCGAGTTGGTATCGCTCGCCGGCTGGCACGTCCTCGAGGCCCAGCGCCCCGGCCAGCCGCAGGGCCGGATCGACCGTCAGCACCAGGGCCCGCCGGCCCGCCACCGCCGCCTGCAGGCCCAGGGCCGCGGCCATGGTGGTCTTGCCCACCCCGCCGGGGCCGACGGTGACCAGGATGCGCCGTTCGGCCACCAGCCCGGGCAGGCTCATCGCACCACCCCCAACCGACCGCAGGCGGCGGCCAGCGCGGCCACCGCCTGGGGGCCGAAGGGCTGCTCCACGATCTCGGGCAGCCGGGCGGCCGGCAGATCGACCCCGGCCGCCAACCGGTCCAGGTAGCGGTGCTGCAGGTCGAGCCGGGCCCGGTAGGCCCGGCTGGCGCGCAGCAAGCCGTCGGCCGGACCACCGGCAAGGGCGGCGAGCACGGGCTCGCTGTCGGCGGGGAAGGGATCGGCCAGCACCCGGTTGACCAGCACCGCGCCCAGCGGCACCCCGATGCCGTCGCGCAGCCGATGGTAGAGGTCGATGGCCTCCGACACCGGCAGCTCCTCGGCCAGCACCACCAGGTTGACCGCGCAGGCGCGGCGATCGTCGAGCAACTCGCGGATCCAGCTGGCCCCTTCGCGCAGCGGCCCGGGCGGGCTGGTCTCGATGACCGCCTGCGGTGCTTCCAGCATCAGCGCGCCCGGGCCGGTCGACGGCGCGTCGAGCACCACCAGATCGGCCGCATCCTGCTCGACCAGAAAGCGCAGGTGGCCCAGCATCAGGATTTCGGCCAGGCTGGGCACCACCTTCAAGAACCGGCGCACCGCCTTCTGCTCGAACACGGCCCGGTACACGGTGCGCAGCTTCAGCAGGCGCATGGCGTAGGTCTCCAGGGCCTGCTCGGGCGTGAAGTTGATCCACTGCAGCCGCTGGTCCAGCCGCCGCGGGCCGTCATCCGGCACCTGCTTGCCGAGCAGGGTCGGGATGCGCTGCGGGGCGCGGACCTCGGCCAGCAATACCCGGCGGCCGGCGGCGGCCGCCGCGGTGCCCAGGGCGGTGGCCAATACGGTCTTGCCCACCCCGCCTTTGCCCATCAGCACCAGCAGGCGCCGATCGAGCATCCAGGACAGATCGGTTTGTGGCCCGGCCCCAGTCACGTTTCCGTGCATACCGCATTTGCCGGCCCGCGCCAAGTCGACCCTGATGGACTTGACGGCCGGCAGCCGCCCGGCACACACTCGGATCCACCGGTTGTAAGCGAACGGAGATGCATCCAGGAAGCCACGGGAGCCACCATGCGGCGAATTGCTTTCATCAACGAGAAGGGCGGCAGCTGCAAGACCACGCTGGCGGTCAACACGGCGGCCTACTTCGCCGGCCACCGCAACAAGCGGGTGCTGCTGGTGGATATGGATCCCCAGGGCCAGGCCGGCAAGGCGCTGGGGTTCTACCCGCGGGAGCTGTCGCCCACGATCAACGATCTGCTGTGCGACGCCGAGGTGGCGCTGGACGACTGCATCCGACCCAGCCACGTCGACGGGCTGGACGTGGTGGTGGCCAACAAGACGCTGTCGGATTTCCCGCTGACCGTGGCCAGCGAGCCCGATCGCGAGCAGCGGCTGGCCGCTCGCATGGCCGGGCTGTCCGGCTACGACTTCGCGATTTACGACTCGCCGCCGTCGCTCGGCCTGGTGACCACCAACATCATGCTGGCCGCCGAGGAGATCGTGGTCCCGGTCAACCTGACCTACTTCGCCCTGGACGGCTGCGCCGAGATCGTCGAGTCGATCGAGATGGTCAAGCAGCGCTTCGGCAAACGGGATCTGGCCATTTCGCTGGTGGTGCCCACCCTCTACCGGCCGACCCGGATGGCCGACGAGATCCTGGCCAAGCTCGGCAGCTACTTTCCCGGCCGGCTGGCGCGCACGGTGATCGGCTACAACGTCAAGATCGACGAGGCCCAGAGCCACGGCAAGACGATCTGGGAGTACGCGGCCTGGTCGCGCGGCGCCCACATGCTCGAGTCGTTGGCCAAGGAGATCGCCCGCAAACGGTCGCGTTGAACGGCGCTCAGCCGGACGGGTCGCGGTCGTCCTCGGTCGGCGGTGTCTCGTCGGGCGGGGCTTTTTCGGCTGGGGTCTCGTCGGCTGGGGTCAGGCGGGCCTCGAGTTCCTCGATCCGCTGGCGCATGGCGCGCAGTTGACCGCGCACGCCGGGCATGTTGATCAGCACCCCCTGGACGCGGTCGTCGAAGCGCTTGTGCAGATCGTCCAGCGACTGCTGGGTGGAGTTGAGGAAGTCCTTGATCTGCCGGCCGGTGTCCTCGACCGTGGTCTCGCTGCGCTTGCGGATCTCGTCGACCGTGCGCTCGGCTCCTTCGCGGAAGCTCTGCACCGGTTGGGTGACCTTGCGCTGGATGAACTCGCTGATGGTCTCGCCGCTGCTGGCGATCAGGTTCTTGAGCAGATCGAGCGGCATGCGGGTCGACTGCTTCTTCTGCTCTTCGAACAGAATCTGGGCCAGGGTGACCTCGGTCAGATCCTCGCCGCTGCGGTTGTCGACGACGCGGACCTCCTGGCCCGCCTTGACCATGCCGGCGATCTCGTCCAGCGTCACGTAGCGGCTGTCCGCGGTGTCGTACAGCTTGCGGTTGGTGTAACGCTTGATGACGCGTACTGTTTCTTTTTCGTCCATGGCTTCTTGCCTACTTCGGATGGGCCGTCCCTGTCAAGCTGCAGCGTTCAATGGCGCTGCAACCGGCCCTGCTTCTTGCGCTCCCGGCGCTCGCCCAGCAGCAGCCGGCCCTCGAGCCGCCGGCGCTGGGCGCGGTAGAATGCCTGCAAAAAGGGCAGCACCTCGGCTTCCGGCACCGGTTCGCGGTAGCCGATCTTGAGCCGGATCTTGTCGCACACCAGGCGCAGCAGGTCGGCCCGCCGCGGGTCGTAGGCTTCGCGCTGGAGGATGTCTTCGAGCACCTGCAGCTCGCGGATGCCGTACATGTCGAGCTGGGCGGCGTCGAAGCGGTAGCGCCGTTCGGCCTGCTTGGCCGTGCGTTGTTCGGCGGCGTCCGGCAGCAGCTCGGCCTCGGGGCGCACCACCACCAGGGTGCCACCCACCAGATCGCCGCAGCGGGCGCGGTCGCGGTTGAGCAGGGGCATCAGCAGGAAGATGAAGGCCCAGCCAGAGGCCAGCAGCGACGCCCAATAGGGCGACGGGCCGTAGAGCAGCTGCGGCACCAGCAGCAGTTGCAGCGGCAGGTAGAGCTCGAGTTCGCGCATCAGGTTGCGGGCGAACACCGCCCCGGTCGACAGCGGCCCGCCGTCGCGGCTGACCACCTTGAGCCCCATCCAGCGCTTGCCCGGGGTGCTGCCCCGCCAGCGCAACTCGAAGAACAAGAAGTAGCCGTTCCAGATGAAGAACGACACCAGCATGACCAGGCCTTGCCAGGCCGGGCTGGAGCCGGTGGCCGCCGCCAGGCCCATGATGGCCAGCACCGCCAGGGCGGTGCCCAGCAGCATCAGAGTGAAGTCGAGGGCAAAGGCCGCGATGCGGGCGGCCAGCGGGGCCAGCTCGATCCTGATCTCCAGACCCTCGGGCGTGATCAGCGGCCGCAGCGAGTGGTTGCGGGCCGCACTGCGGGCGTCCGGCTCAGCCATCCGGCCCTCCGCGCCGCCCGGCGGGCGTCCGCCCGCGCAGGGTGAAGTAAACCGCCCAGAACACCAGGCTGGCGCCGGCCACCGCCAGGCGGCTGGCGAGGTCGGTGATGCGTTGGCGGAAGATGCCCTCGATCAGTCCGGCGAGGGCCAGCATCAGAACCGCCCCGAGCACGATCAGCGCCGCCTGCCGGCCGGTGGTGGCCAGCCCGTGCAGCCGGCCGTGGGGTCCGGGCCGGACGATGGCCAGCGCCACGGCCAGCCCGGCCCCGCCGCACAGGCCGACTGCCAGCAGCTCGGTCACCCCGTGGGGCAGCACCCAGGCCCAGAAGTCGAGCCCCAGGCCGCGGCCGTGGTACAGCCCGGCCATGGCCCCGAGCACCAGTCCGTTGTAGAACAGCAACAGCACCGCCGGCAGACCCAGGGCGAAGCCGAGGGCGAAGGAGAACAGGCCCACCTTGGCGTTGTGGGTGAACAGGTAGGCGGCGAAAGTCGACAGCTCGTCACCGCCGTGCTCGCCGCCGGCGTAGAGCACCTGGCGCAGCTCCTCATCGGTCGAGGTGGGGCCGCGGCCAGCGGCCAGTTGCTCGGGCACGATGGCGGCGTAGGCCTCGGGCGCGTCGAGCGACAGGCCGATGAAGGTGCCGGCGGCCATGACCAGCAGCGCCAGCACCACCCCCGCCCACAGCCGGCGCACGGTCTGCGGAAAGGCGTCGAGCAGAAAGTCGCGCACCAGCCGGCGCGGCCGCGGCTTGACCCCATAGACGCAGAAGTAGGCGCGGGCCACCAGCGATTCGAGGTAGGTCAGCAGCCCGCGGTCAAGCGATATCGAGCGGGCCACCGACAGCGAGGACACCGCCGCCCGGTAGAGCGAGGGCAGTCGGTGCAGCTCGGCGGCGTCGAGCGCCCGCAGTCCGCTGCGCTCGACCCGATCGACGAGCCGCTCGAGCGCGGCCCACTGCTGCTGCCGCTCGCGGCGGAAATCCGCTGATCGCAATCGGATGGCTTTGCCCTCGGCCATCAGAAGGCCTCCCGGCGTTTGACCTCGAGGTAGCGGTCGATCAGCGGCGCCGAGACGCCCCCCGGCCGGGCGTCGACGCACAGGATGCCCATCCGGTGCAGCCGTTCGAGCACGAGGTCGCGATCGTGCAGCAAGCCGTGGGCCACCACCGAGCGGTGCAGATCCAGCTGGCCGCGGGGCCGGCGGCCGGCCTCGGTGGCCAGCAGCGGATCCTGCAGCGCCACGAACAGCACCAGGTGCTGGCGGGCCAGCCGGCCCATGTTCTCGATCATCAGCTCGGCGGTGATGGTGTCGACGAAATCGGTCATCACCACCACCAGGGCCCGGCGCAGCTGGCGCCGCGCCAGCTCCATCAGGCCCAGGGTGAAGTTGGTCTCGCGCTGCGAGTAGCGGATCCGGCTGGCCAGGTGGCTCAGCTCGCCAAAGGCGCCGGGGCCGCGCAGCGGCATCACGTGGTGGCGCAGCCGATCGTCGAACGACACCAGACCGACCCGGTCGCCGACCTGCAGCGACACCGAGGCCAGCACCAGGGCGGCGTGGATGGCGTGATCCAGCCGCGGCGTCGCGCCCAGCGGCTCGCTCATCAGCCGGCCGGAGTCGATGGCCAGGATGACCTGCCGGTTGCGCTCGGCCCGGTATTCGCGCACCTGCAGCTTGGCGTTTCGCGCCGAGGCCTTCCAGTCGATGGTGCGGATGTCGAAGCCCGGCACGTACTCGCGCAGGTGGTCGAACTCGGTGCCGTCGCCCCGGTGGCGCTCGATGCGCACGCCGGCTTGCAGGTTGCGGGTGGTGACCAGCTGCACCGCGTCGCGGCCGACCGCTTGCAGATCCGGATGCACGGGGCGAACCATCCCCAGCGCAACCCGGCGCCGCACCTCGATCAGCCCAGCCGGCCCGCGAGCGGCCAGCCAGACCGCCTCCAGCTCGACCCGGCCGCGGCGGGTGGGGTGCAGGCTGAAGGCCAGCCGGTTGGCACCCCGCTGCAGCGGCACCCGCCGCAGCGGCGGCACCGGCTGCAGGTCGGCCGAGACGTCGAAGTGGACGCGCAGGCGCAGCCGCAGCCGGCCGGGCCGTTCGATGTGCAGCGCTGCATCCTGGTCGGCGCCCAGCCGCAGCCGGTCGGGCAGCTCGGCGCGCACCGCCAGCCGGCCCAGGCGCGGCGCCAGCACGGCGTCGGCGCCCAGGCCGAAGACCGCCAGCGTCACGAAGGCCAGCCACCAGGGCCACAGGACCGCGTCGACCGCCGCGGTCAGCACCGCCAGCAGGCCGCCGGTGCAAAAGGCCACCACTGCCAGCCGGGTGGGTCGCAAGCTCGGCCCCTCCAATCAGCGCGGCGCCGGTACCGTCTGCATCACCTGGCGCAGGATGGCGTCCGGGCTGCTGCCTTCGATCTGGGCGCCTGGCGTCAGCACCACCCGGTGGCGCAGCGCCGGTAAAAACAGGTCCTTGAGATCGTCCGGGATGACGTAGGCGCGCGCCCGCAGCGCGGCCAGGGCGCGCGCGGCGGTGGCCAGCATGTTGGCCGCGCGCGGCGAGGCGCCGTGTAGCAGGTGCGGTTGGGTGCGGGTGGCGCGCACCAGGCCGACGATGTAGTCGATCATGTCATCGGCCAGGTGCAACGCGGCCACGCTGTGGCGCATGGCCTGGACCTCCTCGCGGCTGACCACCGGACCGATCTCCAGCCGATCCAGATCGGGCATGGCCGTCTGGTGGCCATGCAGCCGGACCATATCCCGTTCCTGCTCCTCCGAGGGGAAGTCAACCTGCAGCTTGAACAGGAAGCGATCCAGCTGCGCCTCGGGCAGCGGGTAGGTTCCCTCCATCTCGAGCGGATTCTCCGTCGCCAGCACGAAGAACGGTTCGG
>CAYVQE010000114.1:0-19495 GCA_964454005.1 uncultured Myxococcales bacterium
TGCAGGTCGACCACGGCAAGCTCAGCGAGCTGCTGGCCTTCGGGCCCGATCGTTTCTCGGTCTCCTACACTCCGCCCTGGAAGCCGGAACCGACCGTTGCCATCGTCACCGCGCGGCTGCCCGACCCATCTTGCCCGCCGGCCTTTCTGCCGATCGTGGTGCTGGCCAACAAGACCATCGACGCCCGGGTGGCACCCAATGCCCGGGCCAGCCTGACCGTGGCCGGCCGACGCTTCGGTCCGGTGCGGGCCGATGCCGAGGGCTGGGTGGAGTTCAAGGCCCGGCTGCATCCGGCTCATCCGGTCGGCCTGCTCGAGGTCGCCGCGCCCGGCAAGCAGCTGGAGCGCAGACGCATCCCGCTGAAGATCGAGCCCCGCCCGCGGCTGAAGGTGCTGGCCGTGCCGCGCGCCATCCGGGCCGACGGCCAGTCGCGCAGCCGGATCTACGCCTTCGCTTGCAACGCCGCCGGTCGTCCGCTGCCGCGGGCCCGGCTGCGGGCCCGGGTGGCCGCGGGCAAGGTCAGCCGTATGGTCCCGCTTGGCCGGGGCATCTACCGCGGCGTCTACGCCCCGCCGCAGTTGGTCACCCCCAGGCGGATCAAGCTGCGGCTGCAGATGTTGCAGCCCCGGCGGCTGGGACGCAAGATCGAGCTGCGCCTGCTGCCCGGCATCGAGCTGGACATCGCCGTGGCGGCCGAGCCGGGCAGGCTGGTCAGCGACGGCCGTTCGCGGGCGCTGATCACGGCCACCGTCACCGACGAGCAGGGCCGCGGGGTGGAGAAGCTGCCGCTGCTCATCTCCAGCGATCAGGGCCGCATGGGTCCGGTGACCGAGCAGGACGCCGGCCGCTACCAGGCCGAGCTGGTCGCCCCGGTCGGGACCAGCGGCCGGGTGCAAGTCACGGCCGCGCTGGGACGCCAGACCGGCCGGACCGCGGTGGCCCTCGAGGCCCCGCCGCCGCTGCGGGTCACTGCAGAGCGCAAGACCTTGGTGGCCGACGGCCGCAGCACCACCCCGGTACTGGTCGAGCTGTTCCTGCCGCCGGACGCGGCTGAGCCGGCCAAGCTCAAGGCCCGGGCCGAAGGCGGTGAGCTGGCCTTGGAGCACGGCTTCGAGAAAGGCCGGGCCGAGCTGCGGTTCACCGCCGGCGCCGAGGCGGGCCCGGCCCGGGTCTTCATCCGAGCCGGCGAGCACAGCCGCAGGCTGGAGTTCGAGCTGGTGGCCGGCAAACCGGAGCGGCTCGACCTGCGGGCCGGCGCCGAGCGCGTGTTGACCGACAGCGGGGCCCGGGTGCGAATCGAAGCCCGGGTCACCGATGCCCAGGGCAACCCCATCCCGCAGCCCAACCTGGCCTTCACCGCCTCGCGCGGCGAGCTGTCGCCGGCGGTCGCGGCGGGCGCCGGCAAGCTGACCGCGACCTACCGGCCCCCGCCGGGCGCCGAGGGCCCCGCCCTGATCCGGGCGGCCGGCTACGAGAACCTGGCGGCCGAGATCCGCCTCGATCTCCGGTCGCCGCCGCCGCGGTTCGGCCTGGCGGTGACCACCGGCCTGGAGCACAACCTGCAACGCATCGGCGCCCCCCTGGTGGCGGTGGAGGGCTCGATGCGGTTGACCGCGGGCCTGTTCGTCGCCGCCGGTCTGGGTTGGTTCGGCCAGCTGGTCGACGCCGCCTGTCCATCGGGCGCGATCGACTGCAGCTCGGACCTGCGCCTCGATGCCCTGCCCTTCTGGGCCGGGCTGAGCTACCGCTTCGAGAACGCGACCCGCTTCACTCCGGCCGTGGGCCTGGGGGCAGCCGGCGTCTGGAGCCGGGTGGCGGTCAGCAACGACTTCCAGCCGGCACAGCAGCACACCGCGGTGTCCCCGGGCGGCTATGCCCGGGCCGGGCTCGATGTCACCGCAGGCCCGGGCGGCATCCTGCTCGAGCTCGGCTATCTATACGCCGAGTGGCTCGGCGACGGCGCGGTCGCCGGCCGGCTCGGGGGCCTGTCGGCCCGGTTGGGCTATCGCTTCGCTTTCTGATCGGGACGAGGAGGAGCCAATGCACCGTCCCCAGGCGCTCACCGCCTTTTTCTTTCTGGCCGGCCTGCTGGCCGCCTGCAGCCAAAGCGACCCGCCGCAGCCTCGGCTGACCAGTATCCAACCCGACCACCGGGTGCACCTGCGACCGGAACGCTCCACGCCACTGACCGCCACCATCCGCGGCGAGAACCTGGCCGCCGGGCTGGACGTCGATCTGCAGACCGGCGAGGTCGCCTTTGCCGGTGCATTCCGGGTCTGGCTCGGCGAACAGGAGCTGGCCGAGGTGGAGCCGATCATCGACGCCGGTCGCCTGGCGCTGCGGGTCACCGTCCCGGCGGATGCCCCCATCGGGGTCTGGGACGTGGCGGTCGAGACACCCGGCGGCGCCCGCGGCCGGCTGGAAGGGGCCTTCGAGGTGCGCTCGGTGGCCGCGGTGGAGCTGGCCACCAGCGCGCCCCAGCAGCCGCCGGTGGCCGGCGATCGGGTGGCCGTCAGCGCCCGGGTGCTGGACAACCGCGGCGATCCGGTGGCGGCCGACGCCGTCGCGGACATCGCCTTCGCCCTCGAGACCGGCAGCGGCGCGCTGGTCAATCCGCGGCTGGTCGGCGGTGCGGTCGAGATCGACTACGACACCGCGCCCCACCCCGAAGGCGCCCTGGTGCGCGCCACCGAGCAGCTCTCCGGCTCGGCGGTCGACGGCAGCGTGCTGATCGACAGCCGGGCCGGCGCGGTGGCCGGGGTGCGGATCGATCCAGCCGCGGCCCAGGTGGTCGCCGGCGAGTCGGTGGTTCTTCGGGCCTGGCTGGTCGACGCGCGGGAAAACCCGGTGCCGGCGGCCACCACCGAGGACATCACCTTTTCCGTGGTCGACGGTCACGGCACGCTCGGTCCGCCCGAGGTGGTCACTGACGGCATCCGCATCCGCTACACCAGCCACACCACCGTCGAACTAGCCCGGATTCGGGCGACCGAACTCGTCTCCGGCAGCGCCCACGGGGCCGAGGCCGCGGTCGACGGTCAGGCCGGAGCGGCGGAGCGGCTGGCCCTGAGCAGCTCGAACGATCGACCGGTCGCCAGCGATCCGGTCACCGTGTTCGCCGAGCTGCAGGACATCCACGGCAACCGAATTCCCTTTACCGACACCGGGCAGTTCACCTTCCGCCTGCTGGCCGGCCGGGGGCAGCTTTCCACCCCGGCCCTGTTCGACGGCCAGGCCACCGCGGTCTACTCCAGCTACCGCCGGGTCGAGACCGCCGTGGTCCAGGTCGAACAGTCGCTGGCCGCCGGGGTCGAACCGGCCCAGATCGAGATCACCACCATCGGCGGCGCTCCCGCCGGCGTGGCCGTCGAGCCCCAGCGCCAGCCGGTGGGTGCCGGCCAGCAGGCGCTGGTGACCGGCTGGCTGGCCGACGCCTTCGCCAACCCCACCGCGGCCGACTCCGCCGATCAGATCGCCTTCAGCCTCACCGGGCCGGGCGCCCTGGGGCCGGCCGAGCTGGTCGCCGGCGGCGTGCAGGTCACCTATTCCGCACCGGACGGACCGGTGCCCGGACAGGCCTTCGTGCGGGTCACCGAGGCCGTCACCGGTGAACAGCACCAGGCCGAGGCCGTGCTGGACATCACCGCCGGACCGCTGGATCACTTCACCGTCGAGCTGCCGGCGCCCAACGTGGCCGCGGGCACGCCGTTCAACATCGTGCTGCGCGCCCGGGACGCCAACGGTCACCCGGTGGCCGATTTCGACGGCAGCGTGGCCATCAGCGACAGCACCTGCACCATCGCACCGACGGCCAGCGGCGAGTTCTCGGCGGGCATGCGCACCGTGACCGTGACCATCGCCGAGGCCCAGCCCGGCGTCCAGATCCAGGTCGACGACCGCCAGGGTCACAGCGGCAGCTCGCCGGTGTTCGACGTGGTCGGCGCCGGCATCGATCACTTCGCCATCGAGCCCATCGCCGACCAGCAAGCCGGTACGCCCTTCGCGGTGTCGCTGCGGGCGCTGGATGCCAACGAAAACACCGTCGAGTTCGGCGGCACCGCCCAGCTGGCCGACAGCACCGGCAGCCTGGCGCCGACCAGCTGCGCCGATTTCTCGGCCGGGATCTGCACGGTCTCGGTCACCGTAACCATGGCGGCGGCGGTGGACGTGCTGACCGCCAGCGACGGTCTGGGCCACAACGGTCAGTCGAACCCCTTCGCGGTGGCGGCCGGTCCACCGCAGCAGATCGCCTTCGTCACCGCACCGCAGAACGTGCTGCGCAATGCCGTCAGCGGCCCGCTGACGATCGAGCTGCGCGACGCCTGGGCCAACCCCAGCCCGGCGGCGGCGGATACGCCGCTGAGCCTGGTCAGCTCGTCGGCCAGCGGAGCATTCGACACCGATCCCCTGGGCCCCTTCGACGGCACCGTCCAGGCGATCGCCATCGGGGCCGGCGAGATGCAGGCGACGGTCTACTACAAGGGCGACGGCACCGGCGAGCACGACTTGACCGTGTTCGACCCGGCCGGTGCGCTGGCGGCCGCCAGCCAACCCATCCTGGTGACCGAGGTGGGCGAGCCGTCGCGCTTGCGCATCACAGCCGCGCCCGATCCGGTGACCGCCGGCCAGCCGGCCGGCGCCTACAGCGTCCAGGTGCAGGATGCCACCGGCACCCCGATCGCGGCCCACGCCGCCCTGACCGTGGAGCTGCAGGGCTCCAACCCGACCACGCGCTTCGCCGCCGACCAGGCCGGCCCCTTCGACGGCACCTTCACCGCGCTGGCCATTGCCGACGGCTCCAGCGAGGCGAGCTTCTGGGTGCGCGATACCCGGGCCGGCGCGCTGCAACTGGCCGTCAGCCACCCGGACCTGATCGGCGACAGCCGGCAGCTGAGCGTGGCCGGCGGTCCGCTGGACCACTTCGTGCTGGATCCGCTGCCGGATCAGGACGCCGGCCAGGCCTTCGGGGTACACATCGAGGCCCGCGACGCCTGGGACAACCTGGCCACCGGCTTCGCCGGCAGCGCGGCGGTCTCCGACCTGACCGGCAGTGTCACCCCGGCACAGACCGGCGCCTTCGACGCCGGCCAGCGGGACCAGCAGCTCACCATCACCACCGCCGCGGCCGCCGACCGGTTGCAGATCGACGATGGCGGCGGCCACAACGGCCAGTCGAACGAGTTCGCCGTGGCCCCCGGCCCGGTGGACCGCTTCGAGCTGGCCCCGGTGGGCTCGCCGCAGACGGCCGGGGTGGCCTTCACGCTGGAGCTGACCGCCCGCGACGCCTGGGACAACATCGCCAGCGGCTTCATCGGGGTGGTCGATCTGGCCGATGGCACCGGCACCCTCCAGCCGGCCCTGAGCGATCCCTTCCAGGCCGGCCAGCTGAGCCAGCCGGTGACCATCACCCGGGCCAGCGCCGATGACCTGATCGTGGTCGACGACGGCCAGCAGCACAGCGGGCAGAGCAATCCCTTCGCGGTCGAGGCCAACGTCCTCGATCACTTCGCGGTGGGGCCGGTGCCGGAGTTCGTGGCCGTGGCCACCCCCTTCGATCTGGCTCTCGAGGCCCGCGATGCCTGGGACAACCGGGTGGAGACATTCAGCGGCACGGTGGCCCTGGCCGACCTGACCGGCAGCCTGCAGCCGAGCGCCAGCCAGGCCTTCAGTGCCGGCCAGCGGGTCGAGAGCGTGCAGATCGACCAGACGCGGCTGGAGAACCTGATCGCGGTCGAGGACGGGGCTGGCCACAGCGGCCAGTCCACCGCCTTCGACGTCATCGAGCCCCAACCCGCCCAGCTGGTTGCCCAGGTGGAGATCGAGCCGGCGGCGGTGGTCGAGGGCGCGGCCTTCGAGGTCCGGCTGGTGGTGACCAACACCGGCGACTACGCCGTCACGGATGTCAGCCCGCAGGACTTCAGCGAGACCGGGGACGGCTCGGCCACACTGTTCGAAGGCCCCGAACCGCCCCTGACCGACATCGCCGGCCGCGGCCAGGCCGTATTCCGCTGGCGGTACCGGACCGGCCTGGGCGACGCCGGCTGGTTCGGCGCCAGCGCCCGCGCCGCCGGCACCGAGACCGACGGCGGCCAGCTCATCGCCTCCAACCTGGCCGATGGCGAGCTGCCGATCACCGCGGCCAGCTGCCTGCTGCGCCCGCTGACAGCCGAGGCCGGCGCCGACCGGGTGCTGGGCTGCGGCAATTCGGCCGCCATCGGCGGTGAGCCGACCGCCGGCGGCGGTGTCGGTGCCATCGCGTTCGAATGGACGCCGGTCGACGGGCTCGACGATGCGCAGGCCGCCAACCCGAACGCCACCCCCCCGGCCAGCACCCGCTACGCGGTGCGCATCCAGGACGAGCTGGGCTGCGTCGACCGCGACGCGGTCTGGCTCACCCTGGCCGACGGGCCCAACGCAGCGTTCAGCTACGCGCCGGCCATCGTCTGCAAGGACGAGCCGATCACCTTCGACGCCTCGGACTCGCAAGACGCCGTCGACTACCACTGGGACTTCGACGACAGCCACCAGGCCCAGGGTGCGATCGTGGAGCACGCCTTCCGCGACAAGGACTGGTATCGGGTGGTGTTGACCGTGACCGGCGCGGCCGGCTGCAACGACGCGCTGATGCAGCCGGTCAGCATCAGCGACCGCGGCGAGATCGCCGGCATCATTCCGCTGACCCCCAGCCCCGAGGCGGTGCCGGCCGACGGCGCCTCGGTCATCGAGGTTGTCTCGGATCCGATCACCAAGTGCGACGGCGACGTGATCGGCAAGGACAAGAAGATCCACATCCTGGCCACCCGCGGCCGAATCACCACCCCGGACGCCGACGGCAACGACGGGCTGCAGGTCAAGACCCCGGACGACGATACGGGCGTCATCCGCATCGAGATCGAGGCCGATCGCCACGGCGGGCCCGGCCGGCTGCTGATCGTCACCGAGAAGGGCGAGCGCGAGACCCGCGGCTGGGCGCCGTACACCTTCACCGGCTCGACCAGCCTGCCCCGGGTGCTGGACTTCGCCCCCAGCGGCCACGGCAGCCTGCCGCCGCCGCGCTTTGCGGTGCGTTTCGACAAGCCCATGGACCCGGCCGCGCTGCAGACCGCGCTATCGGTGACCGGCGCCGGCGGCCCGCTGGCCGGCGAGGTCGACTGGGACGAACGACGCCGGGTGGCCGTGTTCACACCTGCTTCCCTGCCCGATCCGACCGCCGGCCCGATCGAGGTCCGGGTCTCGGCCGCGGCCATGGACATCTGGGGCAACCCGCTGGACGGCAACGGCAACGGCACGGCCGACGGCCCGACCGATGATTTCGCCTGGACCTTCGGCGCGCTGGACGACGCCCAGGCTCCCGTCGGCATCTCCTGCAACGGCCCCGACCCCCAGCCCTTCAGCCCGGACGGCGACGACAAGGACGATCTGTCCTTCATCCGCTTCGATGCCGAGGACGGCGGCGGGCTGTGGCTGGCCCGGCTGGAAGTGCGCGATGCCGGAGGTCTGCTGCTGCGGACCGCGATCGCCCGGCTGGAGGGCGACGAGGTCGAGAACGCCACCATCGCCTGGGACGGCCGCGACGACAGCGGCTTGCTGGTGGACAACGGCTTCTATCCCTACGAGCTGTTCATCCTCGATCAGGCCGGCAACGCCACCGCCGCCTGCAGCGGCCAGCTCGAGGTCCGCTCGATTCTGGACCCGGCCGAGTTTCCATGAGAAAATTGCGTCCTGGGACATAGACGCGCCAGGCTTGGGGAGAGGAAATGATCGACCCATGACGAGCGAGATCCAGTGGCAGCGCCTCAACCAGCTGGTCGAGCAACTCGGCGACCGGCCCCAGCTGGCCGGCGAGCTGCGCGGCCTGCTCGGCGAGCTGCGCGAGGACCTGGATCGCAGCCAGCAGCGGTCCGAGCGCACCATCAACCAGCTCTCCCACGCCGGCCGGTTGATCGAGCTGGGCACCATGGCGGCCGCCGTCTTCCACGAGATGAACCAGCCGCTGCTGGGCATCAAGGGCTTCGCCGAGCTGATCCAGGAGAACACCGGCGGCGGCGATCCGGAGAAGCTGGTCTCCTGGGCCCACGAGATCCGCAAGCAGGTGCAACGGCTGCAGCAGATGCAACGCCATGTGACCGACTTCCTGCGGCCCCAGCCGGCCGACGCCGACCAACCGACCGAACTCCGGGTCGCGCTGGACGAAGCCTTCAGGCTGTTCGAGCATCGTATCGAGAAGAAGAAGATCGCGCTCGGCCTCAGCCTGCCAGACGGGCTGCCACCGGTGGGCATCGCGCGCCAGCAGCTGAGCCAGATCCTGATCAACCTGATAGGCAATGCGGTCGACGCGCTGGAGGGCCAGACCGAGCGCTCTTTGCGCATCGTCGCCCGGGGCGGCGACGGCCAGCCGGTACGGGTGCTGATCGCGGACAGCGGCGGCGGCATCCCCGCCGAGGTCCGCGAGCGCCTGTTCGAGCCCTTCTGCTCGTCCAAGGGTGAGCACGGCTCGGGCCTGGGGCTGTATATCGCCCAGCGGCTGGCCGAGCAGAGCGGCGGCGGCCTGCGCCTGATCGACCCCGACCGGCTGCGCTGGAAACAACCCCCGAGCACCGCTTTCGAGCTGCAGCTGCCGGTGGCCGAGCCCCAGGCAAACGCCGAAACGCAGCCCCCGGCTGCACCGCCGCGCGATCCGGCCGCTATCCAGACCCGGCGCCAGCTGAGCGAGCAGATGCAGCAGTTCGGCCGCACCATCCCGGTGTCGCGCCGGGTGCTGGTGGTCGACGACGAGGAGGTCATCCGGCGCATCCTGAGCGAGTTCTTCGCCGGCCAGTCCATCCTGGCCGACGTGGTGAGCTCTTCCGAAGAAGCGCTGGAGAAGCTCGAGCAGGTCGATTACGCGGCGGTGGTGACCGACAAGAACCTGCCCGGCATCGACGGCATCGAGCTGCTCGAACGCATCAAGCAGAGCTGGCCGCGGGTCGAGGTGTTGATCATCACCGGCTACGCCTCGGTGGAGTCGGCCCTCAGCGCCATCGAGCTGGGCGCTTTCGACTACATCCCCAAGCCCTTCCCCAGCCTGGGCCTGGTCGGCAACAAGGTGCGCGGCGCACTCGACCGGCACGCCTTCGAACAGAAGGTCCACGCCATGATCGCCTTCATGACCAACACCGTCAAAGCGCTGCAGGCCGAACGCGGCGATGCCAACGACCAGGTGGCCGGCGAGCTGCGCGAGATGCTGGATCGCTACCAAGCCGGCCAGGACGGGCCTGGGCGGGTGCTGGTGGTCGGGCCCGAGGGGCTGGCCGCCCAGGCCGGCAAGCTGGGTTTGGCGGCCAGCCGGATGGACAGCCTGGAGCAGGCCCTGCAGGAAGTACGCGCGGGCGCCGTGCAGGTGCTGGTCTACCTGGAGACCCCCGGCCAGCCCGATGGTGCCGACGTGGTCCAGCAGCTGCAGCAGATCGACCCCGGGGTGGGCGTGCTCCTCATCGCCCGCGAGGGCAACTTGAACCGCATCGTCACGGCCCTGGGCATGGGCGTCGGCGACTACCTGAGCCATCCGGTGGAGGGCCGCGAAATGTTCGACCGCCGCCTGCAGCGTCTGGTGGACCGACAGCAGCAGGTGCAGCGTTATCGCAACTTGATCGAAGCGCTCAAGGAGATCAACGTCTCCTTGATGACCGAGCAGTGAAGGATCGGCTGGGGTCATGTCCGAAGAGACCTTTCGAGCGTTGCGGGCGTTCGCCGCCCGAGCCGCGGCCCGGGGCCTGGCCGCCGATGATGCCGCGGAGCTGGACCGGCTGGTCGCCGCGGCCGAAGCCGCCTGGCGCTCGGCCACCGGCGCGCAACCGCGCCCGGACGGCGATCCGCCGGCTGCACAGGATACCGGCGGCGACTTCGCGCCCGCCGGCCAGCGACCCGATACCGATCTGCGCCTGGCCCAGTTGGAGCGCAAGCTGCTGGCCTTCGGCCGGGGCTTGCAGCTCGGCAGGCGGGTCCTGCTGGCCGACGACGACATGGCGGCCCAGACCGAGCTGCTCGAGACCCTGGCGCAACACGAGATCCTGGCCGACGTGGCCACCAGCGCCGAGGAGACGCTGGAGCGGCTGGGCGAACAGGACTACGCCGTGTTGATCGCCGCGGCCCGGCTGCCCGATCGCAGCGGCGTCGAGCTGATCGCCGACGTGATGCGCCGGCGGCCCATGGTCGAGACCCTGCTCTCGACCCCGAGCGACCGGCTGGACGAGGCGCTGCACGCGCTGGAACGGGGCGCCGCCGACATCCTGCCCAGGCCACCGCCCTCGCGGCCCTTCACCTCCTGGAAGGTCCGCGCTGCGCTGGCGCGCCACGCCTTCGCCGCTCGCACCCAGGCGGTCATTCAGTTCCTGTCGCGCTCCTGCGAGGAGCTGGCCACCGGCAGCGGCCAGGACGTGCAGGCCTCCTGTGTGCTGCCGCTGAAACGGGCGCTGGAGTCCTACGACCACGACTCCGGGCCCACCCGGGTGGCGGTGGCCGGGCCGACGCCCATGCTGCGGGTGGCCCGCGGGCTGGGCTACGAGGCCGACCAGGCCGGCGACCTGGCCGCCCTGCTGGAGCTGGTGCGCTCCGGCCGGGCCCAGGTGGTGCTGGTGGTGGCCGAGCCGGGCGGCTTCGACGCCATCGAGGTCATCACCCGGGTGCGCCGGCTGGAGCCGACCAGCGGCGTGTTCGCGGTGGCGCCCGAGCGCGAGCTGCAAGCGCTGGTCCAGGCCATCGGCGACGGCGTCGGCGACACCCTGCTGCGGCCGCTGGAGGGCCGCGAGCTGCTGGCGCCGCGGCTGCGCCGGCTGATCGCCCGGCGCGAGACCCATCTGCGCTACGAGCGGCTGCTCGTCGAGCTCAAGTCCTTGAACATCGATCTGCGCAAGGCGCTCGACCAGGGCGCCTGAACGGCGAGAGACCCCATGACCGCCGATCCCTCCCCGCTCGACTTCCGCTCCGACACCTTCACCCAACCCGGCCCGGGCATGCGCCGGGCCATGGCCGCGGCCGAAGTCGGCGACGACGTGTTCGGCGAGGATCCCACCGTCACCGCCCTGGAACAACGGGTGGCTGCGCTGTTCGGCCGTGAGGCGGCCCTGTTCGTTCCATCGGGCACCATGGCCAACCTGATCGGCCTGGCGTTGCACTGCGGCCGCGGCGACGAGGTGATCCTGGAACGCCGCACCCACTCCTTCGCCCACGAGGTGGGCGGCGGCGCGGCCCTGCTGGGCATCCTGTTCCAGGTGCTGGACAGCCCCGGCGGCTACCTGCTGCCCGAGCAGGTGGCCGCCGCCATCCGCCACCGCGACGTGCACCAGCCCATCAGCCGGCTGGTGGTGGTCGAGAACACGGCCAACATCAGCGGCGGCAAGGTGGTGCCGCTGGACAGCCTGCGCGCCATGCGCCGGCTGTGCACCGATCGCGGCCTGCGGCTGCACCTCGACGGCGCCCGCGTCTGGCACGCAGCGGTGGCCACCGGAGTGGGGCTGGACGCCTGGGCTGCCGAGGTCGACAGCCTGTCGTGCTGTCTGTCCAAGGGCCTGGGCTGCCCGGTGGGCTCGCTGGTCATCGCCGACGGCGACACCATCGACCGGGCCCGCTGGCAGCGCAAGATGCTCGGCGGCGGCATGCGCCAGGCCGGGGTGCTGGCCGCCTGCGGCCTCTACGCCCTGGAGCACCACCTGCCGGCGCTCGAGCGCGACCACCGCCTGGCCGCCGAGCTGGGCGCCGGGCTGGCCCGGCTGCTGCCGGAGGGCTTCATCGTCGAACCGCCGGAGAGCAACATGGTGCTGGTCCACGCGCCAGACGCCGCCGCGGCCGAATCGACACTGGCGCGCTGGAACGCGCTCGGCGTGCGCTGCCTGCCGGTCGGCGCCACCACCATACGCCTGGTGGCCCACCGCGACCTGCCCGACGACGCCGCGACCGCAGCGCTGGCGCGCATCGAACGCGATCGGAGCACCTGACCGCTCAGGACCCGTCCGCGGGCGGTTTGATCCGAGCGGCCACCGGCGGCAGAATGAATGCCGGGAGGCGCCCCCTTCAGCCAGCACACGGGGGGCCTGCACGTGAAGGTCCTGCACGAGGAGGATGCCCAGATGGATCGCAAGCACCATGCGCCCAACGCCGGAGAAGACCGATGAGCCGGCCGCTTTTCGCCCTGCTGGCCGGCGGCGGGCTGCTGTTGCTGCTGGCCGCCGGTGCCGCCCGGGCCGAACAGCTGATCGACGTCAGCCTGGACGACAGGGTGCCGCCGGGTACCCAGCCCCAGCTGCACCTGTCCGTGCACGCCGACATCAAGCGCCTGGAGCTGGACCTGCGGCGCGACGACGGCAAGCGCATCCAGCTGCACAAGACCAACGTGGCCCGCGGTTCGAAGCGCTCCTTCACCCTGCCGCAGCGCAAGGGCCGTCACCGCTACCGGGGCACGCTGGCGGTCGAGCTGCACGGCGGCCAGGGCGGCGACATGAAGCTCGACTTCAACGCCGAGGTGGTAGCCTCCATGGGCCTGGTGGTGCGCCAGCACGATCTGGACCTCGAAGATCGACAGCTGCTGCTGCGCTCGCAGCGGCCGCTGGCCCGGGTGGACTACACCATCATCGGCGAGAGCGGCCAGGCCATCGGCAGCGGCAGCATGCAGCCGGACGAGCCGGCCCGCCGAGTGGAGCTGACCTGGAAACAGCAGCCGGGCGAGGTGGTCAAGATCCACCTGCTGGCCCACGACAGCGACGGCATCCACGAGGGGCTCGACCTGTTCCCCTGGCACTGGTCGGTGCCGCACGAGGAGGTGGTGTTCGAGACCGGCAAGTGGGCCATCCTGCCCAGCGAGGCGCCCAAGCTGGATCACTCCTACGAGCTGATCCAGCAGGGGCTGGCCAAGTACGGCAAGTTGCTGCCGATCAAGCTCTACATCGCCGGCCACACCGACACCGTGGCCGCGGCGGCCCACAACCAGCGCCTCAGCACCGAGCGCGCCCTGGCCATCGCCCGCACCTTCCGCCGCAAGGGCTTCGACCGGCCCATCTTCTACCGGGGCTTCGGCGAGCATTGCCCCAAGGTGCCCACCCCGGACGAGACCGACGAGCCGCGCAACCGCCGCGCCGAGTACGTGTTGGCCGCCGAACCGCCGCCGGTCGGCTGCGACGCCGGCGGCGGCCGCTGGAAGCGTCTCTGATCACCCCACCAGCGCTGTTGCTGGACATCACGTATCGCCTCGACAACGGCTGAAAACTGGCTGCGACCGCGGGCGCCGTGCTAGCCTGATGCGGAGTGCAGCGGCCGATGGGGAGGTCACCCGATGGCGGTCAAGCTGGGACAGATGCTGGTCGAGGCCGGGGTGGTCAGCCCCGATCAGCTCGAGGCCGCGCTGGGGCGCCAGCGGCGTTTCGGCGGCCGGCTGGCCACGGTGCTGCTGGCCATGGGGGCCGCCGACGAGCGCAGCCTGGCGCGCGGCCTGGCGCTGCAGCTGGGCGTGCCCTGCGTGGTGCTGTCGCGCTCGGCCATCCCGCTGAGCCTGCTGGAGGTGCTGCCGCTGGAGGTGGCCCGCCAGCACCGGGCCCTGCCCGTCCACCGCCACGGGCGCGAGCTGTTCGTGGCCATGGCCGAGCCCAAGAGCCTGGCCGCGCTGGACGAGCTGCGCTTCGTCACCGGCTGCCGGGTGGTCGAGCACGGTGCGCTCGACGGACCGCTGGGCGACGCCATCGAGGAGGCCTACCGGCAGGTGGAGTACGGGACCAACGTGTTCTGGGAGGGCGATCAGCTCGACTCCGGCCTGAAGCTTGCGGGCGAGACCGGCCACGTCGAGATCGTGGTCGCCCATCCCGCGGCTGCCCCGAGCGCCCCGCCGGAGCCGGCCGCGGCCCCGCCCCGTCCGGCCGCGGCCCAGCTGGAGCCAGGCGACTCCTGGGTATCGGCGCTGGAGGCCGGCGAGCCCGTGGTACCGGACAGCGGCGGCCAGCGCACCAGCGTGCTGCTGGTCGACGACGAGCCCGAGCTGCGCAGCATGCTGCGGTTGTTTCTGGAGAAGGCCGGCTACGAGGTCTGGGAGCAGGGCGACGGCAAGCAGGCCCTGGCGCAGATGAAGCACAAGCTGCCCGATGCGTTGGTCCTCGACGCCATGCTGCCCGGCATCCACGGCTTCGACATCTGCTACCGGCTCAAGAACGCCGAGGCCACCCGCCACCTGCCGGTGATCATGATCAGCGCGGTCTACCGCGGTTGGCGCTACGAAAACGACGTCAAGGCGCTCTACGGCGCCGACGCCTTTCTGGAAAAACCGTTGCGGCTCGACGAGCTGAAGCGCACCCTGGAGGCGGCGCTGGCTGCGGGCGGTGGCGACCCGAGCAGCGACGAGCTGTCGCACAGGGCCCAGGCCGCGCTGCACCAGGCGGCCAAGGCCTACAAGAGCGGCGACCTGAAAGCCTCGGCCGTTCAGCTGGAGGCGGCGGTGACCGCGGCGCCGTTTTCGGCCCAGCTGCACCACCGCCTGGGGCTGCTGTACGAAAAGCTCGACGAGCCCCACCGGGCCATCGCCGCGCTCGAGCGCGGCGCGGAACTCGACCCCAGCTACGCCCACCTGCTGGCCCTGGCCCGGCTCTACGAGAAGACCGGCTTCATCCACAAGGCCTTCGAGGCCTGGGAACGCTGCCTGCGGGCCTGCGATCGGCCCCAAGAAGCCGCCACCATCAAGCGCCACATCGAGCGCCTGCTGCCCTGACTGGAACCGAAATCCCCCGAGTCCGATACGGTTCAGGTGATCAGGCCGCCGGATCCTCGTCCGGCGGCGGCGGGGGCTGCTTCTTGGGCTGGGGCTTGGCGTTCCACAGCCGGGTGGCCAGCACGAAGCCGATCAGCGCCATCGGGATCATGGCCACCGGCCACAGGTACCAGTTGTCCGGATCGGTGGCCGGGCCGGTCAGGTTGCCGGCCGCGTCGAGCTTGTCCTCGGGCAGGATCAGCCCGTAGACCAGCGACATGAAGCCAGTGCCGAGGTAGACGAAGCCGTCGATGATGCCCACCGCGATGCCGGCGTTCTTGCTGCCGCCGAAGTCCATGCTGGCCGTACCCGACAGCATGCCGTGGACGCCGATCACCGCCAGCGACATGATCACCACCATCCAGCCGACGATGGGGCTCTGGTAGAAGAAGGTCAGCAGGATGGTGCCGGCCAGCATCACGCCGTAGAGGATGGCGGCCACCGGGCCGCGGCGCGACTGGAAGACCCGATCCGAGATCACCCCGGCCACCACGCCGCCCAGGATGCCGGCCGCGCACAGCAGCATGCCCCAGTTGTCGTTGACGAAGCCGCTCTCCAGCCCCAGCGCCGCGTCGGTCTGGCGGGCGAAGGTCTGGTACCATTGCATGATGGCCTGGCGCAGAAAGCCCGAGCAGAACTCGATGCAGGCGATGGTCATGATGATGGGGTTGCTCAGCATCGTCTTGAACACCTTGATCGCGCCCAGCCGCGGACCCGTATCGCCCGAGCTGGCGTCGCCGGTGTCGAAGTCGCGGTGGCCGGCCTTGCCCGGGCTGTCCTGGACCAGGAACAGGTCGATCAGCCAGAAGACGCCCAGGATGCAGGCCGGCATCATGAACACCCACGGCAGCGGCATGGTCTCGATCACCAGCTTGCTGCCGTCGAAGGCGAAGTAGACGCCCAGCGAGATCAGGATGCCGAACACGGCGCCGATCACGCCGCGCTCGCGCACGTGGAACCAGGGGGCGTTGACCTTGACGATGGCCACCGCCCCGAAGCTCTGGAAGTACATGTTCAGCGCGTAGAAGATGGAAAACAGCACCACGAAGCCCTCGGCCACCAGCTCGTAGGCCGGCCCCTCGGCGATCAGGGTCCAGGTGCACAGGCCCATCAGCACGTTCATCAGCGCCGCCCCACCGGCGCCGACCATGATGGCCCGCTTGCCGCCGAAGCGATCGGTCAGCGGGCCGTTGATCACGAAGGCGATGCCGTAGACCACCGTGCCCACCAGGAAGATGACCGCGAAGTCGGCGTTGCTCATCATGGGCTGGCCGGCGGTGTCGAGCATCTCGCCGAAGGCCGACTGGCTGACCTTGAGGTTGTAGCGGCCCATGTAGAGGAAGGCGTAGGTCAGCCCCAGCGGCACCCAGTTCATCACCCGCCGGCGGCGGTAGGCCGAGGTGAAGCCCAGGCCCTCGACCTTGGGCAGCCGGGCGATGACCACGATCACGGCCGCCAGCAGGATCAGGATAGGCAGCAGTTCTTCGAACCAAGCAGGCATGCGAGCGCTCCTTGGCGGGTCGGCCCCGCCGCCGTGGTGCTCGCCGAACAGTGCCAAAAACAAAACCCGGAATCAAGCGCTTCCGACGCGATCGGTCGAGCCGCGGGGCCGATGCCGACGCCGCCGAACCGCGTTCGGCCAAGTCTTGCGCCCTCTCCCTCACCGCGGGTGCTGGACCGCGGCGCCGGCGGCGCGCTGTTGCATTCGGGCCGCGTTTGACCGAGGCTTGCGCCCAGGAGCCGAACGTCCCGCGGCCCGCGGCCGCGAGGAGAATGAGGAGCCGCCATGGCCTTCGTCTTCGATTTGCTGCTGCCGGCCTGCCTGGCCCTGGCCGCCGGCGAGGCTGCGCCGGCCGACCCCATGGCCGGGCTGGCCGACGCCGCCGAGCGCATCCCCGGGCTGCAGGTGGAGCTGAAGTACTCCACCCCCGACAACTTCATGGGCGCCGACGCCTACGGCGACCTGGAGCGCTGCCTGCTGCAGCCCGAGGCGGTGGCCATGCTTGCCCGGGCCTCGGCCGCGCTGCGCCGCATGCGCCCCGAGCTGCGGCTGCGCGTCTACGACTGCGTGCGCCCGGTCAGCGTGCAGCGGCGCATGTGGCAGGTGGTGCGCGGCACGCCGCAGCAGCGCTACGTGGCCAACCCCAACAGCCGCACCGGCTCCATCCACAACTACGGCTGCGCCGTGGATCTGACCCTGGCCGAAAAGGACGGCACCCCGCTGGACATGGGCACCGCCTTCGACCACTTCGGCCGCGAAGCCCAGCCGCGCCACGAGTTCAGCATGCACCGCAAGGGCAAGCTCAGCTCGAAGCAGTGGGCCAACCGCCTGCTGCTGCGCCAGGTCATGGTCGCCGCCGGCTTCATCCCCATCGCCAGCGAATGGTGGCACTTCAACTCCGCCCCCAACCACGTGGTGCGCAAGAAGTACGAGAAGGTGCCATAGCCCACGGGCTTCTCCAAATAACCCCCGGGATCCGGAAAGAAAGCTTCGAGATATCCAATGGGAGAACGGTCCCCTCTATCGCGCCTATCTTCTGAAAGAAGAGCTGGGCAGTATCCCCGACTATCAGCAACCGAAGCGAGCGAGGGAAGCGCTGGAAGATTGGTTGAGCTGCGAGGCGCTGAACAACAAGGCTCGCCTATTCCAGCGCAGAGCTTACAGCTTTCACAGCGCCGAGGCGTTCATCGCTATGATGATGCTGGGCTGCGGAGGGTTCCAAATCGATGCTCCTCTACCGGGAACTGGGACTTATTAGACCCACAGATAGTGCAGGAGCCCCAAATCGTTTCACTCCAACGTGCAGATGGACCGGTCTGTCTTCTGGGCGTGATCGAGCGCATGTTGCCTTCGCCCGGACACGTCGTTGGTGGCCTGGAACACCGAATTCGGCTGTTCTTCCCCATCCCGTGCTCCAGATCCAGGGTCAGATCATGCCAGAGCCGCTGCCGGTGAATAAGACAGGATCAAGCACCCCGGTCGACAGAAGCATCGAGTACTATGTGCCGTAAAAAACATAAAAGCTTTTCCCAGAACTCATTCCAAAACCCTTGTAGATGAGATCGAAAATCAATTGCTTTTCTTATACACCTAAAACCAATATCCCAATGACCCTCACCTCTTAGTTGCTGTTGATTTTCATATACGCAATCAACAGAGAAATAGCTCCCTCCCACCCATTGTGGCTCTATGTAATCACTATACTCGCTCGTTTTTACGACCCATTCATAAACATTTCCGCACATGTCACATAGTCCGCTAACGCTGTTCCCTTTTTTCTTCGAACAAACTGGCCATGTCTGACCAGATCCGCAACCCATCCTCATGGCTCTGTCCAAACCGAGCAAATCAAAAAATATTTTTATCACTCCCTTCAAGCGGCCTCCAAAGCCTACAACCGCCTTTTTGCAATTAGGAGTACTATTTCCCCACGGATACTTCCATTTTCCTTCATTCGTAAATTCTAGTATCCATTGTTCCAGGGTCGGAATACTTCCTCCAATCCATTCACAATAAGACTTTGATTGCCTAAAGCTGACGCAATTCATAGGATAGTTGCCAGTTCTGCTAATAGTATTTATATTGCACGAGGCCCAATCGCTTGGTTTATTCCCAGCCTTCACCGGCCTCTCGCAATTACCCGACTTTATACAAGCACTATACTGTCCAACTGTGATTTTTGTCTTCGTGAAAAAAACACTTGTGGCTTCGCTATATACCCATTCGAATCCTTTTTCACCTGCCCTTTCAACCAAAATATTTCTTGCAATTCCATCACCTTCCTTCTGCTTATTTTTTCTAAGTCCGTCATGCTCCTTCTGTGCTTCGAAAATAATAATGCATATGCATAGAGTAAAAGCACCTATACATATCGACTTTCTGGCAAATCGAGCCGTATTTACTGTGATTCCCATGAGATCTTACCAAACAGAAAGCCACCTCTCTCCCTCTTACTCTTACAAATAAAACCATGAGCAATCCATCAGTAAAATCCACTGAGGAATGCCTGGAAGACTACACCTTTGGACGCAAAAACCGTCTTCTGAAGCAGCCACCCTAAAGTAAGTTGGGTACTTGAAATAATATAACCTTAACGCATCAAAAGACAGAGATCCAATCCTGCTCGTCCTTTTACTCCAAAAACGATGATTCCCTTCTGCTTCAAATTCACCCATTCGGCCGTTTTGCATCGTGTGCGGATTACCAACTCCCCTGAAATCCCCAGTAAGCGGCATCGAATGACCCCAGGCTTTCGCACCTTGAACAACCCCTGAAGGAAAATTAACTCTCACGCCTATTTTATAATCTTCATAAATCCTGACTTCACTAAGGTCAGAAATGTCCCCACTATCGCTTTCCCACCACCAGCTGACTAAAGGCCCAACAGTGACATTATTATTATTGTCATAATATGTTGAGCAGATACCCGGATCATTTTCCTGTTCAATATAAAAATTCTTCGGATATGCAGCAACATAAAATCTATCTTTTGCTATTTCCTCACTATCTGGATCCTCTCTACATTTTGCAATAATCTCTATTTTGTCAAAAGGCTGGCTGCTTTGCTGACTTCCAAATCCACCTTTCAAGCTGAAGTACTCCACACCGTCTTGAAATTGATCCACCGGGATGTCTTTTTCATTATTATTCGTGTCTGCAAAATCAGCTCTAGCATTACCATTCTCAATTAGCTTGAGCCTTACATGGCTATTGCACGTCTGTGCTATTTTCTG
>CAYVQE010000115.1:0-19462 GCA_964454005.1 uncultured Myxococcales bacterium
AGCAGCGTAGATTCGTCGCGCCGTGCGAGGAATTCTGGAAGTAGTAGATCAGGGCGCTGGGGTGCTGCGCTGGGGTGCTGCGCTGGGGTGCCGGCCACTTCGGGGCGGGGGATTCGATCGCTGCGGTTGACTGTGGCGGTGTCCGGCGATACGGCTGGTGGTCATTCGACAGCCCGGAATGCGGTAACAGAGACCAGGAGGGGAGGGTGCGACGTTCAAGCCTGTGCGCGATCAGTGTAGCGGTTTTGATCTCGTTGGTCGGTGTCGGGGCGCCGGCGGCCGACGATGACGACTGGGGCGCCGAGTCCGGCTGGGAGGAGTTGGACGATCCGGTGGAGTCGGACGAGGAGGAGGACTACCCGCCGATGGTCATGGCGCCGGAGACCCTGCCGCCAGGCTACGTCGGCCTGCGCGGTTCGGCCGGTGTCCTGTTCTCAGCCTTCGGGGCCCACGTGGGCGTGACCGACTGGATGGATATCCTGGCCGACGGCTACATGCCCTACACCGATGCGGGCAACACCTGGATGTTCGGCGGTGGTCTGAAGTTCCGCATCCACGGCCGGCGCGGCGACTTCCAGTACTGCCTCAAGCTCAAGGGCTACTGCGTCTACTACGACGACGCCAGCCAGGCTTCCAGCCTGCTGCCCAAGGGCTTCGGCCTGTGGCCGTCGTTCATGATCGGAATGAACGTCAAGGGCGGTTCCTTCTACGCCGAGATCGGTGGACTGCTCTTTCCCTGGGTGGCGGGCGACTCCAACCAAACGCACATCTTCCAGGGTCTGCCGGCACACTTCGGGGGCGAGATCTACGTCACCGACTGGTTCCACGTTTTCATGAACGTCGACATCCTGCTCAGCTTTTTCAACCCGATCTTCACCATGACCATGGCCGGTCCCTTCAACCTGATCGAGGCCGGAGTGGTCTTCGTGTTCTGAGCGTGACAGGCGTGTGAAAAAAGCGCTGTTTGCGGCTGGAACGGGTCACGCAAAGGGATCCTCGAATTAACTTCAGCTTCTTAGACCCCTCACGCACCCCCGGTATGGTTTTGCCAGAACGAACCGGGAGGTAGCTGATGAGACGGGTCTATGCGGTCGCGAGTCGAGTCCTGGTGCCGGCCGGCAAGGTGGCCATTACTCCCCTGGGCATCGCGCTGTCGGCCGCGCGCATGCTCACCCTGCTGCTGATGGTATTGTTCAGCGTCATCCTGCTGGCCCTCGGCCAACTGGTGCTCTTGCCAGCGGGCCAGGCGAACCGCTGGCGTTTCGGCCTGGCGGTCATGAACCGCTTCATGCGCTCGGCGGCGCTGCTGTTCGGAGTTCGGGTGGTCGAGCGGGGGCACAGGCCCCCGCCCGGCTCGCTGGTGGTGACCAACCACCGTTCCTACATGGACATCGTGGCCCTGGGCTCGGTCAACCGCTGCTTCTTCCTGTCCAAGGCCGAGTTGGCCTCCTGGCCGCTGCTGGGTTGGGGCGCCCGTTGGGCCGGGGTGGCCTTCGTCGAGCGCGATCGGCAGACCAGCCGCATACAGGCCCTGGCCGAGGTGGATGCCCGGCTGCAGGCCGGCTTCACATTGGTCAACTTCCCCGAGGGAACCACCTCGGCCGACGACAGGCCGCTGCCCTTCCGGCCCGGGTTGTTCCGGCGCGTGGCCGGCAGCGACGCGCTGGTGGTTCCGGGCCGCATCGACTACGCCGGGCGCGAGGTGGAGTGGGTGGCCGATGCCACCTTCCTCGATCACCTGTTCAAGATGGGCATGCGCCCGATCAACAAGGTGCGTGTCGCATACGCCCGCCCACTGGCTGCCGCCGACTGGAGCGACGGCGACGCGCTCTGCCGGGCCTGCTACCAGCGGGTCTGCCGGCCGGAGCCGGCCGAAGAGCCCGACGTGGACGAGCAGCTGGCCTGGCTGCGCAAGCCCTGGCGCAAGCACAAGACCCACGGCAGCGTCCGCAGCGGCCGCTACCGCATCGAGGTCTTCGATCAGCCGGGCCGCTGGATGAGCGTCAAGGCGCTGGCCGGGCTGCACCGCGACCTGTTGCGAGTGGCCGCGGGCTCGCTGGACGAGGTGCCCCGCTACGGGCTGTTCACCGGCCAGCGAGCGGCATACGCCAACCGCGTGATCGCGGTGGCCTACCGGCGCAGCGACGGCGCGCCGGTGGGCTTCACCGCCATGGTCTACCTGCCGCTGCGCCGCGGCCGCAAGATTGAGCCGGTGGTCCACCTGGGTCTGACCATGATCCGCAGCCAGGAGCGCGGCCAGCGGCTGCAGACGCCCCTGTTCAAGAAGGTCTTCATGGCGCCCATCGTCAACCAGCTGCGCCTGCGCTTCACCGTGACCAACATCGCCGCCTCACCGGCCGGCATCGGCGCCATCTCGGACTACATGCAGGACGTCTATCCCACCTACCACGGCTCCGCCCGGCGCCGGCCCTTCCACCGCCAGGTGGCCGAGCAGATGCTGGCCGAACACCGCCACGAGTTCGGCTGCAGCAGCCGGGCGGTGTTCGAGCCCGAGACCTTCGTGGTGCGCGGCTCCAACGATCCCGCGGGCGAGGGCGCCCACCAGTTCATCAAGTCGGACCCGGTCAGCCGCTACCGCGTCGAGGCCTGCAACAGCTTCTGCAGGCAGCTGCTCGATTTCGAGGCCGGCGACGAGCTGTTCCAGGTCGGCCGGGTCGACCTGCTCAAGGCCAGCTGGGCCTCGCGCCAGTCGAAGCGCAAGCTGCGCGCCGAGGCCAGACCGGCGGCCGATCGGCAGAACGCGGATTCGGCCGCGGCCGCTCCCGAGCGCAAGGCCGCCTGAGCCCGCCCTTCCGAAACGCTTGCGCCACCCCCGGCGCGCGGCCTAGCCTGGGCCCCCAAAAAGCGGCGGCTCGCGGGAGCCGCGAGCGATCGAGGAGCATGGACCGCATCATGATCAAGCTGCGTGAAATCGAGAAGCTCCAGGCCCTGATCACCGCAGGCAGCGATCTGGTCTCCGCGCGCACCCTGTGTGAGGTGCGTGTGCCGGGCCAGGGTCACCTGCCGGTCATCGGTCTGGTCATCGGCTCCACCGACCGCAGCCACCCCACGCTGGGCCTGTTCGGCGGTGTCCACGGCCTGGAGCGCATCGGCAGCCAGGTGGCCTTGACCTACCTGCAGAGCCTGATCGAGCAGCTGCGCTGGGATGCTCACGCCCGGCGTCGGCTGGAGACCTGCCGCATCGTGTCCATCCCGGTCGTCAACCCGGGTGGCATGGCCATGCGCCGCCGCTCCAACCCGGCCGGCGTCGACCTGATGCGCAACGCCCCGGTGGAGGCCTCCGATCCGGTGCCGCCGCTGCTGGGCGGCCACCGGCTCGGCTCCTGGTTGCCCTTCTACCGCGGCCGGGCCGGCCAGCCGCTCGAGCCCGAGGCCCAGGCCCTGGTCGACTTCGTGGTCCAGGAGATGTTCGAGACCGAGTCGGCGCTGTCGATCGACTTCCACTCCGGCTTCGGGGTGCTCGACCGACTCTGGTACCCCTACGCTCGCTCCAGCGACGGATTCCCGCGGTTGAAAGAAGCGCTGAACCTCAGCGGCCTGCTCGAGGTGACCTACCCGCACAACCGCTACCGCATCGAGCCGCAGTCGGACAACTACACCAGCCACGGCGATTTGTGGGATCACCTGTTCGATCTGCACCTGGCCCGCCACGGCCTAAAAGGGCCGGCCTTTCTGCCCTGGACGTTGGAGCTGGGCTCCTGGGCCTGGGTGCGCAAGAACCCACGCCAGCTACTGAGCGTCACCGGGCCGTTCAACCCCATCGTGCCGCGACGCTTCAAGCGCGTCATCCGCCGCCATCTGCTGCTGGTGGATTTCTTCCTGCGTGCGGTGCACAACCGCGAGGCCTGGCTGGACTGAGCAGCGCCAGGCCCCGCGGAACAACCTCACTCGGCAGGGAAGCTTCCTTCCTCGGACGCTTCTTCGGGATCGGCCGGCGGCTCGGGCTCGGTCGACAGGATTTCGAGCTCCTCGCCCGAGGTCACCTGCTGTTTCTGGACCTTGCGCCACTTGAGCTTGAGCGACAGCGTTTCCTTCTCCTCCTTGGACTTGCCCTCCACCTCGACCTCGAGCACGTCGGCCGGCTTGAGGGTCACGCCGGCGCCGTTGCGCTGCAGACAAACGGTGCCGGCCCGCAGCCCGGCCAGGACCTTCTCCAGATAGCCGATGGCCCGGTCGCGTTCGACCGCGGCCTCGAACTCGAACTCGCGCTTCTTGCCCTTGCTGCCCATGACCGCCTCCTTTTCGTTTTCCCCGCCGCTCGGGCGGGATTTCCCGTTCAGCCCACCAGCGATACCAGCACATCGGCCAGCCAGCCCGGATCGATCCAGGGGCTGGATGCCTCGCTGACCAGCGGTACCTCGATCACCTCCACCCCCAGTCGGGCCACGGCGCGCAGTGGTTCCCGCTCGGCGCGCGCCATGACCGGGTCGACCAGGACGTATTGTAGCAGCTGCTCGGTATCCAGCCGCCGGTTCTCATCGCGCCGCAGCGCCTCGAGCAGCGCGCGCACCTGGCCGTCGAGCGCCAGACCGAGCTGCTCCGGGTCGCCGCCGGTGTTGGGTACGTAGACCTTCAGCGCCGGGCTGTCGGCCACCGCCGCCCCCATACCGGCCAGCAGCAGATTGACCACCAGGCTGGAGTAGAAGGAGCCGATCGGGTAGCAGATGAGATCGGCCCGGCCGATCTGCCAGCCGACCTTGTCGCGCAGCGGCAGCACGTAGGGCTCGGGCCGCCGCTGCCGCCGTGACAGGTAGATCCGCTCGACCGGGGACGCGATCGGCTCCACCTGCTTGCCGGTCAGTTCGTGCTGGCCCACCAGCGTGTGGCCGTCGGCCAGCGCGGCCACCAGGTGCAGGTTCTCAGAGGCCACCGGCCGCACCACCCCGCGCACCTCGACCAGCTTGGAGAACAGGAAGCAGACCGGATCCAGATGGCGGTTCTGGTTGAGGTAGCCGCCGGTCAGCACCAGGTTGCCCACGTTGGCGCCGCGCAGGTCGAAGCCGGCCGGCGCCTGCTCGATGAAGAAACGCAAATGGTTGCGGATGATCTTGCGCATCGGATCGCGCACCGCCGCCACCATCGGGTCGCGCCCGTCGGCCATGCGCCGCAACCAGGTGCCCAGGCGCCGCTGCTCGCCGTCGGCTGGGAAGCGGAAGGCGAACAAGCGGAAGATCTCCGGTTGGCCC
The DNA here is from genome assembly GCA_964454005.1 of uncultured Myxococcales bacterium. GTDB lineage: Bacteria > Myxococcota > B64-G9 > B64-G9 > B64-G9 > CAYVQE01. The sequence continues at coordinate 5,208 of CAYVQE010000115.1, forward strand.
TGTATCGAGCGGTCGGCCAGCGCCAGCAGCCGATTGCGCAGGTCTCCGACCGCCGGCATGTGAAAGGCCTTGCGCAGCACGGCCGAGCTGCCGCCCGAGTCGAAGGGCGTGATCAGGTGGATCGAGTTGTGGGTGCGGTCGATCAAGGCTTGGCAGCACCGGCGCAGCGCGGTGCCGCCCGAGAAGAACAGCAACCGCGGGCCCAGCTCGGGCACCCGCTCCAGCCGCGCCAGCCGCGCCGGGTGCGGGATGCGCACCGAGCGGGTGAGCCGCACCCGCGTCTCGGTCTGGTCGGCGCGCGTCACCGGCTCAGCCCTCCGGCATGCTTCCGGTCTCGAGCAAGGCCAGCCCGGCATCGGCCGCCCGGGCGAAGTCCACCCCGCCGGAAAGCTCGAACACCGGGCAATCGGCCATGACCTCCAGATAGACCTGCGGCGAGAAGTCGGGCGGCGCTGCGCCCTGCTCGGGATCGTAGAACAGGCCGACCGACTTGGAGAAGGCGCCCAGCAGGTCGGCCCGCTCGGCCAGCGACACCGGCCGGATGCGCAGCGGCCCGCCGTCGAGCTGCCAGTTGAGCATGAGCAGGCCGCGCATGTTGGCGTCCAGCCGGAAGCGGCCCGGCCCGAAGCAGCGGTCCAGCCAGACGTCGTATTTTTGCTCCAGGGCCCACAGCGCGTCCGGGGCCAGCCCGGCCACCCGTTCGCGCTCGGCCGGCGCCATCACCGGGGCCAGAGCCGGGTTGTTCAGCACCGTGCCCGGATTGACACGCGGCAGCTTGGCCACCCCGAGCATGCGCAGCCCGTCGGCGCCGCGTTGTATCATCAGCCGATCGTTGCTGATGAAGGTCAGCTCGCGGCGCATCAGCTCGAGCGCCAGGGTGGACTTGCCCATGCCCGAAAAACCCGCCAGGGCCAGACCGTCGCGGCCGCGGGCCACGGCCGCGGCGTGGCACAGCAGCCAGCCGCGGTCGAGCGTCCACTGGATGAAGCGGTTGTTGATGAAGTTGATCAGCTGGTTGTCGTTCTCCAGGCAGGGCCCGTAGGCCAGGTGCTGCTCGCCGCCGAACAGGAAGATCATGCCGGTCAATCGCTTGCGCACGATACGGCCGTCGGCCGCGTCGATGTATTCCTCCTTGATCTTGGTCTTGCCGGGATCGGGCGGCTTGACGGCGAAATCCAGATCCAGCTCGGCGGTGGCCGCCTCGACCGCGGTCACGGTGATGTCGGCGGCACCGACCGCTGCCGGGTCGCGGAAATCGGCGAAGTAGGTGTCGAGCCGCTGGATCACCTCCGGCGTGTTGCCGCGCACCTCGATGCGGCAGGAATCGAAGCGGTAGCCGCCCCGGGCATCGAGCGGCTGGTCGCCCAGCATGTGCTGCGCGAGGTCGGCGATGCGGATGGCGCTCGAGTTCATCGGATTCGCTCCAGCACGTGGTCCAGGTAGCGCTGGGCGGCGTCGATGCCGCAGCCCTCTTTCAGCCCGCGCAGCCCACCGAAGGCCGAGACCTCGAACACGATGGGACCGTCGGGCGTCTCGGCCACGTCCACCGTGGTGAAGTCCAGCCCGAAGGGTGCCTGGGCGCGAGCGGCCAGGTCGATGATGGCCGCGTCGGGTTCGTAGGCCTCGTAGCGGCCTCCGTCGCGCACGGTGGTGTTCCAGGATTCGGTGTTGCCCATGCGCGCGTAGGTGGCCAGGTAGCGGCCGCCCAGAAAGGCGATGCCCAGGTCGCGGTCGGGCAGCTGGATCAGCTTCTGAACGTACATCACCTTGTGATCGGTGTGGTACTGCCGGATCTGCTTGTCGGCCTGCGGGCCGGCCTCGATGATCTCCATGCCGCGGGCCTTGGTCGAGTAGAGCGGTTTGAGCACCGCCCGGCCGAAGCGGCGCACCGCGGCCTGGATGCGCTCGACGTCCTCGGTGATGACGGTCGGCGGCATGGGGATGCGGGCCAGCTTCAGGGTCACGGTGCACGACAGGCGGCTGAGCACGCCCATGATGCGGGCCGGATCGGAGAACACCGGCACGCCGCTTTGTTGGACGAAGCGCAGCATCTCCAGCCGGTTGAGATGTCCGGGCGCGTAGCTGCGGCCGATCTTCTTGATGATCAGCGCATCGAGATCGAGCAGGTTCAGCTCGCCGAACAGCACCCGATCGCGCTCCAGGTCGAGCTGCAGCTTGGGCAGCTCGATCAGCGCCCGGAAACCGGTGTTGCGCTCGATGGTGTCGGCCAGCAGCTCCGACGACCAGGCCCCCGGGTTGCCGATGACACCGATGCGTTTTTTGCTCTTCGACTGCATCGCACCTCCGTGCGCTGGAATGCTGGCTCAGTCGTGCAAGACCTGCTCGGGCAGGTGGAACTTGGACCAGGGCCGCGGCCGGTGCTCGACCACCCGCTCGAGCAGGTAGCGGGCGCGCTGGAACAGCTTGCGGGCGAAGGTCTGATCGAGTTCGAATCGGGTGCTGCTGGCGAAGGAGCGCGCCAGGCCCAGCGCCAGGCGCACCTCGAGCAGATCGTCGCCCTGCTCGCGGCCGAACCGGCGGACGAAATCCAGAAAGCCCTGGATCACCTGCTGCAGCCGATCGCGCAAGGCGGTACCGAGCACCGGCAATCGGAAGTTCGACACCAGAAAGACGCTCATCTCGGCGGCGTAGTCCTTGCGGCCGGAGCGATGCAGGTCGATGAAGTGGACCTGTTTCTGCTCGGGGTTGTAGATGATGTTGTCCAGGTTGAAGTCGCCGTGGCCGAACACTGTGAAGGGGGCGGCCAGCGCATCGTCCAGATCGGCCAGCCGCTCGACCAGTTGGACCAGCGGCGGGATCGACACCGGTCCGATGCGTTTGGCCCCGGAGTTGAACTCGGGGTGGACCTTGAACACGTCGTCGAGCCGCTCGCCGAGCTGGGCCATGAAGGCCGGCCGGATCGGCTCCGGCTGGCGGGTTCGGCTCCAGAGCCGCTGCAGGGTGGCCTGGACGGCGGCGCAGGACTCCTCGAGCAGGCCCAGCTCGGGGTTGACGATCACGTCCTGGAAGGTCACCCCGTCGAGGTACTCGATCAGCAGCGTGGCCGTGTCGCCTTCCGCGTCCTCGCGGTAATCGACCACCCGCGACGGCAGGCCGGGCGCCAGCTCCTCCCACTGCAGGATCCGATCGCGCTCCTGGCTGATCTTGGCCCGGTCGCCCTGCTTGTAGATCACCTCGCTGTCGCCGTCGGGCAGCTGCTCGCTGCCCGACAGCTTGCCGATGCGGCAGCCGCTCTTGGTGCCCCAGATGCCCTCCAGGTCGACATCGGCCAGCGCCGCCCCGTCATCGCTGAGCTCGGCCACCGCGTCGCGCAGCGATTGGTAGTCGCGGAACTTCAGCCGCTCGCCCATCTTGAAGAACAGGATGGCCTCGCCGATGTTGAGCAGGCAGTCGCCCATGCGCTCGAGGTAGTGGCTGATGAACAGCACGGTGACCAGATCGGGCACCTGGCGGCCGCACATCATCTCGGCCAGCAGGCTCTTGAAGCGCGCCATGTACAGGTCGTCGAGGTCCACCTCGACCTGGCAGATGCGCACCGCCCGGGCCGGGTCGGCCTCCAAAAAGGCGTCGACCACCAGCCGCAGCCCGTCGAGCACGCGGGTCAGGAAGGGCTCGAAGCCGTAGCGTTGGGTCGGGCTCCAGTCGTCGAAGTGGCTCGTCTGGTCGACGATGCTGACGGAGTGGTCGGCGATGCGTTCCAGGTTGGCGGTGACGACGCTCATCGCCCGCAAGCGATCGGCCACCGCCTTGCCCACCGTCGAGCGGCGTAAAAAATCGAAGCAGCCGTTGTCGATCACGCTCTTGAGGTGATCGATGTAGTCGTCGCGCTTTTCGATCTTGCGCGTCAGGTGGATCTCGCCGGTGCTCAGCAGGCGGCCGGTGCGCTCGACCTGCTGGATTACCTCGAGGGCGATCATGCGGAAGTTGTTTTCGATGGCCTCGATGGTCGCTCCCGGCGCCGCGGCTCAGTCGTCGCGACAGGTCTGGGGGGAGATGCGCAGCGGCCGGGTGGCGGCCTGGCTGTCGTGGCGCTCCTTCCACTGGATCTTGATCGACACCCGCACCTGGCCGTCCTTGCGGCGCGCCTTGACGCTGAAGTCGAGAAGCCCCTGGGGGGTCAGCTCCATGTCGTGCTCCCCGGCCGCCAGCATCAGCTTGCCGGATTGGAAACCGTCGCCCAGAGCATCGAGGTAGGCCTCGATGGTCTCGCGGTCCTGCATCGACTGGTGGAGGAACCAGTCGGGCTTGTCCTTCTTGGCCATGCGCTCGTCTCCCATGCCAGCGGTTCGCCCCGGGCGCGTCGGTTACTCACCCAATCGCCGGCGGTATTCGTCGATCAGGTGCAGGCGGCTGGTGCCGGCGGCGATCAGCCGTTTGCGGATGGCCAGATCGTCCCACGGCGGCTGGACCCCGATCTCGCGGGCCGCCTTGAGCGGATCCTGCCGGGCGGGCTCCTTGATCTTCTCGCCCAGGTGGGTGTCGTCGCCCATGAAGATCAACAGCTGGCGCTTGCGGCTGAACGAGCCGACGCGGTGGATCACGTCGATCAGAAAATCGGTGTACTCGAAGGACTGCGGGTTCCAGACCTCGAAGCCGTCGACATCGAGGTCGTCGAGCAGGATGGGCCAGAACTGCTCGGGGTGGGGGATGACGATGCCGGCGCCCAGGGCGCGGGCCTCCTCGATCACCTCCCGGTCCTGGTAGAAGTACTCGAGCGAGAAGTTGCGCTTGACGATCTTCTTGACCGCCTTGAGGAAGAGCTGGGCGTGGTTGATCCAGCGGTCCTCGTACTGATCGCGCAGCCCGTCGAAGTACTCGCGGACCAGCTTGTTCTTGATCATCATCTTGGGGGTCACCGACTCGTAGCGCTCGATCAGTTCCTTGAGCCGGGCGGTGTGGATGCGCGTGAAGGCGACCAGCTTCTCGCCGGCGCCGGTCTTCTCGGCCGCCTCGGCCACGCGTTCGCCCAGGCTGTCGGCGAGCACCGAGTCGATGTATTCGAACAGCTGGCTGGCGCGGTAGCTGGCGGTGTGCTGGATCATGGCCTTGAGCACGTCGCCGCGATTTTCCAGCCGCGACTTGTGGAAGTGGAACAGCAGCTGCACCTTGCGGTGGAAGCCGGCGTTGTAGCAATCGACCTCGACGCCGGTGTGGTCGTCGTAGCTGGTCAGGATGTTGTGCTGGGTGGGGATGATCAGCTCGTGCCGGCGCTTGGGGAAGGTGGCGTCGATGCGCTTGCGGATCAGGTGCATGGGCACGTGCTCGGGGTGCCAGTGCACCGCCAGCACGGCATCGTGCTTGGGAAAGACCCGGGCCGGGGTGATGACCTGGCGCACCTGCTCGTCGTCGAGCTCGGTCGAGATGATGCGCTGGAAGATGCGCGCGTCGGCCTCGGTGGCTTCCCGCGGCAGCGCGCCGAGCTCGATGGCATCGGGCCCTTTCCTGGTCAGGGCTTCGGCGGTCGACAAGATGGCGCCTCCCGGGTCGAATCCGGCCACACCGGAGCGTTTCCAGGTTCCCGCATACAACCTAATGTACATTCCGCCGGTGTCCAGGGGATGACAGCGCGGTGACGGATAGGTGACAGAAGTGAAAAAAGTGGGCGTCTTCTGGGCGGTTAGGGCTGTTGCTCAGCGCACCAGGCGGCCCAGGCTGCGGTAGAGGCTGGCGATCAGCTGGGTCTGGCGGCGGCAGCCGGTCTTGTCCAGCAGCTGGCGGATCTGCGAGCGCACCGTGTGCAGGCTGACCGCGTGCTGCTCGGCGGCGACGATGCCCAACGCCCCGCTCAGGCTGCGCCGCAGCGCCGCCGCACACGACGGCCGCCGCGCCACCAGCCGCCCCCCGCGGCCCAACCGCAGCCCGTCGCCGGCCGCCAGCAGACGCTCCGCCGGCCCGTTGCACCACAGCGCCCGCCCGCGGGCGTCCAGCACCGCACAGGCCGCGCCCAGCAGCTCCAACGCCCGCTGCAGCGAGCGCTTCTGCTCGTCCAGCGTCGCGATGTGTTGCTCGATCCGCAGCCGATTGGCCAGGTGCGGCACCAACCGCGTCACCAACTCCCGCTGCCCCCGCCGCGGCTCCCCGTTGCGCCGGCCCCACATCAGACCCCAGATTTGAGCCACTTCCCCGTGCAGCGTGCCGACTCCACCGCAACCGTAGTAGTTGTCCTGGGGGACCAGGAAGTCGTTGAAGTACTCCGAACGTTCCCAGGTTTTTCGGATATGGGCATCGGTGGAGTAGACGATTCCATGCGGAGTGTTTTCCCGGTCCATGACCGGGTTGATGGCGCTGTAGTGCTGTTGATAGCGCTTTTTCCAGTAGTCTTCGAAGCCCCAGACGCGAATCACGCTGTTGGCCTGGCTCGGCAGGTGGAGTTCGATCAGCTGCACCGATTGCAAGCGCAGCAGATCGGCCAGCTCGGCAAAGACGTGCTGCCACTGCGCCTCGCTGCCCGGCGCCCGGTAGAACTCAGCGATCAGCGCCAGCGCCTGCTCCCGCCTGCCAGCCACGGTTTTCCCCTCCCACCTCTGCTCGCTGCGCTTCCGGCACCCGGCCTGCCGACCCGTGGCGCCCGGAGCCGGCCTCAGCGCACCAGCCGGCCCATGGCGCGGTAGATCAGGGCCACCAGCTCGCCCTGGCGGTTGGTGTCGGTCTTGAGCAGCAGGCTCTTGATCTGGGTGCGCACCGTGTTCTCGCTGACCTCGTTGCGCTCGCCGATCTCGGTCGGCGACAGCCCCTCGACCAGCTGCACGGCCACCCGGGCCTCGGCCGGGGTCAGCTCGTAGAGCCGCTCGAGGTGGGAGGCCAGCGAGAAGCTGTGTTCGTGGGGGTCGTTGATCAACACCAGCGCCCGCGCCTCTTCGCGGCCAGCCCCGCCCGGCGGCACGAAGGGCCAGACGAACACCGTGTAGGGCGGGCGCCCGGAGGCGCGCTCGATCTGCACCAGCTCGGGTGCTGCGAGCTGCTCGGCCAGCACGATCTGCAGCGCCCCGGCCACCGCCCGCCGCAGCGACGCGGCCGAGCGCGGCGCCTGCGCCACCAGCTTGCCCGCGGCGGTCAGCGACAGACCGTCGCCGGCCGCCAGCAACTCGGCCGCCGGCCGGTTGAAGTAGGAGGCCCGGCCGCGGCCGTCCAGGATCAGGCAGGCCGCGCCCAGCGCCTCCAGCGCCTGTTCGGTCGAGACCTTTTCCTGGCGCAGGCAGGCCAGCTGGTGCTCGAGGTGAATGCGGCCGGCCAGGTGCGGCGACAGCGCCTTGATCAAGCGCCGCTGCGCCCGGCTCGGCGGCCCGTTGCGCTTGTGCCAGCGCAGGCTCCACAAGCGCAGCTGCTCGCCGGCCAGCCCGACCAGGCTGCCGCCCATGTAGTGGATGCCCTGCGGCTCCAGAAACTCCTCCCGGTAGCGGGTGATCTTCAGTGCCTGGGCTGCCTTGGGCTCGGTGGAGTAGGCGACCGTGTTGGGGTCGGGCGGCAGCGGGCCTTTCTCGATCAGCGGATTGCCGGCCGCGTAGTGCTCGTCGTAGAACGCGAGCCACTCGGGCGCCACCCCCCAGGAGTGAACCACCCGGTTGCGCCCGCTGGGCAGGTGCAGGCTGACGATCTGCAGCGAATGCAGCCCGAGTTCTTCCGCCAGGGCCCTGTTTGTCCGCCGCCAGCCTTTGTCGCTGCCGGGCTCCTGGTAGATCAGGTTGATCAGCTCGAGGAGCCGAGCTTGAGAGTGGCTCACGGGGCTCTCCGTTGTCCGTCCGCTGTTGTGACCTTGCCCATTCTCGGTTCTCCCCGGCGGCAGATCGCTATAGGTGCTCGAACCTGCCGCCGAGTGTCCCCAATCGGTATTTCAGTCTTGTCTCCCACGCATCAGAACCGAGCCCGGTGCACAAGAGCCAGTCGAGGCCGATTTGCCGCTCAGCCGACCCGCTGGAAGACCATGACCCCGTTCCAGAAGGTGGGATGCCGGTTGCCGGCGGTGCGCTGGTCGAACAGCACCTCGTAGTCGTGCTGGCTGTGCTCCATGAAGTCGAAGGTGGCCTGCCGGTTGTCGGCGGCGTTGGTGTCGTCGATCAGGATGACGCAGTTGTCGGTGAAGTAGGGCTCGGCCAGCTCCAGGCCGCGGTACTGGTCGCGGTAGCGGTGCTGGGCGTCGTAGATGTAGAAGCCGATCGCCCCCTGGTGCACATTGCGCAGGTACTCGACGTAGTCCATCTCGTGGAATTCGTGCCGCGGGCTGCGGTAGCGCTCGTAGTTGCGGTAGAAGGCCCGCCGCGCCACCCGGTCGTTGAGGATGTAGGCCAGCTTGCTCAGTCCGCGGAAGGAGGGCTTGCCGTCGGAGTCGACCTTGAGGTTGGTGCTGAAGTTGTCCACCCCGATGCAGCGCTTGTCCGGGTTGCCGATCAGCCCGGCCAGGAAGGTGAAGCCCTGCCAGACGCCGACGTTCAAGAAGGCCTCGTCCTCGGCGAGCAGCGAGACCGCCTTGTTGATGATGCGGGCGACGGCGTAGGTCGAGGCCCGCGCGATGCGGCACAGCTTGCCCAGCTCGGCGCCGGTCTGGAAGTCGCAGTCGAGCACGACGGCGTTGTAGACGTCGAAGCACAGCCCGTAGCGCGAGCAGGCCTGCAGCACCGAGGCCGGCAGCATACCGTTGGGGAAGGGCATCTGCGGTTGCACCAAGCGGAAGCCCATGCCGTCGGCATAGGCTTTGAGCGCTTCGCCGTTGGCTGCCGGGCTGGGTTTGATCTCGGGTACCACGTGCATCGAGCGATTCCTCCCTGGCCGTGACGCCGGCGGTTAAACGCCATTGGCGATGATCACAGACCGCTTGTTCGTCGGTGTCGCCGTATTGGGGATCGAAACCGGGGTGGGTTTCATCGCCAAATTAGGTGATGTGGTTTTCATCACCAATTTGGGTGATGAGAGCGGGTGGCCATCTGGGCGACAAAGGTGGCTGCAGCAACGTTTCGATCGCGAGCGCGGGTGGTGACAAATCATCTTCGCGGCTGCGGCCGCGAGGCGATGGAGGTCAGCATGGCCGGCTCGGCCGCGACGGCCACCGACCTGGTCGGGCTCGTCTACCAGCGACCCGGACGAGACGAACAGTGGCAGTGCTTCTTGTCCACGGCGGCTGAAGCGCTGCAAATGAACACCATACAGCTGCTCGGCTATGATTTCTCAACGGTCGCCGGTCGAACGATTCAAACCCGGGGCATCGACCCCTACTGGATCGAGCAGCACGACCGTTACTACGGACGCATCACGCCGGCACTATCGGAGCGGGGTCTCCTGTCCGACCAGCCCTGCCAGGTCAACTACACCCACGTGGCGGGTATCGCCGAGACCTGGTATCGCTCCGAGTACTACCAGGACTTCATGCGCCCCCAGGACTGCCACTACGGTTGCGGCACCATCCTGGCCCTGGCGGGCAGCGAGGTCCAGCTGCTGGGCGGTACCTGGCGGCGTAAAAACGGGCCGCCGCGCCGGGGGCAGCAGCGCTTGCTCAGCCTGTTGACCCCGCACATGGCCAACCGGCTGCGTTTCGAGAACCTGCTCGCCGAGACAGAGCAGGAAAATCGTTCGTTGGATGCGGCGCTGGAGGCATTGGGCGCGGCCTGTGTGGTGCTGGACGCGTGCGGGCGGGCGGTGTGGTGCAACGGGGCGGCGGAGCGGTTGCTGGCGGCCGGCGACGGGCTGCGGTTGGGCCGCGGGGGGCGGCTGCTGGCACGGTGGCCGGCCTGTGCGGCGGCGCTGCGGCGCAGCCTGGGCGGGGCGCTGGGCATCGTGGCCGCCAAGCAGCTCGAGGTGCCGGCGGCGGTGGCCGTGGAGCGGCCCTCGGGCAGGCGCCCCTACCACCTGTTCGTCTGGCCGCTGGTGCCGCGCGGCGGCTGCGGGCCCGCGGCGGCGCAGGCGCTGGTGCTGATCAACGACCCCGACCAACGGCCGCCTTCGATGGCCGTGCTGCTGGGCCGGCTGTACGGGCTGACCCCGGCCGAGGCCCGGGTGGCGGCCGGGCTGGCGGCCGGCCTGGCGCCCGGCGAGATCGCCGAGCAGCACGCCGTCAGCCTGCACACGGTGCGCTCGCAGATCCGCCAGCTGCTGGACAAGACCGGCTGCCGCCGCCAGACCCAGCTCATCGCCACCCTGTACCGCAGCCTGGGCCGCCTGGTGCGCTGAGCCTCGGGGGGAATTCGATCGCTGCTCGAGATCGGGCTTGACAGGCCGGGCGGACCAAGGTATATTCCTGACCCGGAATGCAGGAAAAGAGGGGTGGCTCCATGCACACCGCGCTCAGGATTTCGGAAGCCGCCGGGCTGGCCATCCACGCGCTGACCATCATCGCCCGCGAGGGTGAGCAGCGGCCGGTCAACCTGGCCCGGCTGGCCGATGTCCTGTCGGCCTCGGAGTCCCACTTGGGCAAGGTCATGCACCGGCTGGGGGTGGTCGGGGCGGTGCGCTCGAAGCGCGGTCCCGGCGGCGGCTTCACCCTGGGTCCCAAGGCCGCTGAGCTGACCTTGCTGGATGCCTACGAGATCTTCGACGGCCCGCTCGGTAAAGAGAACTGCCTGTTGGGCTTCGCCCGCTGCCCGTTCGGCGGCTGTGTGCTGGGTGACGCGGTGGCGGTGGCCAACGACAGCCTGCGTTCGATTCTCGGCCAACGCACCATCAGCGCGCTCGCCAAGCGCTGAGATGATCGACCAGCCGCGTTTCGCGCGGGAGGAGCGGTTGCCTGCATAAACATGCAAACAGGTGCAGCAATAATGCAAAAGAAAAATGGAGCCCCTGGTCGGGGCTTCGCTGTGGGACGAGAGCTGCGCTCGAGGGAGCGCCCGAAAGGAGGAGGCCATGTCGATGTTCTGCTACCAGTGTGAGCAAACCGCCAAGGGCAGTGGCTGCACCACCAAGGGGGTCTGCGGCAAGCAGCCCGAGACGGCCCGGCTGCAGGATCTGCTGGTCCACGCCTGCAAGGGCATCGCGATGTACGCCCACCGCGCGCGGCAGCACGGCGCCCGCGACGAGGAGGTGGATCGCTTCGTGGTCGAAGCCCTGTTCACCACGGTGACCAACGTCAACTTCGACGCCGAGAACCTGACCGGCTGGATCGAGCGGGCCGGGCAGCTGCGCGACCGCGCTCGCCAACTCTACGAGCAGGCGGCCCGGCAAGCGGGCGAGTCGCCCGCGCAGCTCGACGGACCGGCCGCGCTGCCGCTGACCGGCGATGCCGAGAAACTGCTGGCCGCGGCCGAGGCGGTGGACATCCCGGCCCGCACGGAGGCCCGGGGCGAGGTCGTCTGCGGGCTCGAGGACCTGATCACATACGGACTCAAGGGCACCGCCGCCTACGCCGAGCATGCCGCCATCCTGGGCCAGCAGGACGACAGCGTCTACGCCTTCTTCCACCAGGCGCTGGACTTCCTGGTCGCCGAGCACGGCGTGGACGAACTGCTGGCCATGGCGCTGAAGGTGGGCGAGGTCAACCTGCGGGTGATGGAGCTGCTCGACCGCGGCAACACCGAGACCTACGGCCATCCCGAGCCGACCCGGGTGCGCCTCGATCCGGTGGCCGGCAAGGCCATCCTGGTCTCGGGCCACGATCTGCGCGACCTCGAGCTGCTGCTCGAACAGACCGCCGGAACCGGGATCAATGTCTACACCCACGGCGAGATGCTGCCCTGCCACGCCTACCCGGGCCTGAAAAAGCACGCCCACCTGGTGGGCCACTACGGCGGCGCCTGGCAGGAGCAGAAGAAGGAGTTCGACGCCTTCCCGGGCGCCATCCTGATGACCACCAACTGCATCCAGAAGCCGCGCGATTCTTACCAGGGGCGCATCTTAACCACCGGCCTGGTGGCCTGGCCCGGCGTGACCCATGTCGGCGACAAGGACTTCGGTCCGCTGATCGAGGCGGCGCGGGCGGCCGACGGCTTCGCCGCCGACGGACCCGGTCGGTCGATCACGGTCGGCTTCGCCCGCAACGCCGTGCTGGCCGTGGCCGATCAGGTGGTCGCGGCGGTCAAGGCCGGCGCCATCCGGCACTTCCTGCTGGTGGGCGGCTGCGACGGCGCCAAGCCGGGGCGCAACTACTACACCGAGCTGGTCGAGCGGGCCCCGGACGACACCGTGGTGCTCACCCTGGCCTGCGGCAAGTTCCGCTTCAACGAGCTCGATCTCGGCGACATCGGTGGCATCCCGCGCCTGCTCGACGTGGGCCAGTGCAACGACGCCTACTCGGCGATCCAGATCGCGCTGGCGCTGGCCGAGGCCTTCGATACCGACGTCAACAGCCTGCCGCTGTCGCTGGTGCTGAGCTGGTACGAGCAGAAGGCGGTTTGCATCCTGCTGACCCTGCTGCACCTGGGCATCCGCAACATGCGCCTCGGCCCCACGCTGCCGGCCTTTGTCAGCCAGCCCGTGCTCGACGTGCTGGTCGACGAGTTCGCCCTGGCGCCGATCACCAACGCGGAAGAGGATCTGGCGGCCATTCTGGGTCGCTGAGCCAGCGGCCGGCCGCACCGGTTCGGTTCGAGTGGGTCTTTCCGCACGGCCGGGCCGGAATGGGGGTGGCCGCCTTCGCTTTTTCCAGCAATTGCAAGGGGGTGTAGCTGGCACGGCGGTTGCTAGCCAGGAAGGGGTAGAGGGCGCCGGCGCCAGCGGGGCATGCGGCGGCGGCGTTGCGCTGGAAGCGAGGTGGCGAGGCATGACTTTCAAAGACGACAAGTCCAGGCTGGCAGACCGCGTCTGCCTGGTGACCGGTTCCAGCCGAGGAATCGGGCGGGCGGTTGCGGAGAAGTACGCCGCGCTGGGAGCGGCGGTGATCCTGCACGGCCGCGACGAGCAGGCCCTGCGCCGGGTGCGCGAGCAGCTGCCGGGTGCCGGCCACGGCTGGGTGGCCGCTGACCTGGCCGAACCGGAAGGGGTCGAGCGGCTGGCCGACGGGGTGTTGTCCGAGCGGCAGGACCTCGACGTGCTGGTCCACTCGGCCGGGGCGCTGGGGCCACGGGTGGAGCTGTCCGAGTACCCGCCGGCGGAATGGGAGCTGGTGCTGCGGATCAACCTGACCGCGCCGTTCCTGTTGACCCAGGCGCTGCTGCCGGCGCTGCGGCGCGGTGCCAGCCCGTCGGTGATCCTGGTCTCCTCGGGCGCCGGCCGCCGCGGCCGGGCGCGCTGGGGCGCCTACGCGGTGAGCAAGTTCGGCCTCGAGGGCCTGAGCCAGGTCTGGGCCGATGAGCTGCGCAGCGCGGGCATCCGGGTCAACGCGGTCGACCCCGGCGCCACCCGCACCGCCATGCGGGCCAGCGCCTTCCCGGACGAGGATCCCGAGACTTTACCGCGACCGCAGGACATCACCCCGTTGTTCGTCGAGCTGGCCGGTCCGAACCTCCACGCCGCCGGCGCTCGTTTCCAGGCCCGGGCCTATACCGACCGGGTCACCGTTTGAACGGAGTGGGGCTGGGAGCGGCAGCGATGCAGGCGGAACAGAACCGACCCCAGCACCACCGGGCCGTGGCGCCGCTGCTGGGCAGGGAGGACGACCATGCAGGCCGACACGGCAACGAACGGGTTTTTGGAGCAGGTGCGCCGCCGCGCCGGGCTGCGCGATGACGAACAGGCCCAGCAGGCGGCCGGGGTGGCGCTGAGCGCGCTGGCCCACGAGCTGCTGGCCGACGAGCGGCGCTTGCTGGTGCGGGCGCTGGGCGAGCAGTGGCGCTGGGCCATCATGCCCGGCGGTGCCGAGGACGAGGCGGCCGCGGAACGCACCGGCGATGCCGAGCGCGTCTACCGCCGGGTGGCGGCCGCCGAGGATGTCGAGCTGGGATTCGGCCGCGAGCACGCCCAGGCGGTCTACGCCGCGCTGGCGGCGGTGCTCGACGACGAGACCGTCTCCCGGCTGCGCAGCGCCTTGCCCGAGCCGCTGGCCGCCCTGCTGCTGCAGCCGGCGCGCGGCGATCACCGCGCTGTCCCGAGCCCGCCCGACCAGTCCAACCACGTCCGCGCCCGCCGCGGCGCCGGCGGCACCCTGGCCAGCGGCCGGCCGGGCTCCAGCCGGCCGCTGAGCGAATCCCGGCCCCGCCAGGCCGGCTCGCTGCTGGAAGAGGAGCACCCGCGCGACGACACCAAGATCTCCAGCGCCCCCGGCGTCACCGCCGACCGCGAGGATCACACCCTGTCCAGCGGCCACCCGGGCGCCGATCGCACGCTGATCTACTACTTCCAGAATTCCTCGCACGGCGCGACGAATCTACGCTGCTTCC
>CAYVQE010000116.1:0-7867 GCA_964454005.1 uncultured Myxococcales bacterium
GAAGCGGCGTTGTGGCAGTCGGTTTTCCACGCTTGGCCTCAGTTTTTCAAATTCCCGGCCGCTTGAGCCGGGCCGCGATCTGGGGTATCCAACACGGAAGCGACGGCACTTGATCCGTCAAGCAAACACAGGACGGTCTCAACGCACGGAAGGGAGAGGGAGCATGCGATACGGAGTCTTTTCGGCCCTGGTGGGGTTTTCGCTGATCGCGGTCGCCGGCTGCGCGCCGGTCGAGGTGCTGCCGGACGAGCAGCGCTCGGACCACTTCGCGGCCACCACCGCGCACCTGGACCTCGGCGGCACGATGTTGCTCTACGCCGACACCAGCGGCGACGTGGAGAAGCTGGGCGAGTTCCTGGGCCAGATCGTGGCCGAGATCGCCGCCGAGGAGCCGCAGTCGGGCCTGGGCGATGTCGACGTGGCCGCCCTGGTGGGCCACCTGGGCCTCGACGGGGTGCAGGCGGTGGGCCTGAGCTCCTATCGCGACGGCGATGTCTTCCACAACAAGGGCATCATCTACCACCCGGGCGAGAAGCAGGGCCTGCTGCGGCTGCTGGGCGCCGCGCCGCGCAAGTTCGAGATCCCCGAGTGGGCGCCGGCCGACGCCGACCTGGTTTTCGAGCAGGACTACCGCCTCGAGGACGCCTTCCAGATGGTGGTGGCCATCCTGCGCGAGGCCATGGGCGCCGAGGCCGACGAGGTGTTGGCCAAACTCGAGCAGCCCATCCCCAACATGTCGGTCAGCCCGCGCGCCATCATCGACCAGCTCGACACCCGGATGGTGGGTCTGATCCGCATGCATCCCGACCGCATGCTGCAGGTGCCGGGCGAGGACTTCTCGTTTCCGCACACCGAGTTCCTGCTGGGCGTGGACAACATGGGCTTCGTCTTCGACGACGTGATCGAGTCCTTCGGCGGCACGCCCATGGTCAAGGTGGAGTCGGGCGAGCGCTTCGCCAGCATCCGCTCCAGCCAGCCCATGCCCGGCTCGCTGAGCGTCTACGACCCGGTGCTGGCCAAGGATACGCAGACCGGCCGCGTCTACCTGGCCAGCAGCCCGGCGCTGCTCGACGAGATCGTCGCCGCCGACAAGCCGCTGGGCGAGACGCCGGCCTTCGCCCGGGCCACCCGCGGCCTGCCGAAGCGCGGCAACGGGCTGACCTTCATGGCGGCCGGCTTTCTGACCGAGGTCACCGACTGGCTGGGCCGGCTGGCCGAGCGGGACGCGGAGCTGGCCTTCATGGTCGATCTGGTCGAGGCCATGCTGCCGGCGGCCGACGTGCCCATGGCCTCCTGTACGGCCGCGCTGGCCGACGGGCTGTATTTCGCCTCCAACGCCACCACCTCGCACAAGAGCACCCTGCTGGTGCTGGCCTACGCCAACCCGGTGATGATGGGCATGTTCGGCGCCATGAGCTGGATGTTCATGGACGCAAGTAAATCCTCATACGAGCCGGCCGCCACGGCCGCGCCGCCGGCGGTACCCAAGGCCGCGCCGGTCGAAAAGCCGGCCGTCGAAGGCCAAAAGAAGCAAGAACCAAGAACCGTGAACGAATAACCAAAAACCGCCCTGGTCGGGCTCAAGGTACAGCGCCGCCCTACGGCCCGGCACCGGACAGCGTCGGGACGCCATCCGGGGCGGCGGTGGTCAGCAGCCCGTCGATTTGCCCGCGGCCGGTGGGGCTGATAGACATGCCCCGTGGCCGAGGCGAGCCCACAGACCGGAGACGGGGCCGACGCCGCGCGGACGGCGCGCCGGGTGGCGCTTATCGTGGCGCCGTTGGGATCCTTCATCAACCCCTTCATGGGCTCTTCGATCAACGTGGCGCTCAAGGCCATGGAAAGCGACCTGGGCCTGGACGCCGTCGAGCTGGGCTGGGTGCAGACCGCCTTTTTGGTGGCTTCGGCCGCGGTGCTGGTGCCGCTGGGCCGGCTGTCGGACATCCACGGCCGGCGGCGGGTGTTCATGCTCGGCGTCGGTCTGTTCACCGCCGCCTCGGCCCTGGCCGGGCTGGCCGCCGACGCAGCGCTGTTCATGATCGCCCGGGTGGCCCAGGGCATCGGCAGCGCCATGATGGTGGCCAACGCGGTCTCCATCCTGGCCTCGCTGTTCCCGCCGGCCCAGCGCGGCCGGGTGATCGGGATCAACACGGCCGCGGTGTATGCCGGGCTGGCGTTGGGCCCTGTGCTCGGCGGCCTGCTGACGCACCACCTGAGCTGGCGGGGCATCTTCCTGGCAGCGGTGCCGCTGGGTCTGCTGGCGCTGGTGCTGACCTGGCGCGCGCTGCGTGGCGAGTGGGCCGATGCGCGCCACGAGCGTTTCGACTGGCTGGGCGCGGCGCTCTACGGCCTGTCGCTGCCGGCGCTGATGGCCGGGCTGGCCTCGCTGGCCGCCCCCTTCGGCGCGCCGCTGGCCGCCGCTGGCGCGCTGGGGCTGGGCGTGTTCGCCTGGCGCTCCTGGGCGCGGCCCGATCCGCTCTACCCGGTCGCCGCCTTGGTGCGCAATCGGATGTTCGGCCTGTCGAACCTGGTCGGGTTGCTGACCTACAGCTCGAGCTACGGCATACCCTTCTTGCTCAGCCTCTACCTGCAGCACATCGGCCGGCTGGACGCGGCCAGCGCCGGGCTGGTGCTGCTGGCCCAGCCGGCGGTGATGGCGGTCATCACCCCGCTGGCCGGCCGGCTGGCCGATCGCTTCGAGCCGCGCTGGCTGGTCAGCATCGGCCTGCTGCTGCACGCCGGCGGGCTGGCCGCGCTGGCCGGAGTGGATACCGACACGTCAACCGCGGCCATCGTCGGGGTGCTGGCGCTGGTGGGCTGCGGGTTGGGGCTCTTCTCGGCGCCCAACATCAACGCCATCGTCGGCGCGGTCGAGCGCAGCCGCTACGGGGTGGCCGCGGCCTCGGCCGGCAGTGTGCGGCTGGTGGGCCAGAGCTTCAGCATGGGGGCGGTGACCCTGATCGCGGCGCTGGCCATCGGCCGCATCCAGGTGGCCGCGGCCGGTCGCGACGCCCTGCTCGAGACGATGCACCTGGCCTTCGGCGCCTTCGCCGCGGTGGCCGGCTGCGCGCTGATCGCTTCGCTGCTGCGCGGCCGCCGGCGCTAGCCCGAAGGACTCCCGATCAGCGGAAGGCCAGCGGCTCGGGCCGCCGGGCCCGGATCAGGCACGAGCCGGCCTTCTTGCGATAGCCGAAGATGAACGGCAGCGGTTCGACGTCCTGGCGCCGGTCGTAGGCCCGCTTCAGCCGCTTCTGCAGCGAGCGGTCGAAGCTGATGTTGGCCCGGGCGAAGTCGCCGTAGAGCACCACGTCGAACAGCTCGGCCAGGGTGCCGTAGGCGATGCCGGTCTCGTCCTGGACGATGCTGGGCGCATGCTCCAGCAGCAGGTCGCGCAACGTCGAGAAGCGATCCTTTTGCAGCAGGTGCGAGGCCGCCTTGAGCAGCACCGGATTGGTGCTCATCTGGCGCAGCCAGGCCCGGGCCGCCGGCGTCTGCTCGGAGTTGTCGTCCGACAGGTCGAGCCGGAAGTAGTCGACCACCACCCGCCGGCCGTCGGCCCGCCGGCGCAACAGCAGGCGCACCGAGTCCCAGCGATCATCCTGGCCGGCCGCAGCCGGGTAGGGCTCCAGGCGGCCGTGGCCGAGGTGGATCGGGGTCAGCGCGCGGACCTCGAAGCCGCCGCGTTCGGCGAACAGCAGCAGGATGCCCGAGATGCCCTCGACCAGGCGCCGGCGGTGGTACTGGCGGTTGAGCTGCTTGGTCAGGAAGAAGCCCTTGCGGCCGAACCAGTCCAGCCCGATGCGGAACACGCGCAGGGTGCGCCGGAAGCGCTCCAATCCCATGCGCTCCAGCGCCGGCGGGCGGCCGGCGCGCTGGATCGATACCAGCACGTAGCGGGCCGCGGCCGGGAATAGCCGCTGGACGGTAGCCAGGTCGGGCCCACCGAAGGGATAGAAGATGGTGGCGTCGGTCCGCGGCGCGATCTCGCGCTGGACCCAGGAGCGCATCGGCCGGCCGACGCGGCGCTGGTACCGGCGCCAGTAGCGCCGCATGATGCGGTTGTGGCGTTCGAGCACCCGGCGCCGGGCCGGCCGATCGCGGTAGGCGTCGCGTTCAAGCCCGGCCAGCATGCGCCCGATGCGGCTGGGCCGGGTGTCGGCCGCAGCCGCCGGCGCCCCCGAGAGCCAGCCCAGGACCAGCAGGCCCGCGGCGGGCAGCAGCCGGCGGCACTTCGGTCGGAAAAATGCGATCGCGGTCACCTCCCTGGTCGCCGCCGTTCGAGAATAGCATCGCTGCTTTTGCGGTGGCCAATCTTTTTGCCGGCTGACTGCGGCCGGGTCGGAATGAATGGGTCGAAACGGGCCGCAGCGTCCGGTCCAGCGGCGGGGATCGGCGCCGGGCGCGCCCTTGGGGGACCAGGCCGGCCGGTACGTGGATTGCAAAACAGTAGTTCGCCGAACCGCCGGACCGCGACCCGGCGTTGGAGGTGGCCGCGTGAACAACTCCCAGATCGCCGACCGGCTGGACGAGATCGCCGACCTGCTCGAGATCCAGGGCGGCAACCAGTACCGGGTGCGCTCCTACCGCACCGGTGCGCGCACGGTGCGCAATCTGGGCCAGCCGGTACGCGACATGCTGGCCGACAGCGAGGACCTGTCCGCGCTGCCGGGCATCGGCCAGAGCCTGGCCGACAAGATCGCCACCCTGGTCGACACCGGCGAGCTCGAACAGCTCGAGCAGCTGCGCCGCGAGGTGCCCGGCGAGCTCGGCACCCTGCTGCAGGTCCAGGGGCTGGGCCCGCGCACCCTGCAGCAGCTCCACCGCGAGCTGGGAATCAGCGACCGCGCCGGGCTGCGCCGGGCGGCCGAGCAGGGCCGCATCGGCGAACTCGAAGGCCTGGGCCCCAAGACCGAGCAGAACATCCTGCACGGGCTGGAGCTGCTCGAGCGCCACCACGGCCGCATCGGCATCCGGGCGGCCAGCGAGCAGGTCGACGAGCTGGGCGCCTACCTGGATGGCCTGGACGCCATCGGCCGCTGGGTGGTGGCCGGCAGTTACCGCCGCCGGCGCGAGACGGTGGGCGACCTGGACGTGCTGGTCCGGGCCGACGACCGCGAGGCAGCCGCCGCCGGCATCCTCGACTACCCGCAGCTGGACGAGGTCATCGGCCGCGGTCAGGAGAAGATCAGCCTGCGGCTGCGCGACGGGTTGCAGGTGGATTTCCGCTTCTTCGAGGCCCGGGCCTTCGGTGCGGCGTTGATGTACTTCACCGGCTCCAAGGCCCACAACGTGGCCCTGCGCGGCCGGGCCCAGGAGCACGACTGGAAGCTGAACGAGTACGGGTTGTTCACCGGCGACCGGCTGCTGGCCGGCCGCAGCGAGAAAGCGGTCTACCGCAAGCTGGGGCTGGACTGGATCCCGCCCGAGCTGCGCGAGAACCGCGGCGAGATCGAGGCCGCGGCCGCGGGCCGGCTGCCGCGGCTGGTCGAGCTCTCCCACCTGCGCGGCGACCTGCACGTGCACACCGATGCCAGCGACGGCCGCGCAGGCATCGAGCAGATGGCCGCGGCCGCCCGCGAGCGAGGATACGAGTACCTGGCCATCACCGATCACTCCAAGGCGGTCAGCGTCACCGGCGGCCTGGACGCCGAGCGGCTGGCCGCGCATGCCGAGCGCATCCGCGCGCTGGACGACGAGCTCGACGATCTGCTGCTGCTGGCCGGTATCGAGGTCGACATCCTGGCCGACGGCCGGCTGGATCTGCCCGATGAATCGCTGGCCGAGCTGGACTGGGTGGTGGCCTCGGTGCACTCGCACTTCGACCAATCGGAGAAGCGCATGACCGAGCGCTTGTTGGCGGCCATCGACAGCGGGCTGGTGGACTGCCTGGGCCACCCCACCGGACGCATGATCGGCAAGCGCGATCCGATCGCCTTCGACTTCGAGCGCGTGCTCGCGGCCTGCGCCGAGCGCGGCGTGCGGCTGGAGATCAACGCCCACCCGGAACGCCTCGACCTGCCGCCCGAACTCTGCCAGCGCGCCGCCGCGGCCGGGGTCGAGCTGGTCATCGTCACCGACGCCCACGCCGCCGCCGATCTCGACCTGCTGGAATACGGGGTCTGGAGCGCCCGCCGCGGCTGGCTCGGCCGGCGCGACGTGTTCAATACCATCCGGGCCGAGTCGGTGGCCAAGCGACTGCGGGGGAGGAAGAAGAAGTGAATGAGAAACGAGCCCGGCAGCGCGCCGAAAACCTGCGCCGCCAGATCGCCCACCACGATTACCGCTACTACGTGCTCGACGACCCCGAGATTTCGGACGCCGAGTACGATGCGCTGTTCGACGAGCTGCAGTCGATCGAGCAGCAGTACCCGGACCTGCGCACCGCCGCCAGCCCCACCCAGCGGGTGGGTGGTCCGCCGCGCGAGGAGCTGGGCACCGTCGAGCACGAGACACCGATGTTGTCGCTGCAGGCGGTGACCGATCACGGCGGTTTCGAGCGTTTCTACCGCACTTGCCGCCGGGAACTCGACCGCGATCAGGTGGCCCTGCTGGCCGAGCCCAAGTACGACGGCCTGAGCGTGGAGCTGGTCTACCAGCAAGGCCGCTTGGAGCTGGCTTCGACCCGCGGCGACGGGCGCACCGGCGAGGAGGTGACCGCCAACGTTCGGACCATCGGCCAGGTGCCGTTGCGGCTGCAGCCGCAGCGGGGCTCGGTGCCGCGGCGGCTGGTGGTGCGCGGCGAGGTGCTGATGGACAAGGACGACTTCGAACAATTCAACCGCCGGGCCGCCGAGGCCGGCCGGCGCACCTTCGCCAACCCGCGCAACGCCGCGGCCGGCTCGCTGCGCCAGCTCGATTCGAAAATCACCGCCGAGCGGCCGCTGAAGATGATCGCCTGGGCGCTGGCGCCCGGCTCCAGCGATCGGCCGGCCACCCAGGCCGGCTGCCTGGACGCGCTGGAGCGGCTGGGCTTTCGGGTGTGCGCGGCCGAGCTGCGCCGGCGTGTCGGCAGCGAGCGGGAAGCGGCCGACTACCACCGGGAAATGGAGCAGCGCCGCGATCGGTTGGCCTACGAGGTCGACGGCTGCGTGTTCAAGGTCGACCGGCTGGCCGACCGCGAGCCGCTGGGGGTGCGCGCGGCCAACCCGCGCTGGGCGCTGGCCTGGAAGTTCCCGCCGCAGCGCAAGACCACCCGCATCCAGGATATCCACGCCCAGGTGGGCCGCACCGGTGCGTTGACGCCGGTGGCCGAGCTGGAGCCGGTGCGCATCGGCGGGGTGGAGGTGGGCCGGGCCAGCCTGCACAACCAGGACGAGATCGAGCGGCTCGACGCCCGCATCGGCGATGCGGCGATCGTCGAGCGGGCCGGGGACGTGATCCCGCACGTGGTCGAGGTGGCCACCAGCCGCCGCCGCGGCCGGCGCACCAAACGCTACCGGCTGCCGGATCGCTGCCCGGTCTGCGGCTCGGCCACTGTACGGCCCGAAGGCGATGCCATCACCCGCTGCCCCAACAGCTCCTGTCCGGCCCAGCTCGAGCAGCGCATCCTGCACTTCGGCTCGCGCCACGCGCTGGACATCGACGGGTTGGGCGAGAAGCTGGTGGCCCAGCTGGTCGCTGCCGGTCTGGTGGCCAAGCCCTCCGACCTGTTCGCGCTCGAGGCCGAGCAGGTGGCCGGCCTGGAGCGGATGGCGGACAAGAGCGCCCGCAAGCTGATCGCGGCCATCCAGGACAGCGAGGACGCCGACCTGCCGCGGCTGCTCTACGGGCTCGGCATCCGCCACGTGGGCCGGGCCATGGCCGAGCAGCTGGCCTTCGCCTTCGGCTCGCTGGAGGCGCTGGGCCGGGCCGCGCGCGACGGGCTGCT
>CAYVQE010000116.1:7877-19437 GCA_964454005.1 uncultured Myxococcales bacterium
CAGGACGTGGGCCCGGCGCTGGCCGACAGCCTGACCGCCTGGTTCGCCAACGAGAAGAACCAGGAGCTGATCGCCGAGCTGGCCGAACACGGCATCGAGCCGCGGGTCGAGCGCAAAGGCCGCGGCGAGCGGCTGGCCGGCCAGACGCTGGTGCTCACCGGCGGGCTGGAATCGATGAACCGCGCCGAGGCCGAGCGGGCGGTGCGCGCCCAGGGCGGCCGCGCCGCCGGCAGCGTATCGTCGAACACCGACGCCCTGGTCGTCGGCTCCGACCCCGGCACCACCAAGCTCGAGGCGGCCGAGCAGCACGAGGTGGAGCGCATCGACGAGCAGCGCTTTTTGGAGCTGCTGGATCGGGCCTGAGCCGGACCCGCCTCACCGGCCCCAGTCCAGCGCCCGCACCCGCAGCAGGCCGCGGCCCGCAGCTCGGCCCGGCGCAGCGCGGCCAGCTGCCAGGTCGTCGGTGCCCGGCCGCGGATTATTTTTGATGATTTGATGATTACGGGCCCTGTCTTCGGACTTTTATTTGATGTTTTTATGATTATTGGGTAGTCTGTCCTTGTGGAACATCAAAACATCAAGCAGGCCATCCGCGAGATTCTGGCCCGAGAGGGCAGCCTGGCCACCCGGGATGTGGTCGCTGCCACCGGCATCAGCCCCCAGGCAGCCCACTACCATCTCAAGGACATGTGCGCCAACGGCGAGATCATCCGCAGCGGCCGCGGCCGGGCCACCCGCTACCGGCTGGCCGAGGCAGCGGATTGGCACTACCGGGCCGCCCGATCGGGGCTCGACGAGGAGACGGTGTGGCGCGCGGCCCGGCCGGCGGTCGAGTCGCTGACCGGGCTGGGCGGCGCCGGGCTCGAGGTCTTCGAGTACGCCCTGACCGAGCTGGTCAACAACGCCGTCGAACACGCAGACGCCAGCGAGGTGACGGTCGAGCTGCGGCGGGTGGAGGCGAGGCTGTGGCTGCGGGTAGCGGATGATGGCGTGGGCGTGTTCGAGCGCATCCGCTCGGCGATCGGTCTGGAGTCGATCCACGATGCGCTGCGCCAACTGGCCAAGGGCAAGCTGACCACCCATCCCGAGCGGCACACGGGCGAAGGCCTGTTCTTCGTCTCGCGGCTGGCGGATCGCTTCGAGCTCGAAAGCCAGGGCATCCGCTGGCTGGTCGACAACGAGCTACAGGACATGGCCATCGCGCCGGCCCAGCACTCCGGGCCCGGCACCCGGGTGTACTTCTCGGCCGGCCTGCCGCCGCAGCGCTCCCTGCAGGCGGTGTTCGCCGAGCACACCCGCGACTACCGCTTCGCCCGCAGCCGGGTGGTGGTCAAGCTCTACCGCTCGGGCCGGCGCTTCATCTCGCGGGCGGCCGCGCGGCGGGTGGTGGCCGGGCTGGAGCGCTTCGAGGAGGTGGTGCTCGATTTCGCCGGCGTCGAGGCGGTGGGGCAGGGCTTCGTCGACGAGGTGTTCCGCGTCTGGGCCGGCAGCCACCCCGAGACCGCTCTGATCCCGCGCAACATGAGCCCCGAGGTGGCCTTCATGGTCGAGCGCGGCCTGCCGGACCGTTCCGCAGGGGCTTGACCACCGGCGCCGGGTCGTGTCATCGCTGCCGAGGAGGCGGACACGGGAGGCGCGATGATGGCTGCGACCGAGCTGAAGAGTTTCCGCGCATCCGGCCCGGGCTGGTGCATCGGTGCCGCCTTGTTGCTGGCGCTGGCCGTCGGCTGTGAGGACGGGGACGAGGGTGCGCTGCGCCGGGCCGACGCCGACGGCGACGGCTGGCCGGCCCGGGCGCCGGCCGGCGAGCGCGCCGACTGCGACGACGGGCGGGCGCTGGTCCACCCCGGGGCGCCGGAGTACTGCGACGGGCGCGACAACCAGTGCCCGGGCGACGCCGGTCACGGCCAGGTGGACGAGGGCTGCGCCGCCCGCGGGGTGACGGTCGGCGACGTCCACTCCTGCGCCCGGATGGTCAACGGCACGGTGCTGTGCTGGGGCGATGACGGCCGCAGCGGCCGGCTGGGCCGCGGCCGGCCCGAGCGACGGGATCCGGCGCCGGGACCGGTGCCGGGCCTGGCCGGCGTGGCGCAGCTGGCCGCCGGCAAGCACCACACCTGCGCCCGGCTGCGCTCGGGCGAGGTGCGCTGCTGGGGCGATCACCGCTACGGCCAGCTCGGCTGCGGCGGGCAGCGGGAATTCTCCGCCCGACCGCGCGCCGTCGCCGGGCTGGACGCGGCGATCGCCCTGCGCGCCGGCGGGATGCACAGCTGCGTCCGGCTGCGCGCCGGCGGGCTGCGCTGCTGGGGGGCCAACGCAGCGGGCCAGGTGGCCGCCGGCGCGGCCGCCCGGGTGGCTCGGCCCAAAGCGCCGGCCGCTGCGCCCGGCGGCGGCGCCCTGACCGTCGCCGGCGATCACAGCTGTGTCCTGGCAAGTGACGGCCGGCTGGACTGCTGGGGCGACGAGGCGGTGCTGGCGCAGTGGCCCCAGCGGCTGGACGCGGCGGCCGGGTTGGCCAGCAGCGGCGATCACGCCTGCGCCTGGAACGCGGCCGGTGAGGTCACCTGCTGGGGCAACAACCTCGAGCAGCAGCTCGGCCGCGAGCAGAACACCACCAGCGGCGAGCCGGCCGCGGTGGCCGGCCTGGGGCCGGTGCGCACGCTGGCGCTGGCATCGGGCACCAGCTGCGCTGTGGGCCGCGACGGCCGGGTGCGTTGCTGGGGCGGCAATGCCTCCGGCCAACTCGGCAGCGGCAGCCAGCAGCTGGCCGCGGTGCGGCCGGTGGCGGCGGCCGGGCTGGAAGGGGTGCGCGGCATCGATCTGAGCCAGCGGCACGGCTGCGCCGCGCTGGACGACGGCACGGTGCGCTGCTGGGGCGACGATGCCTTCGGCGCGGTCAGCGGCCGGCCCGCGGTCTACGCGGCCCGGCCGGCCCCGGTGGCCGGCCTGCCGCCGGCCGCGGCGCTGGCGGTGGGCGCCTTTCACGCCTGCGCCGCCGACCGGCAGGGCCGGCTGCGCTGCTGGGGCGACGACCACGAGGGCCAGATCGGCGCCGGTGACCTGAAGCAGGCCCTGGAGCCCCGGCTGGTGGCCGGCGTCGGTTCGGTGGCGGCTGTAGCCGCCGGCGGCGGTGGCAGCTTCGGCGGCCACAGCTGCAGCCTGAACCGCTCCGGTGCGGTGCGCTGCTGGGGCGACGACCGCTTCGGCCAGTGCGGCGGACCCGCCGGCCAGGATCGCCGCCTGCAGCCGGGGCCGGTGGCCCTGCCCGGCCCGGCCCGCCGGCTGGCGTTGGGCGCGTTGGCCAGCTGCGCGCTGCTGGGCGACGGCCGGGTGTTTTGCTGGGGGGCCGAGATGTCGCCGCCAAAGGGCGGGGCGCGGCCCATCGCGCTGGAGCAGCCGGCAAAGCTGCTGGCCGCCGGCGAGGACGCCTTCTGCGCCGCGGCCGCCGACGGCCGGGTGTGGTGCTGGGCCGAGCGCTTTTGCGGGCTGGGGCCCGAGGGCAGCTGGCAGCCGGCCGCGCCCTATGCGGTCGCCGGTCTGACCGCAAAGCGGGCGCTGGCCGTGGGCGACGGCTTCGTCTGCGCCGCCGGTGGCGACGGGGCGGTGGCCTGCGCCGGTTGCAACAACCTGGGCCAGCTCGGCCGCGCCGAACCGGAGCGCCCGCGCCAGCCGCTGGCCATCGCCGGGCTGGCGGAGGTGCGGGCCCTGGCGGCCGGCTCGGACCACGCTTGCGCGCTGGACGGCGGCGGCCGGGTGCACTGCTGGGGCTCCAACCTGGAAGGCCAGCTGGGCCAGGGCCACGACCGCGACGTGACCGGGCCGGTGCGAGTGGCCGGGCTGGACGGGGTGGCGGCCATCGCCGCCGGCGGCGGGGACCTGCTGGGCAACGGCCAGACCTGCGCGCTGGATGCGGCCGGCCACGTGCTGTGCTGGGGCTCCAACACCTACGGACAGCTCGGACGCGGCCGCGCGGCCACCATGTACTGGCCCCGGCCGGTGGCCGGGGTCGGGCCGCGCGATTGAGCGCCGGCGAAAATCTCCGGCTCAACCGGCCGCGGCGCGCAGGGCGGCGGCCAGCGCGGCCTGCGGGCCGCCGCGGCGTTCGGCCCGGCGCAGGGCGGTGCGGGTGGCGGCATAGGCCGCCCGGGCCACCCGGTCCATGCGCTGGACGGCGAAGGGGTTGATGCCCATGGCGGCCAGCACCGCGCCGCTGGGCTGCAGCAGGTGCACCGCCGGGCCGCGGTGGCGCAAGCTGCGGGCCTCGGCCGCCAGCCGGCGGCGGAAGATGCGGCGCGCCGGGCGCAGCCAGGAACGCGGGCCGCAGGCCGGTGCGCAAGAAAGCGGCGCGCTGACCAGCACCCGGTCGAGCGGCGCACCGGCCGCCGGCTCGGCCAGCACGTCCAGGTTGGTGGCCGAGCCCAGGCCGCCGTCGACGTACAGCCGGCCGTCTATGGCCACCGGCGGGTTGATGCCCGGCACCGCCCCGGAGGCGGCCACCGCCGGGCCGACGCCGGCGGCCGGGGCGTCGCCGCGGCCGAACACCACCCGGCGGCCGTCGTCGATGCGGCCGGCCACCAGCCACAGCGGCTCGGCCGGCCAGCCGCCGGGGAACATGCGGCCGAAGCCGGCGGCCTGGGCGGCCAGCTCTACCCGGCCCAGCGGCAGCAGCCGCGCGCTGAACGGCCCCGGACCGGGCCGGCGCCGCAGCAGCCGCAGGCGCTGGCCGAGCCAGGCCGGGCTGCTGCGCAGCAGCGGCCACAGCAGCCGCCAGGGGAAGGGGCCGTGGTCGGGCCGCAGGTAGTGGCCGGCCGCACCGGTGCCTTCGGGGCTCAGCGTTCCGCCGGCGATGCGGGCCAGCAGGTCGGCGGCGCTCAGCCCGGCGCGCAGCAGGGCGGCCACCTCGGCGCCGGCCGAGGTGCCCACCAGGCAGGCGGCCCGGCGCGGTTCCCAGCCGGTGGCCGCGGCCAGCGCGGCCAGCACCCCGGCGTGGAAGGCGTGGCCGGTGGGACCGCCCGCGCCCAGCACCAGCCCGATGCGCTCAGCCGCGCCGGACGGTCGGGTCGCGGCGGCTGGGCGGTGGCTCACGGCAGCGGCTCCCCGTTCCAGCTGACGTCGTAGAGGTAGGCGCCGGCGATGGCCGAGCGGCTGTGGGCCGACCGGCGCTGGTGGCGCTTGTAGCCGATGACGTGCGAGTAGCTCAGCGGCAGCACCAGCGCCGGGCCGGGGTCGTCCCGGGTGCCGTAGACGCCGGGGATGTGCACCAGCTTGGACAGGGCCTGGCGCAGCTCGCCGGGCTGCGCCAGCATGCGGCCGAAGTGGGCCAGCAGCTCGCGCAGCAGCCCGGCGGTGATCTGGCGGCGCCGGCCGGGCGGCACCAGCACGGTGGCGCCGGGCTGCGGGGCGAGCAGCCCGCGCTCGAACTCGTCGGCCTCCATCAGCACCACCCCGTCGGTCATGCGCGGGTTGCACTCCAGGGCGTAGAGCCCGTCGTCGGCCCGGATCAGGTCGAGGCTGATCTGGCCCGTGTAGCCGGTGTGGGCCGCCACCCGGCGCACCAGCGCCAGGGTCTCGTCGGGCGCGATCGACCGGAAGCTGATCCCGCCGCCGCCCTCCAGGGTGCGCGGGTGGGCATAGGCGCAGTGGGCGCTGACCCGACCGCGGTGGGCCAGGCTGTAGCTGCACAAGCGCTCGCCGTCGACGAAGGGCTGGACGATCCACGGGTTGTCCGCGGTGGGGCGGCAGTCGTCCAGGCTCAGATCGCCGGCCACCGGACCGTCGTGGGTCAACACGTCGACCGCCCCGCGCGAGTAGGCCGCCCGGGCCACCCAGCGCTGGAGGCGGCCCACCGCTCGCTGCAGCGCCGGCTGGTCGCTGACCACCTCGGTCGGCGGCGCGGGCAGGCCCACCTCGGCCAGCAGCTCGAAGAAGCGCGCCTTGTGGTGCAGCCGGTCGAGCACCCCGAAATCGGCCGCGAACACGGTGCAGCCGGGCTCGAAACGCCCGCGCTGCTTGGCCAGCACGAAGCTCTCCTCGAAGGTGGGCAGCAGCAGCTCGATGTCGTGCTCGGCCACCGCTGCCGCGACAGCGTCGACGAAGCGGGCCGGCGCGAAGCGCGGCGCGGGTAGCTCGAGCGCCTGGCGCACCAGCGCCGAGTGGTTGCCCGGCGCCAGGCGAAAGCTGTCGGCGGCGAACAGCGCGTGGCCGCGCTGGCCGAGCTTGCGGATGGCGTCGACCGAAAACGGCATCCGCGAGGTGGTCACCAGGATGCGCAAGGGGGAGCCTCCTTTTCCCGGACCGGACCGCCCGGCCTGCGGGTCGATCGTCTCGCTCAACCGCGTAGCAGACTTCGTGCCAGCCAAGCTGGGCAACCCCGGCAGCGGTGGAATCGGCCCTGTCGCGTCATGGCCCCATACGGCGGTCCGGGCTGCGGCTTGGCCTGGTGATGTTTTCAGGTGGTTCGTTTAAGGCTACCATGAAGAAGAATGTCAATGATTGACATTTATTGACGACCATCGTAATTATGAGCTTGGGAGGTGGCGCCATGAACGTATCGCTCACACCTCAGCTCGAGGCCTTGATCGAGAAAAAGGTTGCTTCGGGGCTCTACAACTCCGCCAGCGAGGTGGTCCGAGAAGCGCTTCGCTTGCTCGAGGAGCAGGATCGGATTCGTGACATCAGGTTGGCGCGGCTGGAGCGCGAAGTGGCGGTGGGGCTGGAGGAACTCGAGCAGGGTCGGTCCGTGCCCTTCGACGACTCGACCGTGGATCGAATCAAGGCGCAGGGACGTGAGTTGCTGGTGGCCGAGCGACCCGGGAAGAAGTACCGTTGAGCCGAGTTTGGCTGTCTTCGATCGCAGAGGCCGACCTGACGGAGATCTGGCTTGAGATCGCTCGTGACGACCTGACGGCAGCGGATCGATTCATCGATCTGATCCAAGACAAGTGCGATTTGCTGGCTGACTCACCAGCTATGGGCAGGCTGCGACCGGAGCTGGCGCCCGGTGTCCGCTCCTTTCCGGTCCGCAAGCACGTGGTGTTCTATCGGCTGGTCGATGGGGACGTCCAAGTCGTGCGGGTGCTCGACGGCAGGCGTGATATTCCGGCCTTGCTGGCCGCTGAGTGAATGCTGCGGGGCAACGGCCGCTGCGGATGTAGCGGATGACAGATGGGGGTGGGTTTTCGTACAATGGGCCGGCCATGCACGCACCCGCTGAAGATGCCACCCCGCGCTGTCCGGCCTGTAAGGCCGAGCTGACCGCGCTGGTCGAGCGTTGTCCGGGCTGCGGTGCTGCGCTCGACGAACCGGCGCGCGCCGCGGTGCTGCGCTGGCAGGAGCTCGGCTGGGCCGCCGAGCGGCGCCGCCGGCGGCGCCTGCTGTGGATCGTGGTGGGTACGCTGCTGGCCTTCGGGCTGCTCTACGGCCTGCCGCGCTCGTTCATCGCCATCGGCGACGCGGCCCGCGACGAACTCGATTTCGGTGACCACGGTGCGGACTTCGAGAGCGATCTGGCGCCGGCGGCCAGCTGGTATCAGCTGGCCCGCTTCTCGCCGCTGACCTTCCGGCTGGCCAACCAACGCCGGGCCGATCTGCTGGCCGCGGCCGGCCACGAGGTCTACCTCGACGGCATGCATTTCCGCTCGCGGCGACACTTCGAGGCCGCCTGGCGTTACTTCCAGCGGGCGGCCCGCATCCGGGTCGCGCGCGAGCTGGTCACCTCGTATGCCTCGCTGGCGGCCCAGCAGGGCCGGGCCGAGCGGGTGGTGGCGCTGGCCGAGCGCTACCCGCAGTACGCCTCGAGCTTCGCCTTCCAGCACACCCAGGCGCTGTTGTTCCTGGGCCGCTTCGACCGCGCCGGCCCGCTGCTGGCGCGCTCCTGCCGCAGCGGCCGCAGCGCCTTCGAGTGCGAGCGGGCCAGCCTGGCGCTGGCCGTGGCCGGCCGCTGGAACCGGGCCGCCCGGGTGGCCCGCCATCGGGTGGAGCTGTTGGACCGTTCCCGCTCCAGCGCCGTGCCCGCCCCGCTGGCCGAACCCGGCGCAGACGCCGAGCGCCGCGACCGGGAGCGCCTGGCCGCCCGGCTGCTCGAGGCCCGCATCCTGGATCGGCTGGGCCGGCCCGAGCGGGCGGCCGCGCTGCGGCAAGAGGTGCTGGGTGCTGGCGAGAGCCATAGCTGGGCGGTGGCCCGGCTGGACCAGGTGGCCCGTCTGGAGGCGGCCGACCGTCCCCGGGCGGCCGCCGACTTGCTGCGCCAGGGCGTGGCCGAGGTCGAGGCGGGGGCGCGGCAGGACGGCTACCCCGGCCCGGCCTGGCACCTGCTGGCGCTGCGCCGGGCCGCGGCCGCGGTACGGCGCCGCGACCCGGACGCGGCCGAGGATGCGCTGCGCACCCATTTCGGCCGGCTGGGCGCCATCCGCGCTGGTGGCTTGAGGGTCGGCTTCAACCGCTTCCGGCTGCTGTTCGACGTCGACGGGGCCCTGCCCGAACGCCACCTGGCGCCGGCTGTGGCGGCCCTGGCCGAGCTGGAGGCCGAGTCGGCCGCGGTGGCCCGCGGCTGGGCCGCGCTGGCCCTGTGCCGCTCGCGGCTGGCGCGCTTCGCCCTCGACGACATGGACGCCTGCCTGGACCGGGCCGAGGCCATCGCCGGGCCGCAGGCGGTGGCCGGGATGCGTTTCTGGACCGCGGCCGCCCGCGGTCACTGGCAGCGGGCAGCGGCCCTGTGCGCCGAGCGGGCCGCGGCCCGCCAGCCCGGCCCCGGCCTGGCCGGCCGCTGGCTGCTGGCCGAGTTGCGGTTGGGCCGCACCGAGCGGGCGCTCGAGGTATGGCGTCGGCTGGGGCCCGCCCCCCGGGCCGAGCTGCAGCCGGAGCAGGTGGAACGCCTGCTGCGCGGGCTGGTGGCCCTGGACGATGCGCGACCCGACGCGACCGCAGCCGGGCCATCGCCGCCGGCCGCTGAAGACGGCGGGCACGGAGTGCAGGCCCGCGGGGCCTGGCCGCGGCTGGCCGCCGCGCTCGAAGCGCTGGAGCGCGGCGAGCCGCAGCGGGCGGTGCGGCTGCTCGGCCGCCAGGGTCTGCACTACCACATCTACTGGATGCACGGCTGGGGGCCGCTGGCCCGGGCGCTGTTCCTGGCGGCCGACCCCAGCGGCCGCGATCTGCGCTTCGTGCTGCAGGCCGACGTGCAGCTGCTCAACGGCAGCCTGTTCCACGACTACGGGCGCTTCCGCTGGATGCTGGCCGAGATCGCCGGCCTGGGTCCGCAGCCCGAGGCCGACGGCGACCCGCTGGCCGCCGCGCTCGAGCGTCACCGCGAGGCCTTGCGCACCACCGCCGATCTATTGTGGGGGCTGTGAACTCAGGCTCGCAGGCCCCGCACCACCAGGGCCACCAGGTTGTCGAGCAGGCGGTCGAGCGGGTCGGGCTGCTGCGGGTCGTGGTGCAGCAGGTCGGCGATCAGCTTGCGCCGCCAGAACAGGCCCAGCAGGGTGGAGTGCACCAGCACCTCGACCTCGCGCACGCCCACGTCGGGGCGGAAGACGCCGGCCCGGATGCCGTCCTCGATGGCCTGGCCCAGCCGGCCCAGCCCGCGCATGGCCAGCGCGATCAGCTCGGCCGTGGGCCAGCGATCCTGGTCCAGGGTCTGGCGGCCCAGCAGGCGCACGAAGTCGGGGTTGGTGGCCAGGTAGCGGAAGTACCAGCGCAGGGTGGCCTCGACTCGGGCGGCGGGGGCGGCGGCCAGCGCTCCGATGTCGCCGGCCCGCTCCACGGCCGCGGCCAGGTTGGTGCGCAGCACCTCCTGGTACAGCCCCGCCTTGGAGCCGAAGTAGGCGTAGATCATGCGCTTGTTGATGCCGGCGGCCCGGGCCACGTCGTCGACCCGGGTGCGGTCGAAGCCGCGCGCGACGAACAGCTGCTGGGCGGCGCGCAGCAGCGCCTGGCGGCTCTGCTCGGCGGTGCGCGGGCTGTGGCTCACGGCGGGCGGCTCCCGGGGGGATAGAAGCTCCCAAGGGGGCTTCGGGTCAACACGGCAATCCGGCGAACGAGCCTGCTGCCCCGGCCCGGGGGTGGTTGGCCGGACGGTCGTCCGACCGGAGGCGATTTTTAGCGGATCATGGAAATCCAGTGCAGTCGGCAGGCCCCCCCGGGTGGGGCGATGGACCGGAACAGCAGGTCGTCCGGGAACTCTTTTCAAAAATCAAATCGGATATTTATGCGGAAAATCCGCATGTAACCCGTCGGTTACTGCTTTCCTTAATAACCGTGGCGGCCCGGTTGTCAAGGGGGCTTTTTGCCAAGACCCCGCAGACCGGCTACGATGGCGGCTGCGAGGAGGTCGACCCGATGCGCCCGTATTGCCTGGTGATCGCCCTGGCCGGCCTGCTGGTCGGCTGCAGCACCACCCAGCGGCTGACCGTGCGCACCGAGCCGCCGGGCGCCACCGTCAGCCTGGCGCGCATCGGCGTCAAGCGGGCCGAGGGCGACCTGCCGCGAATGGGCGGCATGGCGCTGTTCCAGTCCGTGTTCCAGGATCCCTTCGAGACCCTGGGCAGCGCCCCGCTGACCACCACCATCGAGCTCAGCCAGCCGCTGAGCACCTTCCGGCTGCCCGACGGCGGCGAGGGCGAGGTGTACAAGGAGACCCGGGCCGCCATCGTGCGGGCGGTCAAGGACGACCGCTCGGCCGAGACCCGGGTGCGCTTCACCGGCGAGCCGCTGGAGGTCATCCTGGTGCTCAGCCCCGAGCGACCGGAGCCGGACGCAGCGCCGGACGCGCCGCCGGACGCAGCGCCGGATGCGACGCCGGATGCGTCGCCGGATGCGCCGCCGGAGGCACCGCCGGAGGCGCCGGCGACACCGCCGCTGGCCGGTCGGGACGAGGAGCGGTGATCTCCGACCGTGCAGCCGGCTCCGCGGCGCGGGCGGGCTTCCGCCCGCTGCCCCGCGGCATCCGCGGCTACCGGGTGCAGCGCTGCCCGCGTTGCTGGATGGAGCGCTCGGCCTGCATCTGCGACCTGCTGCCGCGCATCCCCACCCGCACCCGGGTGCTGATCGTCATGCCCTGGAAGGAGTCGGCCCGCTCGTCGAACACCGGCCGGCTGGCGCACCTGGCCCTGCCCAACTCCGAGGTGCGCCTGCGCGGCCACCCGGACCGGCCGCTGGACCTGAGCGACCTGGCCGCCGCGGCTGACCGGGGGCTGGTGCTGTTCCCCGGCCCCGCGGCCCGGCCGCTCGAGCCGCTGCGGCCCGAGGACGCGCCGCCGCTGCTGGTGGTGCCCGACGGCACCTGGCGCCAGGCCCGCCGCGTGGTCAAGCACGAGCGGGCGCTGGCCGGCTTCGGCCGGGTGCAGCTGCCGCCCGGCCCGCCGTCGCGCTACCGGCTGCGCAAGCCCCGCCGGCCTGGCTGGTTGTGCACCTACGAGGCGCTGGCCCGGGCGCTCGAGCTGCTGGAAGGCGGCGGCATCGAGCAGCGCCTGCTGCCGGCCTTCGAGGCCATGGTGGAGCGCACCCTGCGCCACCGCGGCCGCCGCGGCGGCCCGCAGCCCGACGGCGACCGATAAGCCACCCC
>CAYVQE010000117.1:0-9012 GCA_964454005.1 uncultured Myxococcales bacterium
GTGCGCTGGGTCGATGTCGATCTGCGCCTGGGCAGACCCGAGCTGGACTCGACCCACCCGCTGCGCGGGGCCGGTGGCTCAGGCCGCCGCGGTGGGCGCAACCTGCCGCTGGGCGACGACCAGGCCGTGCTGCAACGGTTGTTCTGGCGCGAGATCGACGGCAGCTACAAGGATGCCCGAGAGCGCTGGGCCAAGGTGCAGAGCGACCGGCAGACCCTGGTCAAGGAGACCGAGCAGATCGAGGACCTGGCCCCGGCCGCGACCGCCCGCGACCTGCGGCCGTTGGTGCGGCTCGAGCTCGACACCCGGGCCTGGTCCGAGGCCCTGCGGCGAGCCTCGACCCGACTGGTCGGCTCGCGGGTGTCGCACGACGGCAACGTGTCGCTGCGGGCCACGGCGGTCAACCGCTGGTTCGTCAACACCGCGGGCACCCGCCTGCGCCACGGCGAGCTGCGCTACCGCGTCACGGCCAAGGTCAACACCGTGGCCGAAGACGGCGACCGCCTGCTGCTGCAACGCGACTGGGAGGCCCACGATCCGCAAGGCTTGCCCGATCCCGAGGTGGTGGCCAACGCCGTGTCCGAGCTCGAGCGGCAGCTGGCCGACTTGCGGGCGGCGCCCACCCAGACGCCCTACTCGGGGCCGGCGCTGCTCAGCGGTCGGGCGGCGGCGGTGTTCTTCCACGAGATCATGGGCCACCGCATGGAGGGCCACCGGCTCAAGCAGGTCAAGGACGCCCAGACCTTCCGCGACAAGCTGGGCGAGCTGATCCTGCCCACCTTCCTGTCGGTCTACGACGATCCGCGGTTGGAGCGTCACGGCGACCAGGCGCTGTTGGGCCACTACCGCTACGACAACCAGGGGGTGCCGGCCCAGCGGGCCGAGCTGGTCGACCATGGGGTGCTGAAGGGCTTTTTGGAGAGCCGTTCGCCCTCGCGGGCCGGGGTGCGCTCCAATGGCCACGGCCGGCGCCAGCCCGGGCTGCGGGCGGTAACCCGCCAGGGGGTGCTGGTGATCGAGGCCCACGAGACGCACACCGAAGAGCAGCTGCGCGAGAAGCTGCTCGAGCAGGTGCGCCGGGCCGGGCTGGAGTACGGTCTATGGCTGGACGAGATCCACGGCGGGTTCACCTTCACGGGCCGCACCATCCCCAACGCCTTCAACGTGCGGGTGGTGGCGGCCCGGCGGATCTACGCCGACGGCCGGCCGGACGAGCTGGTGCGTGGCATCGACTTCATCGGCACTCCGCTGGTGACCTTCTCGCGCATCGTGGCCGCCTCGGAGCGCGCGGCCGTGTTCAACGGCTACTGCGGTGCCGAGAGCGGCTCGGTGCCGGTGTCGGCCATCGCACCGGCGCTGCTGCTGTCGCAGATCGAGACCCAGCGCAAGGCGCGGCGGCAGAACATGCCGCCGCTGCTGCCGCCGCCGAACGGCGAGCCGGAAGGGGGTGGGTCATGAGAATCGGCGCCAGAGTTTGGTTGCCGGCGCTGCTGGTGCTGCCGCTGCTGGCCACCGGCGCCGGCGCCGGACCGGCGGCCCAGACCGGCGCCGGCGCCGACTGGCCGTTGCTGGTGCGGCTGTTCGACCGCTGGGTCCAGCGGGCCGGGGAGCTGTCGCTCGAGGGCTCGCCGGCGCCCAACCGGACCACCATCGCCACGCTGGATCAACACGTCTACCAGGCGGTGGCCGTGTTCGGCGAGCTGCTGCTCGAGCAGGATCTGCCCAGCCGGCCGACGCGCACCGAGGTGGTGGTGGGCGACGGCCGGATCGACTCCAGCCGCTTCTTCGGCCGGGTCGATCGCGCGCGCGAGCTGTCGCGGCTGGTGGTCGAGGACGTGGCGCCGGCCATCGAGCGCGACCTGTGGCTGGCCACCGACAGCTCCTTCAAGAAGGCGGTGCAGCGCTTCGAGGTCAAGCGCAGCGCCCTGGCCTCCCATGGCGGCGAGCCGCCGCCGGACTGGAGCCCGGCGCCGCCGGTGGTCTCGCTGGTGGAACGCCGCCGCCCCGCGGTCGACAGCCAGCGGCTGCGGCGCATCGCCATCGAGGCCTCGGCCCGGCTGCGCCGCGTGCCCGGGCTGCGCCATGGCGAGGTGCGGGTGCGGGCGGTCGAGGGCGACTACGTGCTGGTCACCTCCGAGGGCACCCGGCTGGTGCGGCCCGAGGGCTATGCGGCGGTCTATGCCTGGGCTGATCGGCTGCGCGACGACGGGGTGCGCTTGCACGACGCCCGGCAGTGGGTGGTGCGACGCCCCGGTGATCTGCCTCCCATCGATACGATCGTCGCCGAGGTCGAGCGGATGGGCAGGCGGCTGGCCGCCCGGGCCGATGCCGAGACGGAGGACTACTACGAGGGGCCGGTGCTGTTCGAGGGCCGGGCCGCCGCCGATCTGCTGCGCACCCTGCTGCCGCCCGAGCTGTGCGGCACTCCGCCGGCGCCCAGCGCCCGGCGTTCCTACCGCCAGCGGATCCGCAGCGGCCCGCGCATCGGCCGGCGACTGCTGCCGGCCGGCTGGACCGTGGTCGACGACCCGACCCTGGCGCTGCCCGGGCTGGCCGGCGGCTTCTCGTACGACCGCCAAGGGGTGCGCGCCGAACGGGTCGAGCTGGTGCGCGACGGCTACGTGCGCGACCTGCTGATGACCCGCGTGCCGCGCCACGATTTGCAGCGCTCCAACGGCCACGCCCGCGGTCGGGTGACCGGGTCCTGGCGGGCGCGCATGGCGCAGTGGTTCGTCGAGCCGCCGCGCCTGCTTTCTGACACCGCGGTGCGCGAGCGAGCCCGGCGGGCCATGCGCGCCGCCCGGCTCGACCGGCTGCTGGTGGTCCGCCGCTTGGCCTCGCGACGCCACGGGCGCGGCGGTCTGCCGCGGCCGACCGACGCGTACTGGCTGACCGCCGAGGGCCAGCGCCGACCGGTGGCCAGCATCGAGTTCCAGCGCGTCGATCGGCGCACCCTGCGCGACATCCTGGCCGCCGGCGGTCGGATGAAGCTGCGGCCCTACCTGGCCGGCGGCGGCTCAAGCGGAGTGACCGGGCTGCCCACGGTCATCCAGGCGCCGGAGCTGATCCTGGTCGGCGGCATGGAGGCCGTCTTCCCGGGAGCCGACAAGCCGGCACCCGACATCCCCCAACCCCCGCTCTGATCCGAAGCGCCCCCGGGGACTCCTTCACTCGTCTTCCAGCAAGGCGTCGGCGGCCGCTTCCAGCGCTGGCCGCCTGAGGCGGCCGCACAGCGCCAGCCGGTGGCCGGCGAAGTCGGCCGGCGCCGGCTCCGGCCGCGGCAGGGCCTCGCGGCCGGAGGCCAGGTGCTCGGCCAACACGCCGTCGAGGAAATCCAGGCCCAGATCCAGCGCTGCACGGCCCTCGAGATCGAGCAGCTGTACGCTGAACTCGACCCGGGTGTCGGCCGCCGCGTCCTCCAGCGCCAGCTCGACCAGCGGTGGCTGTTCCCGCGGCTCCAGTATGATCCGGATCCGCTCGCCGGAGCGCAGCTGCGCATTGTGGCGCCGGTGCAAAAGCGCGGCGGCCCGTTCGGCCAGTTCGGGCAGGTCGGATAGCTCCGCGGCATCCATCGCGATGGCCTCCTCGATAGCCGCAATGTATCGCATCGAGTCGGGGCTTGCATCCCGGGCCGAAGGGCGCTATGGTCCCGCGTTCGGATGATTCAGCTGTTGCCAGGAGGCAGAACCATGACCGATACCAAGAAGCTCGATCCCAAGGCGCGGCGCAAGGCCAAACGCGATGCGCGGCGCGAGAACAAGAAGATCTTCCAGTCGATGAGCCTCGAGCAAAAGAAGAAGCTGCGCAAGTACGAGGGGACCTTCAAGCAGTTCTTGGCCGAGCAGAAGCAGGCCGCGGCCAAAGAGGGCTGAGCCGGCTCACAGGGCGAAGCCCACCCGGTAGCCTAGCAGGATGCCCAGCGCCGAGGCCGTCAGGTCGCCGGTGGTAGTCAGATCCTGGAAGGTGGCCGAGAAGGCCAGCTCGGCGAACAGGGCGCCGGGGCCGAGCCGGTACTCGCCGGTCACGGCCGCGAACACTCCGGGCAGGGTGGCCCGCTCGTCATGCTCGCCGAAAGGCTCGCCATCCGCCTCACCGTCGGTCAGCGTCGACAGGAAAAGCAGCTCGAAGCCCGCGCTCAGGCCGATGTTCCAGTCGCTGCTCCAGGGCTGCAGCCGTCCCATCACCCCGATGTCCCAGGTGGTCTGGCGTTGGGTCATCTCCCAGCTGTAGCTGCTGCCGGGCAGCCGCTCGTCGCTGCCGCTGCCGGCGGCCTCGGGCTGGCTGTAGCCGGCGCTGGTGACCAGGCCCAGCCGCGAGCCGAGCACCGGCAGCAGGTAGAAGGCCTCCAGCTTCACCTGGAAGGTGGTGTCCAGCTCGGATCCGATCTGGGGCAGTCCGACCCCGCCCTTGATACCCAACCCCAGCACGTTGGGCGACTGCGCCGCGGTTTCGGTCTCGGCTGCGCCGGCAGCGCCGCCCAGCAGCAGGCCGGCGGCGATCGCGGCTGTCACGATTGCGTTGCGCATGGCCCTTTCCTCCTCACCACAGGGTCTTCTCGGTGGCTGCCAGCGGGGTCCAGGTCTCGTCGACGCCGCCCACCAGGAAGATGAAGGCGCTGACGGTGACCGAGCTGGTCAGGTACCGCGAGACGGTCATGTCCAGACCGAGGTTGTTCCAGTTCATCAGGTCGGGTGGCTCGGGCGGCCCGCCGCCGCAGCTGCCGCTGGCGTCGAGGCACATCTCCACCGACGCGCCCTCGCTGACCGGCATGGCATTGGTGCCGCCGAAGGCGAACAGCTGGTCGTTGAACAACATGGCGGCGTAGCCGGCCCGGAAGGGCTGCATGGTACCGACGTCCCAGCGGCCGTCGGCGCCCTCGCCGAGCGCCCCGCCGGCCTCGACCCGCAACGCCACGATATCGGGCTCCAGGATGGCCGGGTCGGCGGTCACCCCGCCGCCGACGTAGATCCAGGTCTCGCCGGCCGGTATGATGCTGGAGGCGCTCAGGTCGTCGGCGATGAAGGCGCCGAGCTGCCAGCGCGGCTCGCCGATGTCGACCGCGCCGGTCTCCCAGGTCCCGGCCACCTGCTGGCCGCCGCCGGCCAGCAGCTGGACATCCAGCTGCTCCAGGCTGGCCGTCGCACTGCC
Source organism: uncultured Myxococcales bacterium (assembly GCA_964454005.1). Lineage (GTDB taxonomy): Bacteria > Myxococcota > B64-G9 > B64-G9 > B64-G9 > CAYVQE01. The sequence goes on from CAYVQE010000117.1 coordinate 5,149, forward strand.
GGTGTCGTCGCGGCCGCCCAGGGCGTAGAGGTGGACCAGGCTGGGATCGGCCGGATCCACGGCGGTGGCCAGCGCGACTCCCTCGCGCGGGGTGTTCAGCGCCGGTTGGTCGGCGAAACGACCCAGCGCGCCCAGCGGCAAAGGCCCGTCGCCGGCCACCGCTTGCGTGCCGTCGTCGACCAGGCTGCGGTCGGGTACGTCCACCTCGGCCAGCAGCTGCTCGGTGCCGCTGGGATCGCCGGCGGCCGCCGTGCGGTAGACCCGGTAGCGCACCGCACCAGGCACCTCGCTCCAGTGCAGCCCGATGTCGACCCGTTCCGGGATGTCCGGCACCTGGACCAGGACGGCGTCGCTGGCCAGGGTCTCGCCGTCGGGGTTCTCGGCGTCGTCGGCGGACATCACCGCGGCCACGCGGTAGGAGTAGCGGCCGGGAGTGAAGGCCATGGCCTGCTCGGGATCGAGCACCAGATCGATGTCCTCGATGACCGGGGCGTCTTCGGGCCGCAGCACCTTGGCCCGCCAGACCGTGGCCTCGGCCCCGTCGCCGCCGTTGCCGCCCAGCGCGTAGACGAAGCCGCCCACGGTGGCGCAGGCCAGAAAGGAGCGCGGCTCGGGCAGCGCATAGGGCATCACCGTCCAGGGGCTCAGCTCGCCGAAGGGATCGACCGCCGCCATCTCCATGCTGGCGTGGTAGGTGGTGGCGCTGGAGTCCTGGGTGGTGCCGTCGTCGCCGCCGATGGCGTAGACGAAGCGCGCCCCGGGCACCGGTTCACCCCAGGCGGCGCAAGGGGCCCGCCGGGCGGTATTGAGCGATCCGGTGGCCGAGAAGCTCTCCAGGTTGAGCGAGGGGTTGGTCACCCCCAGGGCCGAGTAGTCGGCGTAGGTGCCGTCGTCGTTGGTCACCCGCACCACGCAGGCCGAGCCATCAGCGACCGCTTGGGTGACGAAGTCGATCGATACCTCGATCGAGGTGGCGTCCCATGCTTCGACCGTGCCCGCCAGTTGTACGTGGCTGTCATCCGGCTGCAGGCAGTCGGCGCTGAAGCTGGGCTGGCGGAAGTTGTCGCCCAGGATGGTGACCGTGCGCACATCCTGGTTGACCAGGCTGGGCGGCGCCAGCTCGGTGATGATCGGCGGCGGCTCGGCGGTGACCTCGAAGGCGTCTGCGAGCAGGCCGATGGTGCCGTCCGGATTGACCGCCACCAGGTCGTAGAGCCCCACCGGCAGCCCGGCGGGCACCACCGCCGAGACGCGGGTGGGCGAGACGTAGGCCGTGCTGCGCAGCTCCGAGGCCAGGCTGTCCGCACCGGCGTCGGCCGGGTTGAGGAATAGGCGCGGCGTGGGTGCGAAGTTCACCAGGCCGGGGCCCGGATCGGCCGGGGCGTAGACGTTGACGCCGGTCTGGCCGTTCGTCCAGCCGAAGGGCAGCTCGATGCGATCGAGCGCCAGGCCGAGCTGCTCGACCACTTGCAGCGCATCGTCCAGCGCCCCGCTGCAGCCCAGCTCGTCGGTGACCCGCACGCCGTAGCTGCCGGGGGCCAGTCCGGCCGGCACGATGGCCTGGACCCGCTGGTCCTGATCGTAGGTGAAATCGAGCGCTACGGCGGCGTCGGGCTGTCCGGTCGGATAGAGTAGCACCTCGGTGACCTGGCCCAGGATGCCCGAGGTGTAGATGACCACCTGCAGGCTGATGCCGTTGTAGGCCGTGTATGGATCGACGAAATAGACCACCGGCTGCGGCGTGATGTCGAGCGCTCCGTCCAGCCGCCCGCTGCAGCCGTCCGGGTTGGTGACGATGACGTCGTACAGCCCGGGCAAAGTGGGGTCGGGCACCTCGGCGTCCAGGTTTTGGGCGTCGACGAACGCGGTCGCCAGATCGGCCTGGTGATCGACTTTTTCGATGCGCACGACGGCCCCGTCGACAAAGCCGTCACCGGTGACGGAAATCGATCCCCCGGAGCTGCACAGCTGGGGCGGATCGACCGCCGAGACCAGCGGCGGGTAGCCGATGGAGCTGTCATGCGCAGCCTCGCAGGCGCCGGGGCCGGGGTTGCGCACCACCACGGTGTAGGCGTCGGGGGTCACGGAGCCGGCGGGCACCGAGACGGTCAGCTCGCTGCACAGCCGGGCCTGGCTGCCGCCGCTCAGGCCGTCGACCGCGGTGCAGCCGTCCAGGCCGTCGAGCGCGGCCTCGACGCTGGCCACCGTGACGCTCGGGCCCTGGCCGTCGATCTCCAGGAAGTCGGTGCCGGTGATCACCAGCTGCTCGGGGTCGCGGTCGCAGGGCGTGGCCGGCGCCACCCGATCGATCGCCGGCGCCGGTGCCAGGTAGAGAGCCGCATCGAGCGCGTGCTCGCAGTCGGCCGGCGGGGGGTTGGTCAGCCGCAGGCCGGACCAGCCGGGCGGGTGGGCGGCGGCCGGCAGCTCGAACACCAGCTCGCTGCAGGTCTGCACGCTGAGCAGGGTGCCCACGACCGGGCTGCAGTCGGCCAGCGACAGGGCGGGGTAGCTGGCGTCGCCGATGGCCACCTGCGGCAACGCGCCGTCGACGTCCAGAAAGCCGCTGCCGCTCAGCGTCACCTCGACCGCCTGCTGCTCGGCGCACAACAGCTCGGGCGCGGCCTGGGCCACCTCGGGGCCTGGCACCACGGCCAGCTGGACGGGCTCGCTGGAGACGCAGTCGCCCGGCGCCGGGTTGCTGACCGTCAGGTCGTAGGCGCCGGGAGCCAGGGCGTCCTGGCCCAGCGTCAGCACCAGACTGCGACAGCGCCGGGCCGCCAGGCTGGTGGCCGGCAGCGGACTGCAGTCCTCGAGGCGATCGGCCTGCAGCCGCGTCTCGCCCAGGCTGACCTCGGGCAGCTGGCCTTCGATCTCGAGAAAGCCCTCACCGCTCAAGCGCAGCTCGACCGCGCCCTGTTCCAGACAGACCAGGTCGGGCGAGACGTTGTCGAGCACCGGCGGCGGGACCACCACCAGTCCGGCGTCCAGGGTGACCTCGCGGCCGGAGCCGTTGCTGACCCGCAGGCGGTGGACGCCGGGCGCCAGCGCCTGCTCCGGGCCGAGCTCCAGCGTCAGGCTCTGCTGGCTCTGCCAGCTGACCCGGTCGGCGGCGAGTACCAGCTCCTGGTCGCCGCTGGTGGCTTCGCCGTCGAGATCGGCGGTGCGAAGCAGGCCGACCTCGGGCAGGACCACGGCGGCGTCGCCGCTGGCGGCGTCGACCAACAATGGAGCGAAGCCGTCGCCGGCCAGCACCACCTGGCGTCGCTGTTGGGCGGTGCAGACGAGATCGGGCTCGGCCGTGCCGATGCTGGGGTCGGGGCCGTCGATGTGGTCGCTGTTGCGGCTGCAGCCGATGGCCAGCAGGATGGCCAGGCCCAGCACCGGACAGACGAACGATGGGCGTCGTTGCATGATCGAACCTCCGCGGATCATCATTTCGGGCCAGCGGCCCTGAATATCTTCAGTTCGATGACTACTATGCGGGGGACCGGTAAATGGGTGAAAAAACCCCCGAGATCGATTCGAGCTCAGGCTACGCGCGGCCCGAACCCCTTGACATACGGGCGGGTTCGATTTACGCCGGGAGAAACGGATGCTCACGCTGACAAGCCAAGAGGGAGGCTCGACGATGGTCGCCAACAAGGCCACGAAGAAAAAGCCCGCCAAGAAGAAGCCCACCAAGAAGAAGCCGGCGACGAAGAAGGCTGCCAAGAAGGCGACCAAGAAGAAAGCCGCCAAGAAGAAGCCGGCGGCGAAAAAGGCTGCCAAGAAGGCGACCAAGAAGAAAGCCGCCAAGAAGAAGCCGGCGACGAAAAAGGCTGCCAAGAAGGCGACCAAGAAGAAAGCCGCCAAGAAGAAGCCGGC
>CAYVQE010000117.1:9112-19421 GCA_964454005.1 uncultured Myxococcales bacterium
GACGAAAAAGGCCGTCAAGAAGGCGACCAAGAAGGCCGTCAAGAAGGCGGCCACCCCGCGAAAATCGCGCGGAGCGGCAAAAAGCGCCGAGAAAGCGGCCAAGAAGGCTGCCCGCAAGGCCACCGGCAAGGCCATCAAAAAGGCCGCCAAAAAATCCGCCCGCAGGAAGGGGGCGCGCAAGCCGGCGCGGCGGGCGGCGGCGCCGCGGTTGAGCGCTTTCGACCGCGCTTTGCTGGTGGGCCGACCGCCGAACGTGGCCGAGCTGTTTCCCAACTCGCGCGCTCTGCTGGTCAGCGGCAAGTTCATCGATCGCGCCTACCTGACCAAGGGCCGGGCGCTGTCCATCGCCGCCAACGGACGCAACACCTTCGTGGTGCGCGGTGCGCTGCGCGCCGCCCAGCGCGCCAACGCCGCCCTCATCATCGAGATCGCCAAGTCCGAGGGCGGCGCCGGGGGCTACTGCGCCATCAACTACTGGAACCTGGCGCGCACGGTCGATGCCCTGTGCAACGAGCTGTCCATCACCGTGCCGGTGGCGCTGCACGCCGATCACTACGGCATCAAAAAGCCCGCCGACGTCACCGCGGCCAAGGTCGAGATCCCGACCCTGTTCGACGCCGGGCTGACCTCCATCGCCATCGATGCCTCGCACCTGCCCGATGATCAAAACCTGTTGGCCAACCTGGAGCTGGCGCCCTACGTGCCCGGCTGGTCCGGGCTGGAGACCGAGGTCGGCGAGATCAAGGGAAAAGAGGGCATGTCGACCAAGGACGAAGCGCTGTTCTTGATCCAGGGGCTCAACGCCCATGGCATCTTCCCCGACTGGATCGCGCTCAACAACGGCACCGCCCACGGCATCCAGACCGCCGAGCAGGGCATACAGGTCGAGCTGACCGAGGAGATCCACGCCGCGCTGGAGCCCTACCGGGTCTCCGGCGCCCAGCACGGCACCTCGGGCAACAGCTCCGAGCGGCTGCGCCAGATCGCCGAGCGTACCCGGACCACCAAGGCCAACGTGGCCACCGCCCTGCAGATGATCTCCTGGGGGCTGAAGGTCAACGACTACGGCAACGCCGAGCTGGACGCCGAGGGCAATTTCATCAAGCTGCCGGGCGAAGGTATGACCCAGCAGATGTGGCAGGCCATGTTGGCCGAGGCCGAGCAGCAGGGGCTGCGCGGCGGCAACTTCAAGAAGCTCAACCTGCCTTTCGAGAACCGCCTGCTCGGCCAGCCGCGCCACATCCGCGAGCGCATGGCACGCGGGGTGGAGGAGTTCGTCTACGGCATGCTGGTCGACGTGTTCAACGCCCGCGACACCGCCCCGCTGACCATCGAGGCCATCAACCGGGCCGGAGGCTTCGAGCCGCCGGCCGAGGCCGAGCGGATCGAGGATCCGGCCCGCTGGACCCGCGAGCAGATCGTCGAGCGCGGCCAGGCCCTGCACCGCGACACCGGCCCGGCCGGCGACTTCGACGACTGAGCGCAGGACGATCCGTGGCGGCCAGGCGGCCGCAAGGCGGGCCACTTGGGTTCCGCCCCGGGCGGTCGCACCACCCCGGGGCGGTGACCGACCATGGGCTGCCGGACAACGCTACAGGCACAGGCCGCGGACTTGTTGGATGAGTTCATCGCGGCGGCGGGCGACCAGAGTGGGCGACAACGCATCGCCTTCGAGCATGCGGCCGACCAACTCGGGGCCGGCGAAGTAGAGCAGATGCAGGCCGATGATCGACAGGGCCAGCTGGTCCGGATCCTGGCGGCGGAACACGCCGGCGTCCATGCCGGCGCCCAGGAAAGCGCTGGTCAGCTGCAGCCCGGCCACCGCCCGCTTCCGGCCGGGCCCCTGCAGGAAGGGCCCCTGGCCGGCCAGCTCCAGCAGCAGCAGGCGGGCGGCGCTGGGGTGGGCGGCCAGGTGCGCGACCACGGTGACGCCCAGCCGATCGAGCCGCTCGGCGAAGCCGCCCTCGTCCAGCCGCGCCCGATCGACCAGCCCCACCAGCTCATCGAGGACCTGGTTCATCATCTCCAGGTAGAGTTCTTCCTTGGAGCGGAAGTGGTGGAACAGCGACGCCTTGCGCAAACCGGTGGCTTCGGCGATGCGGCTCAGCGAGGTGGCCCGGTAGCCGTGGCGGGCGAACTCGAGCCGAGCGCGGGACAGCAGCTCGTAGCGGGCGATGGGCACGGCCGGTCGGCCGGCCTTGCGGGCGGTCTCTTGCATGTTCGCCAATCTACCCATTATCGGATTGACAATCAACCTAACGCTCGATAGATTGCATGCCATGACATCGATGATGAAGAGAATGGTGGGGGTGTGGTCGCTGCTGCTGGCGGTGGCTGCGTGCTCTGCAGGCAGCGGGCCGGCGGACGGGTTCGATGGCGATGGTGGCCTGGATGCCGGCCGCGACGGTGGCGACGGCGATAGCCGGCTCGACGCCGACGATGGCGCTGGGGATGACGGGCCGCTGGACGGGGGTGATCGGCGATCAGATGGCGGTGGCGACAGCGACGGCGGCGGCGAATGCCCGGCCGAGCCGCCGGCCGACCCGCAGCCCTCGGTCTGCCACGAGTGGAGCTGCAGCCTGGAGCCGGCGCCCGCGTGCTGGCGCTGCCAGGCGATCCCGGCGGCCGAGGGCCGGGCCTGCCAGCCGGCGGGTCCGGCCGAGTGGGGGCTGTGCCGCCAGGGCGACTGCGCAGCCTTGCCCGAGGACCCGGCCGCGGCCGGTCCCGAGCCGGTGGTCGAAGCCGAGGCCGTCTTTCCGATTCCGGACGACCCGGGCGCCGAGTTGGCGTTGACCGTGCGCCTGCCTGCCAGCGGCCAGGACCTGCCTCTGGTGGTGCTCAACCAAGGCTTCCAGCTTGATCCATCGCAGTACCTGTCCTACGCCGAGCACCTGGCTTCCTGGGGCTACGCGGTGGTGTTGCCGGGCTACCCGGGCAGCATGCTGGCCCCGCGCAACCACCGCCGGCTGGCCGACGATCTGCTGGCCCTGCTCGACTGGCTCGATGGCGAGGGGCCCGATCCGGCAGGCCTGTTCGAGGGCCGCGTCGATCCCGGCCGGCTGGTCCTGGCCGGCCACTCCATGGGCGGCAAGATCGCTCTGCTGGTGGCCAGCGAGGACGATCGACCGCTGACCGTGTTCGGCATCGATCCGGTGGACGCGGCCGGCGGCCCCTTCGGCGGCGACCCGGAGAACTACCCCTCGGTCACTCCGGAGCGCATGGATGCCATCGGCGTCCCGCTGGTGCTGTTGGGCGAGACGGTCAATGCCACCTGCACGGGCTTTGCCTGCCAGGCCTGCGCCCCGGAGGAGGACAACTTCCACCAGTACTTCATCCACGCCACCGCACCGGCGCTGGAGATCGAGCTGGTGGGCGCCGACCACATGGCCTTTTTGGACAATCCCGACTGCGGCCTGGTCTGCTCGGCCTGCCCGGACGGGCCCACCGCGCCCGAGCAGGTGCGGCGGTTGACCCGGCGCGCCCTGCTGGCCCACCTGCAGAGCCGGGTGCGCGGTCTCGAGGCCTGGCGGGTCTTTCTCGACGGCGCGGCCGCCGCCCGGGACGAGGCGGACGGGTTGCTGCTGCTCGACGCCGCCAACGGATTTTGAAAAACGACCCCTTGCCGCCAAATCGGCGCCAAATCGGCGCCGGCGTCGATTTGGCCATCCGGCCACATCGCTCTTGCCCTCGGCGCCGAATTGCGGTACGGTCCGCCGAAATCGCAGGAATCTGCGGCCGCTGTCTCTCCGGGTGGGGGCCGCCAACGGGAACGAGAGGGAGGAAACCGACATGAAACGTTTTTGGGGTGTGATCGCGATCGCGACGCTGGCGCTGGGCGTGGGCCTGCTGGGCTGCGAGAAGAAGGACGAAGAGCGCAAGGCCGAGGACAAGAAGGCCGCCATGGACACCGCCGCCAAGAAGGCCGATGAGGCCAAGCCTGAAACGGTCGACATGAAGGCGGCCGAGAAAAAGATGGATGAGGCGTCTGAGGAACTCGGCGAGGCCATGGCCAAGGGCGGCGGCAACGCCGAAGACGCTCCCGAGTACATGAAGGCGATGGTCGGCCACCTGGAGAAGATCAACGAGATCACCAAGGACAACATGGACGACTGCAAGAAGGCCGGCGAGCTGCTGCAGGCCTACGTCAAGGACAACGAGGCCAAGCTGCAGGAGCTGAGCGAGCAGGCCGAAGAGCACAAGAAGAGCATGTCCCCCGAGGAGAAGCAGAAGATGGCCCAGTCGGCCATGGCGCTGATCGGGCCCCTGATGCAGGACATGATGAAGACCCAGATGCAGTTCGCCAAGAAGTGCCCCGACGAGGCCACCGCACTGCAGACCGCGATGCAGAGCATGAAGATGAAGTAAACCGCCGCCGGACAGTTTGTCGGCAGCGGTTCGTTTTTTTTCGGGCCCCGACCTCCGGGTCGGGGCCCGGTCGCGTTTCGGGATCCGGTCCCTGCTCTGGTGTGCTATGATCGGCGACCATGGCGGACCGCACGCCCCAAGACTCGAGACCACCACCGGCCGGGCAAGACGAGCCCGAGCCGGCCGCCGGAGCCGAGGCCGATGGCGCGGACGATGCCGGAGCCCGGCTGGACCAGCGGGCCTTTCGCGGCGGGCGCGGGGGCCGCTTCTGGCGCATGGCCTCTCTGGCCTCGCGGGTCTCGGGCTCCTACTTCGGCCAGCGTCTCAAGCGGGTGGTCGTCGGCCGGCAGCGGGCCGATCTGTCGCTGACCGCCGCCCACGCCCGCAACGCCGAGCGCATCGCCCGTACCTTTGGCGACCTCAAGGGCGCCGTCATGAAGGTCGGCCAGATGCTCAGCCAGTACGCCGACATCCTGCCGGCCGAGTACACCGAGGTGTTGGCCCGGCTGCAGAACAGCGCCCCGCCGGTCGCCTTCGACACCATCGCCGACCAGCTGGCCGGCGAGCTGGGCCGGCCGCCGGATCGGGTCTTCTCCGACCTGGAGGAGCAACCGTTCGCCTCGGCCTCGATCGGCCAGGTCCACCGCGGGCAGCTGCCCGATGGGCGCCAGGTGGCGATCAAGGTCCAGTACCCCGGCGTCGAGCACACCGTCGACAGCGACGTCAAGAACCTGCGCATGGTGCTGCGCTCGGTCGGCCTGATGCGGCGCGGCCGCGGGGGTGAGGAGCTGATCGCCGAGGTGCAGGCCCGGTTGCGCGAGGAGCTGGACTACCGCCGCGAGCTCGAGCACCTGAAGCTGTTCCGCCGCTTGCTGGGCGACGATGATCGGCTGCGCTTGCCGGCCCCGATCGAATCGCTGACCACCCGCCGGGTGCTGGTACTCGAGTACGTCGCCGGACAGGACTTCGCCGGCTTTTGCGCCGCGGCCGACCAGGCAACCCGCGATCGCGTCGGCCAGACCCTGTTCGACGTCTTCTTGAGACAGTTCCTGGTGCTCGGGGCCTTGCACGCCGACCCCAACCCGGCCAACTTCGCCTTCCTGCCCGACGGGCGCATGGTGCTCTACGACTTCGGCTGCGTGCGGCGCTTCGAGCCCGAGTTCACCGCGGCCTACATCGACTTGCTGCGCGATGCCCTGGCCGGACGCAACGAGCGCCTGGTCGACGATCTGGCCCGCGTCGGTGTGGTGCCGATCGCGGACCGCGGGCTGGACGCCGAGGTGGTGGAGCGGTTCGCCGAGCCGATCCTGGAGCCGTTCCGGGCTTCGGGCGACTACGACTTCGGCCAGTCCCGCATCCACCGCGAGGTGATTCGGCTCGGTATGGAGCACTGGCAGGCGGGATTCGACATCAAGGTGCCGCCCGAGATGGTGTTCTTGGATCGCGTGATCGTCGGCATGTACCACAACCTGCGCGCCCTGGGCGCGCGCGGCGATTGGCGCCGGGTGCTGCTGCCCTACCTGGAACGGCCGCCGTCCGGTTGAGCGGCCGCCGGCTACTCGACCGCCTCGACCTCGACCTCCTCAGCCGCCGGCGGGCCGCCGAACTCCGCGCGCAGCCAATCGAGGATCTGGCGCTCCTGCTCGTCGCTCAGCTGCTCGTCGAAGCCGGGCATCCAATCGGCGCCATCGCGGATCGTGTCGAGCATCGCCTCGTCGCTCATCGGGGGCACCACCTGGGCCAGGTCCGGCCCGCGGCCGGTGCCGCTGCCGTCGCCGTTGTGGCAGCTGTAACAGTCGACGGCCGGATCGGTATAGCCGTTGAACAGCAGCTGGCCGGGGTGGTCGACCTTCTTCTTGGCCAGCTGCACCCCGGTGGCGCAGCCGATGACCACCAGCCCCGCCGGCAACCACAGCAGAGCGCTGCGCATTGTCTTGGACATGTGGAAGCCTCCCATTCTCCGTGCGTCCCGTCACCGCTCACGGTACATCGAGTCCGGGGCGGGGCGAAACCCTTTCGGTGCGATGGGTGGACCGCGGGTGGCGGCCGTTGGAGCCGGACGGCATCGGATCTATGATGGGGTCCGGCGGACGGGGGAGAGCTGGAGGTCGGTGACATGCGACGCAATGCTCGGCTGGTGCGGTGGGTGGCGGGCTCGCTCGGGATCGGGTTGCTGGTCCTGGCCGCTGCGGCCTGCTCGCCGCAGGCGGCCGTCGATCGCGACCGGACTTCCAGCCGTGCCGCGCGGGTGCACCGCGACGCCTTCGTCTTCGATGGCCACTGCGACACAGCCCTGGACATGCTGCGCGAGGAGATCGATCTGGGCCGGCGGCGCGACGACGGCCACATCGACATTCCGCGCATGCGGGCCGGCGGCCTGGATGCCCAGGTCTTCGCCCTGTGGCCGGAGCCGGATCAATGGCCCGATCACGCCGCCCGGCGGACGCTGCAGCTGGCCGACGCCGTGTTGGGGGCCATCGAACGCCACCCGGATGAGCTGGCCCTGGCCCGCAGCGTAGCCGAGGCCCGGCGCATCCAGCGATCCGGGCGAATCGCGGTGTTTCTGGGCATCGAAGGCGGCCACGCCATCGAGGACGAGCTGGCCCTGCTGCGCATGTTCCACCGCCTGGGCGTGCGGCTGATGACCTTGACCTGGATGCGCAACACCCACTGGGCCGACGCCTCCGGCGACGAACCCGAGCACGGTGGCCTGACCCCGTTCGGCGAGCGGGTGGTGAGCGAGATGAACCGGCTGGGCATGGTGATCGACGTGTCGCACGTGGCCGACAGCACCTTCTACGACGTGTTGCGCATCAGTCGCCGGCCGGTGGTGGCCTCGCACTCCGGCGCCCGGGCCGTCTGCCCCCACCACCGCAATCTGGACGACGCCATGCTGCGGGCGCTGGCCGAAAACGGCGGCGTGGTGGGCATCAACTACTTCACCGGTTTTCTCGATCCGCAGGCCGCTCCGGTCTTCGAGGCCATGTGGGATGAGCTGGAGCCGCTGTGGCAAGAGCACAAAGACGACGTGGAGCACTACCGCGAGCTGCGCAAGCCGATCGTGGCACGCTATGAGGCCCGGCTGCCGCGGGTGACCATCGAGAGGCTGCTGGATCACATCGATCACGTGGTACAAGTGGCGGGCATCGATCACGTGGCATTGGGCTCCGACTTCGACGGCATCTCCTATACGCCGGAAGGACTGGACGACGTGTCCGATCTGCCGCATGTGACCGCGGGCCTGCTGGAGCGCGGCTACAGTCCCGACGAAGTGCGCCGGATCTTGGGCGGCAACCTGATGCGCGTGTTCGCGGCCGCCATCGGTCGCTGAGCCGGGGGCCCGGCTGCAGGGAAGGCCGCTGCCGTGGTGCGCGGATTGGAAATCACACCCGAGGTGCAAGGCGCCGAGCGCCATGCCGCGGTGGACTACCCGATCCGGTACGGGCGCTACGCGCAGATCGAGATCCCCGAATACCGCCTGCAGTTCGACCTCGACGGGAGCATCCGCCATGTGCAGGGCCGGCCGGAGTCGGGCTGGCCGGCCGCCGAGTGGTTGAAGCGCAGCCTGGGCGACGACTGGATCTACTACTCGGCCGGCGACTACCAGGGCGTGTTCGACCTGTACGGCGAGCACTACATCCCGTGTCTGAGCTACCCGGCCAACGCGATCTTCGGGGGCCGGCCCTTCCGCCGTCCGGCGCTGCGCCGGGCCGTGGCCGGCTGGCACGCGGCGCTGGCCGCGGCGGCCGAAGGCGCAAGCGCCGGGCTGCGCGCCGATCAGCGCGGCGTGCTGCAGCGCGCCCTGGCGCTGGACGCCGCTGCGCTGGCCGAGCGGGCCCGCGCCCTGGTCGACATCATCGGCTGTACCATCTCGGTGATCCCACCCGAGAGCCGCCAGGTGGACTACGATCTGCTGCCGCTGGTGATCGCCGACGGCTGCCTCTACCGCTGCGCCTTCTGTCGCGTCAAGACCGGCGCCGACTTCGCGCCGCGCTCCCGACGCGACATCCGGCGCCAGATCGAGCAGCTCGAAGCGGCGCTGGGCCCGGCGCTGCGCAACCGCAACGCCGTCTTTCTGGGCCAGCACGATGCGCTGGCCGTCGAACCCGGCCACCTGCTCTTCGCCGCCGAGGCCGCCCTGCGCGGCTTCGCGCTCGACCGCAGCCATCTGCGCGGCGCCCACCTGTTCTTCTTCGCCAGCGCGGACTCCCTGCTCGCCGCGCCGCCGCAGCTGTTCGAGCAGCTCGACGCGCTGGGCTGTCGCAGCTGGATCAACGTGGGGCTGGAGTCGGCCGATGGGCCGACGTTGCGGCGGCTGGGCAAGCCGCTGGAGCCGGCCGATGTGGCCGAGGCCTTCGGCAAGCTGGTGGCGCTCAACCGCCGCTTCGAGCACATCGAGCTCAGCGCCAACTTCGTCTGGTCGCCGGAGCTGCCGCGGGCGCACACCGACTCGCTGATCGGGCTGACGCGCGATGCGCTGGCGCATTTCTACTCCAAGGGCGCCATCTACCTGTCGCCCTTGCTCGATGACCGCGGGCCGCGGCCCGAACGGCGCGCCGTGCTGCGCGCCATCCGCGAGATCCAGCTCGGCGCCCGCATGCCGGTCTACCTCTACCTGATCCAACGCCTGCTGCAGCCGCACCCGGATCCCGGCAGGTCTATGGGGGACTGAACCACGAGAACCGTGGGGCGCAGAATGGCGCCAAATAGCGCCACGAGACGCCAATATTATTGGCGCAATATGGCGCTATTTGCTAGTATCCAAGCCATGGAGCTTGCATTCCAAATCTCCACCGACCTGACCAAACGACTCAAGGCAGTCGATTTGAAGGCCGCCGGCAGGGCTGAATTCGTTGCGTCTCTGTCCGACCCGGATCGGAACGCGATCCGCAAGCAGGCCCGAATCAGTACCATCGGTGCGACCACCCGGATCGAAAACGCCGTTCTCAGCGACGCCCAGATCGACTGGATCGACACCGAACTGGCCGCCGACGGCCGGCCGACCGCCTTCACGGCGATACGCCCCCAGATCGAGGCCAAGCTGTCCGAGGACCGCGAGCGCAGTCTGGAGGAGGTGGCCGGCTGCAGGGAGATGCTGGCGCTGGTCTACTCTCAGGGACCCGAACTGTTTCCTCTCACCCAGGCCACCCTGTGCGGATTGCACCGCGAACTGCTCAAGTACCACCCGCCCGCTGCGCCCTACCCGGGCCGGTACAAACAAGTGCCCAACTCGGTGATCGAGCGCGACGAGACCAGCGGGGCCCAGCGGGTGGTCCTCGAGACCAGCCCGCCTGGTCCGTTGACCGACGCGGCCATGGCGGACTTGCTCGCCTGGTACAACCGGACCATTCGCGAACACCCCTGGCCCATCGCGGTGGCCAGTGAGCTGGTCTTCCGTTTCCTCGCCAGCCATCCCTTCCAGGACGGCAACGGCCGCATCGGCCGGGCGCTCTTCTTGCTGGCTTTGCTGCAGTGCTCGGACGAGCACATCAACCAGGTCGCCCCGTACCTGAGCGTCGACCGCTTCATCGAGCAGAACAAGATCGAGTACTACACCGTGCTGGCTCGCGTCTCGGGTGGGCGTTTTCACCAGGATCCGCACACCTACGACATCGAGTTGTTCGTGAGCTTCATGCTCAAGGCGATGGATTCCGGGCTGGACGCCATCGGGTTGTACCAGCAGCGTGTGGAGCAGATCCGCAGGCTGCCCGAACATGCCGCCGCCGTGTTGCAGCTGTTCAAGGACAGCCCCGAGCAGCGCCTGACCACCCGCGCCATCCGCGACCAGGTCCCGCTCACCCCGAGAACCGCCTCGCGCGTGCTGACAGCCCTGGTCGACGCAGGCCTTGTCCAGCGCTACGGACGGGGCGCCGGCACCAGGTACCAACTGGTATTCTAAATGGAAGTTCCCTTGGGAACTTCTAACTCACTGATTTTTCTAGTG
>CAYVQE010000118.1:0-19351 GCA_964454005.1 uncultured Myxococcales bacterium
TCGGTCCCTATCTGTCGTGGGCGTAGGATACTTGAGAGGAGCTGTCCTCAGTACGAGAGGACCGGGATGGACGCACCTCTGGTGCTCCAGTTGTCCTGCCAAGGGCATAGCTGGGTAGCCACGTGCGGAAAGGATAACCGCTGAAAGCATCTAAGCGGGAAGCCTCCCTCGAGATCAGGTATCCCGTCCCAGCTTTCGGGCTGGGCCTGAAGACCCCTTCTAGACTAGGAGGTTGATAGGCTGGAGGTGGAAGCGCAGCAATGCGTGAAGCTGACCAGTACTAATTGGTCGTGTGGCTTGACCATTCTTTGATTCATTTCGCCCATCCTCCGGGATGGACGACGCGAATCAGAGATCCGTGTGGAAGTGGTCAGGGTTGAGCGCGTGAACCCGTTCTCGCAAAGCAACATGAGCGTTTCTCGGTATACGGTTTCCGGTGGCGATGGCGGAGGGGTCACACCCGATTCCATTCCGAACTCGGAAGTTAAGCCCTCCAGCGCCGATGGTACTGCACGGGACACTGTGTGGGAGAGTAGGTCGCTGCCGGATTTATATTTTCGTTCGCGCGACGGGCCGTCTCGAAAGGGACGGCCCGTCGTCGTTTCAGCACGACACCAGACCAATCCAGGAATTCGTCATGGGCACTGCAGCCCGACGAGGGGCCCCGCCGGGTGGTTCAGCCGCGGTGGTTGAGCGACTCGGCGTAGGGTTTGCCGCACAGGGTGCCGAACAGGGCGTCCGAGGTCAGGTTGCTGGTGCTGTGGTAAGAGAAGATGCAGCTGCGCTTGAAATCCTTGGAGTGGCCCTCGTACTGGGTATCGGCCCGGATCCGCAGATCCTCCGAGCGCAGCACGTCCGAGCCGGTATCGTCGAAGCGGTTCCAGGACCTGGTCCGGGTCAGCTGACCGTTGATGGTGGCAGTGGCTGCGAAGTAGCCGAAGTCGCCGCTGAGCTTGCAGGCGGAGGCGGTCAGCGTCAGATCGAGTTCGTCCAGCGCCGCGCCGGCGCTGAACGTTCCCTGGAAGGTGATGTTGCCACCGTGCGGGCAATCGGCCTCGCCGCTAAGCTCGCCGGCTTGGATTCCGGACAACTCCGAAGAGAGAGCTGTCAGCACGCCATAGGCGATGGTCACCGACAGCATCTCGTCGCGGATGAAGCTGGGGTACTCCACGTTCGGCCGGCCGCAGCCAGCGGTGGCAACGGCCAGCAGGATGCTGGCCAGCGCGGGCATCGTCGGCTGGCACAGGCGGCGCATCATTGCCTCCAGATGAAGCCGGTGCTGAAGATCTGACCGGCGAAGGGGGTGGTGTCGATGACCGGATCGCCCTCGCACTGCTGGGCGTCACAGTTCGCATCGCAGTTGGGCGAGATCGCGCAGTAGGTGGCCGAGAGCTTGTTGTGGATTTCGATGGTGCTGTGGGTGTCGACCGGGAAGTTGCCCACGGTGGCATACTCGGTCTCGGCGCAGACCGTGCCCACCTCGACGCCGTCGACCAGCAGGCCACTCTCGCGGCTGACGATGTTGGAAAAGACCAGTTGGAACTCCTGGTCGCCGGGCGGCGGCACCCCGTTGCGGCCCTGTTCGAGGCACTTGTCACAGCCGCCGGACGCCAGCGCTGCCAGCAACGCAACCAGACCGAAGAACACTCCCCGCATCATGGTATCGCCTCCCGCGGCCCAATCGGGCCGATTGCGTCGTTCCGTTTGTTCAGTCTGCCCCGAAGCCGGGTTCGGATGCAAGGTGCTGAGATCTCGGATGACGAGGGAAGGGGCTCTGGAGGCGATGGCCGCATTCGGACCGGGGCCCGCCGACCGGCGCGCGATCCGCGGTCTTGCATCCCGGCCGTGGATCGGCTTTGCTGCGGCCATGACCCGGGTGACCCAGCGCATCCGCGGCGGCCTGGCCGATCTGCTGGCGCCGCTCGCCGACGGCTGGCCGGCGGTGATCATCACCGCCGGTGCCCTGGCGCTGGTGCTGCTGCACCTCGGCCCCGGTAGCCGGGACTTCTTCATCACCCGGCTGGCCCCGTGGTGCTGCCCGCAGGCCGGACCGCAGGTGGTCGGCTGGTGGGCCGCGCTGTACCAGCACGGGATGGCCTTCGGCTTGTTTCTGGTGCTGCCGCTCATCGTCCTGCGCCTGGGCGCCGGGTTGCGACCGAACGCGCTGGGGCTGGGGTTGGGGCGCTGGCGGCTGGGGCTCGGGGTGGTGGCCCCGCTGGGTCTGCTGCTGGTGGCGCTGCCCGGCGGCCTGGCCGCCGGCGGCATGCCGGATTTCGTCCAGGAGTATCCGCTGGCTGCGGCCGCCGGCGCCTCGACCGAACGCTTCGTGCTCTATCAGCTGGCCTACGGGCTGCTGTACTACGCGGCCTATGAGGCCTTCTTCCGCGGCATGTTGCAGTTCAGCCTGCGGGCCCACATCGGCGCCACCGCTGCGGTGCTGGTCCAGACGGCCATCACCACCCTGCTGCACCTCGGCAAGCCGCAGCCCGAGATCTGGTCGGCGCTGGCGGCCGGCTTCGTGTTCGGCGCCCTGGCACTGCGCCTGCGTTCGGTCTGGCCGCTGTGGCTGATCCACTGGGGGCTGGGGCTGGTGACCGACTGGTCCTGCATCAACGCCGGAGCTTGAACCCGATGCGCGTTCTGGTCACCGGAGCCAACGGTTTCATCGGCTCGGCCATCACCCGCCGGCTGGTCGCGGCGGGCCATGCAGTCCGTTGCCTGATCCACCGCAGCGACCACCGGCTGCAGGGCCTGGCCATCGAGCGGCTGCGCGGTTCGCTGCTCGATCCGGGCTGCGCCGAGGCCGCCGTCGCCGGCGTCGAGCGGGTCTTCCACCTGGCCGGTCGGGCCACGGACTGGGGTTCGCGCGAGCAGTTCTTCCGCATCAACGCCGACGGCACCCGGCGCCTGGTGGTGGCGGCGTCCGCCGCCGGAGTCGGCCGGCTGGTGTTCACCAGCAGCCTGGCGGTTCACCGCTTCGGCGGCCACGTGGATGCCGACGAGCGCACGCCGGCCGACCAGACGCGTTACGCCTACGGCGCCTCCAAGGCCGCCGCCGAACGCTCGGTCGCCGCGGCGGCTGCAGCGGGCTCGCTCGAGACGGTCATCATTCGGCCCGGGGTGGTGGTCTACGGTCCCGAAGACACCACCGCCTTCGCCGATATGGCGCCGATGTTGTCCCGGGGCCGCTGGGCCCACGTCGCCGGCGGCCGGCGCTTGCTGTGTACGGTCTACGTCGACAATCTGGTCGACGCCCTGCAGGCGGCGGCTGGCGCGCCGGCCGCGGCCGGGCGCACCTACGTCGTC
Organism: uncultured Myxococcales bacterium; assembly: GCA_964454005.1. GTDB lineage: Bacteria > Myxococcota > B64-G9 > B64-G9 > B64-G9 > CAYVQE01. The sequence continues at coordinate 3,307 of CAYVQE010000118.1, forward strand.
ACCGACGACCGCCGGCTGACCTGGCGCGAGTACATCGCCGCCGCGGTCGCCGCCTTCGGCGCGCGCGAGCGCAGTCTGTCGGTGCCGCGGCCGCTGGCGCGGCTGGCGGGCATCGGCTTGGAGGTGCTGTGGCGAGCCGCTGGCGCCGGCCAGCCTCCGCCGATCACCGACTACCGCACCGCCCTGGTGGCCGACGACTTCCACTTCAGCTGCCGTCGCGCCAAGCGCGAGCTGGGCTACCGGCCGCAGGTCGGATTGGCCGAGGGGATGCGCCGCACCGTGGCCTGGTGGCGTGAGGCGGGGCGGTCATGAGCCCGGGCACGGTCCGTCCGGAATCGCCGGTGTTGGTCACCGGGGCCAACGGATTCATCGGCCGGGCCCTGTGCGCCGGTCTGCGGCGGGCCGGTTGCGAGGTGCGCGGCGCCATCCTGGAGGGCACCGACGGCCGACCGCTGGAGGAACTGGGCGTCGCGGTGTACCCGGGCGACATCCTGCGGCCCGCCAGCCTGGAGCCGGCCCTGCGCGGCGTATGTGCGGTCTACCACCTGGCGGCGTTGGCCACCGATTGGGCGCCCTGGGCGCGCTTCATGCGGGTCAACGCCGCAGGCACCGCCCGCGTGCTCGAGGCGGCTCGGCGGGCCGGCGTGCAGCGTCTGATCCACATGAGCTCGCTGGTGGTCCATCCCTTCTGCGGGCATGTGGCCGCCGATGAGACGGCGTCGCTCGGCAACAGCACCAACGGCTACTGCGTCGCCAAGGTGGTGGCCGAGGGCCATGTGCGCCGGGCCCAGGCCAGGGGCTGGTTCGACACGGTCATCATCCGTCCGGCCGCGATCATCTACGGTCCCGGCGACACGACCGCCTTCATCCACCTGGCGCCGGCGCTGGAGCGCGGCCCGCTGCCGCTGGTGGCGGGCGGCGAACCGCTGACCTGTTGCATCTACGTCGGCAACCTGGTCGATGGCCTGCTGTTGGCCGGTGCCCGACCGGCGGCCGCCGGCAGGACCTACGTCTTGACCGACGATCGAATGTTGACCTGGCGGGCCTACCTGGCCGCGGTCTGCGGCGCCCTGGGCACAGAGCCGCGTTTCGTGTCCGTACCGGCCTGGTTGGCGCGCGCAGCCGGTTGGAGCCTGGAGGCGATCTGGCGCACCGCCCGGATCGAGCGGGCGCCAGTGGTCCACCGGTACCGGGTGGGCCTGACGGCGCGCGATTTCCACTTCGGCTGCGCGCGGGCAAAGCGCGAGCTGGGGTACCGGCCACGGGTGGATCTGGAGACCGGACTGCAGCGCACCGTCGCATGGTACCGGCGCTGGCAGCGCGGCCGGTCGGGGGGCTGAGCATGCGGGCACTGGTCACCGGCGCCAGCGGTTTTCTGGGCTCGCATCTGGTCGATCGGTTGCTGGCGGACGGGGTGGCGGTGCGGGCGCTGCTGCGGCCGAACTCCTCGCGCCGCTGGCTGCGCGGCAAACCGATCGAGATCGCCAGCGGCGACGTCGTCGAACCGCCGGATCGGCTGGCCGCGGTCGCAGCCGGCGTGGATTGGGTGTTCCACGCCGCCGGCTTGACCAAGGCGGTCGATCCGGCTCGTTTCGATGCGGTCAACCGCGGCGGGACGGAGAATCTGCTGGCGGCCTGCGCTGCGCGCACCAGCCCGCCGCAGCGCTTCGTGCTGGTCTCCAGCGCCGGCGCCCTGGGGCCGGACCCCGGCGGCGGCGCCATCGACGAGCGTACTCCGCCGCGGCCGGTGACCGCCTATGGGCGCAGCAAGCTGGCGGCCGAGCGCGCTCTGGCACGCTACCGCCGGCGCCTGGCGGTGACCGTGGTGCGTCCGGGGGCCATCTACGGTCCGCGGGACATGGAGCTGTTGCCGGCTTTCCGCCTGGCGCGGTGGGGCCTGCTGTTGCGGCTGGGGCGCGGTGCGCATTGGGCCAACATGGGCCATGCGACCGACGTGACCCGGGGGGTGGTGTTGGCCGGCACCCGGCCAGCCGGCGCCGGCCGTGACTTTTTGATCGGCGGCGAGAACATCACCCAGGGCCAGGTGCTCGAGGCCCTGGCCGCGGCCACCGGTTGCCGGCGGGCGCTGCGGCTGTCGCTGCCCGACGGACTGGTGCGGCTGGCGGCGGGTCTGAGCAGCGCGGTCGGCCGGTTGACCGGCCAGCCGCGCATCTTCACCCGCGACAACGCCAACCGGTTGCTGGCGCGGTCCTGGGCCTTCGATCAGAGTCGGGCCGCCGAGCTGCTTGGCTACCGGCCGCGGTGGGGCTTCGCCGCCGGGGCGCGGGCCACGGCCCGCTGGTACCGGCAGCGGGGGCTGCTGTAGCTGGCCGGCTCACTCCGCCAGCGGCCAGCTGCGCTGGTCGATCCGCTGGCAGCGCCCGCTGGCCGGATCGATCTGCAGCACCGCCCCCTGCAGCTTCAGCCCCCCGTTGGCCACCTGGAAGGGGCTCGGCAGACGCGTCAGGAAGCGATCGACGGCCGGTTGCTTGCGCACGCCGATGACCGAGTCGGTCGGCCCGCACATGCCCATGTCGCTGAGGTACCCGGTCCCACCGGTCAGCACCTCGGCGTCGGCGGTGGGCACATGGGTGTGGCTGCCGAGCACAGCGCTGACCCGGCCGTCCAGGTAGTGGCCCAGGGCCCGTTTCTCGCTGGTGGCCTCGGCGTGGAAATCGACCAGCACCACCGCCGCCTGATCCCGGATGCGGCCCAGCAACTCGGCGGCGCAACGGAACGGGCAATCGATGTCCTCCATGAACAGCAGTCCTTGGAGATTGAGCACGGCCACCGGCGTTCCGTCGGCCGCCTGCTGCACCGTAAAACCGCGGCCCGGCGAGCCGGGCGGGTAGTTGGCCGGCCGCAGCAGCCGATCGCTGTCGTCCAGGTAATCGCGGATTTCCTTGTAGCGCCAGATGTGGTTGCCGCTCGAGAGCACGTCGATCGGCAGCGCCAGCATCTCCTCGGCCTCGGCGGGCCGAAGCCCCAGCCCGCCCGAGGCATTTTCGCCGTTGACCAGCACGAAGCCGGCGCCGGTCTCGGCGACCAGCTCGCCGATCTTGTCGGCCAGGGCGCGGCGGCCGGGTTTGCCGACCACGTCGCCCAAGGCCAGCACCGTCAGGCCGCCATCAGCGGGCATACTCGACCGCCCGGGTCTCGCGGATCACCGTCACCCGGATCTGCCCCGGATACGTCATCTCGTTCTCGATTTTCTTGGCGATGTCCTTCGATAGCAGCAGCGCCTCGTTGTCGTCGACCTTGCTGTTCTCCACCATCACCCGCACCTCGCGGCCGGCCTGGATGGCGAAGGCCTTGTCGACGCCTTTGAACGAGCGCGACAGCTTCTCCAATTCCTCCAGGCGCTTGACGTAGGTCTCGAGCATCTCGCGCCGCGCGCCGGGCCGGGCGCCGCTGAGGGCATCGGCCGCCTGGATCAGAACCGCCAGCAGGGACTCCGGCTTGATCTCCTCGTGGTGGGCGCGCACGGCGTGGACGATCTCGGCCGACTCGCCGTGCTTTTTCAGCAGATCGGCGCCGATTATGGCGTGTGAGCCCTCGACCTCGTGATCGACCGCCTTGCCGAGGTCGTGCAGTAAGCCGGCCCGCCGGGCCAGCTTGGCGTTGAGGCCGAGCTCGGCGGCCATGATGCCGGCCAGGAAACCGACCTCGATGGCGTGCTTCAGCTGATTCTGGCTGTAGCTGGTGCGGTACTTCAACCGGCCGAGCAAGCGGACCAGCTCGCGGTGGATGCCGTGGATGCCGAGCTCGAAGGTGGCCTGCTCGCCGGCGTCCTTGATCACCTGGTCGAGCTCTTCGCCGGTCTTGGCCACCACCTCTTCGATCCGGGCCGGATGGATGCGGCCGTCGGTGATCAACTTGTCCAGGCTCAGCCGGGCCACCTCGCGACGCACCGGATCGAAGCCGGAGATGATGACCGCTTCCGGCGTGTCGTCGATGATCAAATCCATGCCGGTGGCCGCCTCGAGGGCGCGGATGTTGCGGCCCTCGCGGCCGATGATCCGGCCTTTCATGTCGTCGTTGGGCAGGTGGACCACCGATACGGTGGCCTCGGACACGAAGTCGCTCGAGTAGCGCTGGATGGTGGTGGCCAGTACCTTTTTGGCCTTCTTGTCCGCGTCCTGCCGCGCTTCTTCCTCGATGTGCTTGATCTGCTTGGCGGCCTCGTGCCGCGCCTCTTCGATCATGTTGTCCATCAGCAGTTTGCGGGCCTCGTCGGCGCTCATCCTGGCCGCCTGCTCCAGCTGCCGCTGGGCCTCCTGGCGTCGCTTGTCGGCCTCGGCCTCGGCCTGCTCGATCTGCTCGGCGCGCTGCTTCAGGTCCTTGTCGCGGCGCTGTTGATCGGCCTCCTGGCGCTCGATCAAATCGGCCCGCTTCTCGATGGTCTCCTCGCGGTGATCGAGCCGCTTTTCCAGTGCGTTGAGCGTTTCTTGCTGCTTCTGGGCTTCCTGATCGAACTTCTTCTTTTCGCGATCGGCGATCTCCTTGGCGTCGACCTCTGCGGTGCGGCGAGTCAGCTCCGCTTGTTTCTCGGCTTCCTTGGTGATGAGTTCGGCTTCCCGCTTGGTCCGATTCAGGCGGGATGCGCTCCGCCTAACCTGAATCCACTCGCTCAGCCCGAACCCGATGCCCAATCCGATCACGCCCGCCAGCACGGGCAACACGATATCCATGGTATTGGTGACCTCCTCCGCGGCGACCGCTGGCCGCTGCGGAATCCGTATGTCAAGGTCGGGGTGCGCAACGCACCACGACCACGCTTCACACCTGCGGGAAGCTCGACACGACAGATCGGGAGCCGTTTCAACTCCCGCGCTCACCCGGGCTCGGGTGAGCGGAAGGAACTCGATCCGGTGGGATCACCGCGAGCGCGACCGGTATCGGACTGGCTGATCAGTCTCCTTTCATACGGGGGATCGGCCGCCGATCCCGGTTGCTCTGGCACGCGGTCGTGTACACTCCAACTGGAACCATGAACCCACCGAAGGGGTCGATCGATTCTTTCCGGGTCACTGTCAAGTTCCCGTCATCTATGTCAATCCCCGGAGCCATTCAGCCCAGGGGTGGTCCCGTCCAGCAAAAGCCCCCGCCGTGGCCGTCAAGCGGATGGAAGGCATGAACCGCCTTCGCCAGGTGGGCGCGTCGTAACGACATCAGGCCGCTGGATGCGCTCGGCACCAGCCGCACACCGCCGACAGTGGACGCTCCCGGAAAGGTATAGTGTTGGTTCACCGTTTCACTTTCCGCGGGTCACGCACCCGGCAGGGGAATCGTAAAATGGGTTCGAACCCGGCTCAGCCCGAGGCCACTTTGTCTTTGGCCCGCACCATCTTCAAGATGCGCCGGATTCGCTCCTTGATCTCCTTTTTCAGCCGCCGGTCCTGGTGCTTCAGTTTCAACAGGTTATCGGCGATGTTGAGCGCAGCGAGCACGGCCACCGTGTGGGTGGCCACCGAGCGGGAGCCCTTCTGGGCTTCAGCCAGCTGTTCGTTGACATAATCCGCCAGCTGCTGGATGTATTCCTCACCCTCGTCGCTGCGGACCTTGTAGCGCTGGCCCAGGATTTTGACTTCGAATGTCCTCATCGTCACATCCGCCCGGACCGAGCACCCGACGCGCTCTCGTGAGCACGATAGGTCCAACGGCAGTATAGGTTTTCGCAGTGCTGGGTGTCAAGGACAGGCTGCTATCGGTGGCGCTGCCGGCCGCCGGGGCGCTCAGGAGACGCGGTGCAGCTTGAGCATGTTGGTCGCGCCAGGCTGGCCCAGGGGCACGCCCGAGGTGATGACCAGCTCCTCGCCGATCTGGGCGAAGCCGCGTTCGACCAGCGTCTTGTTGACCTGGCGCAGCATGGCGTCGGTGCTGCGCACGGCCGGGACCTTGACCGGTTCGACCCCCCACAGCATGGCCATCCGGTTGTAGGTGCCGCGGTGGGGGGTCAGAGCGATGATACGGGCCTGCGGCCGATAGTCGGAAATGAGCCGGGCGGTTTGACCCGATTCGGTGAAGGCGATGATCGAGCGGGCGCTGATGTCCTGCGAGGCGCTCACCGTGGCCCGGCTGATGGCGTTGGTGAACTTGGCCGGATCCTTGAGCACGGTGGGGCTCGGAACGTTTCGAAAAGCGGTCGACTTCTCGGCCTCGCCGATGATGCGCACCATCATCTGCAGCGACTCCAGCGGATAGGCGCCGATGGCGGTCTCGCCCGAGAGCATCAGAGCATCCGCACCGTCGAACACGGCGTTGGCCACGTCCGAGGCTTCGGCCCGGGTCGGGCGGGGATTGCGGATCATCGAGTCGAGCATCTGGGTGGCCACGATGACCAGCTTGCCGCGGGCGTTGGCGCGTTGGATGGCCAGCTTCTGGATGGCCGGCACCTGTTCCGGCGGCATTTCCACGCCCAGATCACCGCGGGCCACCATGACGCCGTCGCAGACGTCCAGGATGTCGTCCAGGCTGGCCACCGCGTCCGGATGCTCGATCTTGGCGATCACCTGACAATCCGAATCGGCCCGGCGCACCATGCGGCGCGCCTCGAGGACGTCCTCCGGGTTGCGCACGAAGCTGATGGCCAGCACGTCCATACCCAGCTCGAGCCCCAGCCGGATGTCCCGTTTGTCCTTCTCGGTCACCGAGGGGGTGCTGATGCGCACCCCTGGCAGGTTGACGCCCTTGTGATCCTCGAGCACACCGCCGGTGACGACCTTGGTCAAGATGTCGCGGCCTTCCACATCGACCACCCGCAGCTGGATGGCGCCGTCGGCGATCAGCATCCGGTCGCCCTTGGCCACATCCTCGTGCAGCCGCTCGTACTGCACCGCGGCGCGGGTCTCGTCGCCTTCGATCTTGCGGGTGGTCAGCACGAAGGACTCGCCGGTCTGCACCCGCACCCGCCCGCCGGCGAATCGCCCCAGCCGGATGCGCGGGCCTTGCACATCGTGCAGGACGGCCAGTGGTCGCTTGCTGCTGGTGGCCAGCTTGCGCAGCCGCTCGTGGATCCGGCGGTGGCTGGCATGGTCACCGTGGGAGAAGTTGAGCCGGGCCACATCCATGCCGGCCAGGAGCATCTTGCGCAGGATGTTCTCGGACGAGCAGACCGGACCGATGGTACAGACGATCTTGGCCTTGCGCATGCGTGCCTCCCGGATGCTTCAGGCGAGCGGTGCCGCCGGAGGCCGGGCCAGCCCTTCCAGCAGCAGCGTGGGGGTGAACATCAGACCTGCGATCTGGATCGCGATCCAGGTGGTCACCAGGGTGAAGATGAACCAGCAAATGATCGCCGCCAGCGCCAACCGCCAGGCGTTCTCGCTCGATGCGCCCAACAGGGACTGGGCGCCGAGGTGGAGCAGGTAGCCGGCGTAAACGAAGCCGGCCAGCGCCGCCAGTGGGGTCAGCTGGGGCACCAGGGTCAAAAATCCTGCCACCCAGACCGGGGTCGAGGCGTAGGCCACCAGCTTCAGCGAACGGTTCTCGGAGCGCGGCATGTCGAACGAGGGCGCCATTACGGCCACCAGCAGACCCAGCATGTAGACCGAGCCGACGAAAATGCCCACCTTCAACCCGGCGCTGATCAAGCCGAACAGCAGCCGGTCGCCGAAGGTGTAGCGGCTGTCGAACAGGATCATGCCCAGCAGACCGCACAGGCTCGCCAACAGCGCCAGCAGCAGCACGTAGCGCGTTACCAGGCGGCGGCCGCGATCCGGCTCCGACGCGATGATGCGCCAGGTCTTGCGGGGGTTGGTCAGCAGTTCCAGCACCCGCTGGAACAGCGCGGCGAAATCGATGGTCATCAGGGATCGATGATAGGGGGCGGGATCGCCGGCAGTCAAGACGACACGGATCTACAGGGTGTGCTCCTCGCCGTCGGGCACCAGCTTGTCTGGTGTATCGGGTGGCTCGGGCTGCTCGTCCTTGCGGACTCCGACGCGTTCGATGACCTTGCGGGCGACGAAGATCGGTACCCGGTTGCCCACCGCCAGCGCGATGGCGTCCGAGGGGCGGGCGTCGATTTCGATGCTGCGCTCGCCGCGGGCGATGAAGATGGTGCCGACGAAGGTGTTGCCCTTTAGATCGTCGACCTGCACCTTGCGCAGCCGGCCGTCGAGTTCGCGCATGACCCGATCGAGCAGGTCGTGGGTCAGCGGCCGCTGGAAACGCCGGCGATCGAGCCGCATCTGGATCGAGAAGGCCTCGGCATCGCCGATCCAGATGGGCAGCCAGACCTCTTCCGCCGCATCGCGCAGCACCACGGCGTTGCCCTCGCGCGAGGGCATGACGCCGGCCACGGTCATGCGCACGAAGCCCGCGGGCGCGGTCGGTTCGGCGGCCGCTTTGGCGCCGGCGTCGGCCTTGGCGCCGGTGTCGGCCTTGGCGCCGGTGTCGGTTTCGGCCTCGGACGCCGTCGGATCCGGTTCGGCGGCCAGGCCGGGTGTGGCCAGCAAAGCCAGGCCCATCATCAGCAGAGCCGGTCTGAACATCGGGCCTCCCTGGCATGCCGTTGGGGAAGACATGCCTGGGTTCGACAATAGCACGCTTGCGGGGATGAAAGCAGGGGTGGCGGCGCTAGAGGCCCTTGAGTCGGCTCGATCTGAACAAACGAGTCAAGTTTGCATGCCTCCGTCCTCGAAGTAGGGCCTCTTGTGCCGCGCTTTTTGCGGCGCTACTCTTCTTCCGGTTCATCCTCTTCGACGTCGTCGGTCCACAGCCCGTCCTTGTCGTCGAGTACCTCTTCCGGCTCCACGTCGAGCTCGTCGGCGTCCAGCGAGAACTCGATCTGGAAGCGCCGGTAGAGGCGACCGGCCACGCTCACCACCTCGTCGAGCGCGTGGGCGAAGGTCTCGACCACGGCGGAGTCGGCTTTCATGCCGCAGTTGGGGCAGGTCACCAGCGTGGGGTCTTCGACCACGTCCGCGAGGTCCAGCTCGAAATCGGCTTGGCATTGCTGGCACTCGAACGACAGGTTCATGAAGGCTCCTCTCACCGAATCGATTGTCAGCCGCCGAATGGTCCCGACGTTTCGATCGCCGCCACCGAGCTTGTCAAGGAAAAAAACCGTTGCGGCCGCTTTGCCATCGGTCTCGGCAGGGATGGGCCGCGGGTGGTCCGGAATCGGCGCGATCCGACTGAAAAACAACCGATTGCCCCTTGACAAACAACGGCCAACGTCTATTCTCGCCGGCATGTACCGCGCGCCGCGGTCGCATTGGGCGACGGTCGCGGCGTTCGGAAGGACGGCAATGGGCAGCCGACCCACCGAGACGCAGGCCCTTCGGAACCCGGCCGGGTTCGTTCGTCGATTCTCCGGAAAGCAGTTCGTTCGCAGACCCAACCCAAAGACGGGTCCCGCCAGCGCGGACCGCGCGGTCCGTTCGAGCGCAGGGACCGGGAGGCGAGCTTGAAGATACACGAGTATCAGGCAAAGGCGTTGCTGGCGCGATTCGGGGTCCGCGTCCCCGAGCAGCGCGTGGCGACCTCCCCCGAGCAGGCCGAGCAGGCCGCCCGCGAACTCGGCGGCCGGGTGGTCGTCAAGGCCCAAATCCACGCTGGCGGCCGCGGCAAGGCCGGCGGTGTCAAGGTGGTCGATGGGCCCGAACAGGCCGGCCAGGTGGCCGGCGAGCTGCTCGGCCGCCCGCTGATCACCCGCCAGACCGGTCCGGCTGGCCAGCCGGTGGACAAGCTCTTGATCGAGCCGGCGCTGGACATCGTCCAGGAGTTCTACGCCGGTCTGGTGCTCGATCGGGAGCAGGCCCAGGTGGCCCTGATCGCCAGCGCCGAGGGCGGCGTCGAGATCGAAGAGGTGGCCGCTCGTTCGCCGGAGGCCATCCACCGCGTCCATGCCTCGCCGCTCAACGGGCTGATGGCCTGGCAGGTACGCGGCGTCGGTTTCGCCATGGGATTGGACAAGGGGCAGGTCAACCAGCTGGTCGAGCTGTGCGGCGGCCTCTACCGGACGCTGATGCACCTGGACGCCTCGCTGGTCGAGATCAATCCGCTGGTGCTGACCGGCGACGGGGATCTGTTGGCCCTCGACGCCAAGATGAACATCGACGACAACGCCCTGTACCGCCACCCGGACGTGCGCGAACTGCGCGACGAGTCACAGGAGGAGCCGGCCGAGGTCGAGGCCTCGCGGCACAACCTCAGCTATGTCCGGCTCGACGGGGACATCGGCTGCATGGTCAACGGCGCTGGACTGGCCATGGCCACCATGGACATCATCAAGCTCTTCGGCGGCGAACCGGCCAATTTCCTCGACGTCGGCGGTGGCACGGATGCCAAGCGCGTCGAGGCCGCGTTCAAGATCATCCTGTCCGATCCGAATGTCCGGGCGGTGCTGGTCAACATCTTCGGCGGTATCGTGCGCTGCGACGTCATCGCCGAAGGCGTGGTCGAAGCGGTGGGCCAGGTCGGCATCGAGGTGCCGCTGGTGGTCCGCCTGCAGGGCACCAAGATGGAGGAGGGGCGCGAGATTCTGAGGTCATCCGGGCTGGACATCGTGCCGGCCGAGACCATGAAGGATGCCGCCGAGGCGGTGGTGGCGGCCGCCGGGAGGTCGTCGTGAGCATTCTGGTCGACGAGAACACCAAGCTGCTGATCCAGGGTCTGGGCTCGGCGGGCAAGTTCCACGCCAAGACCATGATCGAGTATGGCACCCAGGTGGTGGCCGCGGCCCATCCGGGCAAGGGCGGCCAGAGCTGGGAGGGCGTGCCCTTGTTCGATACCACCGCCGAGGCGGTGGCGGCCACCGGGGCTGACGCCTCGTGCATCTTCGTGCCCGCCCCGGGCGCGGCCGATGCCATCCTGGAAGCGGCGGCGGCCGGCATCGGTCTGGTGGTCTGCATCACCGAGGGCATCCCCACGCTGGACATGCTGCGGGTCAAACACAGCCTGGATCCGGAGCGCACCGTGTTGGTCGGGCCCAACTGTCCAGGGGTCATCACGCCGGGCGCCTGCAAGCTCGGTATCATGCCGGCGGTCATCCACCAGCCCGGTCGGGTGGGGGTCATCAGCCGCAGCGGCACGCTGACCTACGAGGCCGTCGATCAGCTGACCCGGCTGTGCATCGGCCAGTCCACCTGCATCGGCATCGGCGGCGATCCGATCAAGGGGCTCGATTTCATCGACTGTCTGGAGCGTTTCGAACGCGATCCGGATACCGACGGGGTGGTGCTGATCGGCGAGATCGGCGGCCAGGCCGAAGAGCAGGCGGCGCAGTGGATCCAACAGCACGGTAGCAAGCCGGTGGTGGCCTTCATCGCCGGGCGGACGGCGCCGCCCGGACGGCGCATGGGCCATGCCGGGGCAATCATCGCCGGCGGCAAGGGAACCGCGGCCGACAAGGTCGCCGCCCTGGATGAGGCCGGGGTGACGGTGGCCGAGAGCCCGGCCGACATCGGCGTGCGCATGCAAGCGGCGCTGGATGCCCGCTGAGCGGGTTCGGCGCAAACAACTGCGGGGGGAGACGAGGAACGAGACCATGGCGGCGGCTGCAGAGGACAAGGAGCGGCGGGCGTCGGATGCGGGCGGCGCATCGGGCAGCGCTGAGAAGAAAAAGAAAAAAGCGAAGTTCTGGGGCGAGATCTTCATCGATCGCGAACGCTGCAAGGGCTGCGGCTTCTGCGTCGAGTTCTGCCCCACAGAAGTGTTGGCCCTCGACCAGGCCTTCAACCGCAAGGGCTACCACCCACCGGTGGTGGTCGACCTGGAGGCCTGCAATGGCTGCGACCTGTGCGGTCTGTACTGTCCCGACTTCGCCATCCACGGCGTGCGGCATCGGATCAAGGAGGCGGGCTGATGAAAGCCGATCCCAAGGGCGTGTTGACCGGCACCCACTTCCTCGACGGCGATCATGCCTGTTGTGAAGGGGCCCTGGCCGCCGGCTGCCGCTGCGCATTCGGATACCCCATCACCCCGTCGACCGAGGTGGTCGAGCGCATTTCGCGGCGCTTGCCCACGGTGGGCGGGATCTTTTTGCAGATGGAGGATGAGATCGGCTCTTCGATCGCCATTCAGGGCGCCGCCTGGGGCGGCAAGAAGGTGATGACCGTCACCTCCGGTCCGGGCATGTCGCTGATGATGGAGCACGTCGGCCTGGCGGCGATGACCGAGACGCCGTGCGTGTTCGTCAACGTCCAGCGCGGCGGGCCGTCGACCGGCCTGCCGACCCTGGCCGCCCAGGGCGACATGATGCAGGCCCGCTGGGGCTCGCACGGTGACTACGAGACCATCGCCATCAGCCCCAACTCGCCGCAGGAGTGCTTCGATCTGACGATCCTGGCCTTCAACCTGGCCGAGCGCTACCGGGTGCCGGTGATGTTCATGATGGACGAGGCGGTCGGTCACATGACCGAGCGGGTGGTCATCCCGGAGGCCGGCGCCATCGAGGTCGAGCACCGGCCGGAACCGACTGCGCAGCCCTCGGACGACTACTGCCTCTACGCCTGTGATGATGCGAGCGGGGTGCCGCCGATGCCGCCGGTCGGGGCGGGCTATCGGTTCCACGTCACCGGTCTGACCCATGACGACAAGGGCTATCCGGCCATGGACGCCGGTGCCCAGCAGAAGCTGGTGCGGCGGCTGGTCGACAAGATCCGCCTGCACGCCGACGAGATGGCCCGCTGCGACGAGTTCCAGCTGGAAGACGCCGACATCGTGTTGGTGGCTTACGGCATCACCTCGCGGGTGGTCATCCGCACCATGGATCTGGCCCGGGAAAAGGGGCTGAAGGTGGGCGTTTTCCGGCCGGTGGTGGTCTGGCCCTTTCCGGAGCGCCGGTTGAAGGAGTTGGCCGAACGCTGCCGGGCCTTCGTGGTGGTCGAGCTGAACTACGGCCAGATCTATTACGAGGTCGAGCGGCTGGTGGCCGGCCGCGCCCGCGTCGAGCTGGCCGGCCACGGCGGCGGCGCATTGCACGACCCGGCCGAGGTACTGCAGGTGATCGAGGAGGTCGCCCGATGAGCGAACACATCAACCCGGTCGAACCCTTTCTGCGCATGGATCGCATGCCGCACATCTGGTGTCCGGGGTGCGGCATCGGCATCGTGGTCAACTGCTTCGTGCGCGCGCTGCTGCGCTCGAAGGCCGACATCGACAAGGTCAGCGTGGTGTCGGGCATCGGCTGTACCGGTCGCATCGCCGGTTACTTCGAGGTCGATTCCTTCCACACCACCCACGGCCGGCCGATCCCCTTCGCCACCGGACTCAAGTGCGCCCGGCCGGACATGGACGTCTGGGTCTTCTCGGGCGAGGGCGATCTGATCTCCATCGGGGGCAACCACTTCATCCACGCCGCGCGGCGGAACATGGACCTGAAGATCGTCTGCGTCAACAACTTCACCTACGCCATGACCGGTGGCCAGGTCGGCCCGACCGCCCCCCTGCACTCGATCGCCACCACCGCACCTTACGGGGCCTACGAGCGGCCCTTCAACCTGCCGTTTCTGGCCGAGTCCTGCGGTGCGGTCTACGTGGCCCGCTGGACGACCTACCACGTGCGCCAGCTGGTGCGCTCGCTGCGCGAGGTGATGGACAAGCCCGGTTTCTGCTTCATCGAGGTGGTGGCGCCGTGTCCCACCATCTACCAGCGGCGCAACCGGCTCGGCGACGGCCTGGCGGCCATGCGCAACTACAAGGAGCGCTCCAAGGTCGTCAACGGCGCCGACACCCGCATGGTGGACATCGATCTGGACGGCCAGATCATCTGCGGCAAGTTCATCGACCGCGATCGCAAGACCCTGCTCGAGGCCATGGACGAGGAGCTGTCAGAGAAACTGCGGGGCAAGTACGTGCCCTACCCGACGGGGGTCGAGCGATGAGCCGGACGGAGATCAAGATCGGCGGCTTCGGCGGCCAGGGCGTCATCCTGGCCGGCATGATCATCGGCAAGGCGGCCGCGCTGTTCGACGACAAGGACGCCACGTTGACCCAGTCATTCGGACCCGAGGCCCGCGGCGGTGCCTGCAGTGCCCAGTTGGTGGTCAACACCGAACGCAACCTCTACCCGCTGGTGAGCCGGCCGGATGTGCTGGTGGTCATGTCCCAGCCGGCCTACGAGAAGTTCGCCCCGGAGCTGCGGCCTGGCGCCATGGTGCTGTACGAGACGAATCTGGTTCAACCCGACCTGGAACGGCACGACGGCCCCTGCTACGGCATCCCGGCGACCGACTTCGCCGAGGAGCTGGGCCGCCGGATGGTGCTCAACATCATCATGGTGGGCTTCTTCACCGCCCTGTCGGGCATCTGTTCGCGCGAGGCGGTGCAGGAGGCCGTGCTCGGCTCGGTGCCCAAGGGCACCGAGAAGCTGAATCAGGACGCCTTCGAGCGGGGATACAACTACGGCCTGGAACTCAAGCAGGACTGAGCCCGCCCGCCGGCGCTGGTGGCTGTTTCTCGCCTGGATGCCGTGGGTGCTGGGCGGCGCCTGCGATTGCGAAAAGTCGGTCGATCCGCAACGGGTGCGGCCGGTGTTCTGCTACCGCCAACTGCAGCGCAGTGGCCCCGGGCAGCTGCGCCTGTCCGGGCCGGTCGACTGCACCACCGGCGGGCGCCGCTGGCGGGCCCAGGGGCCGCGCCCGCGCCCGGACGCCGTCGCCCTGCTCGGGCCGGACGATCGGGTGCGCATGCGCTACCGCATCGGCTACGGGCCCGCCGGGCGGGTCCGCTGGGAGCAGCGGACCTTCTTCGAGCGGCCGGACAGCGTCGCGGTCTACGAGCTCGGCCGGCGCTACGATTTCGGCGCCCGCGGCGACGGTCCCTGGCGGCCGGTGCATATCCGCACCACGCTGGATGCGCAGGGCCGGCCGGTGCAGGTGGTCAAGCGGGTTGGCGATGGGGTGGTCTATCGGCTCGAGCGCAGCTACGGTCCGCATGGCTTGCAGGCCGAGACGACATACGGGCCCGACGGCGAGCTGCGGCTGCGCACCCGCTACGAGCGCCGGCCGGACGGGGGCTGGATCGAGCGCATGGTCGACGCGCGGGGCGAGCTGCTGCTCGAACGACCGGTCGAGCACCCCGGGGCGGTGCAGTCCCCCGATGAGCTTGACACCCTGCGCCCCGGTCGGGTACAACCCCGCACAGTTCCGGACAAGTAGATCGGTACCGGGGACGTTGGTCCCGTCAACCAATCGGAGGGAGCCGAAATGAAAAAAATCGCACTGGTGATGTCGATGCTGCTGGCGTTCGCCCTGCTGGCCGGCTGCGGCGGCAAGAAGGTCTGGCGGCCCGAAAGCTCGCCCGGCTACGTCGAGATGGAGGGCAAGAAGTTCTTGATCATGCCGGTGGACATGCGCTACCTGCCGGGCGACAAGGACAAGCTGGGCGCGGCTCTGTTCGGCAGCTTCATCGCCGAGTTCGGTGATGCCGGCATCTCGCTGCAGCCCATCCAGCCGGCGCTGGACGAGCTGGGCCTGGGCAGCCTGAGCTGGAAGCTGGCCCGCGGCATGGACCACGCCGCTTTCTTCCACAACAGCGTCGAGTGGGACGCCAGCTCGGGCGAGGACTACTCGGTCGTGCCCAATATGGTCAAGAAGCTGATCGAGAACGTGGCCGAGCTGCTGAACATGCCGGAGCTGAAGTTCGACTACATCGTAGTGCTGCACATCGACTCGCTGGGCTCGCCGATGCCCGGTACCACCAAGCTGCGGGTCATGGGTGGGATTTACGATCCCTACAAGGACGAGATCCTGGTCGCCATCCGCTGGGAGCAGACCACCGCCGAGGACACTCTGTTGGCCGAGATGGCCACCATCGGCCCCAAGGCCGTGGGCCTGATGGCGGGCAAGGCTCCGAAGAAGGAAGGCGAGAAGAAGGAAGGCTGAGCCGAGCCGGGCCCTGGGTCCGGTCATGGCAGCGTTTTTCGGCCGCCCCGCGAGGGGCGGCTTTTCTACTTCGGGCCGCTGAGCGGCCAAACTGCTGCTCCGAGCGGAGTCGGGAGGGGCGGCTCCGGCGGCGGGCACCGCGATGGCCAAGCGCAAGCGTAAAAAAAGTCCGGACCGGGCGGCCGGCGCCGCGACGCCGGCGCGCGCGATGC
>CAYVQE010000119.1:0-19023 GCA_964454005.1 uncultured Myxococcales bacterium
GCGCCCGTCGGTCTACTCGACGGGCTTCATGAAGGCCCCAGCGGCTGTTGTTGCCTCCCAAGACACGCGACCGGCAGGGCTGAGCGCCGAGACGGCAAGCACGGCGTCGGCTTCGCCGGACAGAAAGGCCCGGACGAGCGCAGCTGAGCCACGAGTAAGCCTTCAGCCGCCGGCGCCGGCGCTCATCCAATCCAGACTGCGGATTCGCTCAGTACCATACTTCGGTTTCCCGTACTGGTAGTCGTGCTCCAGATAAAGAGCCCGCGCAGCCGTGGCCCTGGCCACCGTACTCAGCAGCAGGGTCATGATCTTGGTGCCGCCGGTCACGTCGACCGCCCTCGCTGCGGTCTCCGGTACCGCGGTCAGCCAGCGCTCACAATACCGCAGGCAGATCTCCTCTTCCCCTCCGATGATTTTTTGGATGTCCAGCTTCGTCCCCGTAGCCCTCTGGTTCTTCTCGTTCTTGCCGACTCCATCGGTGACGCTCCTGATCCCGTCCAGGTACTTTTCGGTGCCTTCGGTGCACAAGACCAGGGCGTTGCGCGGTCGCAGTGCCAGTATCATGAGCCGGCACAGCTCGTGGCTCCATGACAGCGCCAGGATCAATCGGTCGAGGCCAGCGTCGGGGATGAGACCATCGTCGTCCGCCATCTCCGCCACGCGCTGTGCCAAATCGGCCACCAGGTGGTCGATGTAGTAGGATTGGCGCTTTTTTCCATCGCTCACGATGTGGGGTCGGTTGGCATAGGCCAGCCGTTCGTCGAGCGAACTCGACCCGCGTTCCGGGGGCACGTCCAGTTGCGCCAGGTGGGCGGCCATGGCCTTCTTGGGATCGGTCTCGCTGACGTCGTAGGGCACGATCTCGACGCCGTCTTTAGCCCACTCGCGCGCCTCCTCGTAGCTCTGCGCCGGCAGGAACACGGTGGCCTCGGCGCCCTGGGCCAGGTCGCGGGCCGCAGCCAGCTTGATCTTGACCCCGCCGACCGAGGCCATGCCCCTGTCGGTCCAGCGGCCGCTGGCGAATACCGTCGATCTCGGCTGGCCCCCGCGCACGGCCAGCTCCAGCGCAGCGGCCAGCGGGGCCCACAGCGACGGCACATCGAACTCCAGCGCCGACAGGTCGTAGTCTTTCAGCTCCTCGGAGAGATCGAGCCCCCAGCCATCGTGTTCGAGCACCCGGCGCACCTCGTCCGCCACCGCGGTCAGCCCCCGCGGCAGACGAACGCTGTCGGCGCGATTTTTGCGCCAGACCAGCGGCAGGCCGAATCCGGCCGCCAGGCACGGCCAGGGGTCCTCGCCCGCACGCTCGTGCTCCTTCGGCCGCTCGAGCACCAGCAGGGCGATCAACTCCCCGCGGCCTGCCGGCAGGACCGGCGGCGCCAGGCCGACCTCTCGCCGCAGCTCGGGCTCGAGCAGGTAGCGCGCCAGGTGCGGGCCCAGTATGGATACGCAGCGGTCGGAATCGGACGACCGGCAGCGGTTGAGATGTTTATCGATGCTGACGCGCTCCGTCATGGCCTCGACCCGTCAGCCTTCGTCGACGATCTTGCCCAGGCTGATGCGCTGCCCGCGCTCGTCCTGCAGCACCACGGCCAGGGTGGGGATGTCCTCGGCAAAGGCCTCCAGCAGCGCGCGCTGGTCGAAAACGGCCTGCGGCTCGCCCGTGTCGAGCCGCTCGATGGGCCGCTCCAGACCGCAGAAGACGACCCGGGTGGCCTCGGCGGGCAGGTCGAATAGCAGCAGCTTCACGTCAGCGGCTGCGGCGTGCTCATCGAACCGAACCATGGCCTCCCACGACCCATCCAGCGCCTCGAACTCGACGCGGTGGCCCTTGCCTGCCGCCAGCGGCTCCGGCAGGGCGCCGGTGGCCACCGGCGCCGGCGCCGGCTGAACCGCCGGCCGCGCCATGACCGCCTGGCGCAGCTGCCGCCCCAGCCCGGCGACGGCCGCTCGCAGCCGGCCTGCGATGTCGGCCCCATAGGGGCCCGGCCCCTCGGCCAGCTCGCCGGCGGCGAACCGATCTGCAGCCGGGTCTTCCGCGCTGTCCGCGATCGCCGCGGCGGCCAGCGCCTCGCCCACCAGCTCCTCGGGCACGTCCGCATCCAGCTCCGCCCGGGCGGCCCACCAGGCGCCCGGCAGCGGCTCCTCGCCGTCCATCAAATCTTCGTACCGCTCGGGTGCGAGCAGCAGCACCGCGTCGCCGAGCCCGGCCAGCGACTCGTCCAGCCGGCGCAGGGCCGAAAGCGCCGGCGAGTCGACCAGGCGGAAGGCGGCCCGGTCGAGCTGCACCCGGGTCTCCAGCGCCAGGCTCACCCACTCCACGGTCGGATCATCGTCTTCCAGATCCAAAGCCTGCTCGAAGACCTCGGCCGCCCGCTGCAGCGCCCGGCGCCAGGGCCGGCCCGCCTCCAGCCAGCCGGCCGCCAGCTCGATCAGCCGGCGCAGCGCATCCGCTGCGACCTGTTCCGCCTCCGCCAGCTCGCCGGCCCGCTCGGCCAGCCGCCGGGCCAGCTGCAGCGGCGTGGGCGCGATCGGCTCCAGCCCGACGCGCAGCGCGCCGCTGGCCTGATCGCCCGCCAGCTCGACCGCTGCCTCGCCTTCCGGCACCACCACCGGCTCGCGGCCCGGCCAGCGCCATACCGTGCCTTGCGCGGCCGGTGCGGCCTCGAGCCGGGCCCCGGCGCCCAGGTGCGGCAAGGACAGGCGAAAGAAAGGCTCGGCGGACAGCTCCGGCGGGTAGTGCACGAAGGCCACCGCGTCCGCGGCGGCGCGCAGCCGGCGGCGGTACGCCTCGCGCCACGGGCCCGGCTCGGCGACCCGCTCGACAAGCCAGGCCGCCGCGGCCGCGCCCAGGCGTTGCTCGAACCAGGCGCCGAGCACGCGCTCGGGATCGGCTCCATCCAACACCATCGGCTCGAGCCAGCGCTGCAGCGCCCGCCAGGGCAGCAGGCCCGCGCCCTGCTCGGCGCTGCGCTGCTCGATCAGCGCCCCCAGCTCCCAGCCGTCGGCCAACGCCTGCACGGCCGGCTCGACAGCGGCCAGCCGCCGCTCCAGGCTGTCGGCGCACCGCTGCGCCCAGGCCGCCCCCTCCCCGGCCAGGTGCCGGGCGGTGCGCCGGGCCCGATCCAGCCGCTCGATCTGCAACAGCCAGGCGGCGCGCTCGCCGGGCGCCGCCGGCGCCGCGGCTTCCATCACCAGCTCCAGGTGGTCGTCGAGCTCGGCTGCCAGCTCGGCGCCGCGGTCCGCGTCGACCGCCGCCGCCTGCTGCGGCGCAGCGGCCAGCAGGGCGATCAGATCGTCCGGGCCGGTCAGCTCGGTGTCCCCGGTTCTGGCGTTATCAGCGACCATGGCTCTCTCCGAAAACCAGGCAGGCCCTGGCTGCCCCCAGACCGGGGCCAGGCCCCCCCTGGCCTCCCATCGGTATAGACGTGCCGCATCCACCGGCCTGACAGATCATCATTTCCGGGCCCCGCTTCCGGCCGCCGCCCAGTCGGCCGGCACGACCAGCGGCCAGGCGCGCAGCTCCGCCGCCACATCACGGCCGATGCCCAGTTTTTCGGCCAGGCTGTACTCGTCAGCGAGCTGTATGGGGCTGCAAGGCAGCTCATCACCCCGGCGGATAGGTCTGCCGGCCGACAGCAATGCGCAGCCGCAGCCGCCACCGACGTTTTTTGCCGGCCCGATGCGTTCGCCCTGCCCGTCGAGATCGGCGCTTGCCCGGACAGCCGTCCCGGCTTCGACCGGGCTGGCCATGACGGCTTCGAAGCCCTCCCCCGTATGTAGGATCCACGAGATGCAGTCGATGGCGATGTCGACACCCTGTATCCAGCCCTTCAAGCCCTTTGGAAACACCCGCCAGCTGGAAGCCATGAGGTGCGGACTGCCGACGCTGGCGACCGAACACCACCAGCCCCCGCGCTCGTTCAGCTCGAGCTTGCAGCGGGCGCCGTTGCGGTCCTTGACCAGGTGGGCAGCCACCGGCTCTCCAGCGCCGGCGCCTGCGGAACGGGCCGCAGCAGCCAGGATCCCCCTGTCATCCAGATAGGCGGTGTCGCGCAGTCTCATGGGCTGCAGCCGCGCCACGCCGGCCTCGACCAGGTGCAGCGGCAACCGGGTTCTGCCGCTCAGCCCGGCCCGCCGCCGGTCGATCTTGCCGCGCAACCGGATCGCTCCCGGCCCGAGCGGCGAGGCCTCGACACCCTTGACGAAAAACGTCTTCTTTTCGAACTGGCGAATCGCATCGAGTTCGAGCCCGTCGTCGGCCCGGCATGGGCGCAAAGGCCTTACCTGCCCGCTCAAAACCGATCGCAGCCGCGACACCCCGGTGGTCACTGTCCCGCCAGCCGGCCGGGTCACGGCGACCTGCGTCAACAACGAGGGCAGTCCGTCCACCAAGCGGGCCACCTGCGCCAGCCCCCCCTGGTGCTGAGCCTCCTGTCCACACGCCCAGGCGGCACCGGCCTCGTCTTCGATAAACCGGCTCGGCGATTTTGACGGCGCAACGGGCTGCGTCTCAGCCTGCCTGTCGGGCAAGGCCCTCCGCTCGTAAGCACCGCAATCCGAGCACTGCAGCACACCTTTTCCGATCTTCGAGTTGAAACCTTCGACCCGGCATCCAGCGGCGAGCCCCAGGCGCGGATAGACACGTCTCGTGCTACTCAACCTCAGTACGATCTCGTCCTGCAACCCCTTGTCGCGCGACAGGACCCAGACCCGATTGACCCCAACCTGCCCGGCCGCATCCGGAGCCGAGTGCAGCAGCCCGGCCAGTGCCCGGTCCACGGCCTCGGGGGCGGTCAAGGTCAGGGCCACTTCCACGCCCGCCAAACGCGCTCCATTCTCCAACAAGGCCAGGATGCCCGCGCCCAGCCGCTCGAAGTCGGCCCACTTCTCCAGGCCCCGCTCGGCGATCCGTCTGGCGGTCGCGCAGTTCATGCCCAGCACGACGATCGCCTCCGCGGCCGTGGCCGGCGGCCCCTTCGCAAGACGCAGCTCACCCAGGCCCGGCAGCAGCCACTTGAATACGTTGTCCAGGTCGACCAGCACCAGGGCCCTCATCACCGGCCCTCCTCGTCCAGCCGCTGCTCGCGGGCGAGCTGGCGCAGGCGGGTGCGGGCGCGGGACAGGAGCTGGTCGACGACGTTGCGGGCCCGCCGCTCGGCGCCGCTGCGGGTTCGTTGGTCGGCGGGCTGGCGCGCCAGCTCCTCCGCGGCCATCTGCTCGACGGGCTTGCCCTCGATGTAGTGCTCGCGCAAGGCCCGGCGATAGCGTTCCGCCAGGCGGGGGTGGGCCAGCGCCGCCAGCATCCGCTCGCGCGCCCGCTGCCGGGAGCGCTCCTGCTCGACGGCGATCTGCTCCCCCTCCGCGTCCGGGCCGGACTCCGCCACAGCGGCCATGTCGACCGGTTCGTACAGATCCTCGCGGCGGCTTTTCCGCTTGCGGATGTAGCTCACCGCCGCGTTGCGGGCGGTCTTTCTCACGTAAGACGGCGCGGCCTCCAGCGCCACATCGTCGTCGATCAGGTGATCGACCAGCCGCACCACCTTGTCCTGGGCCAGATCCTCGGCCACCTCCGCGCCGACCATGCCGCGCGCCAATACCACCAGCAAGCGCCGGGTCTCGGCGTACAGCCCTTCTCGCAGGCGCCCGCCGGCGGCCTCCTGCGGCCCGCCCCGGACCTGCTGCAACAAGGCGACGAAGGAATCGAACACCGCGGGCCTCCGGGCGCTGGAAACGGGTACGACGAGCCGGCGGCCACGGCCGAAGCCCTACCGCCCCTGCGCCGCCGGATCGGGTTCTGTCCGTTGAGACCACGAAGAAAGTACCACCCGCACCCGCCCGGATCAAGGTCCGCTGCGCCCGCGCTGCTCAGTCCAGCATCGCGATCACCCCCAGCAGAAAGCCGGGCGAGACCACGTGGCCGATGGCGACCAGCAGCAGCGAGACGAAGACCCCGGCCTTGACCTTGGCGACGGCGGCCGCCCGCTCGGCCGCGGTGGCGTCGCTGGCGTGCTCGACGCGGCGGTAGCTCCAAAAGAAGCAGGCGATGTAGCCCAGAGACAGCAGCAGCGGCAGCGAGGTGAAGGCCATCATGGGAAAGGCGTCCCAGAAGTGGACGACAAAGGCCAGATGCAGCACAACCAGCAGGCCGAAGCCGACGTCCAGCAGCCGCAGGTAGGCCGCCCGCCAACGGGCGCTGCGCGCGAACCGGGCCCGCAGCCACTCGGCGATGCGGTCGGAGAACCAAATCGCAAGCAGCGTCCCAAAGGTGCCGAACAGCATGAAGACCCAGCAACTGGCACGCACATTGCGCGACAGTTCGGTCAGGGCCTCCTCGCGGCCGGACACGCTCTCGCAACCCGACAGCGAGGCCACGCATAGCGCGCCGGCCCCCAACATCACCAGCCGCAGCACCATCGCCCGCACCCAGCTCATCGCCGCACCCGTCCTTTCTAGCGCCCCTTGGCGCCCAGACAGACGCGGGCGATGAGCTTGCGGCTCATGACGGCAGCCGAGATGGCGAAAGGCGCCACGATCACACCCAGGACCACGGGCCCGCTCCACTCGAGCGCGTTCTTGGCGCCCCAGCCCACGAAGAAAGAGACCACCAGCAGGCAGACAGCGAGAATTCCCTGAATGAGCAACGTCATGGCCGAACCTCCAGTTTGAGCAGTCCAAGGCACCCGTCGGGCCCTAACCCGCGGATGCCAGGCGCTCCAACGCCCGAGTTCGATCACCAAGACGCCGCCCAGGCCAGGATCTGACACCAGCGACAACGACCAAGGATCAAGCACGAACCGGCCTGGTCATCCCCGGTCTGCGACCGGCTGACAATGCGCTTCGGCTTCCGGTCGCGGCTCGTCGAACAGCTCGCTCGGGTCGCCTGCGCCCTTGCAGAAGTTTTTGAGGCGCCGCTGCTCGATGGCGTACGACTCCCCGACCGGCATGGCTGCGATCAGGATGAACAGCCGCTGTACTTCCTCCTCCAACCCGCAGACGTGGCAGGCATGCGCCAGGTGCATGCCGTGGATGATGTCGGTCTGGCCGGCGAAGGCTTTTTGCAGCAGCGGCAGGGCCTCTTCGGCCCGTCCCTGGCGCAGCAGGGCCAGGCCCAGGGTGTTGCGCACGCTGCTGCGGGCACCGAACCAGCGGGCCGGATGCAGCGGGTGAAGGCGGCGCAGGAGCCGGCGGGCCATGGCCTCGGCCTCTTCCAGGTCGGTGCCCCGGTTGGCCAGGGCATAGGCCAGGTCGTTGGCCACCTCGTCGGCCGCCAGACGCGGCCGGTGCTGCTGCAGCCAGCGGTTGTGCCATACCAGGGCGTCCCAGTCGCACAGCTCCAGGGCGATCTTGCCCAGCGCGTAGTGCAGCCCGGCCGCGTCGAAGTCCAGCTCATCGGCCTTGTCGAGCAACGCCTTCAGCTCGCGGTAGGCCCGCTCGTGGCCGATCTTCCGGGCGCAGACCTGCAAGCTCAGACACCGCAGCAGCCCCACCCGCCCGCGCCAGCGGGCCAGCAGAACCAGCTTGAGCACCTGCCAGATGATCTCCGGCTCGCCGGCCGCCTCGGCCCGGCACCTGGCGCGCCACAGCCGCCAGCGCGACTGGCGCCCGGGCGGCCGGCCGCTGACCGCGGCGGCAATCTGCTCCAGCGCCGGGCGCGACCAGGGATCCTCGTGGCGCAGCAGCTCCAGGGCCTCGTGCGCTGCGGGCATCTGCAGCAGCGACGGCATTGAGGCCAGCTCGAGCTCCTCGGTCAGCAGCTCGACAGCGTCGCCGTGGCCGCCCAGCGCACCGTGGATGTTCACCATGCCCTGCACCATCTCCTGCACCCCGGGATCGTCGCCGGACGCCATGGCCACCCCGATGGCCGCCGACCGCCTGAGATGCCGCAGGGCATCGGCAAAACGCTCTTGCGCCATGCAGATCACATACAGGTGCTGGCGCGCCGGCACCTGCTGCGCGTCCAGCCCGCCGCCGGCGCACATCTGCTCTTGCAGCGACTGCTCGAACAAGGCCTCGGCCGGCCCCTCCGCTCCTAGCATCAGGTGCGCCTCGCCCATTCCGAACAGCATGCCAGCCCGCGCTCCCGGGTCGTCGAAGCGTTCGTAGGCCCGCTCCATCGCCTGCTGAATCAGCACCGCACCGCGGTCGGGCTCGCCCCGGGCACAGGCCAGCGCCGCCAGCAAGCCCAGGGCATCGATCTGGCGCCGGGGCTCGCCGCAGCGCTCGGCCTCGACGACGGTTCGCTGCAGCACCGGCTCGGCCTCGTCCAGCCGCCCCGACTTGAACAGGCCCATGCCCAGCACGGCCAGGGCCTCCAGCCGCAGCTCCTCGCTCCAGGCGTCGTCGTCCTGTCGCTGCTCGCGCTGGCCGACCATCTCGGCCACCGGCACGGCCAGCTCCTGCCGGCCCAAGGAATCGACGAAGCGCAGCAGGTCTGCCACCTGGTCCGGGTGGGCCGTGTCCCGCTCCAGGCAGGCCTGCAACGACTCGCCGGCGGCCGCGAAGGCCTCGGCCGCGGACTCGGTGTCCTGGCGCAGCGCCATGGCCCGGCCCAGCACCAGCAGCGCCTCGATGTAGGGCGTACCCAGCTTGCCGAGGCCCTGCTCGAGCAAGGGCAGGGCCTTGCGCGCCTGGCGCTCGGCTGCGATGAAGTCGTCGCACTGGATGTGGGCCTCGGCCAGCACCAGGCGCGCCTGGCCCACCAGCGGGTGCTCGCGGCCGTGGTCGCGCAGGGCCCGCTCGTAGGTCTGCTCGGCCAGCTCCCGGCCCTCGGCCACCGATTGCCCGGCGTCGAGCAGTTTCATGGCTGCATCGAGATCCTGGCTGATGTCCGGCACGCTGGCGCTCATCGGTCCCTCCGGTTCGGGTTCATGACCCAGCCGAAGGCGGCGCCGAACAGGGCGCCGATGACCGGGTTGACGAACATGGGCAGCACGATGCAGGAGGCGCTGCCGAGCAGGCCGCCGAGGACTGCGCCGAGGATGAGGTCGAAGTAGCGGCTGCCGTTCGAGTCGCTCATGGCTTGGGCACTTCTTCGTTCGTGGTCCGTGGTTGCTGGTCCAGTTGGCTGCCGCTGGTTGGACACTTCTTCGTTCGTGGTTCTTGGTTCTTGGTTCTTGGTTGCTGGTCCAGTTGGCTGCCGCTGGGTTCGCGCATGGTTTGCCCGCCCTTTCCGGCCGGAGTAGCGGTGTACCGGCCCAACGGGGAGGAGGACGCGCGGTGCGTGTCGGGCTGACGGCCGGCGGTGGATTTTTCGGCCTCAGGCCGCGCTGCGGCCCAGCTCCTCCAGCGCCAGGCGCACCCGCCGGGCCTGCTCGGATTCGGGCAGCTCGACCAGGTCGGCCATGCCGTGCGCCCAGCGGTTGCGCTGCCGGCGCAGCGCGTCCAGCCGGGCGGCGACCGCGGCGGGCACCTCGGGCTGCTGGCGCAGCAGGTCGATCGAGGCGCGCAGCCGGTCGGCCTGGGCCGGCGGCTGTACGCCGCAGCGCGCCAGCCAGCGTTCGACGACCCCCTCGTAGGCCTGCACCCACAGCGCGGCCGCGGCCAGCGCGTCGCCGCGCTCCAGGGCGCGGCCGGCCAGGGCCAGAAAGTCGGTCTGCGGCACCGGGGCCGCGCCCTGCAGCTCGGCGCACAGCCCGTCGATCAGCTCCATGGCCCGGTAGAGCTTGTTGCGCGAGGCCAGGCCGACCTGGTCGGCGAGCAGCTTGCTGCGCAGCGCGTCGACGAAGCGCCGGGCGGTCTGCTCGGCGTCGCGCTCGTACTGGGTGTCGATGGTCTGGCGCTGGCCGGCCAGCATGCGCTCGCAGTAGAGCCGCGCCTGGCGCAGCATCTTGTCGCAGGTCGACTGCTTGCCCTTGACCACGGCGACCGCCAAGATGGGCACCGTCACCAGCAGCATGGGCGGGAACAGGTTGGCCATGGCCCAGGACATGGTGTGCCAGCCGGCGGCCAGCATCCCGGCCGCCAGCAAGGGCGCGGCCGTGGCCGCCACCGCGGCCATGGCCCCGGCCGACACCTCGGCCTGCGGCACCCCGTCTGCAGAGCGCAGCAGGCCCCGCTCCAGCCGCGGCGCATCCCGGGCCGCCGCGCGCGCCACGTCCTGCCAAAAAGCTTGAAAGCGCTCGTTCTCCGCCTCGAAGAAGCGCTCGTTGAAGGCGGACAATGCCTTGGAGCCGAAGTGCCGGTCGAGCAGGCGACCGAGCATGTCCTCGCCGAACGACTCCTTGCTGTCGGTGGCCACCCAGCCCTTGCCGATGAATGTCTCGACCAGGTCCGGGTCGACCTTGGACACGAGCGCGGCCCGCTCGTGCGCTGCGGTGTCGAAGAACCCCGTGGACTTCAGGCGTTCGTATTCCCTCTCGCCCTCGGCTTCGAGCCGACCAATCTGCTCCTTGATGCGCTGGCGCTCATTGTCCCGGTTCTCCTCGTTGCTCTCACCGAGTTTTTTCTTTACCCGGTCACCTAGCAACCCGTCGCTTCGAATACAGGCTGTTAGGTATTCCAACTCGGCGCGCCTGTCGCTGTCGTGCTCCGCCTTGACAAAGAACTTCTTGATCCTGCTCTTGAACCGGCGGCTGTCGTTCCACTTTCTGAACCCGCTCTTGACAGATGCAGCCGCCTCACCGAACTGCGTCCAGTGGCCCACCTCCCGCTCGATGGTGGCCTCGGTCTCGGCCAGCCCTTGCTCGAAGTACGCCTCCAGTTCTGCCCGCAGCCGCCCGGCCGAGGCCTCGGCCCAGGCGGGCGCCTTGCCGGCCAGCTCGTGGGCGAACACATCCACCGGCAGCGACGCGTCGCGCAGGTCGCGGCCGGCGGCGGCCAGCAGCCGCAGCGCGGCCTCCGGCTCGGCCGCGGCCACCGCCCGGGCCTCCTCGACGGCCGCTGCGATGCCGAGCGGATCCGCCCCGCCGGCGAAAAGCTGCCTAAGCTCCAGCCAGTCGTCCGCCATCCAGCCCCTCCTACTTCGAGACGTCGCAACCAAAACCAAAACCAAGAACCAAGAACGAAGAACCAAGAACGAAGACCCAAAAACGACGAACGCAAAGCCCCAGCCCCCCTCGACCCACCTCCCCGCTCGAGGCCTCGCCACCGGCACCACCAGGATAACGCAAGTCCCTGCCGGCCAGCCAGCCGGAGCGGTCAGAAACGCCCGGGCGGCGCGTCCTGCAGGGTGTCCAGCGACCAGGGAGGCCCAGATGGCCCGCGACCGCCAGACCGACCAGCGCGTGGCAGACGAGGCCCGGCGGCTGGCCGAGCTGCTCGACAGCCAGCAGGAGGCCGAAGAGCCGATCGGCGCCGAAGCCGACGATCGGGTCAGGCGCGCCATCCACCTGACCGCCGGCGCCTGCGCCGCGGTGGCCATCCAACCGCTGCCCTTCGCCGACATCCTGGTGCTGACCCCCATCCAGGCCACCCTGGCCTACAAGATCGCCCGGCTGCGCGGCCACCAGGTCACCCGCGAGCAGGCCCGGCGGGTGTTGGCCGAGCTGGGCGGCGTCATCGGTCTGGGCCTGCTGGCCCAGCAGACCGCGCTGGGGCTGTACAAGCTGGGGCTGCCGGGCCTGGGCGGGTTCATGACCCTGCCGCTGGTCTACGGGCTGACCTACGGCATCGGCCGGGTCATCGACTACTACTACAGCGCTTTGGCCGACGGCCTGCCCTTCGACCGCGAGCGGGCCCGGGCCATCTTCAAGCAGGGCCGGCGCGCGGGCAAGGCCGCCGGCAAACGCGAGGAGCCGAAGAGATGAGGCGACAGCGGCGCAAGACCCCGATCGTCGACGAGATGGTGGTGCTGTCGACCGTGGCCGCGCTCCGGCTGGGCGAGCTGGGCGCGGTGGGCGATCCCGGTTCGCAGGTGGTGGTCGCGGCGCTGCGCCGCTCGACCGGCGAGCTGGGCCCGGACGCGCCGCTGGCCGAGGTGGCCGACTACGTGCAGGGCTTCGACGACGACCAGCTGCCCGGCCTGATCAACAACGTCAAGGGCATCGCCTTCGAGCTGCAGTGGGCGGCCGACGAGAACGGCGACGGCGACGGCATCGACGCCCGGCTGCACCCGGCCACCAACCACCCGGACAGCGACGCCGTGCTGTCGGACAGCGGCGGCGCCGGGCAGGCGGTGCAGCTCAAGGCGACCGACTCGGCGGGCCTGGTGCGCTCGGCCATGGAAGACAACCCGGACATCCCGGTGGTGGCCACCAGCGAGGTGGCCGCCCGGGTCGACGGCTGCAGCGACGGCGGCATCGAAAACGGCGAGCTGACCGATCGGGTGGAGGATGCGATCGACGCGCTGGACGGCGGCGGCCTGAACCCCGCGCTGGGCGCGGCCGGCGCCGGTGGCGTGGCCGCCGGGGCGCAGGCCTGGCCCATCATCCGCGCCCTGCGCCAGGGCCGCATCGGCCGGGCCCAGGCCAAGCAGCTGCTGGCCCGCCGCTGCGGCCTGTCGGCCGCCAAGGCCACCGCCCTGGTGCTGGCGCTCAACAGCCCGCTGGCCCCGGCCGCCGGGGCCTACATCCTGTTCCGGGTGGCCCGGCGCGGCTACCAGGTGGTGGCCGACAACTGCCGGGAGGACCAGCCGTGCTCCGATTCTTCCTGAAGTACAGCCTGCTCTTCTTGCTCTGCACCTGCGTCATCGACCCGGCCCTGGGCGCGTGGCTCGGCCGGCCCTACCGGAGCACCATCGCCAGCATCCGATCCAGCCTGCAGACCGCCCTGCGCCCGAGCCGCCACCGCCGCCCGCAAACGCCGGTCTGGCGCCGCCACTCCCGGCTCCAGATCCCCGCCAAGCTCGACCGCGATCGCGCCCGCCGCCGGGTGGTCGCCCAAGCCCGCGCCCTGCTCCACACCCCCTACGTCCACGGCGGCGCCTCGCCGGCCCAGGTCGACTGCTCCGGCCTGGTCAAGCTGGTCTACGCCCGCCTCGGCATCCACCTGCCCCACTCGGCCCGCCTGCTGTTCAAGCTCGGCCACCGCCTGCCCCCGACCCGCCTGCAAGCCGGCGACCTGGTCTTCTTCCACAACAAGTCCGGCCCGGCCAGCCACGTCGGCATCTACACCGGCGACGGCAAGGTCATCCACGCCTCCTCCAGCCGCCAGCGCGTGGTCGAAGACCCCCTGACCACCGTCAGCCGCCACAACGGCTACACCGGCGCGGTGAATCTACTGGGCGATTGACCTCATCGTCAGGCTGAAGCCAAGGTGCGCCAACTTCATTGGCGAGGCTGATGCTTTGGGTGGGGAACGACAACAGGTTTACTTGCGGCTTGTTCGCTCGGAAGACTGAAGCGTCCTATCTCCTCAGCGAGAAGATGCTCCAGCGGCCCCTTGCGCAACCCTTCGCAGACCTCTTCGGCAGTGCGGCTCTCACCATCACGGCGCAGGAAAACAAACTTCCTCTTGCTCCGACAATCGAAAACCCAGGTCGTTCGCCTGTACTTGACCAGCCAGGGTCGCAGCAGCGGGAACTCGCCGAACGGTGTCAACAGCGTCGGCTTCCCGGCGGCCTTCAGTGCCCACTGGTCGAAACCGATGGCCCGGTGAAAACCCACAAGCGCTGAGAGTGCCTCACCAGCCCTTTCGATCATACCCTCCATCCGACGGCAATCCAGTTCATGCTGAAAGCTGTTGCGCAATTGCCGAATAGCCCGCAAGGGCTCGATCTCGCCTGCGAGCCGGTCAAGCAGGGGCTCGCATGGGCTTCGCCATTCGTCTCTGGTCAGCATGACTTCGATGTGGGCCATTGCGTTTTGCAGAAAATCATCGGGTGCCTGTCCGATCACGGCAGCGAGCGCAACTCGGATGACCTCGATGCTCCAGTTGTGGCACAGGCAGGTATCGAGGAGGGTATCGAACCCGTGAGGTTCATCGAAGAAAAAGGAATCGCCGATGACATCGAGATGAAGGTGCCGTTCTGA
The DNA here is from genome assembly GCA_964454005.1 of uncultured Myxococcales bacterium. Classification (GTDB taxonomy): domain Bacteria; phylum Myxococcota; class B64-G9; order B64-G9; family B64-G9; genus CAYVQE01. The sequence continues at coordinate 13,911 of CAYVQE010000119.1, forward strand.
GACGGGAATGTCCTTTTCCGATGGCGGAAGGGCCATGCAGCTGGTGCTCTCCCCGAAAGGCGTGGTGCAGCGGATCCTCCTCTCCCCAGCATCATACTTCAGCCACTTGAACGCCTCGCTCTCATGTTCTTCCAACGGGTAGGTTGCTCCGAGAATCTCGTCCAATTCTTCTGACCGCAGCCAATGGAAGGTCTCATCACCGCATGCATCGCGCCGGCCTTTGCGCTTGATGTGATGGCGGAAGGGCATCAATCCCATCCAGATCACAGCTTCGTGGATCTCATCACCATCGTCGCACACGGCAAGGGCCGGAATGACCCCGCGGTACGGATAGTACAATTCGCGCAAGAGTTGCTCTCCGATCTCGAGTGCATTCGCTGCGGCACCCTGCTCGGGTGACCGCGATCGATCGCCCCCTCGGCCTTTGGCTGATCCCCTTGGGTGGAACAAGTGATTCCTGGCGGCAAGCAAACCCTCCAAGGGCTTCAGGAGTGCACTCTCCGCTGCGTCGACATTCTCCTGGTCGAAATAGCTCCGCAGCACATCGACCTTGTCGCCGAAGCCCAAATGGATGGCCCTGTCAACCTCGTCTTCCGAACTCTGTTCGTCCCACAGCAGGTCCATGGCATAGTCGCGGTCCACCTCGTAACGGTCCAACAAGACATGGCAGGCGACCTCGGCCATGCGAACCAGCGCATCGATGCAACGCACCCAGTCTTTCTCGAGATACGCCGTCCGCGAAACCTCGCACCACTCGGCCATAGGCGTCGGCAGCTCGTGTATACGGGCGTGCAGCAAAGCACCGGGCCTGGAGTCTTCCAGATAAGGAAGGGCCGCTTGCCTTATCCCGGACGCTGTCTGTTGGTCTTCTTGTATCCTTTGATTTTTTTCGAGTCCGTCCATCTCCTCGGAATCCGAATAACCCAGTATTTGCCCCACAGGCTGGCTGCGCACATACCCGGCCACCCAGTGCAGCAGAGCGGACTCCGCAGATGCCTGCTCATCGGAACCGGCGCCAAAGGACCTACGGTATAGGTCGTACCAGTGCTCGACGGAGTTTGACCCACCGTAATTCAGGTCAGCGGTAATCAGGCCCGCGAGAAGGAATGGCTGCAGATCCTTCTCACAGGCCTCGTTTGCCAGCACCTCGAACCCGTTTGCGCGGAATCCGCCGGACCCGGTCAGCAGGATATCGGCTTCCTTCAATTCCTTGCGGTGGCATGAGAGGATCCGGTACTCACCGGTTAGCAGCGAAGTGGGGCTGCCCAACGGACGGACGACGAGCAGCAGCTCGTGGTCAGGCCAAGGTTCAGGCTCGGGGATCTGGTCCAACCGCCTTGCGAAGAGCCTCGAGCCGTGTATGGTCTGGCCGCGATGAGGCCGCCCCGGCAAGAGGAACTCGAAAGTCGTGGGATCAACGCCATCTCTCCAGAAGACGCAGAGCCGAGGCTGTGGCACATCTCCGGCATCACGAGTGAATACTGCGATCGTCGAATCCCCGTAGTTGCAGATGATAGCCGGTGAAAACCCGACGATGCTCTCCCAGGTCCAGGGCTCTCCACCTTTCCACCCGGTGAGAATCGCCCGCGCCGAGCGCTTCGGTCGCTTTGGGGTGCAGGTGGCCAGATCGTCGGCCGCACCTTCTGCAAGCCCGTAGCTTTCGATGCGTTCGGCCACAGTCTTGCCGGGGTGGTTATCCCCACCCTTGTAGAATCGGTTCGAAAAGCCGCAGAAGCGAAGGAATGCGCCCAGGTCCGCTGTTCTCATGGCCCGGCCCGGCTGGCGGTACGCCTTGCGTCCCGTGTGTCAGCGACGCCGGCCGGGGCCGCTGCGGGGTCGGTTCTGGTTGTGGCCGCCGGCGGAGCGGGAGGTCTCGATGCGCAGCATGCGCCCGAGCCAGCCGAAGCGCCACAGCACGACCGTGGCATAGCGGGTGTCCTGGGCCAGCTTGTTGAAGGTGTCCACCGCCAGCTCGGTGTAGGTGCGGGTGCGCCGGCTGCGGTTGCCCAGGTCGCGGGTGGTTCGCAGGGCACCGGCCAACTTCTTGGTTTTTTTCAGATCGTGGTAGGTCTCCAGGTGGGTGCGGATCTTGTTCAGCTCCGGGGTGAAGCCGGAGATGCGACCTTGCTCCTGCTCGATCTTCCTGGCCACCTGCTTGCCGATGGCCTGCACCTTGGAGAGCTCCTGCGCGATCTGCTTGGGGCTCATCTCGTTCATCACCAGCCGTCCTTGTGCATGGTCGAGCGCATCAGCGCCAGGGCCCGCTGCTGTTTCCCTTCGAGCCGCGCTTCGGCCTGCTGGCACAGCTCGAGGATCCAGCGCTCGAGCGCCTCGCCCTCGAGCGGCGCGGCCTTGGCCCCGCCACCGTAGCGGACCTTGGGGTCCATTTTCTTGAAGGCCAGCGGCACCAGCCGCACCGCGCCGATGCCGCCGTGCTTGCCGCCGCCGAAGCGCGGCGCGAACGAACGATCCAGGCCCATGCTCAGCAGCAGCAGCCCGATCTCCGCCTCGGTCGCGTTCTCGAACCACAGGCCGCCGTAGAGCTTGCTGCCCTTGGCCAGCACGCCGTAGAAGGTGTTCTTGACGTTCTCGATCTCCTTGTGCGGCCGGCCGTAGATGCGGCGGCCCTTCTCGAGCCGCGGCGGATAAGCGGTGGGCAGCTTGGTCAGACCGAAGGTGACCGGATCCCCGGGATCGTCGATGAACTCGTCGAAGCCGGCCCGGCCGAGATAGCCCAGGCTTCCGAACAGGCTGCAGGCCGGACACAGCTTGTTGGGCGGCGTGCAGTTTCCATCCAGCGGGCAGGACGAGCTCAGCGCCTCGTAGAGCGAGCGAATCGGCCCCTTGATGCCAGCGCCGGGCAGGCAGTCCCGGTTGCGGGCCGTGGAGACGATGTCGAGGTACAGCCGGTTCTGATCGGGCAGCTCGTCCACCGTGCCGGTGCCCATGTGTACCGCGCCCAGCACCTCGGCCCGCAGCTCGAGCCGGCCGCTGAGCCGCTCGACCTGGAGGCGATCGTGCGCGACTGCCGATTCATTGCGCTCGACCTTCTCGGCCGGCAGGCCCTGGTAGTTGGCGGGAACGGTGTTGCCCCTGCCGCCGGGCCCCCTGCCGCCGGGTCGGCCGCTTCCCCTGCCGCGCGGCCCCGGGCTCATGACGCGCCTCCGGCGGCCAGGTGCGGGTCGGCCAGGAAGGCCTGCCAGGGTGCGTCCAGGGCCTGCTCCAGAGCCGGGACATCGTCCTTCGCCAGCTCCAGGCGCGTGAACAGGCCGCGCAGGCCGGCCCGCTTCAGCAGCGCCTCGTCCAGCGGCGCGTGGTCCGCGTCCGGTGCGGCCAGGCCGTAGTCCCCCGCCAGCTTCGGCGCCAGCTTGCCGAGCCCCGGCAGGTGCGGGCCGGTCTGGCCGCCGGCCTTGGGCGCCCAGTCCAGCACCACCCGGTCGAGCGTGCAGCCGACCCGACCCATGCCGCGGCTCTTGCCCGAGCCGATGCGGATGAAGCCCTCGTCCAGGTCGCGCAGCACGTGCAGCAGCAGCCTGAGCTGCCAGAGCTGGAAGTTGACCAGGCTGATCTCGGTGTGGAAGCTGCCGCGCTCGAGCACCTCCATGTCGTACAGCGCCCCGCGCTTGGTGGCCCCGGTCTTGCGGTCGATGGCCACGCCGGTGCGGGTGCGCAGCCAGCCCAGCTTCTCCACGGCCGCGAGCGCCTGCTCCTCGCCGGCGTCGGCCGGCCAGGGGTAGGCATCGGCGAACAGGCAGCGGCCGGCCGAGGTCATGGAGCCGAAGGTGCGGCAGGCGGCGCACTGAGATTTGTAGCGCTTCGCCCCGTTCGACTTCTTGTGCTCTTTCTGATTCATGCAGCCCGATTTGTCATTGAACAGGTCGCAGCACTTCCGACCCATGGCATGCAGGATGCGCTCGGCCTGGGAGCGGATCACGCCCTTGAGGCTGGCGCCGGGCAGGTAGACCGTCTCCACCCCCAGGCCGTGGGTGGTGCGCACCCACTCCAGGTCGGGATGGCTGGGGTCGATGTTGTACTGCCCGGAGCGGATCAGCACCGGCCCCCGGGGCTCGATGACCAGGTGGAGGCTGGCGCGGTTGGTCTGCAGCTTATGCATGGTCGCCTCCCGCGATCAGCCGGCCGAGCTCGGCCAGGGCGTCTTCTCTGAACCGGGCCCAGTCCAGCGCGGCGCCTTTCTGGCCGGTCAACATGTCCACGGCGGTCTTTTCGCCCACGCTGTCGACGGTGATGTCGACCCGGCCCAGCCCGCGGCTGGCGAATCCGCCGATGCGGGCGTGGCCCTCCTTGAAGGCCTCGATGCCCGCCACCAGCAGCCCGGTGCTCAGCGGGTCCGGGTTGTCCAGCACGATTTCGAGCTTGAAGCGCGTGCCGGCCGGGACCACCTCGTAGTCGTACTTGCCGCCGTCCCTGGCGGTCAGGCTGTCGCGCTCGATGGCCACGCTGTCGCGCACCTCGATGGGCACCGTGTCGTCGTCCTGCTGCACCAACGGCAGGTCGGCGAACAGCACCCGGCCGCCCAGCTCGTTGTTGCCGAACAGCCGGCAGATCGAGCAGGAGTGCTGCCAGGCAACCTCGACGGGAAGGTCGCGATCCTCGGCGGCGCCGTTGCCGCCCAGGAGCAGCTTGGCCCAGTCCTTGTGCAGACAGGGCGAACCCGCATCTCGTTCCCCGCCCTGGTAGGCGCCGTTGCGCACATCGGCGAGCGGATCGCAGGCCCAGGGCTTCTCGGGCGGTTCGTTCATCCCCCACTCGTCCGGATCGATGGCCCCGCGCAGCATGGCCTCGACGGCCGAGCGCAGCGCGCCCTTGAAGCTGGAGCCGGGCAGGTAGGGCAGGCCGCGGCCGTCGCGCATGACCGGCAGGTCGGAGGCGGCGGTGTCGACCGCCCGGTCGGCGCCGACCCGCAGGCCGGTGCGGGCGATCAGCTCACCGCGCAAAAAGACTCGCTTCTCGATGGCGGACAGATCCTGGCTCATGGCGGTGCCCCTATCTCGCTTCCATTTCTTTCTTGGGTACCTTCAAGAACATGTACTTCTTGCGCAGAAAGCCCAGGTACTGCACCGCCAGCCAGACCTGCAGCTCGTCCTGGTCGGCG
>CAYVQE010000120.1:0-18783 GCA_964454005.1 uncultured Myxococcales bacterium
GTACGTACGGTGGTGTGGGAGCCAGGGGCGGGTGACCGCCCCGGCTACCCTATCCGGGCCTCTCGCCGCTGCGGCGGCGGGCGGCGCGGGTGTGTACGGGTGCCGGTTAGCCTGAAGTTCCCAAGGGAACTTCCAGTTAGCACGATGCAGCATTCTGGGGATATTATGACGTCCCTCGCGGCCCTGGACGTGGGCACCAACTCGGTGCTGCTGCTGGTGGCGGAGGTGACCGCCGGCGGGCGGCTGCAGCCGATCGAAGACCGCGCCGTCGTCTCGCGGCTGGGTCAGGGACTGGTGCCCGGAGGTCGGTTGCGGCCGCAGGCGGCCGAGCGCACCGCGGCCGTCATCGCCGAGCTGGCCGCCCGGGCCCGCCAGCTGGGTGCCGCAGACATCCGGGCGGTGGGCACCATGGGCCTGCGGCTGGCGGCCGACGCCGGGGCCTTCATCGAGCGCGTCGGGCGCGACAGCGGGGTGGTCATCCGGGTGATCTCCGGCGACGGGGAGGCCCGGTTGACCTACCGCGGCGCGCAGCACCAGCTTCCGGCCGGCACCGAGCGCCTGGTGGTCTGCGACGTGGGCGGCGGCAGCACCGAGGTGATCACCGGCCGGGCGGCGCGCATCGAGCAGCGCTGCAGCCTGGAGCTGGGCGCGGTCGGGCTGACCGAGCGCTTCCTGCCCCACGACCCCATCGCTGCCGAGGAGTTGGCCGCGTTGCGCCGCCACCTGGCCGCGCGGCTGGCCGCGGATCTCGAAGCGCCTTCGCGGCCGTTCGAGTTGGTGGCGGTCGGCGGCACGGCCACCAGCCTGGCCGCGATGCACCACCGCCTGGAGCGCTACGACGCCGAGCGGGTCCACGGCACCCGCTTGAGCCGCCGCTGGCTGGCCGACCGCTTGGCCGGGCTCGCCCGTCTGGACGCGCCGGCGCGGGCTCGCATCCGCGGCCTGGAGCCGGGTCGGGCCGACATCATCCCGGCTGGAACCATTATTTTGTTGGCTCTGCTCGAACGGCTGGGCGCGGCCAGCCTGCTGATCAGCGATCGCGGCCTGCGCCACGGCCTGTTGCTCGAAGCAGCCCGCGATCTCCTGGCGGGCGACGGCTGATGCGCGCTTGCCGAACAGCGCCCAGGTCGCTATGATACGGCCTGCATGCGCTCCGCCCGCGTCAGACCCGCGCGCGCCTTGCGCGCTGGCGATTGCATTCGGTTGGTGGCCCCGGCCAGCCCCTTTCCGCAGGATCAATTCCGCGCCGGGTTGGAGCAGGTGCGCCGGATGGGCTTCGAGCCGATCTGGGATCCGGTCGAGCAGAGCCGCACGGGCTTTCTGGCCGGATCGGACGCCTCCCGGGCCGCCCGCCTGCAGCGGGCCCTGGTCGAGCCGGAGACCCAGGCGGTCTGGTCCATCCGCGGCGGCTACGGCACCGCCCGGCTGCTGCGCCTGCTCGATCTAAACGCCTGCCGGCGCCGCGCCAAGCCCTTGATCGGCTTTTCCGACATCACCGCCTTGCTGGTCAACCTGGCGCGACCCGGCGGGTTGGTGGGCATCCACGGACCGGTGATTACCCAGCTGGGGCTGCTGCCCCGGGCCAACCGGCGCTGGTTGGCCCGGCTGCTGCGCGGTACCGCCGGCGGCGACCGGCTGCCGCTGGGCCGGCTGCGCCTGCTGGTGCCGGGCCGGGTCGAGGGCCGCTTGCTGGGCGGCAACCTGGCCGTGCTGACCAGCCTGGTGGGCACGCCCTACATGCCCGAACTGCGCGGGGCCGTTCTGTTCATCGAGGAGGTGGGCGAGTCGGCCTACCGGCTCGATCGGTTCTGGGGCCAGCTGTCCATGAGCGGCGCGCTCGACCATGTGGCCGGGGTGGTGCTCGGCCAGCTGACCCGCTGCGAGCCGGCGGGACGCGGGCGCTGGTCGGCACGCACGGTGCTCGAGCGGGCGGTGGCCAGCCTCGGCCGGCCGGCGGTCAGCGGTGCGGCCTTCGGCCACGGCTCGCGCAACGCTGCGCTGCCCGTGGGCAGCCGCGTGCGCTTGGACGCCGATGGCCGCTCGCTGCGCCTGCTCGATGATCCGGTGGAATAGCGGCCGGGCGATGGATGCGTTCGCCGGACTGGCTCCGTTGCTGGATTCCGCCGTGTCCCATGGGATCTTCTCGGGCGGGGTGCTGCTGATCCAGCGCGGCCAGCGGCGCCTGCACCTGTCCTGCCACGGGCGCACCGCCTGGCGCGGCGGCGCGCCGGTGACGCCCGCCACCTGTTTCGACTTGGCTTCGTTGACCAAAGTGCTGGCCACCACCGGGCTGGCGCTGCTGGCGGCCGAGCGGGGCGAGATCGGCCTCGATGCACCGCTGGCCGAGCAGCTGCCCGCCCTCGGCCGCGGGCCCTGGCGCCGTATCACCCCGCGCCACCTGCTCGAACACTCCAGCGGGCTGGCCGCCTGGCGCGGCTATCACGCCGAGCTGGCCGCCTTCGCCGGCGGCGCCTGGGTGGCCGGTCGCAGCGGTCGCGACGCCGTGCGCCGGATGGTGGCCGCCGAGCGGCCGGCAGCACCACCGGGACGCGAATGCCGGTACTCGGATCTGGGCTTCATCCTGCTCGACTGGCTGCTCGAGCACGCCGGGGGGGGGGGCCTGGATCGCCTGTTCGAGCAGCGGCTGGCCCGGCCGCTAGACCTGACCGAGCTGTTCTTCATCGACCTGAAGGAGCCGGCGCGGGCGGATGCTGCCCGCCGCGGCCGCAGCTTCGCGGCCACCGAGCGCTGCGGCTGGCGCGGCCGGGTGCTGTGCGGCGAGGTCCACGACGACAACACCTATGCCATGGGGGGCGTCAGCGGCCACGCCGGGCTGTTCGGTACGGCGGCGGCGGTGGGCCGGGTCGCGGCCGCCTGGCTCGACGGTTGGCGAGGACGCGCGGGCCCGTTCGCGCCGGACTGGGTGCACCGCTTCTGGACCCGGTCGGCGGTGGCCGGCTCGGATCGCCGGCTGGGCTTCGACGGTCGGGCGGCGACCGGATCGCAGGCCGGCGATCGGCTCGGACCGGCCAGCGTGGGCCACCTGGGCTTTACCGGAACCTCGCTGTGGATCGATCCGGATCGGGCTCTGATCGCGGTGCTGCTGACCAATCGGGTGCATCCGCGGCGCGACGACGAGCGCATCCGCGATTTCCGGCCGCGGCTGTACACCGCTCTGGTCGCTGCGAGCGACGAGGAGGCGCGATGAACATCCACATGGTGGCCATCTGCGGCACCGGTATGGGCTCGCTGGCGGGTTTGCTGCAGGCGGCCGGACACCGGGTTTGCGGCTCGGACAAGGCCTTCTATCCGCCGATGAGCGATCGGTTGCGGGCCTGGGGCATCCCCACGGTCGAGGGCTTTGCGGCCGAGCACATCGCCGCCGACACCGAGTTGGTGATCGTCGGCAACGCCTGCCGGCGGGACAACCCCGAGGCCCGGGCCGCCTTCGATCGCGGTCTGGCGGTGATGAGCTTTCCCCAGGCTTTGGCCGAGATGTTCCTGGCCGACAAGCAGACCATGATCGTGGCCGGCACCCACGGCAAGACCACCACCAGCGCCTTGGCCGCCTATCTGCTGGTCCGGGCCGAGCGCGACCCCGGTTTTCTGATCGGTGGCGTGCCGCTGGACTTCGCGCAGAGCTTCCGCCTCGGCGCCGGGCCGGATTTCGTGGTCGAGGGCGACGAGTACGACTCGGCGTTTTTCGACAAGCGGCCCAAGTTCGTCCACTACCGGCCCGAACGGGTGGTGCTGACCTCGGTCGAGTTCGACCACGCCGACATCTACGCCGACATGAGCGCTTACCGCGAGGCCTTTGCCGGGCTGGTCGCGGCCATCCCGGCCCACGGGGTGTTGATCGCCTGCGGCGACGATCCCGAGGTGGCCGCGCTGGCCGAACGCGCCGGCTGTCGGGTGGTGCGCTACGGCTTCGACGCGACCGCCGACTGGCGGGCGCTGGATGCGCGGGTCGGCGGCGGCCGCACCCGGTTCCGGCTGCAGCGTCCGGGATGCACCGAGCTGGAACTCGATCTGCCCCTTGCCGGCCGACACAATGTGGCCAACGGGCTGGCGGCGCTGGCGCTGAGCGCCGAAGTGGGCATCGACCCCGAACGGGGCTGCGCCCTGCTGGCCGACTTTCGGGGCGTGGCCCGCCGCATGCAGGTGCGCGGGGTCGAGGCCGGCGTGACCGTGGTCGACGACTTCGCCCACCATCCGACCGAGGTGGCGGCCACGGTGGGCGCGGCCCGGCAGCGCTGGCCGCGAGCGCAGCTGGTGGCGGTGTTCGAGCCGCGCACCAACACCAGCCGCCGCAACGTGTTCCAGCAGCGCTACCCCCACTCCTTCGGCGGCGCCGATCGGGTGATCATCGTACCGCCGTTCGACATCGAGCGCATTCCGGCCGCCGAGCGGTTCGACTCGGGCGCCCTGGTCGAAGCCTTGCGCGGCGGCGGCCTGGATGCGATGCTGATCGCAGATGCCGACGCGGTGGTCGAGCGGCTGGCACCGGAGCTGGCGCCGGAGACGGTGGTGCTGATTATGTCGAACGGGGCGTTCGGTGGGGTTCACGACAAGTTGCTGGCCGCCCTGCGCGCCCGCGGCGGTTGAGACGATCGGCTGCGGGCCGAGCACGGGAGCCGAAACGCGGTGACGGCGGTCTGGGTCATCCTGTGGCTGGTCTTGGCGGGGGTGGCGGTGGCCATCTACGCGGCCGTGGTCGGCCGCGTGCTGGCGGTGCGCCGGTTGGCCGATGCGATCCACTTCGCCCGCACCTCGGACGGCTGGCGGCTGGCGCTGCACCGCTACCGGCCGGAAGAGCAACGCTTTGCCGATCCGGTTCTGCTGTGCCACGGCCTGGGCGCCAACCGTTGCAACTTCGACCTGCTCGACGACCGATCGCTGGCGCGCTCGCTCGCCGAACTGGGCTTCGACGTCTGGTCGCTGGAGCTGCGCGGCCACGGCCTGAGCGATTCGCCGCGGCCCTTCGGGCGCTTCGATTTCGACGATCACCTCGATCGCGACGTGCCTGCGGCGCTGGCGACCATCCGCCGGGTCACCGGCCAGCCGCGGGTGTTCTGGGTGGGCCACAGCCTGGGCGGCCTGCTCGGCTACGCCCTGGCCGGCGAAGCCGGCGGCGATGCGCTGGCCGGGTTGATCGCGGTCAGCGCGCCGGTCTGGTTGGATCGATCGCCGGGCGGCCGGCGGCTGCGCTTGATGGCCAGACTGCTCGGGCCTGGACGCACGGTGCGGCTGCGCTTCGTCTCACGGCTGCTGGCCCCGCTGGCCGGCCGGGGGCCTGCCTGCCTGGGGCAGCCCTTCATGCTGCCGGGGGCGATCGAACCGCGGGTGCTGCGCCGCAGCCTGGTCAACCTGACGGAGAACGCCTCGCGGGCGGTGTTCGATCAGATGCTGGGCTGGCTGCGCCAGCGCAACTTCGCCTCCCGCGATGGCGCGCGCGACTACCTGGAGCGGCTCGCCCAGGTGCGCATTCCGGTGCTGCTGCTGGCCGCCGAGCGGGACCAGCTGGCCGCGCCGGAGAGCGTCACCCCGGCCTACGAGCGGTTGCGCAGCCGCGACAAGCAGCTGCGGGTGTTCGGCACCGACGCCGGCGACGACTTCGATTTCGGCCACGGCGACATGCTGCTGGGCCGGCTGGCGCCCAAGGTGGTCTACGTCGAGATCATGGACTGGCTCGAGCAGCGGGCCCGGCCGCTGGAGCGGGCCGAGCCCCCCAGCGAGGAGCGCGCGTGACGCCGAAGCCGCCCCGTTTGTCCGCTGCCGTTCGGGCCACCGAGCCGGAACTCGTCCGGCTGCGCCGCGAGCTGCACGCCCACCCGGAGCTGGCCTTCGAGGAGCGCTGGACCCAGACTCGCATTCTGGACGCGCTGCGCCGGGCCGACATCCCGGCCGAGCCGCTGGCCGAGACCGGAGTGGTGGCCTGGATCGCGGGCGCCGCCGCCGGGCCGGTGTTGCTGGCCCGGACCGACATGGACGCGCTGCCGATCACCGAGCGCAGCGGCTGCGACTACGCCAGCCGCCGGCCGGGCTGCATGCATGCCTGCGGCCACGATGCCCACGTGGCCATGCTGCTGACCGCCGCCCGGCTGCTGGTGCAGCGGCCGCCGGCCCGCGGTGCGGTGCGGCTGGTGTTCCAGCCGGCCGAGGAGCGCGGGGCCGGAGCGGCGCGGATGATCGCCGACGGGGTGCTGGCCGATCCGCCGGTGGATCTGGCCCTGGCCATGCACGTCTGGAGCGGGCTGGCCACCGGCACCGCGGTCTGCCGCGACGGGGCGGCCATGGCCGGGCTGGACTCCTTCGAGCTGACCGTCAGCGGCCGCGGCACCCACGCCGCGCGGCCAGAGGAGGGGGTGGATCCGATCCCCATCGCCGGTCAAATCGCCGTCGCCGCCCAGAGCCTGGTGGCCCGCCGGCTGGCGCCCCACCAGCCCGCGGTGCTGAGCTTTACCGCCATCCAGGGCGGCCAGAGCTTCAACGTCATTCCGGAACGCGTGCTGCTGCGCGGCACGGTGCGGGCCTACGACGCCCGGGCGCAACAGCAGCTGCTCGACGAGCTGGATCGGCTGGCGCGGGCCATCGCCGACGGGCTGGGCGCCCGCGCCGAGCTGACCTGCGGCGAGCACCTGCCGCCGCTGGTCAACGACGCCGGCCTGGCCGCCCGGGTGCGGCGCACGGCCGCCGGTCTGCTGGGCGCCGAGGGGGTGTTGGCCGAAGAGCCGCTGATGGCCAGCGAAGACTTCGGCCTGTTCTGCCAGCAGGTGCCGGGCGCCATGCTGCTGCTCGGCTGTGGCGATCCGGCGGCCGCCGAGGTCATCCCGCACCACCATCCGAGCTTCGACGTGGACGAAGGGGCGCTGGCCATCGGGGTCGAACTCTGGCTGCGCCTGGTGACCGACTTGCTGGAAGAAGACACATCGAAGACCTCCGGCACGCGGGACGGGACTTGATGCTGCGGGCCGTGCGCCCGGTTCTGCAGCCGCGGCTGTTCGCAGTGCTGTTCGCGGTGCTGTCTGCGATCGCCTGTGCGGCCCCCGCACCACGGCCGAGCGCGGAGCCGACCGCGCGGCATGCGGCCACGGTGGCCGAGATCGAGCGCCTGGTCTACGAGGGCCGCTTCGAGCGCGCCGGCTTTTTGGCCGCGCAGGCGGTGCGCGCGGCGCAAGAGGATCTCGGCGGCGCGCATCCGGTGCTGGCCGATGCCCTGCTGGCCCAAAGCCTGGTGGCCATGGTCGTCGGCGATGTCGCCGGCGCGGCAGCGGCGGTGGAGCGGGCCCGGGCCATCGGCCAAAACGCCTGGCCGCCGGACCATCCGCAGCGCATACGCGCGTCGCTCTACGCCGCTGACACCGCGTTCGCCGGCGGCGAGGCGGCGGCGGCGGGGCGGATCGAGAGCGCCCTGCAAAGCGCACGCCGCCTGCTCGGCTCGCAGCATCCCCTGGTGGCCGAGTGCCTGGCCGATCGCGCCCACATTCAGCTTCACAGCGGCCGGTTCGAGCCGGCCGCGGAGTCCGCCCGGCGGGCCATCGCCATCTGGCAGGCCGGCGGCGGCAGCGGCCGGCTGCAGGCGGCCGCTGTCCGGTTGACCCTGGCGCGGGCCGCCTTCCAACTCGGCCGGCTGAAGCAGGCCGAGGAGCAACTGCTGCGCGCGCTGCGCACGCTCGATACCGATGCGCCCCCGGGACACCCCGTCCAGCAGATGGCGCTGACGCTGCTGTCGAACCTGCGCTGGCAGACCCAGCGCTATGCGGCGGCCGTCGAGCCGGCCGCCCGCTGGGCCCGGGCCGCCGAGGCCCGCTGGGGCGGCTGGGATGCGCGCAGCGCCGAGGCGCAGCTGGCCTTGGGCAAGCTGCTGGGCTTCGTGGGCCGGCCGGCCGAGGCGCTGGCGGCCTACGAGCGGGCGCTGCCGGTGCTGCTGGCCTGGCGCGGTGCGGCGCATCCGAGCACCGCCGGCGCGCGCTTCCGGCGGGCCAATGCCCTGCTGGCTCTGGGGCGCACCGATGCGGCCGTGTCCGCCTATGAACAGGCACTGGCGTCCTATCGCGCCATCGGGGACGCCGGGGGGCAGAACGCGGGGCTGTGCAGGGCGGCGCTGGGTCGGGCGGAGTTCGACCGCGGCAACTACTCGCGTGCTGAAAAGCTGCTGCGCGCAGCGCTGGCCGAGCTGGAGCCCGCGCTCGGCGACCGGCACCGCGAGATCCTGCTGGTGCGGGCCAGCCTGGGCCAGCTGCTCTACGTCACCGGCCGGCTGCGCGAGGCGCGGCAGCTCTACCGCGACGTTGTGTCCGGCCAACGGGCCGTGTTCGGCCCGCGGCATCCGCATACGCTCAACAGCCAGATCCTGCTGGGCCGGGTGCTGGCTCGCATGGGCGATGTGGCAGCCGCCCGCCAGCGGATCGATTCGAGCCTGGAGCAGATGCGGGCGGTGCTCGGCGACGACAGCCCCTTGTTGGCCCACGCCCTGGTGGCCGCCGGTGAGGTGGCCCTCGAGGAAAACGATCCGGCTGCCGCCTGGGATGCCTACTCGGAGGCCTTGGCTGCGCTGGACCGCGGCCCGGGCCTGGCCCATCCGACCGCGACCACCATCCTGCACGATGCGGCCCATGCCCTGACCATGTCGGGCCACTACGCCGAGGCCGCCGAGCTGCTCGCCGGGGTGGAGCGCCGCATGCTGCGCCAGCTCGGGCCGGACCATCCGTCGCTGGCCCAGGTGCGGGCCACCTGGGCTTTGCTGATGACCTTCGCCCACCGGCCGGATGCCGCGCTGGCCGCCTGCCAGGCGGGGGTGGCCGGGCTGGAGAAGGCCTTCGGCTGCGACCACTACCGGGTCGGCCAGGCCCTGCGCTGCCTGGCGCTGGCCCGCTGGCAGCGCGGCGAGTTGGAACGGGCCCGGGCGGCGGTGGCGCGCATGCTGCAAATCGCCAACCGTTCGGTCGACCCCTTACTGGCTGCCACCAGCGAGCGCGAGCGGTTGGCTCTGATCGAGTCGCGGCGGCTGTTTCTGTATCTTTACCTGAGCCTGTTCGACTCGGCTGCCGATGGCGCCGCTGCCTACGCCCAGCAGCTGCGCTGGAAAGGGGTGGTGGTCAACTCGCTGGCGGCGCAGCGAAGTCGGTTGCTGGCCGCCGCCGAGCCCGATCTGGCCGAGCGTTTCGCCGCCCTGGCCGGGGTGCGCAACGAGCTGGCCGGCCTGGTCTTCACCCCGGCCGGCGGGGCCGGTGGCGAGGGGGAGGCCGAACGCATCCGGCAGCTGACCGTTCGCAAGGAGACGCTGGAGCGCGAGCTGGCGGCCTCCAGCCCGGAATTCGCCGGCCGGCGCGAGCGCATCGCCGCCCGCCCGGCAGATCTGTGCGCAGCGTTGGGGCCCGACGAGGTCCTGGTCGATTTTCTGCGCTACGATCGCTACCGGCCGGCCAAAGCGGCCGGGACGGAGGCGCCGCCGGCGGCCCGCCCGCGCGACGAATGGCAGGGGCGCTACCTGGCCTACGTACTCGCCGGCGGCGACTGCCAGAAACCCGTCCGGGTCGATTTCGGCGACGCCAGGCGCATCGATCGCGCGGTGGCCGACTACCGCAAGCTGGTGCGCGAAGGCGCCGGGGCCAGGCGCATCGAGCGGCGGGCGCGCTGGCTGTTCGACCGGCTCTGGCGGCCGCTGCAACCGCACCTGGGCTCGCGGCGTCGCATCTGGCTGGTGCCCGACGGGGCACTCAACGGGCTGCCCTTCGATGCGCTGGTCGACGACCGCGGCCGCTACCTGATCGAGCGCTTCACCATCGGGGGGCTGGCCACCGCCCAGCAGCTGCTGCGCCCGGAGGCGGCCGCGCCGCCCGGGCGCGGCGCGCTGGTCGCCGGCGGCATCGACTTCGGTCCGGCTGCAGCAGCCGATGGAACGCCGGTCGGCGTGCGCTCCGGCGGCCCGCTGCCGGTGAGCCCGCTGCCCGGGACCGCCCGCGAGGCCGAGCGGGTGGGCGCCCTGCTCGACCGCCGGCTGGGGGGCCGGATCGAGGTGGTCGGCGCCGGTCGGGCCTCGGAAGCGTGCATCAGGCGCAGCGCGCCCGGCCGGCGGGTGATCCATCTGGCAACCCATGGCTTCTTCCTGCCGGCCGCGCAGGCCGTGCCGGCCGCCCCGCGGATCTTCGCCGGGGCGCCGGGACGAAACCCGATGGTGCGCGCGGGCCTGATCCTGGCCGGGGCCAACGCGGCCCGGCCGGCGGGCGGGGACGAGGACGGGTTGCTGACCGCCGAGGAGGTGGCCGGGCTGGACCTGCGCGGGGTGGAGCTGGTGGTGCTGTCGGCTTGCGAGACCGGGCTGGGCGAGGTGCGCAGCGGCGAGGGCGTGATGGGGCTGCAGCGCGGCTTCGCCCTGGCCGGGGCGCGGGCCCTGGTGCTGAGCCTGTGGCGGGTGCCCGACGTCGATACCCGGCGGCTGATGGAGGGTTTCTACCGGCGGGTGCTGGGCGAGGACGGGATCGATGCGGTGCGGGCGCTGCGGGCGGCCAAGATCGATTCCATCCGCCGGCTGCAGCGCGACCGGCGGTGGGCCGATCCCCGCGCCTGGGCCGGCTTCACCATCACCGGCCGCTGAGCCGAACATCCCCCGAAGGGCGGGAGAAAAGAGATTACTCGAACACCAGCTCGGCGTCGTTGGCCAGGCCGCAAGCGGCCAGGTCGCCGGCCTGCAGCGCCTGACAGGTACAGTCGCCCGAGTCCAGGATCTCCTGGCAGGCATCCTCTTCCTTGGACGACAGATCGAGGTTGCGCTTGGCGGCGCTGATGGAACGCTCGCAGGCGTTTTCTTTCGATCGGGTGGGCTGGCACTTGCAAACCTTGTTGGCCAGGTCCTTGCAGGCGCTGCCGCAGGCCGCGGCCCCCAGGGACAGGCCGAGCAGCAGAACGCCGGCGACGAGGATGTGGAGCGCGCGTTTCATGACAGCCGCATGCTAGGCGGAGGTGGAGCCCTTGTCAAGGTCGGTGGATCACGGGCGCGGCGTGTGGCACACTGGAGGCCTTCAGCAGGAGGCGGATCGACGATGGACAAACAGGAGTTCCTGCGCGCGCTCAAGGATTTGAAGCAGAGCTACGCCGCGGCCGAGTCCAACCCGGGCTCCTTCGAGTGCAAGGGCTGTACCCAGTGCACCAGCTGCATGTTCTGCACCGACTGCCGCGGCTGCTACCGCTGCACCCACTGCCGCGACTGCGAGCAGTGCTCGCACGCCAGCCACAGCCTGCGCAGCCGGCATTGCCACAGCTGCGCCTACTGCATCGACAGCGAAGCCTGCAGCCAGAGCGCCTATCTGGTGCTGTGCCAGAGCTGCATCGATTGCACCTACTGCTTCGGTTGCGTGGGGCTGGGCAAGAAGGACTTCCACATCCTCAACGAGCCCTACGACCGGCAGGAGTACTTCGAGATCACCGAGCGGCTGCGCCGCGCGCTGGGCATCCGCTGAGCCCGCCCGGCGGGGCCGGGAGCGCAGCCTCAGCCGTGTATTTTCTTCAACAACCAAGACAGGTTGCGGCCCAGGTCGGCCATGGTGCGCAGGCCCTCGTCGTCGCGCTCGACCGCGTGGGCCTCACCGCCCTGGCCCAGGTTCCAGTAGGAGGCGCCGACGATGATCATCTGGCCGATGGTGAAGAAGTGCTGCATGGAATCGAGGGTGTGGACGGCGCCGGCCCGGCGTACCGCCGCCACCGCCGCGCCCGGCTTGCGCCGCAGCATGTGATCGTTGGCCCGGGCCACCATGCCGCAGCGTTCGATCAGCGCCTTGAGGATGGCCGAGCAGTCGGCGAAGTAGACCGGCGAGCCGAGCAGCACGGCGTCGGTGCGGTCCATCCGGGCCAGCAGATCGTTCAGGCCGTCGCTCTCCACGGCACAACGCCGGTTCTTGTTCTCGAAGCACAGCCGGCAGCCGATGCAACCGCGGAAGGTCTCGTCGGCCAGCGGGATTGACTCGAAGCCGATGTCTTCGCGTTCGAGTTCGATACCCACCCGGGCCAGCAGATCGGCCGTATTGCCATTGCGCCGGGCGCTACCGTTGAAGGCCACCACCTCGATCATGGCTGCTCCTCTCCCCGCGGTGCGGCTACCGCGATCAGGGTCTCGCTCTGGGCGTCGAAAGCTTGCTCGTCGAAACCGCCGTAGCGCGCCACCGCGCGCCAGCCGGCTGCGGCCAGCAAGGCGTCGAGCTGGTCGGGCAGCAGATAGCGCTGCGGGATGCAGTAGCGGTGCCGGCTGGGGCCGTCGGGTCCTATGATGTGGTAGCTGTACCAGGCGTCGATGCGTTGGGCCGGCGGATCCCAATCGGCCCGTTCGTAGACCGCGATCCGGCGCTCGCCGTCGGTCATCTGATCCACCGGGTCGGCATCGTCCTGCGCTTCGCAGTCCGCCGGGGTGAACACGCGGTAGCCGTCCAGCACCAGCCGGCCGCCGCGGGCCAGGTGGTCGCGGGCGGCGCGCAGACAGCTGGTCACCGCGTCGTCGTCGAGCAGGCAGTACAGGCCGTTGTACGGGATCAGCACCCGGTCGAAGCGCCGGTCCAGGGCGAAGGCGGTCATGTCGGCCTCGATCCAGCACAGCCGGTCGGCCGTCCCCGCCTCCAGCCCGGCCGCCCGCCGGGCCGCCGCCCGCAGCATGCCCGGGTGGCGATCCAGCCCCACCACCCGGCAGCCGGCCGCGGCCAGGGCGCAGGCGATCCGGCCGCTGCCGCAGCCCAGCTCCAGCACCTGTCCAACACCGCGGCAGATCCGGCGGTAGAAGTCCACGTCACCCGGGTTGCCGCAGTGGATCAGATCGTAGAGTTCCGGATCGGGCGGGCTGAATCGGTCGTCGTCGTCGGCCACACGAGCTCCCGTGGTGGTTGCTGGCTCCCCTGTGGTACAACGGGCAAGCGGGCTCTGCAAGAAGGGATCGTGCTCATGGCACCAGGCGGATCGAGGACGAGGCGTACTTGCCGACCCGCGGCCTCGCTGATCGGACTGCTGGCCGCCGCATCGGTCTTGGCGGTCGGCGCTTGCCAGACCGGCAGCGTGGGGCGGGCGGACGGGGACGCCGGGCAGCACACCGGCGACGGGGCGGTCGATGGTGACGGTGCAGCGGGCGATGCCGGCGCCGACCCCGGCGGAGACCCGGGCGGCGATCCCGGAGGTGATCCCGGAAGCGATCCCGGGGGTGATCCCGGGGGTGATCCCGGGGGTGATCTCGGGGGTGATCTCGGGCCTGGCGACTGCGGCGCGGTGACCACTTTCGCCACCGGCTTGCAAGCTGCGCAGCAGCTGCACGTGGCCCCCGACGGCTCGGATGCACAGGGCGATGGCAGCGCGGCCGCGCCATTCGCCTCCATTCGCCGGGCGGCCGAGGAGGCCGGGCCGGGTACGGCCGTGGTGGTCCACTCCGGCACCTATTCCGGGGGCCAGTATCTGGCCGATGTGCGCGGCACCGCCGCCGCGCCCATCTGGATAGGAGGCGCGGCCGGCGAGCCGCCACCACGCATCGAAGGGGGCAGCCAGGCGCTGCAGCTGGTGCGCCCGCGCTACCTGGTGCTGCACGATCTGGAGATAAGGGGCCAAGAACAAAACGGCATCAACTGCGACGACGGCGGCGCCTACGGCGACGCCGAGGCGGCCCGCTGGGTGGTGTTCGAGCGCATCGCCGTCCAGGACGTGGGCAGCGGCGGCAACCAGGACTGCTTGAAGTTGTCCGGACTGAACGATTTCTGGGTGCTCGATTCGCACTTCGCCCGCTGCGGTGGAGGTGGCTCGGGCTCGGGGGTCGACTGCGTCGGCTGCCACCGCGGCCTGATCGCCGGCTGCCGCTTCGCATCCAACGCCGGCAACGCCATCCAATGCAAGGGCGGCGCCAGCGACATCGACATCCTGCGCAACCGGCTGGACGATCCGGGTCAGCGCGGAGTGAACATGGGCGGCTCGACCGGCTTCGACTTCTTCCGGCCGCCGCTGCAGCCCGACGGCCTCAACGCCGAGGCGAGGCGCATCCGCGTGCAGGCCAACGTGATCGTCGGCGGCCACGCCGCGGTGGCCTTCGTGGGCTGTGTCGACTGCCTGGCCGCTCACAATACGATCGTCGATCCCGAGGGTTGGGTTCTGCGCATCCTGCAGGAGACCACCTCCCGCGACGGCTACAGCTTCGCCGCCTGCAGTGAAAATGCCTTCTACAACAACCTGGTCGTCTTCGATCGGCAGCGTCTGTCGCAGGCGGTCAACATCGGCCCCGACACGGCGCCGGAGACCTTCTCCTTTTCCCACAACCTGTGGTACGCCCACGACGAACCGGCGGCCTCGGCCCCGGATCTGCCGGTGGACGAGACCGCGGGGCTGAGCGGGCAGGACCCGCACCTGCTCGATCGCGCGGGCGGAGATTACCACATCGCCCCGGACAGCCCGGCCGCGCACAGCGGCGCGGCCTTCAACGGCCGCACGCCGGCCGACAACGAAGGCCGCTGCTACGCCGATGCGCCCAGCCGCGGTGCCTATGCGGTGGATTGAGCGCTGGAGGCGTAGAGGGTCTGGCCCTCGGCGTCGACCACCTCGACCGCCACCTCGAGCCCGTTGCGCACGCTCTGGGTGACCACGCAGAAGTCCTCGAACAGCTCCATGCAGCGGCGCATGCGGTCGCGTTGCTCGGCCGGGAAGTCCAGCTGGATCGATACCCGGGCCCCGCCCACCCGCAGCCGACCCTGCTCGTTGCGCTGCATCCGGACCGTGGCCCGGGTGATGGCGCCGTCGGGCGCCTGCTTGGCCTTGCGCAGACAGAACAGCAGGCTGGCGGTCAGGCAGTTGCCGATCGCGGCCGCCAGCACCCGCGAGGCGTTGGGGCCGGCGCCGGCACCCAGCGGCTCGGGCTCGTCCATCAGCAGCTCGTCCAGCCCTTCGCCGAAGCGCACCCGGAACTGGAAGTCCCGCTCCAGCTCCAGTTCGACGGTCAACTCTTCGGTCGCCATGGACAGGCTCCTTTTTCCGGTTTGCCGCTTTCGGCCCGATGGTAGCACGAACCGTTGCCGTGTACAGGCAGGCTCGGATTTTTCAGGGCTTTGCCGTATGCAGGGTTTGGACTGCCAGCCGGCGCCCGCCGTTGATGGCGACCGGCGGCGATCGAGGCGGGGGTTCCCAGGGGAACTCCGGCCCAAGGGGAGGCGTCATGAAGCGATCGCTCGTACGCTGTCTCATCGTTGGCCTGGGCTTGTTCGCCGGGCGGGCCGCGGCCCGCAGCGGACCGGACACCTCGGGCACCTACTGCTACTCCGACAACCAACAGCCGGTCGACGGCAACGCGCCGGCCTACGACTTTCGCGACATCGCCGCCAGCGGCAGCGATCTGTTCCTGGGCGACGAGGCCACCAGCGCCGAGCTGGCGCTGGGGTTTTCGATCACCTTCTACGGCGTGAGCTACGACGCGGTGTGGGTGGGTTCGAACGGCTATGTGGCCTTTACCTACGAGGGCTCTTACTACACCGTCTATTCCATCCCGGATCCCGGTGGACCGGAGAACATGGTCGCCGGGCTGTGGGTCGACTTGGATCCCAGCGCGGGCGGTCGCGTGCTGTGGCAGATCCAGGGCACGGCCCCGTCGCGGGTGGCCATCATCCAGTACGACGACGTGCCCATGTGGTCGCGGCCCGACGACCCGACCCAGACCTTCCAGATCCAGATCCACGAGGCCAGCGGCGACATCCAGGTGCACTACGCCGAGGTGGATCCCGCGGCCCGCAACAACGTGCTGGGCATCGAAAACGCCGCCGGCACCGAGGGCCTGCAGTACGAGCGGAACCTGGCCCAGGCCTGGAGCGGGGTGGCGGTGCGCTATTTCGTCGAGACCGACGACGGCGATGGTGATGGCGCCGGCGACGCCTGCGACAACTGTCCGGCGGTGTTCAACCCCGGCCAGGCCGATCTCGATCTGGACGGCCAGGGCGACACCTGCGACGCGGACGACGACGGCGACGGGATGCCGGACGCCTCCGACCCCTGCCCGCAGGATGCCGACAACGACGGCGACGGGGACGGGCTTTGCGCCGGCGACGACAACTGCCCGCTGGTGACCAACCCGGATCAGGCGGACTTCGACGGCGACGGCGTGGGCGACGTCTGCGACATTTGCTCGGATGACTTCGACCCGGAGCAGGTCGACGGTGACGGCGACGGCGTGGGCGACGTCTGCGACATCTGCCCGGATGACCTCGACCCGGAGCAGGTCGACGTTGACGGCGACGGCGTGGGCGATGCCTGCGATAACTGCCCCGCCGAGCCCAACCCCGACCAGGTCGAGAGCGACGGTTTCTTCAGCGGCGACGGCGTGGGCGATGCCTGCGACAACTGCCCCTTCGATCTGAACCCGGATCAGGCGGACCTGGACGGCGACGGCCAAGGCGACGTGTGCGACGACGACGACGACGACGACGGCCATGATGACGGCGCCGACAACTGTCCGGCTGTGGCCAACGCAGACCAGGCCGACTTCGATGGCGACGGTGCCGGCGACGTCTGCGACCCGGACGCCGATGGGGATGGCGTACCGAACGCGGTCGACAACTGTCCGCTGGCGATCAACCCGGGCCAGAACGACGCCGACGGCGATGGACTGGGCGACGCCTGCGATGCCGACGCCGACGACGACGGGGTCGATGACGTCGAGGACAACTGCCCGCTGGTTTCCAATCCGGATCAGACCGATAGCGACGGCGACGGGCAGGGCGACGCCTGCGACGGCGATGCCGACGGCGACGGCATCGACGACGGCGCCGACAACTGCCCGCAGATTCCCAACCCCGATCAGGCCGATGTGGACGGCGACGGCGTGGGCGACGTCTGCGATCCGGACGCCGACGGCGACGGGGTGCCCGATGGGCTGGACAACTGTCCCGACCTGCACAACCCCGGCCAGGCCGATCTGGACGGCGACGGCGTGGGCGATGCTTGCGACGCCGATCGCGACGGCGATGGCCTGGACGATGTCGACGACAACTGCCCGGGCGTGGCCAACCCGGATCAGGCCGACGCCGATGGCGACGGTGCCGGTGATGCCTGCGACGGTGACGCCGACGGCGACGGGCAGGGCGACGCCTGTGACGGCGATCGCGACGGCGACGACAACTGCCCGGCCGTGGCCAACCCGGACCAGGCCGACGCCGACGAGGACGGTCTGGGCGACGTCTGCGATGCGGACCTGGACGGCGACGGCATCCCCAACGGGCTCGACGGCTGCCCGCAGACCTTCGATCCGGGCCAGGCGGATACGGACGGCGACGGCGCCGGCGACGCCTGCGACGCGGACATGGACGGCGACGGCGTGGACAACGAGGGCGACAACTGCCCGCTGGTGCCCAACCCGAGCCAGATCGATTCCGACGGCGACGGCCAGGGCGATGTCTGCGACGGCGACGCCGACGGCGACGGGCTGGCCGACGAGCAGGACAACTGCCCGCTGCTGGCCAACCCGGATCAGGCCGATGTTGACGGCGACGGCCAGGGCGATGCCTGCGACGGCGATAGCGATGGCGATGGGGTGGCCAACGAAGACGACAACTGCCCGGCCGCGGCCAACCCGGAGCAGACCGACAGCGACGGCGACGGCAACGGAGATGTCTGCGATGCGGACGACGACGACGACGGGGTCGACGACGCGGCCGACAACTGTCCGCTGGTGGCCAACCCGGATCAGGCCGACAAGGACGCCGACGGCCAGGGCGATGCCTGTGATCTGGATTCGGGGACCGGCGGTGGCTGTGGCTGCAGCGCCGGCGGCCGCGGCAAAGCCGTTCCGCTCGGACTGTTGCTGCTCGGCTTCGGCCTGCTGCTGGCCCGCCGCCGCGCCTAGTACCCACCGCTTGGCGGACCTCGCCGCCGGCGCGGCGCATTCGCAGCGACGCTGCTCAATCGCCGACACCCATGGGAAGGGCGGTTTTGTCCGCCGTGGCGATCCGGGGTACATTGCCGGGAGCGGGGTGGATGGGGCCTGGGAGGTTCGGATGGCCGCGGGCAAGGTCGTGCTGGTGGTCGACGACGACCACACCATCCAGCGCTTCGTCGTCGGCGTGCTGCGCTCGATGGGGCTCAAGGTCCGCACTGCCAGCGACGGGGTCGAAGCGCTGCAGCAAGTGGTGTCCGGACCGGTCGATCTGATCCTGCTCGACTTCGTCATGCCGCGCATGAACGGCTACCACTTCTGCAAGTCGCTCGACGAGAAGGGCCTGGCCGAAGGGGTGCCGGTGGTGCTGCTGTCGTCGACCGAGGATCGGGTGGCCGATCGCCTGCGCCAGCACACCCGGGTGGTGGATTTTCTGCCCAAGCCGGTCAAGGCCGGCCCCCTCAAGGAGGCGGTCCGGCGCCAGCTGGCCGAGTCGCCGCCGGACGCGCCTCCGGCCGCCACCGCCGAGCAGGACGAAGACGCCGCCTTCGAGGTGGCCTTCGATTTCGGCGGCGAGGACGAGGACGCGACCCCCTCGGGGGAGGCCGCGCCGGCCGGCGATGCCGCCGCCACCGCCGAGGGGCTGGAGCCGGTGGGCGAGCAGCCGGCGCCCGCGCCGGCGGCCGCGCAATCGGATCCGCTGGCCGCGCTGCGCGAGCGGCTGCACGGGGCGCTGGTCGAGCGGCTGGATCGGCTGGCCGGCTGCCAGGACGCCGAGCAGCTGCAGGCCGTCGTGGCCGAAGCGGTCGCGGCGGCCGTCGACGACGCGCTGCTGGCCGAGCTGATCGACGCCGGCCGGTCGTGAGACACCCTGTGTCAACCCCTAGCAGAATTGGCTGTGGACATGCCGCGTC
>CAYVQE010000121.1:0-18446 GCA_964454005.1 uncultured Myxococcales bacterium
GGCTGGACCACCTGCGGCGGCGACTGCGACGACGACGATCCCACCATCCATCCCGAGGCCGACGAGGTCTGCAACGGCGTCGACGACGACTGCGACGGCGACATCGACGAGGGCTACGACCAGGACGGCGACGGCTGGACCACCTGCGGCGGCGACTGCGACGACAGCGACCCCGAGGTCAACCCCGACGCCAGCGAGGTTTGCAACTGCATCGACGACGACTGCGACGGGCTGGTCGATGAGGACTTCGATCAGGACGGCGACGGCTGGACTACCTGCGGGCCCACCTGCAGCGACGACGGCGACTGCGACGACAGCAATCCCGAGATCCACCCCGGCGCCACCGAGGTCTGCGACGGCATCGACAACGACTGCGACGGCGAGATCGACCCGGCCTGCGGCTGAGGCTCAGACCCCGAAGTAGCCATAGCGCAGAACCTGCGCCCAGATGTTGCAGCCGGCGTGGAAGACCACCGCCCCGCCTATGCTGCCGGTCTTGGCCCGCAGCCAGCCGAACACCAGCCCCGGGAAGAAGGTGCCCAGCTTGTCGGGCCTGAACTCCACCAGGTGGCCGATGGCGAAAAAGCCGGCCGTGACCACCAGCGACCAGCCCACCGGCGCACCCAGGATGCGGATACGGCCGCGGAAGACCTGGTCCAGCCGGGTCTGCATGTAGCCGCGGTAGAAGGCCTCCTCCGGCAGGGCCACCAGGAACAGGTTGCCGACCACCTCCTGCCAGAAGGTGTCCGGCAGCGCGAAGGAGAACTGGTGGCGGTCGAACCACCACTCGTAGCCCAGGATGTAGGGCGGGAAGGCGATGGCCATGAAGATGCCCGCCCACAACAGGCCCCGGCCCAAGTGGCGCCAGGTCAAGCCGTAGACGGCCAGGTCGGCGCCCTTGCGGTGCAGGCACTCGATGGGCAGGAACAAAAAGACGATGCCGGCGATGCCCCACAGGTTTTCGCGCACGAAGGGGATGAAGCGCAGCAGCCCGAAACCGGCGATGAGGGCGATGGCGATGGCCCACAGCAGCACCACCTCGATCCAGATCTTCCTCGGTTGCATGGAAAGCGCCACCACCACCTCCGTACCCGCGCACCGCGGCCGCGGCCGGGCACCGGTCGAGAGTCTACACGCTGTTCGAGTCCCTCTCAAGAACCTGACCGCAGCCGCTCTTGTCCCTCGCCGGCAGCGGGACTAGAGTAAAGTCAGAAGCGAACGAATTCCGGAGGCTGTCATGAACGCCATCCAGCGTACGGCGCTGGCCGCCGCCCTCGGCTTGCTGGCCAGCGCTTGTCCGGGAGGCTCCGGGGAGGTGGAGTGCGGCCCACCCATCGCCTCGGCCGGCGACGACCAGACCGGCGTCACCGGACGCCTGGTGGTGCTGCGCGGTGCGGTCCGGCTGACGCCGGAGGACGAGCCGCGCTGCCAGCAGCAGCAGGACGCTGTCCGCCTGCAATGGGAGCAGATCTCGGGGCCCGATGTCGAGCTGAACGGCGCCGATCAGCTCCAGGCCAGCTTCGTCCCGACCGCGGCCGGCCGCTACGGCTTCCGCTGCAAGGCGGTATTCGACGCGGCCGGCGATGCCGACCGCCGCGAGAGCCAGTGGGACCGGGTGGAGATCGAGGTGGCCGAACGCGAGTGCGGCCCGCCGCTGGCCGATGCCGGCGACGATCAGCTGCTGGCCATCGAGGCCGATCCGGTGGTGGTCGAACTCGACGGCCGCCGCTCGCAGCCCGCCGCGGCCTGTGCCGATCTCGAGCTGGTGGCTTACGACTGGAGTCCGGTCGAGCAACCGGCCGGCTCCCAGGCCGGCATCACCCCCGGGGCCGAGCCCGGCCTGGCCACCTTCGAGGCGGCGCTGCCCGGCGACTACCGGGTCGAACTGGCTGTGCGCGACTCGCTGGGCGGTGACGGCCGCGACGACAGCGACCGCGACAGCCTGCTGGTCCAGGTGGTCGAACGCACCCCCTGCGAGGCTGCGCTGGAGGTAACCGTGGTGGCCGCCGACGACGGCGGCCCCCTGGACCAGGCCACCGTCTCGGTGGTCGACGCGGCGGGCGCCGTCCACACCGGCACCAGCGGCGCCGACGGCCGGGTGGCGCTCGACGGGCTGGCCCCCGGCCGACGGCGCTCCATCAGCGCCTGGAGCGCCCAGACCGTCGCTCCGCTGCCGGGCAGCGTCGATGCCGAACCGCGGCCGCGCTACCAGGCGGTCAGCGTCTTGGATCAGTGCTCCGGCCGGCTGACCCTGCCGCTGCCGTTGAGCGACAGCGGCCAGTCCGCCCGCGACCGTGGGGTGGTGACGGCCAAGGTGCCCGATGCGCTGTTCGAGGCCCTGCCGCACTCGAACAAGCTGGCCGGGGCCTGCCGCGACGACGAGGACTGCCGACCCGGCACCAGCTGCCAGCAGACACCGCTCGGCGACCGGCAGTGTACCCCCGACTCGCTGCTGCCGGTGTTCAGCATCGACGATCCCCATATCTCGGGCCAGTTCCGCGGTGCGGTGCTGCTGCCGGTGCTGGCCAGCGGGGATCCCAACCGCATCGCCCTGGCCGATCTGCTGGCGCCGCCGCCGACCGAAAGGGCTTTTCTGCCGGGCAACCTGGCCAGCGACGACAGCTTTCTCAACGGGCTCGGCGGCGGGCTGGGCCTGGATGTCTGGGGCGCGGCCTGCTCCACCGTGGCCGATTGCCCCGACGTCGAGCACTACGCCTGCGAGCAGGACCCCGCGGGTCAGCGCCGCTGCCGCGACCTGACGCCGTTGCACAACCTGCGGCTGCAGGTCGCGGCCGGCGACGCGGTCGGTCTGGTGCTGCTGCTGGCGGTGGTCGACGTGAACATGGCCAACCTGCTGCCGATCTTGTCGCAGTTTTTGAGCGCGGGCAGCGAGGAGCTGGAGTTCGACGTGGGCAGCCTGCTGGGCGCCTTCCAGATCCACACCTTGCACGCCTGTCCGCTGCGGCTGCCGGTGGCGGCCGGGCGGGAAAACGACATCAGCGCCGAGCTGGCCCGGCTGTCGCTGGACGACTGCTGGTCGGTCGAAGCCGAGCAGCAGGAGGTGATCGAGCCGGTGCCCGACCCGAGCGCCGCGCGGCCCGACAACACCTGCCAGACCGACGCCGACTGCGGCTGGCCCGACGAGAACCTGCGCTGCCTGCCGGCCTCTGCCTCTGCGCCCGACGAGCGCTACTGCTTCATCCCCCTGTACCGGGTGCGCCTGCTCAGCGAGCAGCGTGCCGAGCTGCAGCCGGCGGACGCGCCCGATCCGACGGCGGCCGACTTCGACGAGCGCCTGTGCGACTGGCTGCCCGAGCAGGCCAGCCACCCCAGGCTGTGTCCGGCCGCCAGCGGCCCGCCCCGGGCCTGCGACCCGCCCCAGCAGTGCGAGCTGGCCCCGCCGCCGGAGACGGCCTGCGGCCTGCCCTACGGCATGGCGGCCCTGGTGGCCGACCTGCCGGCCGACCACCCGCGGCTGCCGGGCGGCGGCCGGCTGGTGCTGGGCTTTCAACTCAACATCAGCCCGGCTTCCAGCGATACCCGACCGGAATTCCTGCTGCCGGCTTTCGCGTCGCTCGGCGCCGAGCGCTTGGCGATGGTCCAACGCACCTTCCGCAACGTGGTCTGGCTGGACGACGGCACCTACGCCAGCCTGCCCGGGGCGGTATCGGCCGTGCAGACCGCCCGCGGTGACGTGCGCCGCTTCGACCTGGCCGCCTACCGGCCCTGGCCCGGGCTGCCCGCCGCGCAGGACGCCGGGCTGCAGGTGGGCCTGAGCTTCGACCCGGTCGATCCGACCGCCGCCTGCGAGCAGATGGAGTACCGCCGGGTGACCGCCAGCGCCCGGCGGCTGCTGGCCCCGCAGGCCGGCAGCCACCAACTGGGCGCCGCGGTGCCGCTGGACAGCACCGCGGCCGGCGGCCTGGCCGGGCTGGAGCTGGCCCGCGTCGAGCGCAACGACCCGGCCGGCGACGGGGACATCGAAGCGGTGGTCGACAGGCTATGGCGCATCTACCACCCGGCCGCCGCCGAGTCCATCGCCCTGCCGGCGGCGGCCGATCCCTTCGCCCCCGGCCAGGAGGTCTGGCTGACCCCTTTCCGCGCCGGCTTCAGCGTGCCCTACGACCACGACCTGCTGCCGGCGGCGCTGATCCGCGAGCGCGCCGTCAGCCGCGCCAGCGACAGCTACGCCCTGATCGTCGCCGAGTAGACGGGGTATCGAAGCGCCCGATCAGGGCAGCGGCCGCTCGACCAGCAGCCGCATGATCAGGTTGCGGTGCTCGTCCACGTCGTAATACATCAGCCCGGAGTGGCTCAGCTCCAGCTGCTGCACGCCGGCCGCCTGGGTGAACCAGCCCGGCAGCGCGATGCCCTCCACCGGCATCTCGCCACACTGCCAGATGAACCAGATGCGTATGCAGTAGCTGGCGTTGGCCGAGACCGTGGCCAGCAGCCCGTCGGCCGAGCCGGAGCTAACCAGCAGGCCGCTGCCGGCCATGGCCGCTTGCTGCTCACCGCCGGGCACGTGGACCATGTCGCCCTCGCCGATCATGGTGGCCGCGCTCAGGTGGGCCTCGGTCTCGAAGTCGGGCCCGCTGAACCCGTCGGGCAGCACCCCGGGGCTGATGTCCACGTCGGCGAAGCGCACCGCCGGGTTCATCAGGGCGGTGTCGGTCTCGCCCGAATCGCCCGGGCCGCCGCGGAAGATGATGGAGTTGATGCCGCCGGCATTGCCCACCCCGGCGTCGCTGAAAGCCGCCGGCGCCCGCGTCCAGGCCACCGGGGTGACGGTGACGTGGCCGGCGGGCGCATCGTCCGAGGACAGGCCGGCCACCGAGCCCTTGACGTAGGCCGAGCGGGTGGCGGTGCCGGTCGGCGCCACCCGGGCCAGCCCGGCCGGCTGATCGATCCAGCTGACCGCCACCGCGTCGGCCGGCCCGCTGCCGTCCGGGTTTTCGGTCCACAGGCTGACCGACTCATCCGCGATGTCCAGCGGGTTGCCGCAGCGGTCGCGGCCCAGCAGGCGCACCGCCGCCTCGCTGCCGGGCTGGCTGCCGGTGGCGGCGTGGATGTAGATCGGCTTGGGCGCCAGCCGCTGGAAGTTGGCCACGCAGGAGGCCACCGAGGGCACGTCGCCGCTGCCGTCGGCGAAGGGCGTGCTGCTGCCGTCGTCCACGATCAGCGAGGCCGCCCCGGGGCTGCCCTCGGGGATGGCCACGGTGATGCTGTCGGCGCCCTCGCTCAGCACCGCGGCCGGGGTGCCGGCGATCCAAACGCTGTTGCCGCCGGCCGAAAAGTGCATCCCGCTCAGGGTCAGCTCGCCGCCGGCGGCCAGCGGCGCCTGGGCCACCCCGTCGGCGCTGGCGCCGGTGCTGGCGCTGACGCCGGTGACCAGCAGGCTGTAGTTGTCCGGGTCGGACAGGTAGTCGGCCGAGGAGCCGCCCGGGCGCACCGTAACGTTCAGGGGGCCCAGCGCCGGGTTGGCCGTCGGGCTGTAGTTCTCATCGGGCAGGGTGATGGCATCGGCCAGCAGCCCGCCGCCGGTGGCGAAGAAGGTCACCGCGGCGGTGCCGCCGGCGCCGTCGTCGGCCTCGGCCGTCACCGCGCTCAGCCCGGCCAGATCGGCGCCCAGCCGCAGCTGCACCCGGGCCTGGCCCAGCTCGTCGGTGTAGACCCGGGCCGGGCTGGCCAGGCTGCTCGAGCCCACGTCGTTGCACACCAGGCGGATGGCGATGGGGTCGAGGTGGTCGTGCACCGGGTCGTAGATGCCGCCAGCGCCGTAGCAGACCGCGCCCACCGGCTCGACCCGGAAGGTCACCTCCACGTTGGGCCGCGGCTGGCCGCTGTCGTCGTTGAGCTGGACCAGCAGCGGGTTGGGCAGCAGCGCGCCGACCGGCGCGGCCTGGCCGTTGCCGGACAGCCGCCTGAGGCCCGGTCCGGTGGTGAAGGGCACCACCTCGGCGGCCACCACCGGCTCGGGGTTGCCAGCGCAGCCCTCGTCGCTGCAGCCGTCGCAGTCGTTGTCCAGCCCGTCGCAGCTCACCTCGTAGTACTCGTAGTCCGCCTGGGCGGCGTAGTTGCACGGCGCCCAGACGCCGGAGACGCACTGCTGCAGGCTGCCGGCGCAGACGCCCTGCTGGTTGGGGCACGGCCGCTGATCCACCAGCCCGTCGCAGTCGTTGTCGGCTCCGTCGCAGACCTCGGTGGCCGAGGTGTTGATGGCCGGATCCAGGTCGTCGCAGTCGGTGCCGCCGCAGGCGGCGTCGACAAAGCCGTCGCCGTCGCGGTCGCGCAGCACCGAGGCGGTGCAGCTGCCGCCGTCGCAGTGATCGTCGACGGTGCAGGCATCGCCGTCGTCGCAGGCATTGCTGTCGTCGGCGGTGAAGACGCAGCCGCTGTCCGGATCGCAGCTGTCGTCGGTGCAGGCTTCGCCGTCGTTGCAGGTGCGCGGGTCGCCGGGCTGGCAGGCCCCGCCGCTGCAACGATCGTCGACCGTGCAGGCGTCGCCGTCGTCGCAGGCGGCCGTGTTGTCGGGGTTGGAGCAGCCGTCGACCGGGTCGCACAGATCGTCAGTGCAGGGGTTGCCGTCGCTGCAGTCCAGCGGCGTGCCGGCCACGCAGCTGCCGGCATCGCAGCTCTCGGCCCCGTTACAGACATCGCCGTCGTCGCAGTCGGCCGCTTCGTTGCAGTTGCCGCAGGAGTCCTCTTCCAGGTCGGTCAGGCCGTCGCAGTCGTTGTCGATCCCGTCGTTGCAGACCGCCGCGCCGGCCGGACCCTCGAAAGCGTTGGGGTGGATGTCCGGATCGCCGTCGTCGCAGTCGCCGCCGCCGCAGGCCTCGGGCAGGTGGCCGTCGCCGTCGGCGTCGAGCGGCTGGCCGTCGCAGCTGCCCTCGTGGCAGGTGTCGTCCATGGTGCAGGGATCGCCGTCGTCGCAGTCGGCGGTGTTGAAGTCGTTGACGCAGCCGATGGCCGGAACGCAGGAGTCGTCGGTACACGGATTGCCGTCGTCGCAATCGCGGACCGGACCGGACTGGCAGCTGCCCCCGGAGCAGACATCGTCGACCGTACAGGCGTCGCCGTCGTCGCAGGGCTGGCTGTTGGGGCTGTAGACACAACCGCTGGCCGGGTCGCAGCTGTCGTCGGTGCAGCCGTTCTCGTCATCGCACTGCCGTTGCGCCCCCGGCTGGCAGACGCCGTCGACGCAGGCATCGCCCACCGTGCAGGCGTCGCCGTCGTCGCAGGCGATGTCCAGGTTGCCGTGGACGCAGCCGCTGTTCGGGTTGCAGTCGTCGCTGGTGCACGGGTTGCCGTCGTCGCAGTCCAGCGCCGGCCCCGGGTAGCAGGCCCCCCCGGAGCAGGTATCGTCGACGGTGCAGGCGTCGCCGTCGTCGCAGGGCGCGGCGTTGTGATCGTGGAAGCAGCCGCTGGCCGGATCGCAGCCGTCGTCGGTGCACGGGTTGCCGTCGTCGCAATCGCGGGCCGGCCCGGGCTGACAGCTGCCCCCGGAACAGACGTCGTCGACCGTACAAGCGTCGCCGTCGTCACAGGGCCGCTCGTTGGGCGCATTGGTACAGCCGCTGGCCGGGACGCAACTATCGGTGGTGCACGGATTGCCGTCATCGCAGTTCAGCGGGCTGCCCTGCACGCAGGCGCCGTCGACGCATTGCTCCTGGCCGTTGCAGGCGTTGTCGTCGTCGCAATCGGCATCCTGCTGGCAGGCCTGGCAGCCGGGATCGTCGCCGTCGGTCATCCCGTCGCAGTCGTTGTCGCGGCCGTCGGTGCAGCTGTCCTCGCCGGCCTCGAAGCCGTCCGGGTTGACCGCGGCGTCGCCGTCGTCGCAGTCCAGCCCGCCGCATTCGGCGGCCACGTAACCGTCGAGGTCGGCGTCCAGCGGCTCGCCGACGCAGCTGCCGCCGGCGCAGTGATCGGCCATGGTGCACGGGTCGCCGTCGTCGCACACGGCGGTGTTGTCGTTGTGCACGCAGCCGGCCTGCGGATCGCAGGCGTCGTTGGTGCACGGGTTGGCATCGTCGCAGTCCGGCGGCTGGCTCGCCTGGCAATGGCCGTCGACGCAGCGCTCCTGGCCGGTGCACAGATCGCCGTCGTCGCAATCGGCGTCGTGCTCACAGGGCACGCATTCCGGATCGTCGCCGTCGGTCAACCCGTCGCAGTCGTTGTCGACCCCGTCGTCGCAGACTTCGTCGGCATCCGGGTGGACGGCGGCCGCGCCGTCGTCGCAGTCCAGCCCGCCGCAGGCGTGGTCGGCGAAGCCATCGCCATCGGCGTCCGGGCAGTCGCTGGTGCAGATGCCCTGCTCGCAGGACTGGCCCGGCTGGCAAGCGTGGTCGCAGCTGCCGCAGTGCGCCTCGTCTGCGGTCAGATCCTGTTCGCAACCGTCCGCCGGCTGGCGGTTGCAGTCGCCCCAGCCCGGATCGCAGGGCCCCAGGCTGCAGGCGCCGTCGATGCACCGCGCTTCGGCGTGCGGGTAGCCGCATTCCCGGTCACAGCCACCGCAATGGTCGGGATCGCTGTCGGTAGCGACGCAATCGCCGCCGCAGGCGGTCAGCCCGGCGGGGCAGTCGGCGGTGAACTCGACCACCGCGGTGGCCGGCTGGCAGTGCGCTCCGCCGGCGGCGGCGCACAGCGGCTCACCGGCGGACCAGGCGCTCAGCTCGGCCCGGCCCACCTGCTCCGAGCCGACAAAGGCCACCGCCCGGCCATCGGCGTCGGTCGGCCCCAGCGGCTGTTCGATGACATCGACCACCTCGCCGCCGGCGTTGCGCGTCGAACGGATCTCGACCACGACGCCCTGCAGGGGGGTCTCTTCATCGCCTGCGACGGTCACCCAGGCGCTGACCTCGACCGCCGGCCGCCCATCGGCCGGCGCCCGCTGCGGGTCGGTTTGGATGCGGGCCTGCGGCCGGATGGCGATGCTGCCAGCGTTATCGCAGCCGGTGGCGAGCAGCAGAACACAGGCCAGGCCCAGGGCGGGGCGGATCTTGCGCGGGTCGAAGGCTGCGGGCATGATCGACCTCCCGGCGGGATGGTGCCATGAGCACCCTTCCATGATAGCCCGACCCCGCCCGGAGTTCAATCCAGCCCTGGTTCAAGCGACTGAAACAGCTAGATTTTGGCGGGAGACCAAATGCCTCAGCGGAGCTCCATGTAGATGGAGATGAAGGTCTTCTTGCCGCGTTCGATCTGGCCCTTGCCGCAGCCGAGCGCCAGCAGCGCCGAACTCTGATCGTAGGCCTGGACCACGAACACCAGCCGGCCTTCGGGCAGGTTCTCGATGCGCACCGCGGTGTCCTCTTCGGGATCGTCGATCGTCTTCTGGATCGGCTGGTTGATCACATAGCTGGTGAACTCGACGATCTCGCGCTCGGCGGTGGGCCCGACGAACATGTCGCAGGAGATTTCCTCCTCGCCGTCAGCGGTGGTGATCAACGACGGCAGCACGTAGACCACCAGCCGTTCGGTCTCGCCGGGCAGGGCCGTGGCGTCGAAGCGCAGGTCGAAATCCAGCGTGCCCAACCCGCCCTCACCGCCGCAACCGCAGCCGAGCAGGGCCGCCCAGAGCACCCCGATGCCGACGCGCATTCCGTATCTCCGCACAGCGCCACCTCCTCGTCGGCCTCAGTGGAAAATCAGCTCGGCCTGGCCCGTCTTGGGCGGGCCGGGCGGCTGGGTCGCCTCGTCGGCGATGAAATAGGCCCCGGTAGCCAGCCCGGCCACGCCGACGCCGATCAGGGTCCAGAACCACCACGACTTGACCAGCGGTGTGCGCCGCACCCCTTCGGGCAGCTCACCGGACATCAGATTGATGCGGAACGTCAGCGGCTCCTTGGGTGTGCCCGCATTGGCCACCCAATTGCCGCGGGCATCCAGCCCGGCGATGTAGTACTCGACGAACAGCTCGGTCTCTTCGTAGAGGGTCCAGATGAAGGGGATGGCGCCGACATAGGTCTTGGCGCCGCGGCCCTTGGCCGTATCCAGCGAGGCGTTCATGCTGGTCTCGGAGTAATTCGGCTCGTCGCGCCGCCGGAAGAAGAGCTTCATCTCCTTGAGCTTCTTCTGCAGGTCGACCACGTAGGCCTTGACCTCGATGCGGCTGGCGGCCGGAGTGTCGGTGACCGGGGTGTGCTTCATGATCACCCGGTCCTTCTTGCGCTGCTCGTTCTTGACCGAGTTGAAGAAGCTCAGAATCTTGGGCGAGGTCAACAGCGGGTTCATCTCATAGTTGGGGTTGACCTTGAGCAGCAGCTGGAAGGCCCGGTGGGCGTGCTTCTTCTTGCCCAAGGCGATGTAGATCACGCCCATGACCTTGTAGATGTCGACGATGGTGCTGCGCTTGTTGCCGCGCATGCGCACCGCGGTCTTGAGCTTGTTCAGCGCCTCGCGGTACTGCAGGTTGTCGTAGAGGATCTTGGCTTCCTGCAGCAGGACCTCGCCCGACTTGCCCTTGGCCTGGGCGTTCATGGGCAGGCACGGCGCCAACAGGGTCAGGCACAACGCGACGCAAATGGCTGGATGCCGCACAGACTGGTCAAGCACGGTTCCTCCTCCGCCCGGTCGCACCAAGTGCGGGCGGACGTGGGATGTCCCAAAACCTGTCCTTTCTAGCGCCCATTGCACCGAAAAGTCAAGAGAATTCAGGGCCATTTTTGTTGACAGGCTTTACCCGGGGGACATAACATGGCTGCGCCGGGACCAATGTCGGCCCGTGAGCACCGGAACTGCTGGACATGACGACGCAGTTCGGCAAATACCAGCTTCTCAAAAAAATCGCTTCGGGCGGGATGGCCGAGATCCATCTGGCCAGGCAGCGCGGCATGGAGGGGTTCGAGAAGATTGTCATCATCAAGATGATCTTGCCCCACCTGACCGGCAACCAGGAGTTCGTCCAGATGTTCCTGGACGAGGCCAGGCTGGCCGCCAAGCTGACCCACCCGAACATCGTCCAGATTTTCGATCTGGGCCGGGCCGCGGGCACCTACTTCATCGCCATGGAGTACATCCAGGGCGAGAACCTGCGGGCCATCTCCAAGGCCTGTCGCAAGCAAAAGCAGGTCATCCCGCTGCAGCATACGGTCAAGGCCATCTCCCAGGCTTGCGAGGGGCTGTACCACGCCCACGCCAAGACCGACACCATGGGCAACCCGCTCAACGTGGTCCACCGCGACATCAGCCCGCAGAACATCATGGTCTCGTTCGAGGGGCTGACCAAGGTGGTCGACTTCGGCATCGCCAAGGCGGCCACCCAGTACCAGGAGACCCGCTCCGGCGTGCTCAAGGGCAAGTACGCCTACATGTCGCCCGAGCAGTGCACCGGCCGGCCGGTCGATGCGCGCTCCGACCTGTTCGCCCTGGGCATCGTGCTGTGGGAGCTGGCCACCGGCACCCGGCTGTACAAAAAGTCCTCGGAGCTGATGATCCTCAAGGAGATCACCGAGGGCGTGGTCACCCCGCCGCGGCAGGTCAACCAGCAGATCCCGGCCGAACTCGAAGCCATCATTCTCAAGGCCCTGGAAAAAGACCCCGACAAGCGCTTCCAGGATGCGCTGCAGATGCACCTGGCGCTGGAGGAGTTCCTGAAGAACCAGGGCCTGACCTCCTCGACGGTCCACCTGGCCGCATTCATGCGCGAGCTGTTCAAGGACAAGCTCGACAACCTGCGCAAGATCGAGCAGGCCCAGCAGTCCGGTGACGACCTGGAATCGCTGCTGTTCGACGACGTGGATCTGGGTTCGGGTTACGACAGCGGCACCGGGGGCAACACGCCCTCGCAGCCATCCCAGGCCGGCTCGCCGGTGTCCACCCCTTCCCGGCCGCTGTATCCCAAACCGACCACCGGGGTGTCGCGGGTAAGCGGACAGCCCGGCACCGGCCTGACCGGCCAGCAAGCGGCCACCGGCATGGGCACCCAGGCCAGCCAGATGGGCGCCTACCCGGAGCCGCCCAAGAAGCGCAACACTTTGATGTTGCTGGTGGTGCTGCTGCTGTTGCTCGCGCTGGGCGGGGTGGGGTTCCTGATTTGGCAGATGACGCAGCAGCAGACCGGCGGCACCGAGCAACCAGCGGCCGATGCCGGTGTGACCGCGCCGCCGAGCGCCGGCACCGCCGACATCGCCGTCGATTCCACCCCGGCCGGCGGCAAGGTGCGCATCGACGGGACCGAGCGCTGCACCGCGCCCTGCAAGGTCGAAGACCTCGAGGTGGGCGTGTTCTACAACCTGGAGGTAATCAAGCCCGGTTACGAGCCCTGGAGCGCCGGGTTCAAGCTGGATGAGCCGGACAGCACCCGGTCCTTCAGCGCCCGGCTGGCCAAGGCGACCGCCACCGGCTGGGGCCGGGTGCGCGTCGAGACCCAGCCCGGCGGCGCCAGCCTGGTGCTGGACGGTGCGGCGGTCAACGACAGGTCGCCGGCCACCCTGGAGCGGGTCGCGGCGGGCAAGAGCCACACCCTGCACGCCTCGTTGCCCGGCCACCGCGACTGGGTCGAGACGTTCAAGCTCAAGCCGGGCCAGACCCTGCGGCTCGAAGGCCGGCTGCCCCGCAGCGGCGGGTCCAAGCCGCCGCGGCGCCGGGTGGCGACCTACCGCCTGCGCTCGCGCCCGCCCGGAGCGAGCTTCTTTCTGGACGGCAAGCCGGTCAAAGGCAACACCCTGAAGCTCGACCCGGGCAACCGCTACCGATTGAGCGCCAAGCTGGCCGGCCACAAGGATTGGTCCGAGCAGCTGGAGCCGTCCTCCGGCGAGCGCCGGCGCATCGAGGCCCGGCTGGCCGCGGTCGGGGGCGCGCCAACGGAGCGGCGCAACGGCAAGCTGTTTTTGGACGCCAGCCCCTGGGCCCACGTCTTCATCGACGGTGAGAAGGTCGGCACCACGCCGGTGACCAACCACAGCCTGGCGCCCGGTGCCCACCAGATCCGGCTGACCAACCCGGAGTTGGGTCTGAGCAGGAACCTCAAGATCGAGGTCGGCCCCGGCCAGGTGGTGCGCAAGAAGGTGGCCTTCTCGGTGGCCACGGGCAAGCTACTGGTGCAAGCCAAACCCTGGGCCGACATCTATCTGGACGGCAAGAAGATCGGCACCACCCCCTTGCAACCGCACCCCCTGCCGCCGGGCGAGTATCGGGTGCGGCTGTACAACCCCGCCCTGGAGCAGGAGTCCAACAAGCGGGTCAAGATCGAGTCGGGCAAGACCGCCCGGGTGTCGGTCAACTTCCTGGAGTGAACCGGCCGCCAGCGTTCATCGGCCCGCGGCTGCGGTGGGCTCGGATCAGATCAGACCCTTGATGCGGCGGACCTGCTCCTGGACGCGCTTGTACTGGATCTCCCAGTCGGCGGTGCCCTCTTCCAGGTGCTTCAGTCGGGCCCGCACCTCTTGATCCACCTCTTCATCCATCTTGGCGTACTTGCGGATGATGGTGACGATGCGCTTGCGCAGCACGTTGTCCGGCGCGTAGACCTCTTCGATGTGGCCCGACATCATCATCAGCTCCAACATCTGGTTGATGACGTAGTCGATGCCGTCGTCGCCCAACGGCACCTTGCGCTGGGCGGCCAGGATGCGCCGGGCCTCGGCCAGCTTGGATCGCGGCCAGTCGCGCCGGATGAGCATGGTTTTGGCCTCGTCGCTGATGGCCCGCTCCTGCGCCTCATACTCACGCATGATGGCGGCGAAATCTTGGCGGGCGTCATCCATCGCATCCGGCTCGACCTCGATGTCACCGCGCTGGGTCAGGGTCTGCACGATCTCTTTGGCGATCCTATCGATCAGCTTGGGGTAGAATTTCACCGCATCCTCCTCGTCAGGGCCGGTCCAGCGCGGCCAGATAGCCATGGATGCGCTCGGCCAGCGCCGGCGATACGCCGCGCACCCGGGCCAGGGCATCCGGGCCGGCGCCCTCGATCGCCCGCAGGCTGCCGAACTCCTCCAGCAGCCGCTTGCGCAGCACCGGCCCGATCCCGCTTATATCATCCAATACGCTCTTGACACCCGCCTTTCTTTGCAGCCGCCGGTGGTAGCCGATGGCGAAACGGTGGGCCTCGTCGCGCACCCGGCTGAGCAGGAACAGGGCGTCGCCGTCGGCGCGCAGCCGGATGGGGTTTTTGCGCCCGGGCACGAAGACCCGATCGCGGTCGGCCTTGTGGCGTCCGGCCCCGGGGCCGGGTTTGGCCAGGGCCACCAGATCGACATCGCTGACGCCCAGGTCGGCGAACAGGGTCTGCACCGCGTTGAGCTGGCCGCGGCCGCCGTCGAGCACCACCAGATCGGGCCCGTCCTCCTCGCCCTCGAGCACCGGCCGG
This sequence comes from uncultured Myxococcales bacterium, assembly GCA_964454005.1. Taxonomy (GTDB): domain Bacteria; phylum Myxococcota; class B64-G9; order B64-G9; family B64-G9; genus CAYVQE01. Next base: position 14,312 of record CAYVQE010000121.1, read on the forward strand.
AAGCGGCGCTCGATCACCTCGCGCATCATGTCCACGTCCGAGTCCGGCGCGGCCGTGCGGATGCGGTAGCGACGGTAGGCCTCCGGTCGCGGTTCCCCGTCTAGCACCACCGCCATGGCGCCGACGCTGAAACGACCGCCGGCGGTCGACAGGTCGAAGCACTCGATGCGCTCCGGCAGACGCGTCAGGCCCAGGCGCCGCTGCAGCCGTTCCAGTCGCTCGACCAGGGTACGGCTGGTGGCCAGCCGGGCGCGGAAAGACTCGCCAGCGCCCTCGGTGGCCATGCGCAGCAGCTCGGCCCGCAAGCCGCGCCGCGGCGTGACCAGCTGCACCTTGGCGCCGCGGCGTTCGCTCAGCCACTCGGCCAGGGGCGCCAGTGCGCCCGCGTCTCCGGCCGCCGCCGGCACCAGGACCACCGGCGGGATGTCGGCGCCCGGCCCGTAGTGCTGCAGCACGAACTGGCGGATGGCGTCCTCGTCGGGGGCCGCCACCCGGCTGAACGGAAACTGCCCGGCGCCGTGCCAGCGTCCCCGGCGGACCTGCAGCAGCTCGAACAGCCCGCTGCGACCCTCGCGGTAGAGCCCGATGACGTCGAGATCGCTGGAACTCGAATCGAGCAACTGGCGCTGGCGCAGGATCGACTCCACCGCGCGGATTCGATCGCGCAGCGCGGCCGCCTCCTCGTAACGCAGCTCGGCGGCCGCCGCCTGCATCTGCTGGCGCAGCTCGGCGATCAATGCGTCGGCGCGGCCGCGCAGCAGCCGCACAGCCGCCTCGACCCGCTGATCGTAGTCGGCGCGGGCCCCGGCCTCGGTGCAGGGGCCGCAGCAGCGGTCGATGGCGTGCAGCAGACAGGGCCGCTGCCGGCCGGAGAACACGGCGTCGGAGCAGGTGCGCAGGCCGAAGGAACGCTGGATGATGCGCACCATCTGCCGGGCCGCAGCCGCCGAGGTGTAGGGGCCGAACCAGCGGCCGCTGGCTCGACCCGGGGTCTCGCCGGGCCGGCGCCGGTCGACCATCAGCCGCGGGAAGGGATGGTCGCCGGTGATGCGGATGGACAGAAAGTCCTTGTCGTCGCGCAGATCGACGTTGAACCGCGGCCGGTGGCGGGCGATCAGCTCGCGCTCCAGCACCAGGGCATCCTTCTCGCTGGGGGTGACCACCACCTCGATGTCGAAGAGCAGCCGGTCCAGCCGCTCGACGAAGGGCCGATCGTCGCCCGAGGCGCGGAAGTAGCTGCGCACCCGGCTGCGCAGATTCTTGGCCTTGCCCACGTAGAAGACCCGCTCGGCCCGGTCCTTCATCAGGTAGACGCCGGGCCGCACTGGCAGCCGGGCCAGCAGCTCTTCCAGCCGTGCGCCGCGCAGCGGCTCCATGGTAGTCGTCGCTCCCCTCAACGTCCGGTGAACAGGTGCCGCCGGCGGATGGCCCGCACCCGGTCGCGCAGCTCGGCGGCCCGCTCGAAGTCGAGCTGCTCGGCGGCGGCCAGCATCCGACGCTCCAGCTCCGCGACCCGCTCGGTCGAATCCTCCAGGCCGTACTCCGGGGCCACCTCGGCCAGCCGATCCGGCTCCGGCTCGGCCGCGGCCTGGCGCACCTCGGCGATGGCCTTGTGGATGCCGGCCGGAGTAATCCCGTGGCGCCGGTTGTGCGCCTGCTGCCGCCGGCGCCGCCGCTCGGTCTCGAAGATGGCCCGCTCGATGGAAGGAGTCCGTTTGTCGGCATACAGCAGCACCCGGCCGCCGACGTGGCGCGCCGCCCGACCGATGGTCTGCACCAGGGCGGTCTCCGAACGCAAAAAGCCCTCCCGATCGGCGTCCAGGATGGCCACCAGAGCCACCTCCGGGATGTCCAGCCCCTCGCGCAGCAGGTTGATGCCCACCAATACATCGAAGGCGCCCAACCGCAACTGGCGCACGATTTCCAAGCGTTCCAGGGTGTCGATGTCCGAGTGCATGTAGCGCACCCGGACGCCGTGCTCGGTCAGAAACTCGGTCAAATCCTCGGCCATGCGCTTGGTCAGGGTGGTGACCAGCACCCGGTCGCCGCCGGCGACCACGTCTCGGATCTCGCCGAGCAGGTCGTCGACCTGGGTGCGCGCCGGGCGCACCTCGACCGCGGGGTCGACCAGGCCGGTGGGCCGGATGATCTGCTCGACCACCACCCCTTGGGCCAGGTCGACCTCGAACGGGCTCGGGGTGGCCGAGACGTAGATGCGCTGGCCCACCCGGGCGTCGAACTCCTCGTAGGTCAGCGGCCGGTTGTCCAGCGCCGAGGGCAGCCGAAAACCGTAGTCGACCAGGGTCTGCTTGCGCGACAGGTCGCCGCGCACCATGCCCTTGAGCTGAGGCAGGGTCTGGTGGCTCTCGTCGATGACGATCAGCGCGTCGTGGGGCAGGTAATCGATCAGCGTCGGCGGCGGCTCGCCGGGCAGCCGGCCGGACAGGTGGCGGCTGTAGTTCTCGATGCCGTGGCAGTAGCCGAGCTGCTCGAGCATCTCGAGGTCGTAGAGGGTGCGCTGCTCCAGCCGCTGGGCCTCGAGCAGCTTGCCGTCGTCGCGCAGCGCGCCGAGCCGCTGGCGCAGCTCTTCGCGGATGGTCCCGCGGGCGCGGTCCAGGGTGTCACCCGGGGTGACGTAGTGCGATCCGGGGTAGATGTCGACCGCCTCCAGGTCCTGCTGGCGCCGGCCGCGCAGCGGGTCGAACCAGTGGATCTCCTCGATCTCGTCGCCCCAGAAACTCAACCGCAGGGCCCGCTCGTCCTCGTAGACCGGGAACACATCGACCACGTCGCCGCGCACCCGAAAGGTGCCGCGATGGAAGTCCACATCGTTGCGACTGTATTGGATCTCGACCAGGCGGCGCAGCAGCCGATCGCGGCCCACCTCTTCGCCCACCCGCACGCCGACCTTCATCTCGCCGTAGTTCTCCACCGGGCCCAGGCCGAAGATGCACGACACCGAGGCCACGATGATCACGTCGCGCCGGGTCAACAGGTTGTGGGTGGCCACGTGGCGCATGCGATCGATCTCGTCGTTGATGCTGGCGTCCTTCTCGATGTAGGTGTCGGACTGCGGTACGTAGGCCTCGGGCTGGTAGTAGTCGTAGTAGGAGACGAAAAAGGCCACCGCGTTTTCGGGGAAGAACTCGCGGAACTCGGCGTAGAGCTGGCCGGCCAGCGTCTTGTTGTGGGCGATGACCAGCGCCGGCCGGCCCACCTGCTGCAGCAGACTGGCCACGGTGAAGGTCTTGCCCGAGCCGGTCACGCCCAGCAACACCTGGTGGCGGTCGCCGCGCTCGAGCCCGGCGGCCAGCTCGGCGATGGCCTTGGGTTGATCCCCCGCCGGCGAGAACTCCGATTGCAGCGCGAAGCCGGCGCGCATGGGCCGTTCAGCCCTTGAGCTTCCAGGTGGTCCCCTCGGGGCCATCCATCAGCTCGACGCCCATCTGGTGGAGCCGATCGCGGATGGCGTCGGCCCGGGCGAAATCCTTGTCGCGCCGCGCCGCCGTGCGCTCGGCCACCATCTCGTCGATGGCCGCCGCGTCCAGGCCCAGCGCCCGCAGGCCCTTGTCCCGCAGAACCGCCAGCGCCGCTTCCGGATCGCGTTCCAGCAAACCCAGCACGTCGGACAGGGTGTCGAACAGCTCGCGCAGCTGTTGCACCGCGCTGGTGACCATAGCGGGGGGCTGTTTTTCCTTGTTGTCGATCACCTCGTTGGCCAGCCGCGAGGCGTCGGCCAGCACGCCCAGGGCCGCGGCGGTGTTGAAATCGTCGTCCATGGCCTCGTCGAAGCGCTGTCCGAGTGCAGCGATCTCCTCGCCGTGCACCGGCTCACCGCCGCCGGTGGCACCGGCCGCCAGGTGGCCATCCAGCCGCTGCCGGGTCTGGTAGAGGTACTCCAGCCGGCGCTGGGCCTCCTCCAGCGCCGGGAAGCGCACCGCCGCGGCGGCCTGTTGCTCGTCGAGTTCGGCGCTGCAGTGGGGGCAGCGGCGCTGCTCCACGTCGGTGCGGGCCAGCTCGGCCTTACAAACCGGGCAATTGAAGTCGACCTCGAAGTTGATGGGGCTGCGGTAGTGGGTGCCCAACAGGAAGTAGCGCAGCGCTTCCGGATCGACCCGCTCGAGCATCTCGCGGA
>CAYVQE010000122.1:0-12393 GCA_964454005.1 uncultured Myxococcales bacterium
GGTGTCCGGATCCCGGACAGGCTGTCTCGTTTCCGAACACCCCGCATCAATGTCAACTCACTGGAAGAGTGCGTTTTTGCTGAATGGCACGGCCATTGCTCGAACCGGGGGGCGAACCACCCCGAAGGGAAAGGAGCCCGCCGTGGCGAACCGATTGAAGAAGCGAAAGAGCAGGCGAACGAGACGGACCGCAGCGCTCAGCGGCGCCAACCCATCGCGCTCGGTCGAGGCCGGAGGGCGGGTGCGGGTCGAGACCGCGGCCGGCACCCTCTATGGCTGCGCCCGCGGCAAGCGCGGTTGGATGACGTTGGACGAGGTCCGCTTGGCTCCCGGCGCCGATCTGAACCAGGTGGCCCACGTGACCAGCTGCCCGGCGTCCGACGAGGTCTACGTCAAACCGCTGGACGGCCGCTACCGGGACCTGCCGCCGGCCGAGCAGCAGCAGCTGCGCACCCAGCTGGAGAACAGTTTGCGGCGGCTGGGGGGCACCGTCATCATGGGCAGCAACGTCTTTCCCTTGTGGAAGCAGCTGGAGTATTTGGAGAACGTGATCGACTACGAGGTGGATCCGCCCTGTGGCTGTCCCGCTTCAGCCGAGGCGCGCCGCCTGCTGGCCTGAGGGTGCCGGGCGCCGGGCGGGCGCGGTCCGACCGCGTTCGACCCGCACCGCCTGGCCGCAGTTCGAGCCGACCTGGTCCTCGCGCTCGTCGCCGATGCTCAGCACCACATCGAAGCCCCGTCCGGTCAGCGCGTCACAGGCTGCGGCGACGGCCGCCTGGCGTTCGGAGCGCAGCACCGTCTCGAAGCCGTGCTCGGCCCCGCGGGCGGTGGGGTTGACCGGCGTCAGCTTGATGGCGAAGTGCTCCGGTTCGAAGTGCTCCTGGATGACCTCGGGGTCGAAGGCCACGTCGCGGGCCAGGGCGAAGTTGAGCGCCACCCGGCGGTCGCCGGGTCGGTGGAAGGCGCGGCCGTAGGCGGCGATCTCGGCCAGCGACCAGTGATCGATGGGCGTCAGCCGCCGCCGATCGGCGGCGGCGGTCGATTGGACCGAGAACTGCAGCTGGAAGCGGCCCGGGTAGAGCGCGTGGGCGATGTGGGCCAGCTCGTCGAACCAGGCCTCGCGGCCGCGCGGGGCCACCGTGGCCATGCAGCACCACAGACCGGGGGTGGCGATCAATCCGGGCAGGGCCGCGGCCGCTTCCAGGCAGGCCGGGTTCAGCGCCGGCTCGCCCATGCGGGCGAAGTGCACCTTGAGCTTGGCGCAGCTGGTGGCCAGTCGGGCCGGATGGCGCTCGAGCCCCCAGCGCACCTGGGCCAGCAAGTCGTCGACCGTCAGATTGCCGTGGTAGGCGAAGGCGGCATCGCAGAATGGACAGCCGACCGGACAACCGAACTGCGTCGACAGGTTGATGATCCACTTCTGCTCCCGGGGCAACGGCGGCGCCAGGCCGTCGACACACTCGACGCATTTGCGGTCGTCGCCGTAGAAGCGCATGACCGCGACCTCGGCCACCGCCGGGTCTCCTTCGACACGCAAAATATCCATCGCGTCCTCCTCGTGGTCATCGGTTGCAGTTCAAATCGGGCATCGTTTGCCCTCAGCCGGGCTGGCCGGTGGGTGGATCGGCGCCGCTCAGGTGGCGCATGCAGGCCACGGCCGCGCGCTGGCCGTCGCCCATGGCGGTGGCCGTGTAGCGGTCGCGGCCGCGGATCAGATCACCGGCGACGAACAGACCCGGTCGGTAGACGATCGGCTCCGCGGCATCCGGCTGCGGCGGCACCGCGGCCAGCAGCTCGTCGCGCCGTTCGCGGCCGATGCATACCACCAGCTCGTCGGCGACCAAGCGGCGTCCGTCCCGGGCCGTCAGCTCCCAGAACGGCCCTTGCCGCCGGGCACGCACCGGCTCGCTGGACCAGATCGGCCGCACCCCGGCCGCCTGCGCCTCGGCCTGCAGAGCCGCGCCGGCCCGCAGCCGGCGGCCGCGGACCCACAGCTCGACCCCGGCGCCGCGATCGCGCAGGCTCAGGGCCGTGTCCAGCGCCGCCTCGCCGCCGCCGATCACGGCGGCCCGCAGCCCGTCCAGCCGCGCCGGTACGCTGCGCGCATCGCGGTGTACCCAGCGGCCGCCCTCCAGCGCCACCGGCCAGTGGCGCGGCCGGGTGCCGGTGGCCAGACAGACGCAGCGGGCCCGCCAGCCGCGGCCGTCGGCCAGCCCGACCGCATGACCGTCCGCGGTTGCGGCCAGGGTGGTCACCCGCCCCTCGGTGCAGTCCACCCCGCGCTCGTCCAGCTGCTCGGCCATGCGGCGGGCCAGTTCGGCGCCGGCCATGCCGGAGGCGGTTGGCAGGTTGTCCAGCCGGCGGGCCGCCGGCAGCAGGCCGCCCACCGGCTCGTCGCCGACCGCCAGCAGGCGCAGGCCCTCGCGGCGGGCTTGCAGGGCACAGGCCACGCCGGCTGGGCCCAGACCCACGATCAGCAGGTCCAGCTCCTTTTCGTGATCCGCTTGCGAATTCGGCGCCGGCATCCCCGAGACCACCTCGCGGTTGCGGGGCTGGTGGCGTGGGCCGCGCCGCGCAAGCCGGCGCGCCTACCGACCAACCCCGTGGCGGTGGGGATGCCTCGCCGACCGGCGAGCCTGACATCACCGCAACGATGGCCTCAGTGTCCGGCGAATGGCCGACTCTGTCAAGCCGCAGTACGGTACGGACTGGACCATCCGACTCGTGTGGGCCTCGAGCCGCGGGGCTGGAGCACCGGGCGGGCCAGGCGTTCAGCTCTTGGTGGACTTGGGCTTGCTCGCCTTGGCGGCGGTGTCGTTCGACTTGCCGGATGCGCTGGCATCGGCCGCCGGCTTCGATCCGGTTTCGGAATTCTCGGATGCGTCTTTGGGCTTGGAGCCGGGATGCCTGGAGGCGTAGTCGGTGACGTACCAGCCGTTGCCCTTGAGGTGGAACGCGGATTGCGAGACCAGCTTGCGCACCCGGCCGCCGCATTTCTCGCAGCGCGCCAACGGCTTGTCGGAGAAGCTCTGAATGACCTCGAACTCGAGGCCGCACTTGTTGCACACGTATTCGTAGATCGGCACGATTCGATTCCTCCTGTCCTGGTGTCCGACCCCTGTCCGACCCCGGGAATCCGTTCGCTTTCTTAATCCCTTCACGGCCGGCTGTCAAGCCTCGGCACCCGGTCTCAAACTGTTGAACTGTCTATGAATTGTTGCCGGGTCGGAATGTGGATTGGTCTTGCTCCGGCGGGCGGGCGGGCCCATAATATAGGCGATGAGTGGGGCTGCTGAAAGCGTGGCGCCGCCGGCGCGGCCGGGCTTCGGGGCCAGACAGCTCAAGCTGCTTGGCCGCATGCTGCAACTCGCCCGCGAAGTCACCGGCGATCACTACCAGCTCAGCCAGGAGCAGGAAAGCAAGCTGCCGCTCGAGGTGCGCACCCTGGCCGACCTGCAGCAGTTCGAGATCCACGCGGGCGAGGTTCTGGCCTACATCGCCCGCTACGGCTACCGCGATCCGATGTTCGGCCGCCCGCGCGACCTGTACCAGGTCAACCTGCAGGACCACAATATCATCGAGAGCTTGCGGCGCGAGTCGAGCGGGATTTCCTTTTCGCCGCTGGTGCTCTACGTGCTGACCCACGAGCTGTTGCACGTGATCCGCTTCGTCAAGTACCTTACCCCGTTCCACCAATCCGAGGTCGATCGCATCCGCGAGGAGCAGCGGGTCCACGCCTTGACCCATCAGCTGTTGGCGCGGATACCGGTGTCCGGCATGGACCGGGTGCTGGACAGGTACGCCCATCTGGCGGAGCGCCAGTAGCGCTGCGCTTCGGGGAACCGCCGGGCGGGGGCGTTCAGTAGGAGTCTTCGGATCCCGGTGGTTCCTCCACGTCCCGCTTGGCCATCAACGCCACCCATTGCCGGGCCAGCCGGTGGCTGGGCCCACGGCCGCGATCGTGTTTGTGGAGGTACTGGTAGAAGGCGGACTCCTTCTCGCCGTGCAAGGCCCCGACCAGGATGTTGGCCATCGGATCTTGGTCATAGGGGATGCCCGCTTTGAGCGAGACGGCCAGCAAGGCGTCCGGCCGGGCGTTGGCCATCTCGACCACCGGATCGACGTACTCCGAGCGCGGCCCCCCTTCGACCTGGTGGCAGCCCTTGTAGACCCGCGTCATGGGCAGCGACGACTCGGCCTCGGCCGCGCACTCGCACAGGCCCTTGAGCAGGGTGCGGAAGTTGCCGGTGTCGCGTTCCCACAGGCTCTTCTGCTCCTCACCCGCGATCGGGAAGGCCTTGGCGAACGGCTCGCACTCGCCGCCTGCGCGCCAGACGGCATACAGCAAGGCCGCTTTTGGCCAGGCGGAGTCGATCTCGGCGGCATACTTTTCGGCCGATTTGCGGTCTTTGGCCCGCGCCAGCGACAGCGCCGCATCGACCAGCTCGATCGAATCGGCCTGGGGATCCTTGAGCAGGGCCAGCGCCGCCAGCGAAGAGGGCGGCTTGGCCGGAGCGTTGCCCTTGATGTTGAGCTCCTTGTCATACGTGCCGAAGCCGGCCTCGATGTCGTCGATCTTCCAGCCGTCGGCCCCCTTGACGAAGGGGACCGCGCCTTTGGCGAAGGACGCGTCGACCAGCAGCAGCCGCGCCTTGCCGGGGGCGCGGCCGCCTTCGAACTGCACCTGGTCGAACTCGCCGGCCTTGACCCGGGAGACGAAGTCGGCCGCCATCTTCTCGAAGGCCTGCATCTCGGTTTGCGACAGGATGGCCGCGGTAAAGTGGTGGAGCAGCTTGAGTTCCTGGCCGGCCTCGACCTCCTTGGCCTCGGCGATCAGCGCCTTGTAGCGCTCCTGCATCGCCTCGGTGACGGCGGCATCGGCTTTCGGGGTATTGTCGTACTTGCCCGGGCAGGCCACCAGGCCCGCCGCCAGCAGAGTCGACGCCAGCGCAAACGACTTGGCTCGGTTCCACGCGCGCATCGCTAGTCCCCTCCTGTTCATGCGATTCATAGCGGGCGAATGTCCCGCGCGGCGCCAAGCCACGCCGGGACGCAGCCGCCCGATCGTAAATGACCTTACTTGTTCAGCTCCCGGAGGAACTCGTCCTTGGTGACCAGCCCCTTCTTGGCCATCACCCGCATCAGGGCCCAGAAGTACTTCTCGAGCTTGTGCAAAGTCTCAAGGTCGCCGGTCTGCACCTCCCTGAGGTAATCCTCCATGACCTCTTCGGCGCTGATGCTGCGGCCGCTCTGGGCGACCTGCTGCGCCCGGCGCGCCTTGATCTCCTGCACCCGATCCCGAACCTGCGGCCGCTGGCCGGCCGCCGGGGCCTGGCGCTTGGCGGTCTGCTCCCGGGTGGCGGTGTCGACCTCCTCCGACTCGCCGCCGGGGCGAACCAGGACCATGCGTCCGGTATCGGCACCGCGCTTGCGCAGCAGCTCCATCGGTTTGATGGTCGTGTTCATACCCCGGTAGTGCTTGCGGATGGCCGAGTTGATGGCCGAGATGGTGGCCAGCACCGGGCGCGCCTTCTTGCCGGTGGTGAACTCGATCTCGTCGATGATGGCCAGGTTCATCGGATCGGCCATGGCCAGGGTGAGCAGGTCCTTGCCGCGGCTCTGCTCGAGGCTGATCGGGATCAGATCGTTGTTCTCGCAGGTATTGAAGGGCACCAACCGCAGCGCCTCGGAGTCGAAGTCGGTCTGCGACAGATCGACCACCGGCAGGCTCATCACCTCGCCCAGCACCTTGACCAGCATGCCCTCGGTGATGAAACCCTTGGCCACCAGGGCCACCCCGAGGCGGTGGCCCCATTGGCGCTGGTAGGCCAGGGCCGAATTGAGCTGATCCTGGTCGATGATTCCGCGCTCGAGGAGGATTTCTCCCAGCTTTTTCCTTGGCATCGCCTGGGGATCCTTTCCGGTGGACGCCGGCGCCCACCGGGCCCGACCTGGGCTGATGCTACCAACCCGAGCCCAGGGGGTCAAGCTGACGGTCGATGGATGGGCCCGGGATCGGTGCGCTTTTCGCAAAAAGGGCTTCGGTCGCGGCCCGCGCGTGTTATCTTGGCGGCAGACTTGTGAGCCGAGACAGGAGGTCGGTGATGGGCAGGCGTTCGGACCAACAGCTCCAGGTCAACCTGCAGTTCAGCGAGAACATGACCGAGGTCAAGACACAGCTTCTCTTTCTCGGCCAGGCGCTGGGGGCGGCGACGGAGCTGATCGACGGTCTGACCAAGAGGCTGGTGCAGCGGGATCTGATCGACCACGACGACCCGATGCTGCTGCGCTATCGCCGGGCCATGCAGGCGGTTCGCTCGCAAGGGCTGCGGCTCGAGCCCCCCGCCGATCCGGATGCGCCCCAGAGCCAGGTCCGCTGCCCCGGCTGCGATGCGGTCATCAAGGCCAGGCCCGGCCGGCGGGTGGAGCGCTGCGATTGGTGCGGTCACGTGTTCACCGACTGAACCGCCCGGACCGCGCGCGCGGGTGAGCCGTGGAGTGGGTATTGCCATTGGGCTGGGCGGCGCTGGTCGCGGGGGAACTCCTCCTGGCGGCCTTCGTGGCGGTCTGCCTGGGCGAGCGCGAGTGGCGCGCCGCCGGAATCAGCGCCGCGGTGGGCGCGGCCGCCGCGGGCGTTCTGGCCGCGGCCCTGCTGATCGAGCATCCGGCCCGGCCGTGGGTGGTGCTGGGCTTGCTGCTGGCCGGGCTGGTTGGGCTGGCCGCGATCGCCTTGCCGCTGGGGTCGGGGCCGGCGGGGACCCGCGTGGTCGAGCCGCCGGCGCGGATCGATGAACGCGACGCGGTGTTCCATCGCTTCTACCGGCTCGCACCGGGCACCGCCGAGTACGCGGCCTACTACCGCGACCGGCCCGAACTCGAGGCCTTCGATCGCGAGGTGCGGCGGCTGCCCGGTCTGGGCGAGCCCGGCAGCCGCAGCTACCACCGGGCCAGCTCGGCGTATCTGCACGGCCTGTTCGCCCTGTGCGAGCAGGTGGGCCAGCTGGCCGATCGGCCCGCCGCCGGACTGGCGGCCGAGCCGGTGCCGCTCGGGCCCCGCGAAGCCAGCCGCCGGCTGGCGGGTCTGGCGCAGCAGCTCGGCGCCGACCGGGTCGGTTGCTCCCGGCTCGAACCGGCCTGGGTCTACTCCCACATCGGCCGGGGACCCGGACCGTGGGGCGGCCCGATCGAGCTGGAACACGGCTTCGCGCTGGTGATCGGGCTGGAGATGGACTGGGAGCTGGTGCGCCACGCGCCGGGCACCGCGCAGACCACCGCCACCGCCCAGGCCTACCTGGAAGCCGGCACCGCAGCCAGCGTGCTGGCGCGGGTGATCCAGCTGTGGGGCTACCGGGCCCGCGCCCATCTGGATGGCAACTACCGGGTGCTGTGCGTGCCCTTGGCCGAGCGGGCCGGGCTGGGCGAGACCGGTCGCCACGGTTTGCTGATCGCACCCGGTTGCGGTCCCCGGTTGCGGCTGGCCGTGGTGACGACCGATCTGGAGCTGGCGCCGGATACCCCCGTGCGCCTCGGGGTGCAGTCGTTCTGCCGCCGCTGCAAGAAGTGCGCGGTCAACTGCCCATCGGGGGCGGTGGACGCCGGCGACAAGGCTCTGCACAACGGGGTCGAGAAGTGGCAGACCGAGCGCGATCGGTGCTACCGGCTCTGGCGCAAGCTGGGCACCGATTGTGGTCTGTGCATCAGCGTCTGCCCGTTCGCCAAGCCCGCCACCGCGCCCCACCAGCTGGTGCGCTGGGCCATCGCCCACAACCCCATCGCCCGGCGGGTCGCGCTGTGGGCCGACGATCTGCTCTACGGCCGCCGGCCCCGCAACCGCGCCGGCCTACCGGCCTGGCATGCCGAGCCGGCGGATAGCGGCGATCGGGTTGACCGCCGGCAGCAGAGTGGTTAAGGTCTATCGACTCTCAAGTTCGTCCCGGGAGCCTCGCGGGACGGCGGTCGACGACGGGTTTTCATGGCGAGCATATTCTGGTTCATCATCCTGATCGGCATCCTGATCTTCGTCCACGAAGGCGGGCATTTCCTGTTCGCCAAGCTGTTTCATGTCCGGGTGTTGACCTTCAGCCTGGGCTTTGGCGGTCCGGTCCGCATCGGCCGCTATCGGGCGAGCTGGCAGCCCGGCGACACCGAGTACCGCATCGCCTGGTTCCCCCTCGGCGGTTTCGTGCGCATGCTGGGCGACGATCCCACCCAGGAGATCGCCGCCACCGATCAGCCGCGGGCGTTTCTGACCCAACCGGCCTGGAAGCGGTTTTTGATCATCTTCGGCGGCCCGCTGTTCTCCATCCTGCTGGCGGTGCCGATCTACTTCGGCTACCACCTGCTGCGGGCCGAGGCAGCGGCTCCGGTGGTCGGCCGGGTGATCCCCGATTCACCGGTCGATGAGGCTGGAATCCGCTACGGCGATCGGGTGACTTCCATCGGCGGCGAGGCTACCGAGACCTGGGAAGAGATCGACGAGGCGATCCAGGCCAGCGGCGGCGAGCCGGTCACGGTCCGCGTCGAACGCGATGGGCAGCAGTTCGAATTCGAGGTCGATCCCCGGCGGGAGCTGGACGAGACCGGACTGGAGCTGCTGGGCGAACGCTGGGATCTGGGGCTGCGCCATCACCGGCTGGGCAACACCATCGGCGTGGTCGCGCCGGACTCGCCGGCGGCGCGGGCCGGTCTGCAGAGTTGGGATCGGTTGTTGGAGGTGGGCGGCGAGACCGTAGACGGCTGGGTCGAGGCCCGGCGCTTGATGCGCGAAAACGGCCTGCAGCCGCTGCCGGTCGAGGTGGCGCGGGCCGCCGATGTCCGCATCGGCGCGGTGACCGTTCGGGTTCCGGTGCTCGAGCGCGCCGTGGTCGAGCCGGTGGCGGCCGCCCGGGCGCCGCCCGGCACCAGGGTCTATGGCGAGGCCTACACCGGCATCGAGCCGATCGCGCTCTACGTCCATGGGGTGCTGGACGATTTTCCGGCCAAAGCGGCCGGTATCGCACCCGGGGACAAGATCGTGGCCATCGACGGCAAGTCCATTCGGTCGTGGGAGCAGTTCTCGCGCTATGTGATCGCCCATGCCGACAGCAGCATTCCGGTCGAGGTGCGCCACCAGGGCCGGATCGAAGAACTCGCCATCAAGCCCAAGATCATCGAGACCAAAAACGAGTTCAAGCAGGTCACGCGCAAGCCCGGGCTGGGCGTCAGTTATCAACCCAGCCTGCTGGCCGGTGAGAGGATCACCCGGCCGGACCGGCTGACCTATGCGCTGAAGATGTCGGTGGTGCAGACCTGGCGCGCCATCACCATGAACATCCGGGGCTTCGTGCGCATCTTCGAGGGCCGGGTGCAGGCCACCGAAGCCATCGGCGGCCCGATCATGATCCTGGACGTGGCCGGCAAGTCGGCCGCCAAGGGCATCGGCACCTTCCTGAGCATCATGGCTTTTTTGAGCGTTTTGCTCGGCCTGCTCAACCTGCTGCCGGTCCCCATCCTGGACGGCGGTCACATCCTGTTCATCGTCATCGAGGCCATCCGGCGCAAGCCGCTGTCGCTCAACGCGCGGGTGATGGCCTCATACGTCGGGCTGCTGCTGCTGATCAGCCTGATGGCCTTCGCCTTCTACAACGACATCAGCCGCTACTGGTCGGATATCACCTCGATTTTCGGCTAAGGATGAGGCTGCTCGCCCTCGATACCGCCACCCCGATCACGGCGGTGGCCCTGCTGGAGGCCGACCGGGTGGTGGTTGCGGCCGGGCGGCCGGGCGGCCAGCACTCCAGGGCGCTGCTACCGCTCGTCGTCGCCATTCTGGACGCCGCCGGCTGGCCGGCGGACTCGATCGAGGCGGTCGCGGTCGGGCTGGGACCGGGCTCGTTCACCGGGGTGCGCATCGGTCTGACCGTGGCCAAGACCCTGGCCAGCGTGCGGCGGTTGCCGCTGGTCGGCGTTTGCAGCCTCGAAGCCCTGGCGCTGAACGCCGAGGGTACCGCCGGTCGGGTCTGTCCGGCGCTGGATGCGCTCAAGGGTGAGGTCTTCGCCGCCTGCTACGCCATCGGGCAACTGCCGCCGCGGGTGCTGTCGCCGCCGGCGGCCCGGCGGCCGGACGAATGGGCGGCCGAGTTGGCCGTGGGCGGCGATCAATGCATCCTGCTCGGCAGCGGTCTCGAACGCTACCGCGAGCGCTTCGCCGCGGCGCTGGGCGACCGGCTGCAGGTGCCGGCCGGGGAATCGGCCCATCGCCTGTCCGCCGCCCGGCTCGGTGAAATCGCCCGCGAGCGCCTGCAACGCGGGGCCGTCGCCGATCCGCACCGGTTGGAGCCGCTGTACTGCCGTTTGTCCGAGGCCGAGCTGAAGCGCCGGCCCCAGCCCCCCCGCGGTTGAGCCGGAGCCATACCCGCCCGAGGCTTCAGCTCTTCTTCTCGCCGGATGAGGGCTTCTCGTCACCGGCGGCGGTCTTTGTCGCGCCCCTGGGGCCGGCGGGCTGCTGGCGGCGGCCCCCGCGGCGGCGGCTTTTGCCGTCCCTGCCGGTGCGGCGTTTGCGGTCGGCGCCCTTGTTGGCGCCGCTGCGCTCGCGGCCTTCGCCGCCGGCCGAACGGCGCGGGCGGCCGCGGCCCTTGGCGGGGCGTCTCTTCTTCGGCTGGGCGCCGCCGGGTTTGCCGCCGATGGTGACCGGCCAGATCTGGAAGGAGCGGATGCGGTCGATCAGATCGATCTCGCCGTCGAGCTGGCCTTCGACCAGGCTGGCCACCCGGCCGATGTCGCCCAACCCGTGGCGGGCGTCGCTGCCGGCCACGCCGGGCAGGCCGGTGCCGGCCGCCACTTCCTCGGCCAACTCGTTGACCAGCTGCGCGCGGCGGACGTTGTGGACCTCGATGGCGCCCACCGCATCGAGCTGGACCACGCTGTCGCCGGGCGCCCGATCGGTGTCGCGATCGTAGGGGTGGGCGGCGACGATGACGCCGTCGCGGGCCTCGACCGCCTCGGCCAAGGAGGCGAACGGGATGCGGCCGTCGGCATCGAAACGCAGCCACTTGTCGATCGCGGGCAGCGAATCGGGCTCGGCCACGAAGACCAGGAAGTGACCGCGGTCGGTCAGGGCCTCGAAGCCGACCAGGGCGGTCAGGCCGGCCTCGGACGCCAACCGCTTGGCCTCGGGGCCTCCGGCCACGGTGTGGACGTCGGTCAGGCAGAAACCGTCTAGACCCTTGTCCTTCACTGCGGCCACCAGGTCGCTCAAGGGGGGACCGTCCGGCGTGTGCTCGGAGTGAACATGGATGTCGATCAGCAAGGCGTCCTCCGCTCTGTCATGTCAGCCCACCGCCGCAGCGGCGAGTCGAATCGCGGCGACGCTATCACGGCTCGGGGCCGGAGACAACGGGCTTGTCGATCGGGCCGCCGCCGAGAGTCGCCGGGGTCGGCTCGATGCATTGGCCCTGCCATCGATCCCCGGCCGCCAGCGCCGCGTCCACGGCGGCCAGCGCCCGGCGCTTGTCGCGCCACCAGCCGGGTGCCAGCATCAGCCGGGCCGGACCGTCGCCGATCAGGCGGTGGACCACCACGGCCGGATCGAGCCACCGCAAGAAATCGGCCGCGATGCGGGCGTAGTTCGTCAGGTCGGACAGGTGCAGCCTGCCGGCACGCCAGTCGGCGGCCAGCGGCGTGTCCGCGAGCACGTGCAGGTTGTGCACCTTGACCCCGGCCACCCCCACCCGGTTGAGACAGCTTGCCGTGGCCCGCCGATCGGCAGCCGTCTCGCCGGGCAGATCCAGAATGACGTGGCCGATCACCTCGAGGCCGGACGCCCGCGCGTTCTCGGCCGCCCGGCAGAAGGTGGCGCAGTCGTGGCCCCGGTTCATCGCGGCCAGCAGGGCGTCGTTGGCGCTCTGCAGGCCGAGCTCCAGCCACACCGGCTTGAGCCGCGACAGCCCGGCCAGAAGGTCGAGCGCCTCCGGGGCCAGCCAATCCGGGCGCGTGCCCACGCTGAGCGCGACCACCTGCGGGTGGCGGATAGCCTCGCCGAACAGGCGCTCCAGGCGCGCGATCGGCGCATCGGTGGCGCAACCCTCCTGGAAATAGGCCACCGCGGCCCGGGCCCCGACCCGGCGCTCGACGGCGGCCAGCCCGGCGGCCAGCTGGTCGGCGATCGGTCCGCCAGCGGGGCCGCCGGCCGGCACCAGGGCTGCGGTCGAGCAGAAGCGACAACCCCCGTGGCCGATGCGCCCGTCGCGGTTCGGGCAGCCGAAGTCGCCCCGCAGGGTGACCTTGTGGACGCGCTGGCCGAAGCGGCGGCGCAAGGCCGGGCCCAAACGGTGGTAGCGGCCCCCGCCGGGGAAGTCCGGGCGTTCAGCGGGAGGAGGCATCCAGGACCTTCAGATCGAAGCCCTCGAGCTGGAC
>CAYVQE010000122.1:12493-18403 GCA_964454005.1 uncultured Myxococcales bacterium
CCGGTCAAACGCAGCCGCTGGCTGCGGTCGGCCACCCGCCAGATGATGGCCGTCCCGTCCTTGCCCGAGGTGGCCAGCCAGCGCCCGTCGGGCGAGAAATCGACGCCCGAGACCCAGTCGCTGTGCCCGCGCAGCACGGCCAGTTGCTGGCCGGACGCGGGATCCCAGAGGCGGACGGTCTTGTCGTTCGACACCGAGGCCAGCAGCGCGCCGTCCGGGGAGAAGCGTACGCTCGAGATGGCGCCCGCATGCCCCTCGAGTATTCGGTGCTGAGCACCGCTGGCCACATCCCAGAGGCGGATGGTGGCGTCCGCGCCACCCGTGGCCAGCAGGCGGCTGTCGGGCGAGAAGGCCACTCCAGCCACCTCGTCCCGGTGGCCCCGCAGCACGTGGCGCTGGCGGCCGTTGGCCACCGACCAGATGCGGGCGGTGCGGTCGCGGCTGGCCGACGCCAACCAGCGGCCGTCCGGGCTGACGGCCAGGTTGTCGACGATGTCGCGGTGGCCGCGCAGCACCTGCCGCGCCCGGTGGACGTGCTCGCGCTCGGTCCGGGCATCCCACAGTCGAATGGTGTGATCCCAGGCTCCGGTGGCCAGGGTGCGGCCGTCCGGGGTGAAGGCCAGGGCGTAGATCGATCCCTGGTGGCCGTGGAAGGTGGGCAGTGCACGCCCGGACTCGATGGTCCACAGCCGGACGCTGCGATCCCAGCCGGCGGTGGCCAGCTGGCGGCCGTCCGGTGAAAAGGCGGCGCTGAAGACGAAGTTGCGGTGGCTGCCGAGCGTCAGCAACGGCCTGCCCTGGCTGCGACCGGGAAGGCCGGCCAGATCCCACAGCCGCACGGTCTTGTCGTACGAAGCCGAGGCCAGCCGCGGTTTATCCGGAGCGAAGTCCAGGCTCAACACCCCGTCCCGGTGGCCCTCGAGTTCCGCCAGCGCCCGCCCGTCCTCGGCCCGCCACAGGCGGATCTTGCGATCGTTGCCCGCCGAGGCCAGCAGCCGGCCGTCGGCCGAGTAGGCCACCGCATATGCCGGCTCGCCCTGCTCGGTCAGCTTTGCGGTCAGCTCGCCGGCGGGCAGCGACCACAGCCGGACCCGCCCGTCCTCGGCGGCGGTGGCCAACTGGCGACCGTCCGGGGCGAAGGCCACCCCGTTGATCTTCTTGGTGGGGTGGCGCAACACCCCGGCGTTATCGCCGTCGGCCACGCGCCACAGCCGGGCGGTCCCATCCCAGGCGGCCGAGGCCAGCTGGCGGCTGTCCGGTGAGAACGCCAGCTGGTGCACCAGTTGGCGGTGGCCGGCCAGCCGGCGCTCGACGGCCCCGCTGCCGGCCCGGCGCAGCAGAACCTGGCCCTTGCGATCGGCGGTGGCCAGCCAGCGCCCATCGGGTGAGTAGACGGTGGCGTAGACCTCGTCGTCGTGACCTTCGAGCAGCAAGGGGCCGTCGGCGGATCCATCCAGCGCCCAGATCCGCACCCGGTGGTCAAAGCAGCCGGCGGCCAGGCGGCGGCCATCGGGGCTGAAGCTCAATCGGGTCAGGGCCTCGGGGGTGGCGAACATGGTCTGCAGCCTGGCGTCGAGGCCGAACTGCAGCCGGTAGAGCTGAGAGGCGGCCTCGATCCACAGCGCGCGGGAGCGCGGATGGCGCTGCTGGAAGCCCGGATCGTGATGGGGGCTCTTGGGGTGGGCCGGGTTGTGGACCAGCGCGGCCGCGGCCAGGGTGGCGGCGGCCGGGTGGCGCATCCGCGAGAGCAGCCGGTCGGCCTTTTCGGCATAGGCCTGGGCCAGGTGGAGGTTGGCCTGGCGGCGTTCGACCAGTTCCTGGGCGCGGGCGGCCTCGGCCCGCTCGAGCGCCTGGTGTTCGGCCTGCCGGGCCTCGGTCTCGGCCTGCAGGCTGAACGTGACCATGATCAGGGCGCCGATGATCACCGCCAGCACCAGTCCGACCGCGGCCAGAGCGACCTTGTTCTTGGCGGCGAAGCGCTTGAACAGCTCCCAGGAGCTGTAGTCGTGGGCCCGCACCCGACCGCCGGTCATGAAGGCATTGATCTCCTCGACCAGATCCTGGGCGGAGCGGTAGCGCTCGGCGCGCTCCTTGCGCAGGCAGCGTTCGGCCACCGCGGCCAGCTCGGCCGGCGCATCAGCGCAGACCTGGCGCACCGGGACCAGCGGCTGCTCGCCGACCTGCAGCATGGTGTCCATCGGCGTGTGGCCGACATACGGCGGCCGCCCGGTCAGGATCTCGTAGAGCACCGCCCCCAGGCCCCAGACGTCCGAGCGCTCGTCGATGGAATCGATCTGGCCGCGGGCCTGTTCGGGGCTCATGTAGGACGGGGTGCCGATGGCCGTGCCGGCGGCGGTTTTGCCGGTATCGGCCTGCTGCAGGTAGCGCAGCTCGCGCTCGATGTCGTTGGCCCGGATGTCGCGCTTGCCGGCCACCTTGGCCACGCCCCAATCCAGCACCACCGTCTCGCCGAACTCGCCGACCATGACGTTGTCGGGCTTGATGTCGCGGTGGACCACGCCGCGCGAGTGAGCGAAAGCGATCGCCTGGCACACGTCCCAGAAGGCGCCCAGCAGCTTGAGCCGCTCTTCCAGCGACTCGCAGGCCTTGAGCTTGCGGGCCAGGGTGTCGCCGCGCACGAAGCGCATGGTGTAGTAGAGGGTGCCGTCCTCGCGGCGGCCCACCTCGTGCACCGGCACGATGCTGGGGTGCTCGAGCTGGCCGGTCACCCGCGCCTCGCGCAAAAAACGCACCGCGCCCGGGGTCGAGCGCTGCAGCGAGTCCGGGGTGTCCAGCGACCACTGGCCGCTGCCGGCGCCGGGGATCAGCTCCTTGATGGCCACCTCGCGGCCGATGTGCTCGTCGATGGCCAGCAGGATGCGCGCCTGGCCGCCGGCGGCGTGCTGGCCCTGCACGGTGTAGCGGCCGGTCTGGGCCAGGCTGATCTGCTCGTCGGTCTCTTCTTCCAGCGGGCCCGGGTCGATGCTCGGCGGCTCGGCGATGGTGGCCCCATCCGGCGCGCGCAGATCCACGGTGGCGCACTCGCCGTCGCCGCCCGGCGCATCACCGGCAGCCGGCAGCGATCCGGTCGCCTGGCCGGCCAGGGTCTTGCACGAGTCGCGCACCTCGCGCTCCAGCCGCCGCTCCACCGCGCGGCGCTGGGCCGCGCCCAGCACCCCGTCGGCCTCCAGCCGGTCGGCCAGCGCCCGCTCCGGGTCAGCCGCCACCGCGGCCGCGGTCGCAGCCACCTGGGCCGGAGTGCAGAACCCGAGCTGGACGGCATAGACGGCGAATAGGACGTCTTGATTGGGCAGATCGGTGCTCATATCGCGACAGCTCCCGACACCGCACGATATGCCATGCGCCGGCCCGGGACAAGCCGTAACGGGCAGGTTTTTCTAGGAAAGGAGAAGAACCCGCCCCGGCCCGAGAAGGGCCGGGGTGGGGAAAAGAGCAGGTTGTGCTACAGCCCGATGTCGAAGCCGAACCAAGTGCCGCCCGCCGTGTCGACCACCCAAACCAGACCGTTGGCGTAGCTCAGGCTGAAGTTGCTGTTGAAGTCAGCACCCATACCGTTGAGGATGGTGGTGCCCAGACGCTGGCCGCCGGCGCTCCAGACGGAAAGGGTGCCGCTGTCGTAGGTCAGATAGTGGCCGGAGTCGGCCACGGCGATTCGCGAGTTCTGGGGATAGTCGCTTTCGGTGCCCAGGCTGCCGTAGTCCTCCAAGGTCACCGTATCGACCAAGCTTCCATCAGCCGCCCAGCGGGTGACCGTGCCGTCGCTCATGGCCACGAACAGGTCGCGGGTGAAGTCGAAGACCACCGAACTCTGCGCGTCCAGTGATCCACCGGATAGCAGCACGTCGTTGCCGAACACGCCCGGCGAGGTCTGGACGAGGATCTGGTAGCTGCTGACGCCCCGCGCAAAAACCGGACCGGATGCTGTTGCCTTGGTGAAGACCGAACGGAAGTCGATCCCCGGTGAGTAGGTGTTGATCACGGTGCCGTCCGCTGCGTATTGAGCCAACCGGACCCCGGAAGTGGAGCCTCCGCTGCAGCTCCAGTACGAGACTCCGTCCCAGGCCATGCTCATGGTGGTCGTACCGAGCGCATCGCTGAAGGACTGGCTGGGGTCCACGTTTTCCGGCAGACTGTCCAGGCGCCGGTAGATGATCCGTTCCCAGGTGGCGTCGTTGTTTAGATCATTGTCGCCGCAGCGATAGCCGGTCTCGATGTCGCCGAACCCCGTATGCCAGCACATGCGCAGTTCGGGCAGGGTCTGGGTGCCGTCGTCGTAGTCGCAGCTGGAACGGTTGACCGGCTCGCCGCCCGGGGCGAAGCCCCAGGAGTAGCTGTCCGAGTAGTACCAGCCCACGCCGTTGCCCTGGTGGACGCAGCCGGTATCGCTGCCGCAGTCGTAGAGCACGTCCTCGCGGTAGCCCACCGCGGCCAGGCTCAGATCGGCATCGCCCACCGGCCGGCAACCCAGCAACAGCATGTCGCTGTCGCAGGCGGCCAGGATGTCGGCCACGGCGTCGACGCGATTCTCGTCGTAGGTTCCGCTCCAGCAGGGCTCCCAGCCCTCCAGGCTCGACTCGGGCACGTTCTGCTGCACGCCGTAGAAGCTGGTCGGCGGATCGTTGTCCAGATCACAGGCGTCGCCGATGCCGTCGCCCGGGAAGGTGCGGAACTCGACGGCATCGTCGGCCAGGCTGAAATCGGCCCGGTTGCGACCGGGCAAGGTCAGCGCCCAGGAGCCGTTGATGTTCTCCACGCCCTGGGTGTGCAGACCGCCGTCCGACGGGCAGTCGATGCAGATGAGCTCGATCCGGCCATCTTCCTCGTGCAGCA
The DNA here is from genome assembly GCA_964454005.1 of uncultured Myxococcales bacterium. Classification (GTDB taxonomy): domain Bacteria; phylum Myxococcota; class B64-G9; order B64-G9; family B64-G9; genus CAYVQE01. The sequence goes on from CAYVQE010000122.1 coordinate 17,345, forward strand.
CCACCTGGGCGGTGATCGGGTTGGTGTCAGGGTAGTGAGGCACGTTGTCGAACATGACCACCAGCTCGCGGTCGGGCGCTGTGCCCAGCGTCTGGTAGTAGATCTGACCGCCGGCGGAAGGATTGATGTCCTCCCAGTAGAAGGCGATCAGGTTGTTGGGCCCGCTGGCGTTGGGCAGCAGTTGGCCGCTGCAGCAGCCGTTGCTCATGCCCGGGTTGAAGCCGATGAAGCCGTTGGACGAGACATAGACCTCGTCGTAGGTCTCGCCGAAGAAATCGAAGACGAAGCCGATGGGTAGGGCCGCCGAGACGGAGTCGTCCCACAGACTCAAGGGAGTCGGCTGATCGAGGTTGCGCGGCGCCGAGGCGATGGGATCGGCGATGGCCCAGCCGTCGGAGTCGATCTGATCCGGGTTGTTGGTGGCCGGGCAGTTGTCGCAGACGTCACCGACGCCGTCGCCGTCCGCATCCAGTTGGTCGGCATTGGCGATATCGACGCAGTTGTCGATGCAGTCGGCCACCGTGTCGCCGTCGCTGTCGGTGTCCGGGTTGCCGCAGCCGCACTGGCCCGGCTCGGTCTTGTCGGGATCATCCGGGCAGCCGTCGCAGGCGTCGCCGGCGCCGTCGCCGTCGCGATCCGCCTGGTCCGGGTTGCCGACCGTCGGGCAGTTGTCGCACAGGTCGCCCAGGCCGTCGCCGTCGTCGTCGACCTGGCCCTCGTTGTCGGTGGTGGGGCAGTTGTCGCAGGCGTCGCCGAAAGAGTCGGCGTCGCTGTTGGCCTGGTCGTCGTTGGCTACGTCGACGCAGTTGTCGCAGGCGTCGCCGTAGGCATCGCCGTCGGCGTTGGCCTGGTCGTCGTTGGCGGTGTCGACGCAGTTGTCGCAGGCGTCGCCGTAGGCATCGCCGTCGGCGTTGGCCTGGTCGTCGTTGGCGGTGTCGACGCAGTTGTCGCAGGCGTCGCCGTAGGCATCGCCGTCGGCGTTGGCCTGGTCGTCGTTGGCGGTGTCGACGCAGTTGTCGCAGGCGTCGCCGTAGGCATCGCCGTCGGCGTTGGCCTGGT
>CAYVQE010000123.1:0-18135 GCA_964454005.1 uncultured Myxococcales bacterium
GCAGCTAATGCTAGCTTGGATGGCGCGTAGGATCACGCCTGGAACGGTACAGGGGATCGGTGCGCAAGCCCTTGACAAGTGCCCGCGTCCTTGCTACTGACTGACCGGACAGTCACCACAGCCGATCGGAAGACCCATGCCCAAGGGCACCCTGGAGCAGATCGATCCGCTCAAGCGCGATCGGGTCCTCGGCGAGGCGGCGCGGTTGTTCGCCGAGCGGGGCTTCGCCCGGGCCGACATGGCCGAACTGGCCAGCCGGGCCGGGGTGGCCAAGGGCTCGCTGTACAACTACTTCGACTCCAAGCAGGACTGCTACCTGACCGTGTGCCGCGACGGTCTGGCGCGCTACCGGGCGGCCATCTACCGCGAGCTGGATCCGGACTGGCCAGCGCTGCGCCAGATCGACCACATCTTCCGCGCCGGGCTGCGCTTCGTCACCGAACACCCGGAGCTGATCGTGCTCTACCTCAACATCAGCGCCGCCGGTATGGATCGCATCGCCGAGCAGCTGTCCAGCGACGCCGAGCAGCGCTTCGCCGAGCTGCTCAAACGCTCGCTGGAGCGCGACCGCGCCCGCGGCCTGCTGCGGCCCGGACTCGACGTGCCCTTCGCCGCCCACGCCATCAACGGGCTGTACATCAACTGCCTGTCGGCCTCGGTCTCGCGCCACCACCAGCTGCGGCTGCGCGAGTATCTCGACCTGGATCCGGGCCGCGATCGGCTGGATCACGAGCGGCTGCTCGAACGCTCCATCGCCTTCATCCAATCCACCATCACCCCCGACTCCCCCGCCGCCCGCGCCCGGCCGCCGAAGCCGGCCGCGCGCCGCGGCAATTCGAAACGCAAAGGAGATCGCCCATGAGCACCACCTCCGGCGGCAAGCTGATGGCCCGCATGCTCGAGGCCGAAGGGGTCGACACCCTGTTCGGCATCATCGACGGCACCTACCTGCACCTGTTCGCCCACGCGGTCGAACGCGGCATGCGCCTGGTCACCCCGCGCCACGAGACCACCGCGCTGCACATGGCCGGCGCCTACGCCCGGCTCAGCGGCAAGCTGGGCGTGGCCCTGGCCAGCAACGGCCCGGGCGTGGCCAACGCCCTGCCCGGCGTAGCCGTGGAGCAGAGCGAGGGCAACCGGGTGCTGCTGCTGACCTCCTCGCGGCGCACCGGCATCACCTACCCGGACCGCGGCGGCGCCTACCAGTGCTTCGACCAGACGGCGGTCATCCGCCCCATGGCCAAGTGGTCCGAGAGCGCGCAGAGCTTCGCGCGCATCCCCGAGCTGCTGCGCCAGGCGCTGCGGGTCAGCTTCCAGGGCCGGCCCGGGCTGGTGCACCTGGACGTGCCCGAGGATCTGATCAACGGCGAGGGGGAAGACGCCTTCCCCGTGCTGCCGCCCGAGCAATACCGCCGCAGCCGGCCGCTACCGCCCGAGCCGGCGCAGGTCGAGCGCGCCGCGGCCATGCTGGCCGCGGCCGAGCTGCCGCTGATCCACGCCGGCAGCGGGGTGATCCACGCCGGGGCCTTCGCCGAGCTGGAGCAGCTGGCCGGCCTGCTGGGCTGCCCGGTGACCACCTCCTGGTCGGCCCGCGGCGTGCTGGCCGAGTCCTCGCCGCTGGCCTATCCCATGGTGCACATCGAGCTGTGCAACCAGGTGCGCCAGCGGGCCGACGCGGCCCTGTGCCTGGGCGCCCGGCTGGGCGAGACCGACTGGTGGGGCAAGCCGCCCTACTGGCCGCAGCCCGCAGACCAGCCACTGATCCAGGTCGACATCGACGAGGCCGCCCTGGGCCGCAACCGGCCGGCCGCGCTGGCCGTGCAGGCCGACGTCAAGCTGTTCCTGCAGGCGCTGATCGCCACCCTGGAGGCCCGCGAGCCGCCCGTCGACACCGCCGCCCGCAAGCCGGCGCTCGAGCAGCTGGCCGCCGCCCGGGCCGCCGCCCGGCAGGAGCTGGACGACAGCCTGGCCGATACGGCCGCGCCCATGTTCACCGGCCACGTGGCCACGGTCTGCCGCCGGGTGTTCGAAGACGACGCGGTGGCCGTGTTCGACGGCGGCAACACCGCGGTCTGGGCCAACACCTACCACCGCGCCCTGGCCCCCAACACCCAGCTCGGCACCTGGCACATGGGGCATCTGGGCGCCGGGCCGGGCCAGGCCCTGGGCGCGGCCGTGGCCCGGCCGGATGCACAGGTCTACTGCATCCTGGGCGACGGTGCGCTGGGCTTCCACCCGCAGGAGATCGCCACCGCGGTGCGCATCGGCGCCCGGGTGATCTTCGTCGTCTGCGCCGATGCGCAATGGGGTATGGTCAAGGCCACCGAGCTGTTCGCCTTCGGCGCCATCGGCGACCAGTTCCCCAATGCCCTGGCCGCCCAGCCGCACATCAACGGCGACCTGACCCCCATCGCCTGGGACGAGCTGGCCCGCGCCATGGGCGCCCACGGCGAGCGGGTGGCCGACCCGGCCGAGCTGGCCCCGGCGCTGGAGCGCTGCCTCGAGGCCGGCCGCTGCGCCGTGGTGCACGTGGACGTGGACCCGGCCAAGCACCTGATGGCCCCCGGGCTGATGCACTTCAAGGCCATGCACCAGGAGCCGGAGGGCGAGTGAGCGCCGAGGCCATCGACCAGCTGCGCCTGAGCTTCGATCGGCAGAGCCTGATCGCGCTCAACGCCGTCATCGGCCTGATGATGTACGGCATGGCGCTCGACCTGCGGCTAGCCGACTTCAAGCGCGTGCTGCGCTCACCGCGCGGGCCGCTGATCGGCCTGTGCGCCCAGTTCCTGCTGCTGCCGGCGCTGACCTTCGGCCTGACCTTGCTGCTGCCCATCACCCCCTCGATGGCCCTGGGCATGATGCTGGTGGCCGCCTGCCCCGGCGGCAACCTGTCCAACGTGATGACCTACCTGGGCGGCGGCAACACCGCGCTGTCGATCAGCATGACCGCGGTCAGCACCGCGGCCGCGGTGCTGCTGACCCCGCTCAACTTGAGCCTGTGGGGTGGGCTCAACCCGGCCACCGCGTCCATCCTGACCGAGGTGCAGCTGTCGCCGCTGGACGTGCTGGTGACCATCGGCCTGATCCTGGGCCTGCCGCTGGCCGCCGGCCTGCTGACCAGCCACTTCTACCCGCGGCTGGTCGAGCGCATCCGCAAACCCTTCAAGGTGGTCTCGGTGCTGATCTTCCTCGGCTTCGTGGCCCTGGCCCTGGGCGCCAACTGGCAGGCCTTCCTGCAGGTGATCGGCCTGGTGGCCGGCGGCGTGCTGGTGCACAACGCGCTGGCGCTGTCCACCGGCTACGGCGCGGCGCTGGCGCTGGGGCTGCCGCGGGCCGACCGCCGGGCGGTGTCGATCGAGGTCGGCATCCAGAACTCGGCCCTGGCCCTGGTGCTGATCTTCGACTACTTCGACGGGCTGGGCGGCATGGCCATCGTGGCTGGCTGGTGGGGCATCTGGCACATCGTCTCGGGCCTGGGCCTGGCCCTGTTCTGGTCGCGGCTGCCCGGGCCCAGCCGGGCCGCCCGGGGAGCGCAAGCATGACCGAAAACGACGAGAAACGCTCGCTGTTGGTGACCGGCGCCGGCGGCTACATCGGCCGCCAGCTGGTGGCCGCCCTGGCCGCAAACGACGCCGTCGGCCGGCTGTGCGCCTGCGACATCCGCCTGCCCCCGGCCGCCGAGCGGCTGGCCGGGGTGGACTACGAGCAGCTCGACGTGCGCGACACCGCGCTGGCCGAGCTGTGCCGCACCCGCGGCATCGACAGCCTGGTGCACCTGGCCGCGGTGGTCACCCCCGGCGCCGGTGCCGACCGCCGGCTGCTCTACGAGGTCGACGTGCTCGGCACCCGCAACGTGCTCGAGGCCTGCCGCGCCGCCGACGTGGGCCAGCTGGTGCTGACCAGCTCCGGCGCCGCCTACGGCTACCACGCCGACAACCCGACCTGGCTGGACGAGCACGACGCGCTGCGCGGCAACCCCGAGTTCGCCTACTCCGATCACAAGCGCCAGGTCGAGCAGATGCTGGCCGACTGGCGCCGCGCCCACCCCGAGCTGGCCCAGCTCGTCTTCCGCCCCTGCACCGTGCTCGGCGCCGGCACCCGCAACCAGATCACCGCCCTGTTCGAGCGCCCGCTGGTGCTGGGCCTGCGCGGCAGCGACACGCCCTTCGTGCTGATCTGGGACCAAGACGTGGTGGCCGCGCTCGAGCGCGGCGTGGTCGAACGTTCCAGCGGCATCTACAACCTGGCCGGCGACGGGGTGCTGACCCTGCGCCAGATGGCGCGCATGATGAACAAGCCCTACGTCGCCCTGCCGCCGGCCGCGGTGGCCGGTGCGCTGTGGCTGCTCGGCCGGCTGCGCCTGACCGGCTACGGCCCGGAGCAGGTCGACTTTTTGCGCTACCGGCCGGTGCTGGCCAACGCGCGGCTCAAGCGCGAGTTCGGCTACACGCCGCAGAAGACCACAGCCGAGGTGTTCGCTTTCTACCTGGCCCACCGGGACGGGCGCCATGGCTGAGCCCGGACGGCTGGAGCGCCGCGGGCTGGCCGACCGGCTGGTGCTGATCACCGGCGCCGCCGGCGGGCTCGGCGCCGCCCTGGCCGAGCGCGCGGCCCGGGCCGGGGCTCGGCTGGCCCTGCTGGATGTCGACGGCGAAGCACTCGAACGCCGCGCCGCGGCCCTGCCCGCCCGCCGGCCGCCGCTGACCGCCGCCTGCGACGTGGCCGACGCGGCCGCCTGCGCCCGGGCCCTGGAGCGCGTACAAGCGCAGGCCGGCGACGTGGACCTGCTGGTCAACAACGCCGGCATCACCCACCGCTCGGCCTTCGCCGCCACCGAGCTGGCCGTGCTGCGGCGGGTGATCGAGGTCAACCTGATCGGTGCGCTCAACTGCACCCGGCTGGCCATCGCCGGGCTGATCCGCCGCCGCGGCCGCATCGCGGTCATCAGCTCCATGGCCGGGCTGGGCCCGCTTCAAGGCCGCACCGCTTACGCCGCCAGCAAGCACGGCCTGCACGGCCTGTTCGACTCGCTGCGCAGCGAGCTGCGCGCCGACGGCGTCAGCGTCACCCTGGTCTGTCCGACCTTCGTGGCCACCGGCATAGCCGCGGCCGCCCTGGGCGCCGACGGCCGCCCGGCGCCGCAGCCGCAGGCCACCGTGGGCCGGGTGGCCACGGCCGACGAGACGGCGGCGGTGGTGCTGCGCGCCAGCCTGCAGCGCCGCGCCCTGGTGCTGCCCTCGGCCACCGGCCGCCTGGCCTGCTGGGTCAACAAGCTCATGCCGCGGCTCTACGAGCGGCTGATGGCGCGCGCGGTGCGCGCCGAGCTGGAGGGCTGAGCCGTGGACCGGCGGCTGCGCAACGCGCTGTTGCCGGTGGCCGGCCTGCTGGCGGCCGGCCTGCTGGCGATCGCTTGGCTGCCGGCCGGCTGCGCCGCGCCGCTGGGCCAGGGCAGCGACGCCGCCTGGTGGCAGGCCGAAGGCGCCCCGACCGGCGCCGACGCCCCCCTGCCCGGCCACCCGCCGCGCTTTGCCGAGGTACGCCGCAGCTCGCTGTATCTGACCATGCGCGACGGGGTGCGCCTGGCGGTCGAGCTCTACCTGCCGGCGCCGCTGCCCGCGGGCGAGCGCATCCCGGCCATCCTGTTCCAGACCCGCTACGTGCGCGCGCTGGATTACCGCTGGCCCTGCGGGATGTTTATGGGCGGGCGCTTCGACGATACAATCGCCTACATGGTCCGACGCGGCTACGCCTGGCTGGCGGTCGACGCCCGCGGCTCGGGGGCCTCCTTCGGCACCCGGCCCTACCCCTACGCCCCGGCCGAGGTGCGCGACGGGGCCGAGATCGCCGACTGGATCACCGCCCAGCCCTGGTCCGACGGCCGCGTGGGCGCCTTCGGCAACTCCTACACCGGCGGCAGCGCCCTGATGCTGCTGACCGAGGGTCACCCGGCCGTGCGCGCGGCCATGCCGCGCTTCGCCATGTTCGACCTCTACGCCGAGGCGGTCTTGCCGGGCGGGCTGCACCTGCGCTGGCTGACCGACACCTGGGGCCGGCTGGCCGCGGCCCTGGACCGCAACCGGCTGGGCGACTTCTTCGGCCGCCACGTCGACCTGGCGGTGGCCGGGGTGCTGCCGGTGGACCGGCCCGGCGGCGAGCGCATGCTGGCCGCCGCGGTGCGCCGCCACCGCGGCAACGGCGACATCCGACGCCTGGTGCGCGGGCTGGTCTACCGCGACGACGCCACCGGCGGCGAGCGACCGCTGACCATCGACGCCATCAGCCCGCACCACCATCTGCCGGCGCTGAACCGTTCCGGAGCCGAGGTCTACGTCTACTCCGGCTGGTACGACGCCGCCTTCGTGCTGTCGGCGGTGCACCTGTTCATGAACCTCGACGATCCGCGCACCCGGCTGACCATCGGGCCCTGGGACCACGGCGGCCGGCAGAACATCAGCCCGTTTGCCGCCGAGCGCGAGCCGCGCTTCGCCCGCGATGCCGAGATCCTGCGCTTTTTCGACCACGCCCTGGCCGGCCGCGACACGGGCATCGCCGACGAGGCGCGGGTGCACTACTACACCATGGGCGCCGAGCGCTGGCGCGCGGCCGCCACCTGGCCGCCGCCCGACCACCGCCACCGGCCGCTGTACCTGGCCGCCGGCGGCAGCCTGAGACCGGCGCCGGCCACCGGCGGGCGCGACGCCTACCGCGTCGATGCCAGCGCCAGCACCGGCGCCCACTCGCGCTGGGACGCGCTGGTCAACCTGAAGCAGAAGCCCATCCGCTACGGCGACCGCAGCGTGGCCGACCGCAAGCTGCTGTGCTACGACTCGGCGCCGCTGGCCCGGCCGCTTGAAGTCACCGGCCACGCGCGGCTGCACCTGCACCTGGACGCCGACGCGGCCGACGCGGCCGTGTTCGTCTACCTCGAGGACGTGTTCCCCGGCGGCCGGGTGCAGTACGTCACCGAGGGCATGCTGCGCGCCCGCCACCGGCGCATCGACCCGGACCCGCCCTACCGCACGCCGGTGGTCTACCGCAGCTACACCCGGGCGGCGGCCGCGCCGCTGACGCCCGGCCGGCCGGTCGAACTGGAGATCCCGCTGCTGCCGACGAGCTATGCGTTCGGCCGCGGCCACCGGCTGCGGGTGGCGCTGGCCGGCGCCGACGCCGGCCACTTCGCCCCCATCGAGCCGCAAGCGACCGTCTACGGCGTCCACCGCGGCGCCGCGCACCCATCGCGCATCGAGCTGCCCACACCCCCCGACACGCCCGCCGAGTGGTTTCAATTTGGCGGGCGAGGCCGACAGGAGGTCCAATGATCCGTCCCGCAGTCCGTCTTTGCTCGACGATCATGATCCCGCTGCTGCTCGCTGCCCTGCTGCCCGCCTGCCAGGAGGCGAAGCGGCCGCCGAACGTGCAGGTGGTCACCCTGACGGGCGGGCCCTACGAGCGCGGCCTGCAGCACGGCCAGGCCCTGTCGGCCCACGTCCGCTCGCTGTACACCAAGCTGCTGACCGCCTCCATCATCCCCTTCCTCAACCGCGAGCAGCTCAACATCGCCCCGGTGCTGCCCATCTACAACCAGCCCGAGTACCTCGATGGGCAGTTCGCCTACCGCATGCTGCTCGAGAGCGGCCGCAACCTCTACGACAACCACCTGCCCGAGGAGATCAAACAGGAGCTGCAGGGCATCGCCGACGGCGCCGGCATGGAGCTGGACGAGATCATCATCCTCAACACCTTCGTCGACACCATGCTGGCCTTCCGCGCCATCGTCATGTTCATCCAGGGCATACAGGATCCCTACCTGACCGAGGTGGCCTTCCTCGACGGCCCGGCCGCAGACGGTGCCGACAACGACGGCGACGGCGAGATCGACGAGGCGGCCGAGGGCGTGCTGGCGCCCTACAGCCCCTTCGCACACGCCGCTCTGGTCGAGGTGCCCACCGACGTCCGCGTCCGCATCACCCTGGAGGACATCAACCTGCCCGGGCTGTCCTGCCTCGACCCGCGCAACGCCGAGCCGCTGGGCGCGCTGGAACTCGAGCGCCGCTGCGTCCACGAGGACTGCCTGCTGGACGGCTGCGACGCCGAAGACACCGTGGGCGTCGATTGCCTCAACGCCAAGGCCCTCGACTGCATCGCGCCGCGCATCGCCGCCGAGTGCCTGGTCGAAGACTGCATCGAGCTGACCGACCCCGGCTGCGTCGACCCGGCCGCGGTGCGGCTGATGCTCGACGGCCAGGTGTTCACCCGCGCCGACGCCGCGGTGGAGATGGAACTGCTCGCGTTCGAAGGCGACCTGCCACCGGCGGTGGACCCGGACTGCTACGGACCGCTGCAGGTGACCTTCACCCCACCTGAAGGCCTGCCCCCGGCTGCCGAGGTGACCCTGGTGGTCCAGGCCGGCGATCAGTCGCCCATCTACAGCCCGTCGCCGCTGCACGCGCGCTACATGCGCAACGCCCGCATCGTGTTCACCACCGCCGGCTACGCCGCCCGCACCGGCCGCGGCGCCACCCCCGACGAAGTGCCCAACCGCGGCATCTGGGACCCGACCGCCCGGGCCCCGGCCATCGCCTTCGCCGCCAGCGGCCGGGCCACCCGCACCCGCCGGCCCCTGCTGGCCCACCACTTCGCCCTGCTGGACTCGGACATGGTGCACGAGCACTCGGTGGTCTTCGTCCACCTGCCCGACGACGGCCACGCCCACGTACTGCTGAGCTGGGCCGGGCTGGCCTGGGGCTTATCGGGCATGAACGAGCAGGGCCTGGCCCTGGCCATCAACTACTCCGACTCGCTGGACAACCCCCTGGTGGGCGGCGTGCTGGACGTCATGTTCGAGCCCGAGAACCTGGCCGAGCTGCTGCAAAACCCCGACCTGGTGGGCCTGTCCAAGGTGCTGGCCGACACCCGGCTCAAGGCCACCGGCCTGCCGGTGGGCATCGCCGGCCGCGAGCTGCTGCTGCACGAATCCACCACCGACGGCGCCCTGGCGCGACTGTACGACCACGGCCGCACCTACGGCTGGAACTTCCTGCTGGCCGACGCTGCCGGCGAGTTGCTGGCGGTCGAGACCGACGGCGCCAGCCAGGACCCCGAGGCCGGCACGGCCGGCGCACCGGTGCAGGAGGACGGCTTCGCCTTCTACGGCCCGGACCCGAACGACCCTGAAAACCTCGACCCCCGGGGCCGACCGTGGGCCAGCGTCGGTGGCCACGATCTGCGCACCGCCTGCCACTTCGAGAAGAACGCCGACGACATGCCGGCGCTGGATCTATTGGGCCCCTTCAGCCCCGATGACCAGCGCCACTGGTCGACCTACTACTTCCGCTCGCTGCGGGCCTTCTACGTGCTGGGCGAGCAGATCGAGCAGCGGCTGGGCTTCATCGACGTCCCCGGCGCCGTCGCCATCCTGCGCACCCCGGACCTGGTCGACTCCCGCGACTCCATGCTGGCGGCCGTGTTCGAGCCGGCCGCGGGCATCGTCCACTGGGCCATGGGCGGAGTGCCGGCCAGCGACCAGGAGTTCGTGCCCCTCGATCTTGGCGCCTGGGTCGAGCGCGGGGGTGCACCATGAGCCGACCGCTGCGTGCCCCCGCCGCCGGGCTGGGCCTGGTGCTGGCGCTGGCCGCCGGGCCGGCTGCGGCCGGCTTCACCGAGACCCTGCCCGAGGGCACCTTCCTGCTCGACGAGGCCTTCGTGGTCTCGTGGATCGACAGCATCTGGAACCACGCCGGCCAGGAGGCGCCGCTGATCGAGCCGGTGGAGCGCTACGAGCCGGGCGGCGGCAAGCAGGGCGTGATCACCGCCCGGCCCACGGCCAGCTACTACATCATCATCAACCAGCTGCAGTACGGCCTGCTGGACGAGCTGTCGGTGGGCCTGGGCGTGCCGGTGGTCATCCAGACCCACGTCGACCCCAATCTCCGCTGGGAGACCGGCGACTACCAGCGCCAGATCGGCCGTTCCTACAGCGAGCAGGATTTTTGGGACTGGGCGGCCAGCATGGGCCAGCCCGAGCCCCAGCCCTGGACGGGCAATCGGGGCGTGCTGTCGGACATGGTGCTGGGGCTGCGCTACCGCTTCAGCGGCCAGCTGCCGGCGCTGGAGGATGCCGGCCTGAGCGCGGCGCTGTCCATCTACGGCATGCTGCCCACCGGCGAGCCGGCCGACCCCGAGGAGATCGTGGCCGTGGGCACCACCTTGTGGGACCTGCACACCCAGGGCGATCTGGCCTTCCACCTGTCGCTGGAAAAGCACTTCAGCGAAGAGCTCGACGGCCGGCTGCGCATCGGGCTGGATGTGTTCTACGAGACCTTCTTCACCCGCGAGCGCAAATCGGCCACCGGCGAGAAGCACCCGCTGCTGCTCAACCAGCGGCCCTACGTGGGCGAGACCTACGAGGTCGAACCGGGCGACTTCAGCGGCGCGGCGCTGGAGATCGGCGCCGTGCCCTACCGCGGCCCGGCCCGGGCCACCTGGCTGAGCGATGGCTCGGCCGAGCGGGCGGCCGGCTTTCCGCCGCTGCTGGCGCTGGCGCTGCGCTATACCTTCGTCCACCTGCAGCAGACCGACTGGCGCTCGGACTTCCCGCTGTGGGACTGGGAGCACGAGAAGCTGTGGCGCCCGGGCTACAAGAACATCCTCGACTTCCGCCTGACTGTGAGCCTGCTGCGCATCGGGGTGCCGCTGCAGGTCTACGCCAACTTCCGCACCATCGATCTGCTGCCGGGCAAGAACTGCCGCTCGGCCGAGATACTCACCGTGGGCCTGCGGGCCCCGCTCAAGTTCTGGTGAACGCAGGAGGAATCCCATGCCCGAAATGGTTCCCAGCGAAGCATTCGTCGAGACCCTGGCCGCCGAGGGCGTCGAACACGCCTTCGGCATCGTCGGTTCGGCCTATATGGACGCGCTGGACATGTTTCCCGACGCCGGCATCCGTTTCATCTCGGTGGCCCACGAGCAGGCCGCCTGCCACGCCGCCGACGGGCTGGCCCGGGTGAGCGGCCGGCCGCAGCTGTGCATCGGCCAGAACGGGCCCGGGGCGGCCAACTTCGTCTCGGCCATGACGGCCGCCTTTTGGGCGCACACCCCGGTGGTGGCGGTCACGCCCGAGACCGGCACCATGGGCATGGGCACCGGCGGCTTCCAGGAGCTGGACCAGATGCCCATGTTCGAAAAGCAGACCGTCTACCAGGTGCGCGTCAACCGGCCCGAGCGCATGGCCGAGCTGACCCGCCGGGCCTTCTACATGGCCCGGGTGAAGTCCGGGCCCACCCAGCTCAACATCCCGCGCGACACCTTCTACGGCCTGTGCGACGACGACATCTACCCCACCCCGCAGGTGGCCCTGGGCGCCGGGCCGCGTGAATCCATCGACCGGGCCGCCCGGCTGCTGGCCGAGGCCCGCTTTCCGGTCATCCTGGCCGGCGGCGGGGTCAGCCAGGGCGACGCGCTGGCCGAGACGCGGGCGCTGGCCGAGTACCTCAGCGCACCGGTGGTCAACAGCTACCTGCACAACGACTCCTTCCCGGCCGACCACCCGCTGGCCGCCGGGCCCATCGGCTACTGCGGCTCCAAGGCGGCCATGCGCCTGCTGTCGCGGGCCGATGCGGTGCTGGCGCTGGGATGCCGGCTGGGCCCCTTCGGCACCCTGCCGCAGTACGACATCGACTACTGGCCGGCGGCGGCCAAGCTGATCCAGGTCGACCGCGACGCGGCCGTGCTGGGCCTGTCGCGGCGCATCGACGTACCGGCCTGGGCCGACGCCAAGGCCTTCGCCGCCGAGCTTTTGGGCGCCCTGCGCACCGCCGCGCCCGAACGCGCCCCGGACGCCGAGCGCATGGCCGCGGTCGAGCGCGAGCGCGGCCGCTGGCAGCAGGAGCTCGATTCCTGGTCGAGCAGCGACGCCAGCCCCATGCACCCGCGGCGCATGCTGGCCGAGCTGGCCCGGGCCATGCCGGACGGCTCCATCGCAGCCACCGACATCGGCAACAACTCGTCCATGGCCAACAGCTATCTGCGCTTCGACGACGTGCGCCAGCACATCGCCGCGCTCTCGTGGGGCAACTGCGGCTTCGCCTACGGCGCGGCGCTGGGCGCCAAGGTCGGCCGGCCCGACAAGCCGGTCTTCGCCTTCCAGGGCGACGGGGCCTGGGGCATCAGCGGGCTGGCCGAGGTGATGACCGCGGTGCGCGAGCAGATCCCGGTCATCGCGGTGGTGGCCAACAACCACGAGTGGGGCGCCGAGAAGAAGAACCAGATCGACTACTACGGCAACCGCTTCGTCGGCACCCAGCTCGACACCAACCCCGATTTCGCCGCGCTGGCGCGCCAGATGGGCGCCGAGGGCTACCGGGTGACCGAGCCCGACCAGGTGGGCGACGCCGTGCGCCAGGCGCTCGACAGCGGCGCCCCGGCCGTGATCGACGCGGTCATCCAGGGCGGCGCCGAGGTGCTGGCCGAGCCCTTCCGCCGCGACGCGCTCAAGCCCGCCCACCGCAAGCTGCCCAAGTACCGCCACCTCAACGTGGAATAGTTCGGGAGCCTCAGCTCCGCTCCACCCGCTCCGGGTGCGCGTCCAGCCAGACCAGCATGCGCCGGATCCAGGCGATCCGGTCGGCCACGATCCGCTCGCGCACCCGTCCCGGCGTCACCGGCCACCTCCCCGCAGCACCAGCTCGCGCCGCGCCCGCTCGAAAGGCAGCAGGTCGCCCGCCCGGCGCAGCACGTAGAGCTCGTGCTCGGCCGTGCCGTCGGGGTCGCGATCGACGAGCAGATCGCCGCTGATGATCTCGACCGCCAGAAACGGCGGTGCCTCGGACAGCAGCACCAGATCGCCCCGGGGCGCGCCGAACAGGTCCTCGAGCGCCGCGGCCAGCCGCACCCGGTCCCGCTCGTCCAGCCGGCCGCGCCCGCCCAGCCGCAGCCCGATGTCCAGATCGGAGCCCGCCGGCGCCGCCGCGGCCGCCCGGCTGCCGAAGGCCCACATGGCGGCCACACCGTACCGCCCACACAGCGCCTCGAGTTCGTCCCGCATGTCAGCCGCGTTCGTCATCGCCCCTCGATCATACCCCATCCCGGCGAGCGACCGCCAACACCCGGACGATGCAGCTCAGCGCCAACCCACCCACTGCTGGCGCAGCCGCGCTGCCGCTCACCGCGGCAGCGCCTCGATGGACGCGGCCAGCTCGAAGTCGGCCTCGGTCAACCCGTCCACCGAGTGGGTGCGCAGCGCCACCTCCACCCGGCCCCAGCCCAGGGCCAGGTCCGGATGGTGGTCGCGCGCCTCGGCCAGTTCGCCGATGCGGTTGACCAGCGCCAGCGCCTGCGCAAAGTTTTTCAGCTTATAGACCCGCACCAACCGCCCCCGCTCCACCGACCAGCCCGCCGGCAGCTCCGCCGCCCGCGCCGCAATCGCCTCGGCCCCCAAAGCCTTGCCGTCATTCTCATCCGCCATCACCGAACTCCAATCCCGAGTTTCCAGCTCCCACTCAAACCCAACCACCACAAGATGCTCATCTTTCTCGGATTGTCGACCACCCGCGCGAGGTCGACACCGGCGCCGAGCATGGGCGATTGCCAAGACCAACAGCGAGTCTTCAGATACCCAATCGATCACGCTGAAAGGGAACCGACGCAACAGGCAGCGCCTCGTTCCGCGAACGAATTCGGGCCACCGTTCGGGGTGCTCGGCGATCGACTCGACGGCGCGATCCAGCTCTGCCGAGAAGGCATCGGCTGTCGCAGGATTGCGATGGGCGTACCAAAGGCGACTCGATCTGGCCTCGGCCACGGCTTCCGGATGAAAATCAACCGGAAACCGGCTCATCCGGGTCGGCCAGGATCTGGCGGCGGGCTTCGGCCCAAGGAACGGTGGCGACCGCCCCGCTCTTCACTTCCTCGATCCGCCTGGAGATCTCGAGTGCCCACTCGGCCTCGACGCCTTCGTCTACAGGCTCGTCGAGGCTGTCGAGCAGAGTGCCCGCCAGTGCTGCTCGGGCCTCTTTGGGCAAGCTCAGCGCCTTTTTCAGCAGTTCCTCGACATCCGATTCCATGGACACCAACCAGTCACGGACAAAATACCCCACAACAGTCCTGGACACTACGACCCATCCACGCGATCGACAAGCACCCGCCGCGGCCCAGGATCTCCCACCACCCATAGGGCGGTCCTGAATCCGAATGCCTCGATCCCGCAGCTGCCGGTGGCCAGCGGGCTCAGTGGCCGGTTCGAACGACTCACCGTTTCGGTGAGACTGGGAATCCGAGATTCTGCAGGCGGTTGGAGTGGGTAGGACGCAGCGCCGCTGCTTGGCTGGAGGATTCAGGGCAACCGGCCTTCGCGCCGGGCGGGTTCCTGGCTGGTGGTGACTTTCGTTCTGCGAGTGACTCGGTCAGCGTCAGCACGGCAGCTCGCGCACGGCACGGACGAGATCTTCGTCAGAGGGATGCGCGCAGATCGAAGTGGTCAGGATGGACTTATGCCGGGCGAACCGCTGCGTGAGCCGGATGTCCTTGGTCCGCTGGTCGATGGCCGAACACGCCGAATGCCTCAGCGAATGAAACGACAGCCGGCGCTCGAAACCCGCCCGCTCCTGCCTTAGCGCGGGCTTCGCCCGCAACCCAAAAATGGAGGCGGCGTCTTCCCTCGGGTATGAAGGTAGTTGGAGAACAACCAACTCCCAGAGGGAGACGCCATGGAGAAGTTCATCTTCAATGACGGTGGGCCGAACTGAGGTTTGACGGTTGTTCGCGGCCCACCTGGATCTGGTTCGCAGTTGGGGGGTTGAGGTTGGATCTGGTTCGCAGTTGGGGGGTTGAGGTTGGATCTGGTTCGCAGTTGGCGAGGTTGAGGTTGGATCTGGTTTGGAGGGGGGCGCGGGGGGAGCGCTTATCAGGGCTCAGGTATGGCTGGAGGCGGAGGTCTTGGTGCTTGGTCAGCGCTCACCTTCGTCCTGGCTTGCCCCATGGATGTCCTTGGGCCGGCGGAAGCTCTTGCCGGTGAAGCGCAGGATGATTGCGCGATCGATGAGCCTGTCGACGGTGGCGACGGCCTGGGCCTCGGAGGGGAAGAAGCTTTTCCAGCTCTTGAAGCCGGTGTTGGCGGCGATGAGGGTAGAGCGCCGGCGGTGACGAGCGGAGATCAGGCGGAACAGGTGCTTGGTCGCCTCGGCATCGAACGGCGCATATCCGAACTCGTCGCAGATGAGCACTGACGGCTTCTCATAGCGCCTGAAGGTGCGTTTGTAGGTACCGTCGACCAGGGAGGCGTGCAGGTGCTCGAGCATGTCGGCGCAGAAGCTGCGGGGATTTGAGGATTGCGATGCGCCCAAGCTTTATCGACTCTTCATCCGCCGCAAGGCGACGGTTGCGGTCAACGCCGGCATCGTCTCAGTGACCTATCCCCGACGCTCCCATAATCCGATCTTGCGCCGTGTTCCCTGGAAGAATCTGCCGATGGTTGTTCCAGGACTGCTGGGCGGTGCAAAGCTCGAGCTGGGGTTCAAGTGATCATGCTCGAGATCTTATGCCGGGGTGACGGTTATCCGACTGCGAAAATCGGTGTTCAAGCGTGATTGCGCAGCTTCAGCTCCAGCGGATGGGGAGCCAGGTAGGTCTGGCGCCCGAGATAGGGCTGCTGGAAACGGCGCACGTGGTGGCGGATCAAGGTGATGGATACGATCAGGGGCACCAGGCCCTGCCGGTAGTGCTCGACCACCTCCACCAGCTCGGCCCGTTGCTCGGCGTCGAGCTGCTTTTTGAAGTAGCCGGCCATGTGCTGCAAAGCGTTGACGTTGCGCCGCACCGTGGCCCGGGCGGACAGGCATTCGAGCAGCAGCTTCTCGTAGGCGGCGAATAGATCGGCCACCGACAGCTGCTCAGTCCGGGCCACCAGCTGACCCATGGCCTTGAGCAGCTTGGGGCTGTGGGCCATCAGCTGGAGCTTGTGGTCGGAATGGAATTCGACCAGCTTGCCAGCGCTGCGGCGTCCGTCGTAGAGCCGCCGGTAGCGCTGCAGGGCGAAGATGCGTTCGATGAAGTTCTCCCGCAAGCCCGGATCGTGCAAGCGGCCCTCGTCCTCGGTCGGCAACAGCGGAAAGCGCTCCTTGAAGGCCCGGGCGAACAGTCCCACGCCCACCCGCTGCGCCGGGGCGCCCTTCTCGGTGGAGCGGTAGACCTTGATCCGCTCCATGCCCGACGAGGGCGAACCCGACTTGAAGATGTAGCCCACCAGGCCTTCGCCCGCCAGCTGCTGCAGCTTGCCCGGGATCCAGCGCTGCATCTGCGGGGTGATGTCGCGGGCGGTCTTGATGGTCAGCAGCCGCGGTGCCTCGGGATCGCCGACCAGCCGCATGGCCTCGCGCGGGGTGGGCAGGCCGCACTCCACCTCCGGGCAGACCGGAACCCAGTCGACCCAACGGCCCAGGGTGTCGGTCAGAAAACGATCGCGCTTGTGTCCACCGTCATAACGCACTTGTTCGCCCAGCAGGCAGGTGCTGACGCCCAGCCGCAGCCTGGGCACGGCCTGCTCGTCGCTCGTCCCGGCCATCTTCACACCTCCCTCGCCGTGTGCAGCCCGCAATGGCCGCCCCCAGCATCCCATTGTCGGTGCAGCGATTCAAACGCCAAATTCAGGATACCCATTGTCCCAATTTGCCGAAATCCTACAAAAAATGATCGCGCTGCATTGACAAGCCGATCCGGGATGCTTATTCATTTCGACCGATACGGAACGAACACCAAACAGGAGGAAACCCGATGAAAATCAAGCCGTTGCAGGATCGTGTGCTGTTGGAGCGCATGGGTGGAGAGGAAAAGACCAAGGGCGGGATCATCATCCCGGAAACCGCGAAGGAACGGCCGGCGGAAGGCAAGGTGATTGCCGTGGGGCCCGGCAAGACCGGCGACGACGGCAAGCCCATCCCCTTGACCGTCAAGAAGGGTGACCGGGTGCTGTTCTCCAAGTACGCCGGCACCGAAATCAAGGTCGAGGACGAAGAGCGCATGATCCTGCGCGAAGACGAAATCCTGGCCATCATCGAGTAAGCGAGGAGAGACACAATGCCTGCCAAGATCATTCGATACCACGAGGACGTGCGCTCGGCCCTGCTGGCCGGCGTGAACAAGCTGGCCGATGCGGTCAAGGTCACGCTGGGCCCCAAGGGCCGCAACGCCCTGCTGGAGAAGAGCTGGGGCTCGCCGACCATCACCAAGGACGGCGTCACGGTCGCCAAGGAGATCGAGATCGAGGACAAGTTCGAGAACATGGGCGCCCAGATGGTCAAGGAGGTCGCCTCCAAGACCTCGGACGTGGCCGGTGACGGCACCACCACGGCCACCGTGATCGCCCAGGCCGTCTTCCGCGAGGGCTGCCGCCTGATCGCGGCCGGCCACGATCCGATGGAACTCAAGCGCGGCATCGAGCAGGCGGCCCAGGTGCTGACCGAGGCGCTGCACAACTCCTCGTCCAAGATCCAGAACCCGAAGGAGATCGCCCAGGTCGGCACCATCTCGGCCAACGGCGACGAGACCATCGGCGCCATCATCGCCGAGGCCATGGACAAGGTGGGCAAGGAAGGCGTGATCACGGTCGAGGAGGCCAAGGGGCTGGAGACCACGCTGGACCTGGTCGAGGGCATGCAGTTCGACCGCGGCTACCTGTCGCCCTACTTCGTGACCAACGCCGAGAAGATGATGGTCGAACTCGAGGAGCCCTACCTGCTGATCTTCGAGAAGAAGCTGTCGAACATGAAGGATCTGCTGCCGTTGCTGGAGCAGGTGGCGCGGACCGGCAAGCCCTTGCTGATCATCGCCGAGGATGCCGAGGGCGAGGCCCTGGCCACGCTGGTGGTCAACAAGCTGCGCGGCACCTTCACCGCCTGTGCGGTCAAGGCGCCCGGCTTCGGCGACCGGCGCAAGGCCATGCTCGAGGACATCGCCATCCTGACCGGCGGCCGCATGATCGCCGAGGATTTGGGCATCAAGCTCGAGAACGTGACCCTGAAGGACCTGGGCCAGGCCAAGCGGGTGACGGTGGACAAGGACAACACCACCATCGTCGGCGGCTCGGGCAAGCAGACCGACATCAGCTCGCGCATCAAGCAGATCCGCAACCAGATCGAAGAGACC
>CAYVQE010000124.1:0-18127 GCA_964454005.1 uncultured Myxococcales bacterium
GTCGGCCGTGGGCGAGGGGCTGAAGCTGCTCAAGTGGTACGCCCAGGAGCACGTGCTGCTGTGCCTGGTGCCGGCCTTCTTCATCGCCGGCGCCATCAGCGTCTTCGTCAGCCAGGGCTCGGTGATGAAGTACCTCGGCCCGTCGGCGAGCAAGATCGTCGCCTACCCGGTATCCGCGGTGTCGGGCAGCATCCTGGCGGTCTGCTCCTGTACGGTGCTGCCGCTGTTCGCCAGCATCCACAAGCGCGGCGCGGGGCTGGGGCCGGCCACGGCGTTTCTCTACTCGGGACCCGCCATCAACGTGCTGGCCATCATCCTGACCGCCCGCGTGCTGGGCTTCGAGCTGGGCGTCGCCCGCGCCGTGGGCGCGGTGGTCTTCTCGGTGGTCGTCGGTCTGTTCATGCACCTTTTCTTCCGCAAAGAAGAGGCGGCGCGCCAGGGCGATGGCGCCGTGGTCATGCCCGACGAGAAACAGGGCCGCAAGCTGTGGCAGGACGGCGTCTACTTCGCAGCCATGGTCGGCATTCTGGTCTTCGCCAACTGGGGCAGGCCGGCAGAGGGCGACGCAGGTGTGTGGGCCGCCATTCACTCGGCCAAGTGGATCGTCACCGGTGTGTTCGCCGTCATGCTCGCGGTGTTCATCTGGCGCTGGTTCCAAAAGGACGAGCTCGTGGATTGGACCGAGTCATCGTGGACCTTCGCCAAGCAGATCATGCCGCTGCTGTTCGCCGGCGTGTTCGTGGCGGGCTTTCTGCTCGGTGGTCCCGAGGGTGGATATGGCGTGATCCCCGACGAATGGGTCAGCTCCATGGTCGGCGGCAATTCGCTCGGCGCCAACCTGTTCGCGTCGGTGGCGGGTGCGTTCATGTACTTCGCCACGCTGACCGAGGTGCCCATCCTCGAGGGGCTGTTGAGCTCGGGCATGGGCAAGGGGCCGGCGCTGGCGCTGCTGCTCGCCGGCCCGGCGCTGTCGCTGCCCAACATGCTCGTCATCCGTAGCGTCATGGGGACGAAGAAGACATTGGTCTTCATCGTCCTCGTGGTCGTGCTCTCGACCGTCGCGGGCATGGCCTACGGAGCGCTCTTCTAAGCTGGAGTTCCCCCGCCCGAAGGGCGGGGGGAATAAGATCAGAGAATCAGGCTACGGAGGAAAGACATGAAGATCAAGATCCTGGGCACCGGTTGCCCGAAGTGCAAGAAGCTCTACGCCGAGGCCGAGAAGGCGGTCGCCTCTTCGGGCGTCGCCGCCGAGATCGAGAAGGTCGAGAAGATCGACGACATCATGAAGTACGGCATCATGATGACGCCCGCTCTGGTCATCGACGAAAAGGTCAAGGCGAGCGGCCGCATCGCGTCGGCCTCGGAGATCGTCACCTGGGTCACCACGGCCGCCGAAGCGGAAGGGTGAGGCGAGATGAAGATGAAGACGGCCCAGAGTAGCGTGGTGGTTTTTCTGGCACTTGCCTGCGGTCTGGTGCTGCTCGCCGCATGCGAAGAAAAATCAGCGAACGCCGGACCCCCGTCGTCGGCAACGGCGAGCGCCGAGGAGACCGAGGGCCCGGCTGACAAAGTGGTGGCCTACTACTTCCACGGGACGCGCCGCTGCCGCACCTGCCTGGGCATCCAGAAGATCATTGCACAGACCGTGGATGGCCGCTTCGCCGCGGAGGTCGCATCCGGCGACCTTGCGTTTCGGGACATCAACTATGACCTGGCCGAGAACAAGCACTTCGCCAAGGAGTTCGAACTCTCCTTCAGCACCCTGGTCGTGGGCGCCATGCGCGGCGACACCATGCTGAAGTGGGAGAAATGCGACAAGATCTGGCAGTACGCACACAAGCACGCGCTCCTTGGAGATTACGTCGCGGAGCGGGTCAAGGCCTATCTGGCCATGCTGAAGAAAAGCTGATGGAATCGCTGTTCGTCGCCATAGGCTCCGCTCTCTGGCTGGGCATACTGACGTCCATCAGCCCGTGCCCATTGGCAACCAATATCGCGGCGATCTCCTACATCGGCAAGCGCGTCGATCGGCCGTCGAGTGTGCTGCTGGCCGGCCTGCTCTACACCCTGGGGCGGATGCTGTCGTACTTCCTGGTGGCGCTGCTGATCGTCAAGAGCCTGGTCTCAATGTCCGCGGTGTCGATGTTCTTGCAGCAACACGCGAACAAGGCGCTGGGCCCGCTGTTGCTGGTGGTCGGGGTGTTGCTGCTCGACGTGATTCCTCTTCCGTGGACCCGCGGCTCGGGGGGCATCGTGCAGAAGCTGCAGGGCTGGGTGGAGAGGTTCGGCCTGTGGGGCGCTGTGCTGCTGGGGATGGTCTTCGCGCTGACCTTCTGTCCGGTCTCGGCGGCCCTGTTCTTCGGGAGCCTGATCCCGATCGCGTTGCAGCACCAGTCGTGGATATTGATGCCGGCCATCTACGGGGTGGGCACGGCGCTGCCGGTAGTGGTTTTCGCCCTGATCCTGGCCTTCGCGGCCAATCGGTTGTCGAAGGCCTTCAGCGCGCTCACCGCCGTCGAGCGGTGGATGCGGCGGCTCACCGCGGTGGTGTTCATCGGCGTGGGCGTCTATTACTGTCTGGTGTTCCTCTTCGGGGTCATCTGAGGCGGAAAGCGTCGTCCTCCAGCCGTCCTTTGGGCCGGGGAGCTTCTGTCTAGGAGCCGGCGCTGAGCTGCTCGGCGCGGCGCTGCAGCAGCTGCTGCAGCCGGCGGGTCAGCGGGCCGGGGCGGCCGTCGGCGATGGGCCGGTCGTCGACCTCGACCACCGGCATCACCCCGCGCAGGGTGCTGGTCAGCATCAGCTCGTCGGCCGCGAACAGGTCGCCCGGCTGCAGGTCGCACTCCTCGAGCGCGATGCCCTGCTCGGCGGCGATCTCGCCGAGCAGCGCCCGGGTGACGCCCTGCAGCAGGCCGGTCTGGGCGCTGGGGGTGCACAGTGCGCCGCCGCGCACGGCGAACAGGTTGGCCGAGGTGGCCTCGCTGACCCGGTCGCGGGTGTCGAGCAGCAGCGCGTCGTAGTAGCCGCGGCGCCGGGCCTCGCCGATGGCCAGCACCGAGTTGAGGTAGTTACCCGTCTTGGCTGCGGAATCCCCCTCGGCCCGCTCCTGCCGGCGCACCTGCGGGATGGTCACCCGGATGCCGCGCTCGTAGGTCCAGTCCGGGAAGGGCTCGAAGGGCTGGACCAGGATTGCGGTCAGCGGCGCGCCGGCCAGCTGCGGGTCGAGCCCGATGGGGCCCGAGCCGCGGGTGACGATGATGCGCAGGTAGGACTCGGCGTTGGCCGCCGCGGCCAGGGTGCGTTCGATCTGCGCTTCCAGCCAGTCGCGCCGCGGCAGGGCGATGGCCAGCTTGGCGGCCGACAGCTCCAGCCGGTCCAGGTGGCGGTCCAGGGCGAAGGGGACGCCGCGCACGGTCCGCACCACCTCGTAGACCGAATCCCCGTAGAGAAAGCCGCGATCGAACACCGATACCCGGGCCTGGTGGGGCCCGAGCAGCTCGCCGTCGATGTTGATGACCGTGCCCATGCCAACGACCGTGTTATCAGAGCCGCCGGCCGCGGGCAAACACACCGGCTGCGAACGCGCCATTCGCGATGGGCAATTCGGGCCATACGCCATTGACCGGAGCGATTCCGGCAGGTAAAAAGGAATGCATGCGCAGGCTCGGCCCCACAGCCCTCGTCCTGGCCGCCACGCTCGCTGGCGCGGGCATGGTCAACTACGCCACCGCCTGCTGCTGCGGCGATTCGGTCTTTTCCGAGCTGTGGGCCGGCTGCTGCGCGACCGCCGATCACGGGGCGCACGGTCGCGGGCCGATTCACCACGGCGCCCCCGGCCATACCTGCTACAAGGACGGCCGGGCGGTCTGGCTGCTCGACTCCGGCCCGAGCGGGCACGCGCCCGCGCCGCTGATCGCGGAGCCCCTCCCCGCTGCGCCGCCGCATATCGCGCCCGTGTTCGCCGGCACCGTGCCGCCGAAAACGGGCGCCGGCCCTCCGGCGGCCGCGGTCCCGGGCGGGCCGTCCTGCTGCTGGCTGTTGTGATCCCCCGGCCGGCGTTCTGATTTCCAGCTAGCCGACATTCCATCGCGTCGATCGCGTCCACCGCCGGTGGACGGCGCCGGGGTGAAGCCGTGTCCCTGTACCGCTGCGTGCATCGATCTTTCGTTCGGCCGGTCCTGCTTAGGGCCGGACTCTGCGCACTGTCCGGTCTGTTCGGGCTGACCGCCTGCCACCGCCGGCTGCCGCCGGTGCCGGCTGCGCCGCGCACCCCGCCGCGGCCGGTTGCGGTGGAGCCGGAGCTGGAGCGCTTCGCCGCCCGGGCCGGGGTGCGGCTGGCCCCGGCGCCGGCGGCGCCCGCGGCCGAGCTGACGCCGGCAGCGCTGCGCCGCATGGCGCTGGATGCCGACGCCGATGCGATCGCCGCCAAAGCCGGGCTCGAGCGCGCCCGGGCCCGGGCCGCGGCCGCCGGGCTGTGGCCCAACCCGCGGTTGGCCGGCCGGGTGCTGGGGCTTCAGACCGGCGGCGTGCGCGGCGAAGCGGCGCTGTTGTTCGCCCTGCCCGTCGGCGGCCGTTTGGGCGCCGAGGTCGAGCAGGCGGCCGCCGACCAGGCCCTGGCCACCCTGGATCTGGAGCTGGCCCGGCTGCAGGCGCTGCGCCGGCTGGAGCGCGGCCTGCTGCGGCTGGCCCACGCCCGGGCCGAGGTGGCGCTGCTGCGTGGGCTGGTCGAGCGTTCGAAGCAGAATGCGGCCGTGGTCGAGGCGCGCGGCCGCTCGGCCCTGGCCGACCCGCTGGACGCGGCCCTGGTGCACGCCCAGCAGGCCCGCGACCGCCAGGCCCTGGTGCGGGCCCGGGCCGAGCTGCGCTTGCAACAACGCCGGCTGCGGCTGCTGGTGGGCCTGGCGCCGGGGACGGGCCGGCTGCCGGAGACCGGCCTGGATGCCGCGGAGCTGGACGAGGTGCCGGCCGGGCTGCGCCGCGACGGTGCCGCCGGCCACCCGGCGGTGCGCCGCGCCCGGCTGGTGCTGGCGCTGGCCGAGCGCCAAGCTGCCCGGGTGGCGGCCGAGCGGGTGCCGGATGTGGAGCTGGGCCCGGCGTTCGACGGCGGGCCGGACGGGGTGGCCGGCGGGGTGACGCTGGGCATCGAGCTGCCGCTGCTCGACAGTGGAGCGGCGGACTACCGCCGGGCCCTGGCGAGCCGCACCGCGGCCGCGGCGGCGTTGCGCCAGGCCCAGCGCGAGGCCGCGGTGGCGGTGGCCGACCGGCTGGCGGCGCTGGGCGCCCGGCGCGACGAGCTGGCGGCGCTGGAGGAAGAAAGCGCCGATCGGGTGGCCGAGGCGGTGGCGCTGGCCGAGTCCCGCTTCGCCGCCGGCCGGCTGGACGCGGTGCGGCTGCTGGCGCTGCACCGGGCCCACGTGGAGCTGGAGCTCGATCGCTTGCGGCTGCGGCGCGATGTGCGCCTGGCCCGGACCGCGCTGGAGCGGGTGGTGGGCCGCCCGCTGCGGCTGAAGGAGGGTTCCCGATGAGACGGATCGGGTGGTGTGGGCTGGCCTTGTTGTTCCTGTCGGCCGCGGGCTGTCCCGGACAGCCGCACGGGCACGACCCTGTGCTCGAGCCCGGCGGCGGCCATGCGCACGATGACGAAGGGGAGCATGCGCACGGGGCCGCAGGGGACCAGGCGCACGGCGCCGAAGGGGCGCATGTGCACGGAGTTGAAGAAGGTCATGCCCCCGGCGCAGAAGGGGAGCACGCGCCTGGGCCCGAAGAAGGTCATGCGCTCGGGGCTGACGAGGAGCGAACGCAGGCGGCGGAGCACGGACAGGGCGCGGAACACGGACACGAACACGAAGCCGGCGCCGCGGTGCTGCCGGCGGCGGTGGTCGCCGGGCTGGACGTCGAGATGGGAACGGTGGCCGAGCGCCGCAGCCTGGCGGCGGCGCTGAAGGTGCCGGGCGAGCTGCGCGCCGATCCGGATCGGCGGGCGCTGGTGGCCGCGCCGCTGGCGGGCCGGGTGCTGGCGCTGGACGCCGTGCCCCATGCCTCGGTGGCCGCCGGCGAGCGGCTGGCCTTGCTGGAGATCACCGATGCCGAGGTGCGCCGGCTGCAGCTCGAAGCGGTCGAGCTCGGGGCCGAGCGGCTGGCCGCGCGCACCGAGCGCGATCGGCTGCGCAGCTATCTGGAGGCGCTGGCGGACGAAGGCCCGACCGCCCGCCAGGAGCGGCGCCGGGTGGCGGCCGACCTGGCGGTGATCGAGGCCCGGCTGGCCGCCCAGGGCCAGACCCTGGCGGCCCTGCTGACCTCGCTGCGCGCGGCCGGGTTGAGCCGTCGGCAATGCGATGCGCTGGAGCAGAGCGGCCAGGTGGCCACCCGCATCCGGCTTCGGGCACCGCGGCTGGCGGCCGAGGCCCCGGCCGAGGTGCTGGCCCGGCCGGTGCGCCGCGGTCAGGTGGTGGCGGCCGGCGCTCCGCTCTACGATCTGGTGGCCCTGGACCGGCTGCAGGCGGTGGGCGAGGCCTTCGAGCCCGACCTGCCCGCGGTGCGCCGCGCCGCGCGGCAGGGGCTGCCGGTCGCGCTGTTGTTCCCGGCCACCGGCCGGCGGGTGGCCGGGCTGCGCATCCGCTCCATCGAGGGCGTGCTGGACGGGGCGCAGCGGCTGGCCCGTTTCTTCGTCTGGCTGCCCAACGAGACCACCGGCGAGCGCAGCGCCGACGGCCAGCGCTACCTGGACTGGCGCCACCGCGCCGGGGCCCGGGTACAGCTGCTGGTGGGCGAGCGCGCGGCGGCCGAGCGCATCGTGCTGCCGGCCGCGGCCGTGGTGCGCCAGGCTGGCCGGGCCTTCGTGTTTCGGGCCGGCGGACAGGGGCTGGAGCGGCTGGCGGTGCGGCTGGAGTCGATCGACGAACGCCGCGCGGTGCTGCAGCCCGGCTCCGGCCTGCAGCCGGGCCAGCGGGTGGTGGTGCGCGGTGCTCTGCTGGCGCAGCGGGCGCTGGAGCTGCAGCGCCGGGGCGCGGCGGCCGAGGGCGGCCACGGCCACGCCCACTGACGGAGCCGGTTATGATCGAACGCTTCATCCACGCCTGTCTGGCCCACCGCATCCTGGTGCTGGCCGCGGCCGCCGGGCTGCTGCTGGCCGGCGGCTGGCAGCTCGCCGAGCGGCCGGTCGACGTGTTCCCGGACCTGGACCGGCCGCTGGTGACCGTGATCGCCGAGGCGCCCGGGCTGGCCCCGGAGGAGGTCGAGACCCTGGTCACCCGGCCGCTGGAGGCTGCCCTGGCCGGCGCCGCCGGTGCCGAGCGGATCCGCTCCTGGTCGCGCGACGGGCTGGCCCTGGTGCGCGTCGAGTTCGGCTGGCGCAGCGACCTGTACCGCGACCGCCAGGTGGTCGCCGAACGGCTGCTGCTGGCTGGCGAGAACCTGCCGGACGGGGTGGTGCCCGAGATGGCGCCCATCTCCTCGGTCACCGGCCAGGTGTTGGATCTGGGCCTGGTCAGCCCGGACGGCTCCGTCGACCAGCTCGGCCTCTACGATCTGGCCGAGTGGACGCTGCGCCGGCGCCTGCTGGCCGTACCCGGCGTCAGCCAAGTGGTGCTGATCGGCCGCGGCCGGCCGCAGCTCAAGGCCCTGCTGGACCCGGATCTGCTGCTGCGCCACGACGTCGACCTGCTGCAGGTGGCCGCGGCCCTGGCCGGCGCCAGCCGCAACACCAGCGGCGGTTTTCTGCTCCAGGGCGACCGCGAGCGCCAGGTGCGCAACCTGGGCCGCATCCACCACCGGGCCGAACTGGCCCGCACCGTGGTGGCCGGTGAGCGCCGGCGGCCGGTGCGCTTGCGCGACGTGGGCCGGGTGGAGTGGGCCGCCGCCTTCGCCCGCGGCGCGGCCGCGATCGACGGCGAAGCCGGCGTGGTGCTGTCGGTGTTCAAACAGCCGGCGGCCGACACCCTGGAGCTGACCGCCGCGCTGGAGGCCGAGGTCGAGGCCCTGCGCGCCGAGCTGCCCGCCGGTGTGGCGCTGCGCGACGACCTGTTCCGCCAGGCCACGTTTCTGCAGCGCGGGGTGGACAACGTGGTCGAGGCGCTGCGCGACGGGGCGCTGCTGGTGGTCATCGTGCTGCTGGTGTTTTTGTTCCATCTGCGCGCCTCGCTGATCACCCTGCTGGCCCTGCCGCTGTCCTTCGCCAGCGCCGGGCTGCTGTTCTGGGCCTTCGACCTGACCCTGAACACCATGACCCTGGGCGGGCTGGCCATCGCCGTCGGCGAGCTGGTCGATGACGCCATCGTGGGGGTCGAAAACGTCCTCCGGCGGCTGCGCGGGGCGCGGCCGCCGGAGGAGCCGCCCGCAGGCGGCGGCCCGGACTGGCTGAGCTGCCAGGTGGCCGAGGCCTCCAGCGAGGTGCGCGGGCCCATCCTGGCTGGCACCGCGGTGGTGGTGCTGGTCTTTCTGCCCCTGTTCGCCCTGAGCGGCATCGAGGGCCGGCTGTTCGCGCCCCTGGCCGGGGCTTACGTGGTGGCGCTGCTGGCCTCCATGGTCATCTCGCTGTCGGTCACACCGGTGCTGGCGGTGCTGCTGCTGGGCGGCCGCGGCTTGCAGCGCGCGCGCCAGCCGGTGCGGCCGCCGCCGGTGCTGCGCGGGCTGCAGGCGGCGGCCGGCTGGCTGATCGGCCTGGCGCTGCGCCGGCGGCGCTGGGTGCTGGCCGGCAGCGGGCTGCTGGTGGCCGGCGCCGCGGTCGGGGCGCTGCAGCTCGGCAGCCAGTTTCTACCGGCCTTCGACGAGGGCACCGTGCTGGTGATGGTGCGCGCCGCGCCGGGCACCGCGCTGGCCGAGTCCGAGCGGCTGGCCGCCGCGGCCGAGCAGCGGCTGGCCGGGCTGGACGGGGTGCGCTCCATCCACCGCTACACCGGCCGCGGCCGCCACGACGAGCACGCCCCGCCGGTGACCATCTCGCACCTGATGCTCAACCTGGACCCGGCATCCGGGATAGGCCGCGAACAGATGCTGCAGCGGGTGCGCCGGCGCCTGCGCGATCTGTCCGGGGCGGTCGTCACCGTGGGCCAGCCGCTGGCCCACCGCATCGATCACCTGCTGACCGGGGTGCAGGCCGAGATCGCGGTCAAGGTGGCCGGGCCCGAGCTGGACCAGCTGCGCGCTGCGGCCCGCCAGGCGGCGGAGCGGATCAGCCGGGTGGCAGGGGTGGTCGATGTGGCGGTCGAGCCCCAGGTGCTGCTGCCCCAGATCCACGTCCGGCTGCGCCACGAGCGGCTGGCCGAGCTGGGCCTGCGCCCGGGCGCCATGGCCGAGCGGCTGGAGATCGCGCTCGGCGGCAAGGTGGTCGGCCGGGTGCTGCAGGGCGAGCGGGTGCGCGACCTGTTCCTGCGCTTGCAACCCGAGCACCGCGACTCGGCCGAGAAGCTGCGCCGGTTGCCCGTACGATTGCCGGCCGGGGGCTGGACCCGGCTGGGCGACGTGGCCGCGGTGGGCACCGGCTACGGGCCCAACGCCATCCGCCGCGATGGGCTGCAGCGGCGCATCGCGGTGGCCTGCAACGCCCACGGCCGGCCGGTGGGCGCGGTGGTGGCCGACATCCGCCGCGCCCTGGCGCCGCTGCGGGCCGGGCTGCCGGCCGGCTATGCGCTGCGGGTCGAGGGCCAGTTCGCCGCCCAGGGCCGGGCCACCCGGCTGGTGGCCTGGCTGTCGCTGCTGTCGCTGGCCGGCATGATCCTGATCCTGGTCGGCCAGTTCCGCTCGCTCAACCTGGCGCTGCAGGTGCTGACCTGCGTGCCGGTGGCCTTCGTCGGCGGGGTGGCCGCGCTGGCCGTCGCCGGGCTGCCCTTCAGCGTGGCCGCTCTGGTGGGCTTCGTGTCGCTGGCCGGCATCGCCACCCGCAACGGCATCCTGCTCATCGCCCACGCCCTGAACCTGATGCGCCGCGGGGCCCGGCCGCTGGAGGCGGCCCTGATCAGCCGCGCCGGGCGCGAGCGGGCCGCGCCGGTGGTGATGACCGCGCTGACCACCGGCATGGGCCTGCTGCCGCTGGTGCTGGCCGCCGGCGAGGCCGGCCGCGAGATCCTGCACCCGGTGGCGGTGGTGGTCGTCGGCGGCCTGCTCACCTCGACCCTGTTCGAGTTCCTGCTGCGCCCGGCCCTGTTGTGGACCCTCGGCCGCCGCGCCGCCGAGCGGGTGGTCTTCGCCGATCGGAGCTGCCCGGAGTGAGCCCGCGGTTGAAGGCGCTCGCGCTCGGCAGCGCCGGCCGGCTCAGCGATCGGGCCACAGGCCGAGCGCTTCCAGGGCCTGCTCGGCCTGTTGGGCCCAGCCGCGGTTGGCCCGGGGGTTGGCCGGGCTGGGGTGCAGGATGCGGCCGGTGGTCAGGTCGAGCCCGGCCAGGGCCTCGGCCGCCCGCGCGCTGGCGAAGGCGCCGAAGCCGACCACGGCCCGCGGGCCGATGGCCGCGACGGCCGCGCGCAGCGCATCGTCGCAGGCGGCGAACAGCGAGGCCCGTTCGGCGGCCGGCAGTTTGTCCGGGGTGCGGTTGCGGCCCGATGCCTCCATGAACACCAGCGGGCAGTAGTTGAAGATGAAGAAGTGGCGGAAGAAGCGCTCCGGCGTGGCGAAGCGCCGCCGGGCCCAGTCCCAGACCCGCTGGCCCGACACCTCGGCCCGCCGGCAGTCGAAGCCCAGCACCGGCCGCTTGGGGTGCTCGCGCCGGGGCCGGCCCACCGGCTCGTCGATGCCCAGCCAGTCGCGCACCGGCTCCACCGCGCCGAAGGGCACCCCGGTCTGGGCCATGCCGAAGGGCCCCGGGTTCATGCCCAGCAGCACCACCGGCACCCCGGCCCGGGCGTAGCGCTGCAGGTAGGCCTCCCACGGCTGGCGGGCATAGCGCAGCGGATAATAGACATAGGCCGTCGGCGGCCCGAAGCGCAGCCGGGCGACGCGGCGTTGCAGGCGGCGGCTGATGGCGATCAGGTCCATGGGCGAAGACCCTAGCGCCGCAAAAAGCGCGGCACAAGGCCGCTGCTCCACTGCTTGCACGGCCAGCCCATGCGCTGCGCCCCGGTCATCCTCGTCACCGGCCACCAACTCACCGCCTGCACCGCAGCCGAGAACGACTGACACCCGGGTTTGCCGGTAACGGGCGAGGAAAGGGAGGGTGCTGCCGCTTGGTGATTTCGGCTTTCTTTCTAATGGGTTTCGTGATATGGTTGCCCATATGAAGACGACCGTAGATATTGCCGAAACGATTCTCAAGCAGGCCAAGCTAATCGCGGCCCGTGAGGGAACCACCCTGCGGGCCCTGATCGAAGAGGGTCTACGCGAGGCGCTGAACAAACGCACCCGGAGCGAACAGGGGTTCAAGCTCCGCGACGCGTCGTTCAAGGGGGGGCGCGGATTGCAGCCCGAGTTTGCCGATGGCCGCTGGGATCGCATCCTCGATGCGGCATACGAGGACCGCGGCTCGTGATCGCAGTCGATACCAACATCCTGGTCCATGCCCACCGCGCCGATTCCGCGTTCCATCAGGTCGCCTATCAGACCATGCGGGGTCTTGCCGAGGGAAGGCAGGCGTGGGCTGTGCCCTGGCCCTGCGTCCACGAGTTCATCGCCGTGGTCACCCATCCCCGTGTTTTCGTCCCGCCGACACCCTTGGAACAGGCCTTCGATCAGATCGCCGCCTGGTTCGAATCGCCCGTTGTCGTTTTGCTCGCCGAGGAGGCCGACTATTTCACCTGGCTGGCCGAGACAGCCCGCAAGGGCGGCATTACCGGCCCCCGCATCCACGACGCTCGCATTGCAGCGCTCTGCCTGCTTCACGGCATAGATGAGCTGTGGTCCGCTGACCGCGACTTCAGCCGTTTTCCCGATCTCGCAGTGCGCAACCCCTTGCTCGACGCGTGACCGCCACCGACCACCAACTCACCGCCTGCACCGCAGCGGCGGGCGCTTGATACCCAGACACCCTCCAGCCGCTGGACCCAGAATCCTCCAGATATGCAGCAGCACCGGCGCTTGCCTGGAGGATCCAGGACGGGTCGGGGCCGGGGCGGTTGCCAGGGGGGCGCGGGGCTGCTAGGAATGGTGGTCCCGGTGGTCCGGGGGCTCGAATTCCTTCGAAAATCTGTAGAGAAAGGTGTGGCTATGGTTATTGCTCGGCGCAGATCCTGGTGGGGGGCGATGGCGATCCTGGCGCTGCCGGTGTGGCTGGCGGCTTGCGGCGGCGGGTCTAACGATCCCGAGTGTCTGGCAGACTCGTGCAGCGGGCATGGCAGCTGCGACAGCTCCTCGGGCGCGATCGTGTGTACCTGCGACGACGGTTACGCCGGGGCGAGCTGCGGCATGTGCGCGCCCGCGTATCAGGATCGCGACGGCGACGGCAGCTGCCTGCCGACCTGCGCCGTGGCCGAACTCGACTGTTCCGGCCACGGGGTCTGCGACGATGCCTCCGGCGTGCCGCTGTGCGACTGCGAGGGCGGATACGCCGGCGAGACTTGCGCCGACTGCGCCGAGGGCTATCAGGACGCCGACGACGACGGCAGCTGCCTGCCCACCTGCGACACCCTGGGCTGGGACTGCGGCGGCCACGGCAGCTGCGACCATAGCTCCGGCGAGGCCATCTGCGCCTGCGACGCCGGCTACCAGGACAACGACGGCGACGGCAGCTGCAGCGCCGCCTGCGCCAGCGCCGGGCTGGACTGCGGCGCCCACGGCGCCTGCGACGACAGCGCCGGCGAGGCGCAGTGCGACTGCGACCAGGGCTGGGGCGGCGAGGCCTGCGAGCGCTGCGCCGACGACTGGCAGGACAACGACGGCGACGGCGTCTGCGAGCCGGGCTGCGCCGCCGGCGTGATCGACTGCGGCGACTACGGCTTCTGCAACGACGACAGCGGCCAGGCCGAGTGCACCTGCATCACCGGCCACGCCGGCGCCGACTGCAGCCAGTGCGCCGCCGGCTACCAGGACCACGACGGCGACGGCGCCTGCCTGCCGGGCTGCGACCTGTTCGGCGGCAACTGCGGCGCGCACGGCCACTGCGACGACTCCTCCGGCACGGCCGAGTGCGTCTGCGATACGGGCCATACCGGCGACAACTGCGACAGCTGCGCCGGCGGCTACCAGGACAACGACGGCGACGGCGCCTGCTGGCCCACCTGCACCACCGCCGGGCTGGACTGCGGCGACCACGGTGCTTGCGACGACAGCGGCGGGCTGGCCACCTGCGTCTGCGACGAGGGCTACGCCGGCGAGCTGTGCAGCCTGTGCGCCGGCGGCTACCAGGACAACGACGGCGACGGGCTGTGCGCGCTCGACTGCGCCCACGCCGGTTTGGGCTGCAGCGGCCACAGCCACTGCGACGACTCCGGCGGCCAGGCCCTGTGCGTCTGCGACGCCGGCTACACCGGTGCGGACTGCGATACCTGCGCCGGCGGCTATCAGGACAACGACGGTGACGGCAGTTGCCGGCCGAGCTGCGATCTGCTGAACTGGGATTGCTCCAACCACGGCTCCTGCGACGACAGCGACGGCAGCGCCGCCTGCGTCTGCGAGGCCGCCTACACCGGCGACCAGTGCCAGCAGTGCGCCGCCGGCTACCAGGACCACGACGGCAACGGCACCTGCCGCGACGACTGCGCCACCGCAGCCCCGGACTGCGGCGCCAACGCCCACTGCGACGACGGCTCGGGCCAGGCCGTCTGCGTCTGCGATACCGGCTACACCGGCATCGACTGCACCCAGTGCGCCGACGGCTACCAGGACGTCGACGGCGACGGCTCCTGCCTGCCCAGCTGCGAGAACCTGGGCTGGACCTGCTCGGGCCACGGCGTGTGCACCTACGCCGCTGGCGCGGCCACCTGCGACTGCGACGACGGCTACGTCCACGACGGCACCGGCAACTGCCTGGAGGCGGGCGCCGGCGAGAACTGCCTGTCGCCGCTGCTGCTGGATCTGGCAGCCGGCCAGGTCGAGGGCAACACCGAGGGCATGGGCAATGACGCGGTCGGCTCCTGCGACTGGACCGACAGCGCCGATGACGTGGTCTACGTGTTCTCGTTGCCCCAGGCCGTGCACGTCACCTTCGAGACCGAGGGCTTCGACACCGTGATCTATCTGCGCTCGGGCTGCGACGATGCGGCCAGCGAGATCGACTGCGACGATCAGGGCGGCCCGGGCAACGGCTCACGCCTCGACCTCGACCTCGATGCCGGCACCTACTACCTCTACGTGGACGGCTACAGCGACTACACCGGCCAGTACACGCTGAGCATCGACGTCGATTGCGGTCCGGGCCAGGTCTACTATCCGGTCAGCGGCGAATGCATCGACGACCCCTGCGACCCCAACCCCTGCGATGCCGAGAACCAGCACGTCTGCCAGGTGGTGCTGCCGGACGACTACACCTGCGCCTGCGATCCGGGCTACATCGACGATCCGGACAACCCGGGCAGCTGCATCCCCGACCCCAACCCACACGGCGAGGCCTGCGCCGACGCCATGCCGCTGGTGCCCGGCGAGGGCACGGTGGTGGGCAGCACCGCGGACGCGGCCGACGACGGCAGCGGCACCTGCGCCGGCAACGGACCCGACCGGGTCTACGGCTTCACCCTGGCCGAGGCCATGCGCGTCGAGTTCAACATGACCGGCTACGACACCGTGTTGCACCTGCGCAGCGACTGCGCCGATCAGGGCAGCGAGGTGGCCTGCGACGACGACGGCGGCTCGGGCACCAACGCCCAGCTGGTGGCCATGCTGGATGCGGGCACCTACTACCTGTGGGCCGATTCCTACTCCGGCGGCGGCGACTACGACCTGGCCTACAGCTTCCGGGCCGACCCCTGCGCCGGCGAGCCCTGCCCGGGCATGCCCGAGTGCGTGGCTGCACCCGACTGGTCGAGCTACGAGTGCGTCTGCCCCGAGGGCACCTTGCCCTTCGACGGCGACTGCGTCGACGACCCCTGCGACCCCAACCTGTGCACCGAGGCCCACAAGAACAAGTGCGTGCCCGACCTGCCGGGCGATTACCACTGCGAGTGCAACGTCGGCTACATCCCGGACCCCGACAATCCGGACGCCTGCATCATGGACCCCGACGCCAACGAGTGGGCCTTCATCGTGTTTCTGAACGCCGACAACAACCTGAACAGCTACGGCTACGACGACGTGGCCGAGATGGGCGAGGCCGGCTCCACGCCCTACGTGCACATCGCGGCCCTGTTCGACACCTATGACGGCCCGGCCCAGGTGATCTACGTCACCGAGGGTGGCTACGACGTGGTCGAGGACTGGGGCGAGCAGGACATGAGCGACTGGCAGACCCTGCGCGACTTCGGCATCTGGGCGGTGCAGAACTACCCGGCGCGCCACTACGCCTTCATCATGTGGGACCACGGCGACGGCTGGAAGCAGGATCAGCCGACCAGCCCGATCACCAAGGGCTTTTCCAACGACGACCACGGGGCCAACAGCGAGATTTCGATCTCCAACGGCGACTACGCCGCGGCCATGCAGGGCATCACCGATGAGCTGGGCGCCAAGGTCGACATCGTCGGCTTCGACGCCTGCCTGATGGGCATGTGGGAGGTGGCCAAGGCCTCGGCGCCCTACGCCCACTACCTGCTGGCCTCGGAGGAGACCGAGCCGGCCATCGGCTGGCCCTACCACGGCTTTTTGCCGGGGCTGGTCAACGACTGGGAGCAGACCCCGCTACAGCTGGCCTCGTCCATCGTCGACGCCTACTACAACGAGACCACCCAGGACGACACCTTGTCGGTGATCGACCTGGACACCATGCCCGCGCTCGACATCGCCATGACCGCCCTGGCCGACGCCCTGATCGCCAACCCGGGCTGCTTCGACACCATCGACTCCATCCGCGGCTCGACCCAGTCCTTCTACATCAGCGACCACCGCGACCTGCAGGATTTCGCCGAGCGGGTGGCCGCCGAGGCCAGCCTGCCGCAGTCGGTCCAAGATGCGGCCGCGGCCCTGGTGGCTCAGCTGGAGATCTCCATCGCCTACAACCGGGCCCAGTCCAGCCACCCCGGCGCCAAGGGCATGGCCATCTACTTCCCTTCCTACAGCGTGGACGCCGCCTACACCGCCGCCGGCGCGGTCTGGAGCCAGGACACCACCTGGGACGAGTTTTTGGAGGACTTCACCCAGTAGCGATTATTCTTCGGCCCCCACCCGCTCGACGGTCAGGTCGGCTTGGCGCAGCAGGGCCACCAGGCCGTCGTCGCCCACCAGGTGGCCGGCGCCGATGGCGAAGAAGACCGGTCCTTTGGCCTCGGCCAGTTCCTGGCGGATGCGCTCGGCCATGAGCCGGTTGCGCTCGGTGAACAGCCGGCCGATCAGCTTGCGGTCGAGCGGGTTGTCGGGATCGTAGGTCTCCATCATGACCCGCTCGAGTTCGGCGGTGTCGCCGGTGAGATAGGCGTCGAGCATGATCGCGATCGGATCCTCGCCCTTCTTCTCGTACTCGGCCAGCATGTCCAGGGTCTGGCGCAGCAGGTGGACCTGCTCCTTCTCGCTCAGCTCGTCGAACACGTCGAGCTGCTCGTCCACCGTCTCCAGTGCGCCCAACCGCTTGCCGGCGGTGCGGCCCCGCTCGCGGATCACCTTGTCCAGCGGCTGCTTGGTGGCGAACTCCATCATGCGATCGAGCAAGATCAGCTGGGTGGCCAGGGCCCAGATCTTGAACCGCCCAAGCATGGACATCGGCAGCCCGCTGGCGCTGACCTTCTTTTCCACCCGGGCGTAGAGATCGGCCGGCAAGACGTCTGCCAGGGTGCGGCCCTCCGGCAGCATCAGCTTCGGCGCCATGGCCATCTGCGTCGCGTCGTCCATCGGGATCTCGGTGAAGACCGCGCTGCTGGTGCGCAGGGCGCCGATCACCGCCGGCGGCAGGGCCAGCACCCGATCGTCGGGCACGTGGATGGTGCCGTAGAGGTAGCCCGCGGGCTGCTGCTCGCCCTGGGCCTCGGGGCCGATCCGCCACAGCAGGGGCTTTTCGACCGGCTGGGGCTTTTTACCGGAAGCGACCGCGGCGGCCGCAGGCTTGGCGGATGTGTCGGCCGCCGCTTCGGTGGAATCGTCTTTGGCATCTCGCTCGCATGCCATGGCCGGGCCGAGCAGCAACAGCGCCAGCGGGAGGGGGGCGATTCGGGATCTCGGGATCGACAGCATCGGGGCATCTCCTCCGCGGCAGGGTTCGCGTCCCATTGGATCACGGTCCAGGGCGCCGGTGCAAGCAGCCCCATGGAAAACCGCCTCGGTCGCGCGATCGGTTGGAATGGCGCCGGCGGCGCGCTACCATGCGGCGTTCGCCGCGCCAGCCGGCGCGGCCGGGAGGCGCAAGCGTGTCCGAACAATGGCCGATTCTGGACTATCCGGGCCGCGGCCGGGCGGTGATCGAGCCCGGGCCGCTGCTGCGGCTGCGCAGCGAGGCCGAGCCGATTCGGGTCTACCGCCTGGGCCGCGCTTCCCGGGCGAAGGCCGGGGCAGAGGGCTGAGCCGTGGATTTCTTCGCTACGGCGGCCAAGGGCACCGAGCCGGCGCTGCGCGACGAGCTGCGCGAGCTGGGCCTGGCCGGGGTGCGCTGCGATCGCGGCGGGGTGCACTTCGCCGGCGACTGGGAGGCGGCCTGGCGGGCCTGCCTGCACGCCCGGGTGGCGCTGCGGGTGTTCCATCCGCTGGCGCAGTTCGAGGCGCCGAGCCCGGCGGCGCTGTACGACGGGGTGCGGGCCATCGACTGGTCGGCCCACCTCGATCCCGACCACAGCCTGGCGGTCACCGCCTGGTGCCGCAGCTCGGCGCTGCGGCATACCAACTTCACCGCCCAGAAGACCAAGGACGCCATCGTCGACCAGCAGCGCGATCGCTGGTCGCGGCGTTCCTCGGTCGACAGGCGGCGGCCGGATGTGCCCATCTTCGTCCACCTGGTGCGCGATCGGGCTACCGTCTATCTGGACCTGGCCGGCGAGTCGCTGCACCGGCGCGGCTACCGGCGCCGCACCGTGGAGGCGCCGCTGAAGGAGAACCTGGCCGCCGCCCTGCTGCGCCTGGGCGGTTGGGATCGCGAAAAGCCGCTGTGCGATCCCATGTGCGGCTCGGGCACCATCGCCATCGAGGCCTGGCAGTGGTC
>CAYVQE010000125.1:0-17624 GCA_964454005.1 uncultured Myxococcales bacterium
AAGAAGTTCGTCGCGTCGAACAGCACCCGTCTCAGATCGATCTCGAACTCGTCGAAGAAGGGTGTCAGACACCGGCACTTGACATTTGTCTTGCCCAGCGAAGCGACTGAAACAACGAGGAAACGGTTCCTCTGGCAGCCCAGGAAACGGTTCCCCTGGCACACCCAGGGGGGAAACTACTCTCAGGCCCTCGCGCGGATAACCTTCAACGTGGTCTCAACCCGGAAACGCCGGCCGGGGGAACGGGAGGTTGCGGAATCGGCTGCCGGCCGAAGCCCAGAATGAGGGTCCCACCCGCATCGGGGTGGTCCGACGCGGTTAACAACGGCTTCTCGGCGGGCTTGACGGGGCCGGCTCCACGCGCGCCCTGTCCACGCCACGGGGGCCCTTTCCCGCTGGTCCCAACAAACCCTCCAGGCATCCGCGGGGCAGCCACATGGCGCCGAGGTGCGCCCGTGGGCGCGTGCACCGGCGGCTCGCGGCAGGGATCCCGTCCGGCAGAAGCCGCGGCGGGAGACGACCGCCGCCGAGGGACATACCACACCACCGGCGCGCGTGGGCGCCCTTCGCGTCGTCGGACCTGCTGTTTGTCGGCCGACCACGAACCGAGCAACGACCTCCGGTACGACTCCGATGGACTTGCCCCGGACATCGGCGCGGCTGCCAGTGCGGCCGAGACGGATCCGCGCACGTCCCCAGCCATCGGCCGGCCTCACGCACCATCGTCCCCATCAGACGCATCGCTATCGGCGAGCACCTCTCCTGGCACGGTCCCCACGGCAGGCGGCGTGACGTCGCGATCCTGCATGAAGCGGCGCTCCAGATTGATGAGATTGCTGCGACGAGCGCGAACTAATCCAACGCGGTCGTCCTCCGGCAGCCCAAAGCCCGCGTCGAACCCGTGCGAACCAAGCCACTCTGGGTCGTTGATGAGGTCTGTGATGGACTGGCCCGCGTGACCCTCGTCGACGAGCATCCGATTGGCGGGGCTCTGCTGTAGCTCCTCGTCGCCGAGGCGGCTGACGATATGTCCAAGCGCGTGGTGGCCGCGGTGGGACAGCAGGCGCCCGGCGTCCAGTGGTCGAGTAGGCTCCTCCAGCGAGCGAGGCGCGAGCGAGCCGAGGAAGACTACGAACGCGCGTACCCTGGCGCTCCGCAGATCGAACCGGGCAGGAAACGGCTCTGCGCGCGCGCTGAGGTCGACAACTTCCAGGGATTGTAGTTCCCCGCGAGCGAGCCCTCTCATCTCATCGACCGCCTTGCGTACCTGCGCAGTGTTGACGCCGCGAAACCAGCCGGTGAACGAGGTCACCCAGAACCATCTCTCCAAGAGCGCACGCGTCGCAGGAACCGGCTGTGGACTCAGCCGAAATGTCTCCGCGAGCAAGACGAGCTGAAGCCCATAGGGCAACAAGCGGTCGCTCCTCACGCCCACATTGGCGAGGAAGTCGAGCGCCCCCTTCAGCCCCTGCGCAGTCTGGTCGACAGCGGACTTGAGATCGGGTTGGGTCGTGGGAGGTTGGCTGCCGCTCTTCTTGGTCCCAACGAGGTTTTCCCAGTCCGTTGCGTAGATGTCCCGCCCCAGGGCGGCGAGGACCGCACGGAGCATGAAGACACGATCGAGATTCCCGAACCCTCGAGGCTCCAAGATCTCCTCGGTGAGCCTGTCGAGTTCCTCCGCGAGGTGGAACCCGCCGTCCTCGTATGTCAACGCGGACACCATCTCGTCCGCGGACATGCGGCGGCCGCGCCGGTTCAGACGGGCGAATACCTCGACCGCGGTCGCAAGGTCCGTGTCTTGCACGGTGACAAGCGGGATCTGGAAGTTACGGAATGCATTGGCGAGGTCATCAGCCTTCATCAGCAGATCTTCCGCGTCGTCAGGCCTGCCATCGATGAGCGCCCGCGAGGCCGTCAGGAACCTCGACGTCGAGAGAAGGGAGCGGACGGGGAATTGGTGCGGCTCGGTTCCCCCGTTGGTAGAGATGACGAAGTCTCCGGAGCGGAGGTCGAAGTAGATGTCCCAAACCACGTCACCGGCGCGGCTTCCGCTCGCCTCGTCGGGGAGCTGTAGGCAGCCCGCAAGTGTGCTCAACCTCTGCTGGCCGTCGAGCAGGTAGCTCACCGTGGCGGTCGGTGGATCCGGAATGGTGAGGGGGCCAAAGCGATCCGAGCTGCTCAGCTGCTCTTCCGTGTTGAACAGAAACAGGCTGCCAATGGGGTAACCGAGCATGACACTTTGAAGCAGTGCGAGCATGTCCGACTGGCGCCAGACGAAGGGCCGTTGAAAGCGGGGGATGCGGATCTTCCCCTTCGAGATGTCATCGAGGAGCTTGCCGAGGAACTGCACCTCCGGTTTGACGTCCGTCTTTGTCTTGGTCGGCGTCACCATTGTCAGACCTCCTGCCGCAACAGCTCGATGCCATGCTCCAGATCCTCACGTCCTCGCTCCCGAAGGGCATCGCGGATCTGTACGCCCCAGACGTCCCAACAAGCGTCGATGTTCCCGCCGAACCCGTTGGACAGCGTGAGCCGGGCGTTATTCGACAGGCTCTCGAAGAGTTCCGCCTGCGGGCCATCATCGCCGTTCGGAAGGCCGTGTTTCATGTCGTAGTAGTCCTTCTGATCATGGTCGAGGGCTTCCCATGCCTCAGTCCGCCGAGCGTGCTCGTTGCCGGCGTCGGGCCGTGCGTCCAGCAGTGGCCGAGGGAGGTAGTTCTCGGCTTCCCGCTTGGCGAGCACCCAGCACGGCACTCCGTGTTCCGTGCACCCGTTCAACAGCCTACGCGCCTCGGGGCTGGGCTGCTCATTCGGGCCGCGGCGGTCGCTATCGACGACGACAACCAACCGGGGGCGGGGTGTCGTTTGGCAGCGCCTCATGACCTCATTCTGCATTTGCCCCTTGCCTCCAACGCTGTCGAACTCGATGGGCGGCGGGTTAATCTGCCAGTAGCGGTTCAGCGTGCGATCCAACTCGGCGACCACCCGGCACAGAAACGCGCGGTCACTCTCACGGTTCTCCACCAGGACGACAAGGCGCTCATCGGAGAGCCTGAATGCGTCTTTCGGCGTCGCGTCGCCGTCATTGGTGGGGTCCAGGGTAACGCGCGTCTGGCGGGCGTGGGGAGCCAACGGATAAGCGCTCCGACGGACCGCAGCCTTGAACAGCTCTCGGAGCCGTGCACCCGCGCGCCCGTCGTCTTGAAGCCATGCGGTCGCTTCGAGTTCATCGGGTGCATCGATCTGCCAGACATGCCAACCGTCGACGATCCTTGCCACGAGGCGGTCAAGCCACTCATGCGCGTCTGGATCGTCCGCGGCATCCACACCGATCTCGATGATCATGTCCCCCCTCGCGCCGCCCGCCGGATCGCGAGCACCTCGTCGTAGTCCTCGTAGAACACCCCCTCGGGCCAGCCCTCCACGTCGCCCTTGTCCGTGACCTTGACCTCCTGCAGGCGGCTCCCCCGCGTCTCTTCGGAACTCACCCAGTAGACCCGCAACGCCTCGGGACCTAGGCGCCCCTCGGCGATGCACCTTCGCGCGCGAAGCAGGACGATCTCGGAGTGCGTCTCCGTCACGATGGGGCGGTCAGACCTCGTAGCGGCGGCCAGGAGCAGGTCTGCGACTGCGCCGTGAGCGGCTGGGTGCAACTCCTCGGTGGGATGCTCGATGATGTCGACGCCTGTGCCGAGAGCCGACGCCGACTTCACCAACGCCGCGACGGGCAAGACCTGCGGGAGCCCCTGTCCTGCTTGCGCAAGGCGCACTATACGGCCCCGGTCGCGGACGTTGAGGTAAGTCAGATCGCCCTGTTGCTGCAAATCAGGGGAGGCGTTGAACGTCTCCTTGAGCCAATCGAAGACCCCGGCGCGGAGCGCGTTGTCGCTGGCGAGAAGCTGCGGCGTCCGCTCGCCGGCGACGCCCAGCGCCAGTGGATTCTCGCGCCCCGTCCTGAAAGGGGATGGCGACATCTCCCGCGGCGAGCGCAAGTAGCGGACCTGCGTCGCCCACGTCCGAATGCCGTCAAGGGTCTCTCCTACCCACTTCGCAGCGCTCAACTCGGGTGCCGAAGGGACGAGGCCCGCCCAGTGCACCTTCAACTGCCCGGCGGCGGCGCCTTCGATCGATACCTCGTGGAGTTCGTCGTCATCTCCGGTGAGGTCGAAGTCGATCGTCATGCGATGAGCGCCGGCTTGAAGCGACCAGTTCGAAACGTGAGCCACGGCGGGCGCTCCGCTATGAGAGACAACGGCCTGGACCGTCACGTCGAGATGGATGACGTCGTCGTTCTGAGTTGCGAACCTCATGCTGAGTTTGAGGTGGCCGTGGGTTGATCGCCGCCAGATCAAGTCGTGGATGTCGTCGCCGTGGACGAGTTCCAGAGCGTTGAGCGGAAGCGGCTCATCGCCCTCACGGGGGGCGAGTGCAGCCGCAGCCAGAGCGATAGCCCGGGCGATGGCACTCTTGCCCGAGCTGTTGGCACCGATAAGGAGCGTTATTGGGCGCAGGTCGAGCGCGGCCCGCTCCAGGTAGCCCTTGTAGCGCTCCACCTCGATTCGCCTAAGTGCAACGTTCATCTGAGTCCTCGTCGCTCGAAAGGAACGGTAAATGATGGGCCGCTATCGGCCTTGAGCCCGTCATCGGCAGGGCCCCAGCGAGCGCCGCACTCGCATCAGGCGTTCCCTCCAAACGGCTTGCCCGCTCGGAGCTCCTGCAGGAGCCTCAACGCAAGGCCTCTGGGCCGCGCGCGATTGGCCTCCCATCGGCTGACGGTGGAGAGGGTCACGCCGATCTCTCGGGCGAACTGCTCCTGCGTGAGCCCCAACCGCTGCCGAGTGGCTCGGCTGGCTTTGGGAGTGAGGTCGGCTTCGCGACGGTCCATCTCGGCTCCAAGCCCGCCGCCGAAGGAGAGCACATAGGCGTTCGACGGGTCAAACGCCTATGCATTAGCCGACATCGTGACCTGTCGTCAAGGGGCTTCTGCAGGTCCTGGCCCATCGCTCTCGCGCGCTACATCTTCTTGGCCAGCCCCGAGCCGTGCCCGTCATGCGCACGTCGATGATTCCCGGACACTGACCGGTTCGCCCGCCCTCGACCGCCGGCGGGTCGCGAACCTCCCGCTCACAGCCTGCCGGCCGCCCAGCAGTCCCGCGACACCCAGCGCTATCACGAATCGTCTCATGACAGCCTCCTTTCCTCGCCGACTGCCATTCGCCGCAATCGCCATACCATGGCGGCACCGCACCGGCAGTGGGGTGGATTCACCTTTGCGACAAGAGCTTGGCCATTCCGGGGCCACGGTGTCGCTGAAGCTACTGAAGCCGTTCGGTTTCACCGATCGAAGCTTCTTGCGCAGCAACCTCCCCTAAGCGTCCATGATGCGCAGCGGGGGCGCTGCGCCCGCCCCACTGAGCCACAGGGCGCTTCAGGGCGCGTCGCAGTAGGCGCCGCGGCCGTAGTCGTTGACGTAGGGGGTGCAGACCTCGTCGTCCGGCGAGAGGCTGCAGTCCTCGGCTTTGACGTAGCCGTAGACGCAGGCGATCAGCACATCGCCCTCGCAGCGCGAGTCGATGTCGGGCGGGTTGCAGACGGTCAGCGGCTCGCGGGCGCAGCGGGGGCCGTCGTCGAGCTCGAAGCAGGTGTTGCCGTGGGCGGCGCAGTCCTCGGCCACCCGGTAGCCGTAGCTGCAGGTGATGCGCAGCCCGTCGGCGCAGTACCCCGCGAACTCGGCTCCGCAGCCCGGCTCGGCCTCCATGGCACACTGGGCGCGGTCTTCATCCAGGGTGACGCACACCGGATTGGGCGCCCGGCAGGCGCGGGCGCTGCGCAGCGGGCTGCCGACCACCTGATCCACACCCACCGAGCAGGTCTTGAGCACGTCGCCCTCGCACTTGGATTCGTAAGGACAGCTCGGACAGCCGGCCAGCCACAGGCCGCCCGCCAGCCACAGCCCAGCCACCCCGATGCGCAGCCACATGATCGACCTCCAGATCCCCCGCTGGCGTCCAGCCC
Organism: uncultured Myxococcales bacterium; assembly: GCA_964454005.1. Taxonomy (GTDB): domain Bacteria; phylum Myxococcota; class B64-G9; order B64-G9; family B64-G9; genus CAYVQE01. Next base: position 6,016 of record CAYVQE010000125.1, read on the forward strand.
CCATTTTTCGCCAGAACACCACCTGCGTCCACGAAAATGACGCCCGCCCGGCTCGATCGCCCCGCGTCCCGGTTGAAAGGCGCTCGATGGTTCGTCCCCGGCAGCGCGTCTCCGGCAGCGCGCCATCTCCGGCGCTGGTTCACCGCGGCAGCAGCAGCAGGTCCCAGTCGCCCTGGCGTAGATCGGGGTGGACGAGGAGGTCGTCGGTCAGGGTGGGGGTGGCGTAGGCGCCGACGATGGCTTCTTCGGGGGTGATGAGGTGTTCGGTCTCGGTGTCGAGGTCGTAGACGGCCACCCGGTAGTCGCCTTCGCGGTGGTCGAGCCAGGCCAGGCGGCCGGGGGCGGCCGTCAGCGGCGTCTCGGCCGAGACGCGGGCGCTGGGGGTGTCGGCGCGCTGGACGGGGTCGCCGGGGCGCTGGTAGCGGACCTGGATCTGGAGCTGGCCGTCGGCGTAGAGCGATTGCTTCCAGGCCACGGTGTCGCCGGCGGCGGCCAGGCCGAACAGGCCGGCGTCGGTGCTGTCGACCAGGGTCTGCTGCCGGCCGCTGCGCAGATCCAGGCTCTCGAGCAGGATGTGGCGCTGGCCGTCCCAGTGCTGGCTGACCCAGGCCACCCTTTGAGCGGAGGCGGCCAGGGCGCTGGGGAAGCGCTGCAGCTCGGCCAGGATCTCGGTGCTGCCGTCGGCCAGGTCGGTGTGCCGTAGCTGGTAGGTATAGCGCTCGGGGCCGGGGGAGTAGGCGGCCCAGAACACCCGCCCGCCGGCCGCGGCCAGCCGTACCGTGCTGTCGTGCCAGGCGGCCGAGTACTGGTCGATGCCCGGGTGGTAGTGCACGTCGCGCTCGGCCACCGGGCTGGCGCAGACGCCCTGGCCCCGCGCGTCGCGGCAGTGCCAGGCCACCCAGCCGCCCGAGACCACCGGCATCAGCTCCATGTCGGCCGGCGGCGAGACGGTGCGCAGCCGGCCACTGCGCAGATCCAGGGTGCGCACCACGCCCTGGCAGGTGGTGTCGGGCTCGCCGTCGGGGTCGTAAGCGGGGGTGTGGCAGGCCCCGTTGGGATCGCCGGCCAGGTCGAACCAGGCCAGCGCATCGCCGTCCAGCGAGGGGTTGAGCTGGTCGCCGGGCAGCTCGATCAGCGCGGGCTGCGGGTTCGAGCCATCCAGGCCCCAGGGGTCGCTGCCCCCGCAGCCCGCGCCGGCGGCCAGCGCCGCCAGGATGATCGCCAGCGCGCGCACCACGCACCTCAGGGCGCGACCACCAGCTCCACCGGCTCGACCACCGAGCGCATCTCCGGGTTGTAGTAGGCCCAGACGCTGCTCTCCGGGGTCTGGCCGCGGATGGGGAACAGGGCCTTCATCCGGTAGCTGAACGCGAGCGGCGCGCCGTGGGCCAGCTCGTCGACGTAGACGCTGAGCTGCCGGCCGCGGAATTCGAAGCGGGTGATGCGCGGCTCATCGGCCACCAGGGCGCTGAGGTCCTCGCGTAGCACCTCGAAGCCGGGCGGGATGCCCAGGTCGAGCATTATCATCGAGGCCCGCTCGCCGGGCACGTTGTAGCTGGCGCTGACCTGCACGGCCACGGTGTCGTCCACGCCCAGGTTGGTGCGATCGTATTCGACCGCGATGCTCAGCGGCCCGTCGGGCGAGTCGCTGACCAGCTCCCAGGGCAGGTAGTGGACGCCCACCACCTGGTAGAGGAAGGTGCCCTCGCCGTCGAGCTCCAGGCTGACCGCGTTGTCGCCCTCGACGGTGTAGTTGTCCAGCTCGCAGATGCGGGTCACGTCGGCGTTGTCGGGCGTGATGTCGAAGGTGCACACCGCCGGCGCGCCGTTGATGCCCACCCGGGCGGTGCCGTTGACGTCCTGGCTGGCGGCGAAGCCCATGGCCATGGTCATGGCCCGCAGGCTCTGCACCGTGGCCTGGGTGGTGTTCCAGGTGCCGAAGGCGTCCTTCTGCTGGATCAGCCAGGTGATGGCGCCGTTGATCACGTCCGGGTAGGCGCCGGCGCGCATCATGGCCTGGGCGACAAGGGCGGTGGTCTCGATGTCGCCGTTGTTGCCGCGGGCGCCCGAGGCGGTGGCCGAGCCCAGCTGCCAGTGCACGATGCCCTCGTCGCCGTTGACCTTGAGCGCCTCGAGTTCGTCGAGCAGGCCCATCAGGGCCGGGTCGTTCGGATCGGCCCAGGCCAGGGCGCAGGCCACCAGCGCCTTGGTGTAGACGTCGTCGCTGCCGGGCAGCCCGCTCTTCAGGCAGGCCACGCCCTGGTCCACCGCCGGGCCGTCGTAGCTGCTCATGGCCAGGCCCCAGGTGCAAAACGCCGAGGCCCGCAGGCCGCTCTCGCCGTAGACCTCGTTGCCGGCGTGCAGGTGCGACTCGCCGCTCCAGCAGCCGTCGGCCTGCTGGTCGGCGATCAGGTCCTGTTCGCTGCGGCGCACCAGGTCCTGGTCGATGTCCACCGCCCGGCTGGCGTCGGCGAACATCATCAGCGCCATGGCGGTCAGGATGGCGTTGCCCGGATCATCGCCCACCCACCAGTTGAACCCGCCCGAGGGGCACTCGAAGGTGACGATGCGCTGGTAGCTCTGGTTGACGTAGTCGCGGGCCTTCAGCTCGATGGCCGGGGTGAGCTGGCCGCTGTGCTGCAGGTAGTTCAGCACCATGATGTTGGGCCAGGCCGTGGTGGTGGTCTGCTCGAAGCAGCCGTTGGGGATGCGCAGCAGCGCGTCCAGGCCCTCGACCGCCTGGCTCATCAGCCCGGGGTAGATCTTGACGAAGATGCGGCTGGCGCCGTCGATGGCCTCTTCGGGGATGGCCACCGTGCGGGTGACCGGATCGCCCAGCCGATCCGAGCGGCTGGCGCGGAACTCCTTGCCGTCGGGCACCACCTCGACCGTGCGCCGCACCGCATCGGCGGCCTGGCTGCCGCTGCCGTGGACGGTCAGGCCGTGCCAGCCGACCGCGTCGACGGTGACGGTGAAGTAGACCACGTCCACCTCGCCGGCTTCCATGGAGGCGTGCTTGACCGCGGCGTCCTGCAGGGTGAACCAGTCCTCCTGCTGGATCTGCAGCTGCACCGTCTGCGGCTGCTCCAGGTAGTTGTAGACCGCCACCGGCAGCGAGACCTGGTCGCCGCGGGTCAGGGTGGCCGGGAAGTCGACGTCGATGAAGAAGTCCTGGAACACGCGGATGCCGTCGGCCCGCGAGCCGATGCGGCCGCGGTCCGAAGAAGCCAGGCTGCTCATGCGCCAGGTGGTGATGCTGTCGGCCAGCGGGATCTCCACCGTGGCCCGGCCGGAGCCGTCGGTGATCACGGCCGGGTCGACGAACAGGGTCTCGGGGAACCAGGTGCGCACCCGCGGCGCCTGGCCGCCGGAGTCGTCGCCGCCCTCGTCGGACGGCACACCGCAGTCGCCGCCCTGGCACTCGCCGTCCTCAACCGGACCGCCGGTGCCCGGATCCATGCCGTCCTCGCCGCCGAATTCCCAGTCGCGGCCGCCCTGGCCGTAGAACAGCTCGTAGGTGCGGTAGGCCGACGAGGCCACGTCGTCGGGCGAGCCGGCCAGCTCGTCGGGCCCGGCCGAGTGGACGATCAGGCTCTGGTCCCACTGGTTGCTGCCGCGCACCTCGAAGCGGTAGGGCTGGCCGAAGGGGTCGGTCCAGTCGCGGTGCCGCTCCAGCCAGGCGCCCAGGTTCTCGGGCGTGATCAGGCCCTGCTCGCCCTTGCTGCGCAGCGCGTCCATGATGCCCTGGGCGTCTTCGTCGATGCGCTGGCGCAGCACCGCGGCGACGCGGCCGGCGGCATCGACGTAGGTGTTGCGCTCGATGCCGTAGCCGGCGAAGCCCTGGGCGGCGGCGAAGGTGACCGCGGCCGCGGCCTCGCGCTGCTGCTCGTCGAGGTCGTCGTCCAGGTAGTCGTCCAGGGTGGACGAGCGGATGATCTGATAGCGGGCCTGCATGATGTCCTGCTCGATCTCGAAGAAGGTCTCGGCCAGCCCGGGGCGCATGTCGGACAGGGCGAAGACCGCCTCGTCCACCACCGCCAGGCCGATGGCCGCGGCCACGCCGTTGCCCTGCGGGTCGGTGACCTGGAAGTCCACCGTGGCCGTGTCGGCCGGCCGGTACTCGTCCTGGTCGAGGCTGACCTGGACGTCGAGCTGGCGGGCGCCCTGGACCAGCACCAGCTGGGTGTCGCGCACGATCTGCGAGGTGCGCGTCAGGTAGTAGGCGTCGAACTGGACGTTGCCCTCCATGTCGGGTGTCAGCTCCAGCTCGTAGCTGGCGCGGCCGTCGACCAGGTCGATGGCGTCTGTGAGCAGGGTCTGGTTGCCCTTGATCGCGTCCAGGTAGATGCGGTCCTGGGCGTCGTGGGCCAGCACCTCGAGGTGGATGGTGTCGCCGACCTGGTAGAGCCGCTCGGCCACCCGCAGCAGCACCGCACCGCCGCTCTGGCCCACCGGCAGCACCGCCTGGCGGTTCATCTGGTTGCCCTGCGCGTCGCGGGCGGCGATGTCCAGCGTCAGGCTGTCGCCGCTGGGCACCAGGCTGGCGCGGCCCAGGCCGCGGGCATCGGTGGTCACGGCGATGGGCGGCTGGCCGGCCGGGGTCAGCTCGACCTCGGCGGCCACCGGGCCGCCGGTGGGATCGGCGCTGACCACGTGCAGCACGTTGGCCACGCCCGGCACCAGCTCGCCGCTCTCGGGCACCAGGGCCACCTTGAGCGGGGCGGCCGCCACCACCGACACGGCCGAGGCGGTCTCGCTGTGCTCGGCCAGGTCGGTCACCTCGACGTCGAACTGCAGGTAGGCGTCGCCCTGCAGCAGGTCGATGCCGGCGAAGGCGGTGGGCAGGTCGTAGTGGAAGCCCCAGCGGCCGTCGGCGTTCAGCTCGCCGACCACCTCGCCGATCTCCACCAGGCCGACGTCGAAGGTGAACACCTTGACCCGCACCTGGCCGTGGACCGGCTTGCCGAAGAAGTAGCGCGCCTCGACCTGGCCGGTCACCCGTTCGCCGGGCAGGTAGTAGCCGCGGTCGGGGCGGAAGTCGACGCCGAACTTGGGCAGGGCGTAGCGCTTGACCTCGACCGTCTTGATCGATTCGGTGCTGCCCACCCGGGCCAGGATCTCGTAGTCGCCGGCGTTGACCTCGCCGGCCAGCTGGAAGTCGGCCGCGCCGATGCCGAAGTCGTCGGTGGCGCCGGTGTGCTTGAACACCTTGTTGCCCTTGCCGTCGCGCACCTCGAACAGGTAATCCTCGCCGGCCACCGGGTGCAGCGCCGGGCGCCTGAGCGCCAGCACGCGCATGTGGATCAGCTGGCCGGGCTGGTACAGCGGCTTGTCGGTGGTCACCAGCACCTTTTCCTCGCGCATCACGTCGACGCTGCCGGTGACCGATTCCTCGCCGCCGTCGGGCGCCTGCATGCGCACGGTCAGCTCGCCGCTGCCCAGCATGTCGGCCGGCGCGCGGATGAACACCTCGGCGGTGCCGCGGGCGTCGGTCAGGCCCTGGCCGAGCTGGATCTGTTCCTCGCCCATGGCCAGCGTGGCGTCGACCTGCACGTCGGCTGCGGCCTCGCCGCTGCCCGGGTCGCGGGCCAGCACGCGCAGAGTGGTGGACTCGCCGGCGTGCAGCCGGTCGGGCGCCAGCACCTGGGCCTCGAAGCGCTTGACGGTGGCGTAGAGCGAGCGGTTGCCGAACAGGGCCTTGCCGTCCCACTCCACCCGGTAGCGCAGCAGGTGGCGGGCCAGCTGCTCGGTGGTCTCGGTGGCCGGCAGCCGGTGCAGGCTGAGGTCGAAGGTCTGCTCGGCGCCGTCCAGCTCGAAGCCCAGGCTGCGCCGGTCGGCGATCTGACCTTCCAGATCGACCAGAGCCACCTTCAGCCGGCCGGCGAAGCGCGCCTCGCGGGTGCGCTCGAGCACCAGCTGCACGTCGACCCGGTCGCCGTCGACCGTCGAGCGGATGCGGCTCTCGTCGATCTTCAGCCCGCCCAGTTCGGTCACCTCGCCCGGGGGCATGGGCCCGTCCACGCAGGCCACCAGACCCAGGCCGCCGGCCAGCACCAGCGCCGTCCCCACCGCAAACATCTTCATCGCACGCATCACCATCCTCCTCGCATATAAGGAGCATTGAACTCCACCCGCCCGACCGCGATCCTCCCTGTGAGCCGCGGCCCCGAGCGGAATCCGTATCCATCCAGATCCCGGGATGCAGCAATTCCCATGCCATTCTGGCCAGTTGATAAAGCACCGTGATTTCCATCACATGCCCCCAGCGGCCGAAAGGCAGCACTCAGCAAACCACCACCGCCCCGTGCCGGGCCACGGGTTTCTGAGATCGGTGGCGCCTTACAGAGAAGTGGCTACAGAGAAGTGGCTGGCACCCTGCATCTTACGAATGAGGGGGCGGGAGAGATCGCGCCACCGATGATGGGGAACAGTGGTCGTCCGCCCGTCAGCGTGGCGGTAGAGGACATGGCTACCCTTCTGCCGCATTCGTTCGAAGCCGAGGGCAAGAAGGGCCTTCTCGAGCTGGCGAGGACCGACGATGGGCAGTCGTCTCGTCAGGTCGCGATCTCCACCTGTTGAATTCCGACGAACTCTCCGAGTTCAATCGCTTCGCCGCGCTCGTTCATGTCCTCGAGGACCAGCTCCAGGACTTCTTGGAGGTTTCTCTTGAGTTCGTCGAGGTTCTCGGCCTGGGTGTGGGCGCCAGCGATGCCGGGAATGCTGGCCACATAGAGACCGGTCTCCGGATCCCGCTCGACATAGGCCGTAAACGTCTTGGTCATGCTGGCCTCGATTCGCAGCAAGGTGCGCACCTGCCCACTTGCGAGCAGATTACCACGGTCGCCCCTGGCTTGGAAGATGCCATCCTTATCCCACCCTATCTATTCGAGCAGGTAGGTGATCGTCAGGGCCTGGCCGGCGCGGAGGAGCTCGAGCTCGGCGCGGTCGCTGTGTTCGCAGGCTGCGGCCGCGGCGGCCGCGTCTTTGGGGGAGGCGAGGGGCTGGCCGGCGAGGCGCAGCAGGGTGTCGCCGGTCTTGAGGCCGAGCTGGGCCGCGGCCGTGCCGGGCTGGACGCGGTAGAGCTTGAGGCCCCGGGCCTGGCCCTGTTCGAAACGGGGGACCACCCGGATGCCGGCGGTCAGCCCCTGGATGCCGCCGGCGCTGGCGGCGAAGGCCCGGCGCTCGATGCGCACGCGGGTAGCGTCGAGGCGCTGCACCCCGCGCAGCGGGCCGGCCGGGTCGGCAGCGGCGGCCGCCGGGGCGTCGTCGGTTGCAGCGTCCGCCGCATCCGCATCATCCGCCGCATCCGCATCATCCGCCGCATCCGCCTCATCCGCGGCAGCGTCCCCTCGATCGAGCTTGCCGGTGGCCGGGTTCTGCCGGGCCCGCTCGAGGGCGGTGTCGATGGCCTCGAGGTCCTCGCGCAGCTCATCGACCACCTTGCCCAGCGGGGCGGGGTAGATCAGCCGCACCAGGTGGCTGGCGGGCAGCTGCTCGGGCGGCTGGTAGGTGAAGCGCTCGGCCAGCCGATCCAAGTCGGCGCGCACCGGCGCGGCCCCGTGCAGCCGGTCGGCCAGCACCTTGCGCAGCCACAGCAGCTCGCGCTCGACCGAGAAGAAGGGGCCGGTATCGCCCGGCGGCTCGCCGCCGGCCAGCCGCTCGGCCGAGTCGCGGTAGGTGCACAGCGCGTCGCGCGCCAGCCCGGCGAAGACGCCGTCGGCCCGGGGCCGCAGCTCGGCGAAGGCCGGCCCGGGGGCCAGCCCGCGCTGGATGAGCCACTCGGCCGCCTCGCGGGCCAGCTGGGCGCCCACCGCCAGCTCGATCAGCCGGCCGCGCTGCCACAGGCTGTGCGCCAGGCCCAGCGCGGCCGCGACCTGCTGCGAGCCGGCGTCGCTCGGCGCGGTGACCAGGGCCAGCCGGCCCAGGGTCAGCAGATCCATCGCCGGCAGCTGCTGGGGGCAGGCGGCCGGCTGGCCGCCGGCGCCCCGCGGCAGCCCGCCGCCGGCGCGCCACCAGCCGGCCAGCTCGTCCAGCGCGCGCCGGGCCGCGGCCGGCAGGCTGGCGGCGGCCAGCTCGGGTAGCCGGCCGTCGTCCAGCGCCGCCACCCGCTCGTCCAGCTCGTCGGCCACGGGCTGCATGGCTTCGAGTGCCGCGGCCAGCCGCTCGCCGGCCGGCCCCGGCTCACCCTCCGGCCGGGCCCACTCGACCACCCGGGCCCAGCGCCGGTCGATCTCGGCCACCGGCTCGTCCGGCGCCGCCAGCCAGGGATGCAGCCACACCCAGTAGGCCACCGCGGCAGCGACCAAGAGCAGCCCCAACGCGATCCACAACCAGCGCTTCACCGCTCCACCTCCCCTTGCAGGCCCTCTGCGGGCGATCGGGCTGCCCGTCCCCCATCCTGGGGACGGATGCACGCCCACCTGTTCGCCTTCCCGTGTAAGCCCCTAAAGGCTATCAGAAATCGCCGGGCCCGTCGACGCGGCTGGCAGCCGGCTGACGGATTACGGGCGACAATGGACCGGCTTCGTGTTAAAGTGCGGCGGTTTTTACCGGAAGTCTGTCGAACACAGCCAGGAAGGAAGTCGAGCATGTCGAAGTGGTTTTCGAGGATGATCGCCTTGCTATCTGCCGGCCTGCTGGCCGGCGCCTGCCAGCTGCCCGAGGGCGGCGATGAGACGAAGGATGCGCGCCGGCCCAGCGGGGTGCAGGCCAATGCCCTGCAGCCGTCCCGGGCCCCTTCGCTGCAGCTGTCGCAGACGGATGCGACCGGCATGCAGCTGGAGATCGCGGGCGGTCGCTACGCGGTCGGCGCGCGCGAGCGCGGCCAGCAGCTGTGGTCCACCCTGGGCTGCGCCGACTGCGGGGTGACCAGCGAGCTGGGCAAGCCCCGGCTGCCGGTGCTGCGCCGGCTGGTCGAGGTGCCGCTGGGGGCTGAGCCCAGCGCCAGGCTGGACGAGGTGCGCACCCGCCGGCTGAGCCTGAGCGACCTGGGCGCCCGCCACCGCCTGCTGCCGGTGCAGCAGCCGGTGCCCAAGGTGCCCGGCGCGCTCGAAAATGCGCCCTTCGACATCGATCGCGAACTCTACGCCCGCGACGCCTTCTACCCCGCCGAGGGCGTGTCCGTCTCGGCGCCGCTGTACATCCGCGGCCACCAGCTGGTGCTGGTGGAGCTGCGGCCGGTGCGCTACAACCCGGCCCGCGGTGAGCTCGAGCTGATCGAGCAGGCCGCGCTGCGGCTGGACTACGGCCCCATCGACCCGACCCGCACCGCGCAGGTGGCCCGGCGGCGCTCGCCGGCCTTCGAGGATTGGATGGACGAGCGGGTGATCGGCTTTGAGCCGGCACCGGTGGCCCGCGGCGTCTCCACCGACAAGTACGCCGAGGGCATCCTGGTCATCGCCGGCGACGCCTTTGCCGCCGACGCCGGGCTGGCCGCCTACCTGGAGGACCGCCGCGACGAGGGCCACAAGGTCGAGCTGGTGGCCATGGCCGATATCGGCGCCTCCCACGCCGACGTGCGCGCCTACGTGCGCCAGCAGTACCTGGCCTGGAGCGAGCCGGCGCTGAGCTACGTGCTGCTGGTCGGCGACACCGGCGATGTGCCGGTCTACACCGGCAGCGGCGGCGGCCGCAGCCAGGTGACCGACCTGTACTACGCCTCGATCGATCCGGACAACTATGACAGCGACCTGCTGGCGCCCGACCTGATGATCTCGCGCATCAGCGTCGACAGCCAGGCCGAGCTGGACACCTACCTGCAGCGGGCCGGCCACTACATCTGGGCCGACTGGGCGGCCGACACCAGCTGGCTGCACAAGGCCTCGTTCCTGGCCTCCTGTGACAACTCGTCCATCACCGAGGGCACCCACGACTACGTGATCGGCAACCACACCGAGCCGCTGGGCTTCACCGGCAGCTACCCCAGCGATCCGCAGGCCGGCGGCGATCAGCTCTACTGCGCCTCGGGCGACACCAGCCAGAGCAACATCGAGACCCACCTGGGCCACGGCCGGGTGCTGATCAACTTCTCCGGCCACGGCAGCGAGACCTCCTGGGCCGATCCCAGCTTCACCCAGGACTACCTGTCCGGGGTCACCCCGGACGACGCCGCGCCCTTCGTGGTCTCCAACGCCTGCGTCACCGGCAGCTTCGGCCGCGGCGGCGGCGACTGCTGGGGCGAGATGTGGCTGGCCCACAGCCACGGCGCCATCCTGTTCTGGGGCGCGTCCAACAACTCCTACTGGGAAGAGGACGACATCTTCGAGAAGGACCACTGGGACGGCGTGTTCGACGGCGGGCTGACCCGGCTGGCCGACGGCATGCGCAACGCCAAGATGGAGCTGCTGGCCCATTACGGCGCCAACGGCGACATGGAGTACTACTTCGAGATGTACAACGCGCTGGGCGACTCCACGCTGGATCTGTACACCGGCGAGGTCTTCGACGCCGACGTGACCCATCCGTTCGAGATCCCGGTCGGCGTGGACAACATCGAGGTGACGGTCAGCCACGGCGGCGCGGCGCTCGAAGGCGCGCTGGTCTGCGCCCGCGGCGGGGTGGTGCAGCAGGTGGGCCGCACCGACGCGGCCGGCCACGTGCAGCTGGTGATGGACCCGCCGCCGGCCGACGTGGGCACGCTGCAGCTGACCGTGACCGCCCACAACATGCGCCGCTACCTGGGCGAGGTGCAGGTGGTGCCGGCCGACGGGCCCTACCTGGTCCACCGCAGCCACCTGGTGACCTCGGACGGCTCCACCCCGGTCGACCCCAACCCGGGTCGCCACGTGGTGCTGCCCATCACGGTGCACAACATCGGCACCGAGCCGGCCAGCGGCATCAGCGCCAGCCTGTCGTCGACCAACCCGCTGGTCAGCTTCACCCAGGACCAGCCGCAGTTCGACGATATCGCCATCGACGCCGACGGCAGCTCCAACGTGCACGCCGAGTTCGACATCGACCCGGCCACGCCGGACGGCGAGGTGATCGACCTGCAGCTCGACTGGTCCGCCGCCGGCGGCTGGGCGGGCAGCACCCGCTTTTCCCTGACCGTGGTACGGCCGCAGATCAGCTACACCGGCCACACGGTGGACGACTCGCTGGCCGGCTGCGACGCCGACGGCTTCGCCGACGTGGACGAGGAGACCACCTTCCGCGTCACCGTGGCCAACCAGGGCAGCGGCGATGCCAGCGACGTGGCCGTCAACCTGGCCGCGCCCGGCTGCGAGGTCAGCGCGGCCGCGCCGATCGCCTCGCTGCCGGCGGGCGCTGCGGCCGAGGTGGCCTTCGTGGTCACGCCGCAGTTCGGCATCGACTGCCCGGCGCTGGACGTGGAGTTCACCGTCTCGGCCGCCGCCGAGCAGCTGCCGGCGGCCGACGTGAGCCACTTCTACGAGACCCTCAACGCCGACATCGCCGGCTTTACCTACGAGGACGACATGGAGGGCGTCGAACCCAACGGCTGGAGCCACGGCGCCGACGTGGGCACGGACGACTGGGGCTATGTGAGCGATTCCTCCCACTCGCCCAGCCACGCCTGGTGGACCTCGGATCCGATCACCGACTCCGACAAGTGGCTGCTGACGCCGCCGATCACCATCGGCGACACGGCC
>CAYVQE010000126.1:0-17618 GCA_964454005.1 uncultured Myxococcales bacterium
AGATGGCCATCCCGATCTGGATCGGCCTGGTCGAAGCCTCGGCCATCGCCACCGAAATCGAGGGCGTGGAGCTGGCACGGCCCATGACCCACGACCTGCTCAAGAGCGTGCTCGAGACGCTGGGTGGCAAGTTGGATCACATCGTGGTCAGCGACCTGCGCGACAATACCTTCTACGCCCTGCTCTACATCGAGCGCGGTGAGGAGATGCTGGAGGTCGACTCGCGTCCCTCGGACGCCATCGCCCTGGCGCTGCGCACCCGCTCCGATCTGTTCGTCGCCCAGAAGGTGATCGATAACTCGCAGCAGCTCGACGCCGACGCGCTCAAGAGCATCCTGCAGAAGAGCGGTGCCGCCGAGGGCGCAACCGAGGGCGGCGGCGAGGCGGCCGATGGCGACGAGAAGAGCAAGGACCGCTGGGCCGAGATCCTAGAAAACCTCAAGCCGGAAGACTTCGGTAAGTACAAGATGTAGTCCGGCGGCTCGGCTCCCCCGTGCCCGATACCCTGCGCCAACTGTTGGTCTACTGGCTGCCCCTGATCCTGTATGTGGGGCTTATCTTCCTGTTGTCCTCGCTGTCGCTGGTGCCCTTGCCGTTGCCCGCCATCAGCGGCGCCGACAAGGTGGTCCACTTCGGCGAGTACGCCGTGCTGGCGGTGCTGGTCGCCCGCGCCATCCATTCGTTGCCCCGGCCCAAGGCCCTGTGGCTGGTCTGCCTGCTGACGCTGGTGGTGGTGGTGGCCTTCGGGGCGCTGGATGAGGCCTACCAGAGCACGGTGCCGCGGCGCCAGTCGGACGCGCTGGACCTGCTGGCCGATGGATTGGGCGGGCTGACCGGCAGCCTGGGCTACTGTCTGTTCATCCGCCAGTGGTCGCTGCGGCGCCCGCAGCGCACGGCTTGATCTCGCTCCGATGGCCTGGCCATGAACCTGTTCCATCGCCTGTTCGACAAGCTCTACCCGTCCATCCGCTTTTTCCACGAGCGCCTCAGCGGCCACGCCTGGTTCACCGAGATCGTGCCCGATCTATGGCTGGGCGGGGCGCCGACCTATACCCGCGACTACGCTTTCATCCGCGACCGCGATATCGACGCCGTGCTCGATGTGCGCGCTGAGCGCGAGGACGATCTGACCTTCTACCGCCGCCAGCGCATCGCCCACCTGAAGCTGCCGGTGCCGGACGTTTACGCCCCGGACGTCGCCACCATCGAGCGGGCGGTGCGCTGGATCGACCGCCAACTGCGTGCCGGCCGGCGGGTGCTGGTCCACTGCGCCAAGGGCCGCGGCCGCTCGGCTACCGTGCTGGCCGCCTATTTGATGGCCGCCCGCGGACTGAGCTACGACCAGGCGGCTACGCTGCTGCGCTCGAAGCGGGCGCTGACCAAGCTCGAGAGACGCCACCGGCGGGTGATCGAGCGCTGGTGGGCCGCGCGGCCCGAGAGCACATAGTCTGGACTCGACCCGGGAGCTTCAGTGTAGTGCATTGTTGGACCGGGCCGCGGGCGCAGCTTCGTATCAGGCAGCCGGCGGCTGGGGCCGCGGCCCCGCTCCGCCGTCGGTGGGCTCGGCCTCCTCCACTGCCGCCGAGCCGCGGTTGGGGGCGGTGTAGACGTAGTCGCGCTGCAGCGGGTAGTTCCAGGCCGAGGCGACCACCAGCCGCACCAGCACCCAGGCCAGCCGATAGTCCAAACCCGGCAGGTACATCAGCACGCTGACGCCGCCGCCGTTGAGTAGCGCGCTGGTCAGGCTGACGAAGGTGTAGCGCGAGGCCTGGGGCAGGAAGGGCGCCCCGGCCTTGAAGGCCCAGAAGCGGTTGATGGTGAAGTGCAGCACCGCTCCCGGCAGACAGCCGAGCATGGTGGCCAACCAGGGGGGCAGGCCGGCCCGGGTGACCAGCAGCACCATCAGCAGGAACTCGGCCGCAGTGGCCAGCACCTTGGCCGTCTGATTGCGCAGCCACACCCCGCGGCCCTTGTGCAGGGTCTCGCCGAAGGGCTTCTCACCCAGCGCCTTGAGCAGATGGACGAAGCGGTGGAAGGCGGTCATCTGGGTGGTCAGCGCCAGCATGATCAGCCCGATGATGGCCAGCCGGTAGATGGGCTCGGGGTCGTCGGGCGCCAGCACGATGGTCAGGATGGGGCTGAGCGCGGTGGCCACGCCCAGGTACAGGATGCGTTCGGCGCGTTGCATCACGCCGACTTTGATCTGCACGCCCAGCCCCTCGCCGCGGGCCCGCACGTAGGAGATCATCATCGAGCCCAGCAGGGCGGCCAGCACCACCAGCAGCACCCAGCTGTCGCGGTAGAACCAGGCGAAGCCGATCATGACCACGCCGTCGCTGTAGCGGTCCAGCACCGAGTCCAGCGCGGCGCCGGCCGGTCCGTCGGTGCCCTGCCTGCGGGCCAACCGGCCGTCGAAGATGTCCAGCATGCCGGCGAACAGGTACAGCCAGCCGCCCAGGGCGAAGTGGCCGGTGGCGATGCCCACCGCGGCCCCGATGGCCAGGATCAGCGACAGGGTGGTCACCGCGGCGGCCGGGATGCGGCTGCGCTCGAGCACGAACCACAGCGGCCGGGTGACCCACAGGAAGAACAAGCGGATGAACATGTTGGCCAGCACGCTGTCGCCGCGGGCCTCCATCTCGCGGTCGCGATGGCCGCCACCCAGCTTGGTCCAGATGGTGTAGATGATCAGCCCCACCGTGAAGTAGGCCACCAGGAAAATGGCCGGCGACAGCGTGATCAGGATGCGGGTGGTGGCCGACAGATCGCCTTCGAACCAACTCATCGCGTATTCCCTCTCCGCCCCCGTGGAACACCGGAAACCCGGCCCGGGATAGCAGACACCGATCAATTATGCAATGCGCGGGCCAGAGTGCTGCCGGCGTGGGTGGCGCTGGCGCCGCGGCCTGGGATCTGATAGACCTCGGCCCCGTCGAGATGAGCAGCGCCGAGGACATCCACTCCGTGTGCGTGGGCCACGTGACCCACGACAGAATCGACGGCCGCGTGGTGGCGGGCGGCTGCGCCCTGTACGCCGCCCGCGGGCTGCAGGCGCTGGGCGCGCCCAGCCGCCTGGTCGGCGCGGTGGGCGAGGACTTCGCCGCCGACGCGGCCCTGGCCGGGCTGGATTGCCGTCTCGAGCGGGCCGGTCGGACCACGGTCTTCACCAACCGCTATCCGCCGGGCGCGCCGCGGCTGCAATACGTCGAGCAGGTGGCCCCGTCGGTGCGCCCGGAGCTGCTCGCCCCCGCGGAGCGCGGCTGCGCGGTGGCCTTTCTGGGCCCGGTGCTGGGCGAGGTCGATCTGGCGGCCTGGAAGCGGGCCCTGCGACCGCGGCTGCTGGCCATCGGCGTGCAGGGCTTCGTGCGGGCGGTGGGGCCGAGCGGCGCTGGAGGGGCGCCGGCCGGGGCCGGACGGGTGGTGCCGCATCCCTGGCAGCCGGCGCCGGAGCTGCTGGCCGGCGTGGACGTGGCCTGTCTGAGCGAGGAGGACCTGGCCGGCCAGCCCGACCTGCTCGAGCGGCTGTGCGCCGCGGTGCCGCTGGTGGCGCTGACGCGCGAGCGGCGGGGTTGCGACCTGATCCAGGGCGGCCGGCGCCGCTGGGTGGGCATCCACCCGGCCCGGGTGGTCGACCCCACCGGCGCCGGTGACAGCTTCGCCGCCGGGCTGCTCTTCGGCCTGGCCAGCGGGCAGGAGCCGGTGGCGGCCGCCCGCCTGGGCGCGGCCGCGGCTTCGATCATCATCGAGAGCGAGGCCGGCAGCGGCTTCGAGCGGCTGGCCGAGGCATTCGAGCGGGCAGCTGGCGTTCCGGCCTGATCGGGGCACGCTGGCGTCTCCCGGGCTCAGCCGGCGGGTGCCGGTCGGGTGGGCTCCATCGCGTAGCCGAGCTGGCGCAGCAGCCCGGCCGCCCGGGGGTGGGCCAGGAACTGCTCCAGCCGGGCGCGGTGGTCCCCGCGCTGCCAACGCTTGACCGAGGAACGGTAGACGTCCTTGACCGGCCCCGACCAGGCCCGGTTGCGGCGCACCCGAGTGTGCTCGTGCCAGCTCTCGAGCTGGGGCACGAAGGGCTCTTCGGCGAAGGCGCAGATGCGGCGCAGCTCGGCCACGTGATCGGTGATCAGATCCTCGTAGCGCAGGGTCAACACCCGGGGATGATCGCGGAAGGCCAGCCCGCATTCGGTATCGGCCACCCAGCGCTCCACCGTCACCCAGTAGTGGCCGGGCGCGGTCGGATGCTGGGAGGTGACCACGTCGCGGCCGTCGCGCACCAGGTGGATCAGGACCACCTGGCCGCCGTAGTAGTCGAGGATGCGGTCGAAGTGGCGCACGTTGCGGGGCGTCTTTTCACAGAAGCGGCGGCTGCGGGCCGGAATGCGGTTGCGCAGGGCGTGGAAGTAGAGCTTATCCAGCCGCGGCCGGCCGCGGCCGCCGCCGGCGGGTTGATCCCATTCGAGAAAGGCGTTTGTCTCGTTCGGTAAGGCGAACAGGTGCGGATGGGCGCTGAGCATGGACAGCAACAACGTGGTGCCCGAGCGGCCGCAGCCGCCGATGATGATCGGCGGTGCGGTCAAGCGCCGGTCGATGCACCGCCGGCCGGCGGCGAACAAAACGGGGTAGCTGGCACGCTGGAGCAGGTTCACGGTTCCGTTCCTCGGTCTCGCCCGGCTGCGGCGTAAAGCCAAGGGCTCGGATCGCCGCCGGGACGGCGGCCGCCGGGTGCCTCGAGTGGCTCAGCGGGGCGACAGCGGGCGGATGCGCCGGGCGCCGGTCGTGCCGGCCTCGGAGTGAGGGAGGCGGTTGAGCAAGAGCTGCTCGGCCTCGCGGGCCATCTCCGGCGTGTCCACGTCCTGCCAGATGGGGTGGCTGGCGGCCACGGTGGCGAAGCGGTCGCGGGCCATGAAGTCGGCCACGATGTCGCTGACCGAGCGACCGCCGGCTTCGATGGCGCGGTCGATCAGGCCGCCGGCGCCGGCCGGGAAGTGGAAGACCCCGGTGTCGATCACGTCGTAGTCTTCGATCGCCTTGCCGATGGCCGCGATGGCGCCGCCAGCGGTGCGCACCTTGGTGGCGTCGTCGAGGTCGAAAACCGCGGCCGGGTCGGGGTCGACCAGCAGGTGGGGCACATCCGGGTCACCGGTGGCCGCGTCGACCAGCTCGCGCACCATTTCGCTGCTGAGCACGTGATCGGCCATGGTGACCACGAAGGGTTCCTCCAGATCGCGGGCGCCGGCTCGCAGCGAGGCGCCGTTGCCCAGCTCGAAGTCCTCGCACAGGACAAACTCGATCGGGATTCCGCGCAGCCGCTCCATCTGCTCCACGGCGGCCACCACCCGCTGGGCCTCGTTGCCCAGCACCAGCCGGATACGCTCGATGCCGGCGAACCAGTGTGTCAAGATGGCGCGCTCGACCAGGTACAGCCCGCCCACGCGCAGCAGCACCTTGGGAATGCTCACCCCGTTGCCCTTCATCCGCAGGCCGTTGCCCGCCGCCAGGACGATGCCGGTGCGCGGGCGGGGATCGCTCAATGAATGCGGCCGGACTTGGCGAGACCTCGCTTCGGGCTTGGGCTGTATGGCGCTGTCCATGGTGTGGCTCCAGTCCTCCGTTGGATCGTCATCGCTCGGGCGATGACCGGTCTCGATGCTGCTCCCCGGTTTGGGGGCTGTTTATGCAATAAACGCGCCACGCTGTGTAGCTTTTTCTCTCCTGACAGCCGCCTGACTCAGCCCGGCCACCCCTCGGCCAATAGAAACACAAAAACCAATAAAAACAGAAAGTTGAGATCCATCCAGGGCGTTTCCGGTAAGGGGACGGTAAGGGGACGGAGGTCGGTTCGGAAGGGGACGGAGGTCGGGTGATGTCCGGACGCGTGGTTCACAGTGTGACAAAAAACTACAGTGTGAACCAGGGCCGCGGTCAGGTGCCGTCACCGGCGGACCGGGCCCGCTGGGCCTGGCGCCGCTTGCGGCACCGCTCGAGCAGCAGCACCAGCGCCGGCATCAGCAGGATGGCCGCGCCCAGGCTGGCCAGCTCGCCGATGTCGGCCAGCAGACCGAAGGAGACCAGGGCCTTGTTGTCGGCGATCAGCAGCGAGGAGTAGCCGATCAGGGTGGTCAGCGAGCACAGGGCCACCGCCCCGCCGGTGGTGGACAACACCCGCCGCATGGATCCCGGTCCCTCGATGCGGTAGCGGTTGAGCACGTTGACCGCGTAGTCGATGCCGATGCCGAAGGTGATCGGCAGCGCGATGAAGTTGAGGAAGTTGAGCTTCAGGTCGATTCCGGCCGCTGGGCCCACCGTCCACAGGATGCCGAAGGCCAGCACCACCAGCGTGATCAGGATGTACTTCAGGGCCCTGAAGGCCAGTACCACCAGCAGCATCACCCCGAGCAACGAAGCCACCACCGCCCGCGGGCCATCGCGCTCGATGGCCTCGATCATGTCGGCGAAGATGGTGGCCGAGCCGGCCGATGTGACCACATCCCCGTCGGGCAGGTGCACGATGCGGCTGGCATCGGACAGCTGGATCAGAAAGTGGCCGTCCCAGGTCGAGCGGCCGTGGCGTGGATAGAGCGCGATCGGCATGCCCATCCGGCCGTCGGCCTCGGTGAACAGGCGGGTCATGGCCTCGGGCAGGTCGGCGATCGTCACCGGCCGCAGCTTACCGGTCGGCATGTACTCGTCGATCTCGGCCCGGTCCTCGTCGCTCATCCAGCTCAGGGTGTGGCGGTTGAGCAGGCGGCGGATGCGCTGCAGCACCCGGATCTTCTCCGGCTGCTGATCCGGCAGATAGCTGTAGATGGTGCGGATGTGCTGGAATAGGCCGGCGTTGGGCCCCTGGCTGTTGTTGCGCCGCAGCTCGTGGGCGATCAGCGGCACCTGGCTCGGTCGATCGGCCAGGATGTACATCGGGTTGAGCCGCTCGGTGAACATGGCGTTGATGCGCTTGGACAGATCGTGGGCCGGAAAGCCCTCCTTCTGGTTGCGCAGGTTGCGGAAATCGTACTCGAAGGGATCGTCGAGGTAGGGGATGGTCACCACCAGGCAGGCGGCCGCCAGCACCCAGGCCAGGCCGTGGACCGGCCGGGCGCAGCGGGCCACGAAGCGGGCGAACGGCCCGAACAACAGGCCGGTGGCGCGGCGCTGGCGGCCGAAGCGCGCCGGCCGGATGCGTTCGAGCAGCAGCAGCAGCGCCGGTTGGACGGTGAAGGCCGACAGCCAGCACAGCAGCATGCCCATGCCGCCCATGTAGCCGAAGCCGTTGAAGCCCCGGAAACGGGTGATGATCAACGAGCCGTAGGCGATGCTGGCGGCCATGGCGGCCACCGCGGTGGCCTTGGCGGTGTAAGCCAGCGCGCTGGCCAGCGCTTCGGCCATCGGTTTGCCGGCGCGGCGCTCCTCGGTGTAGCGGGCCAGCTGGATCAGGCCGAAATTGATGCCGTTGCCGACGATGATGGCAGCCAAAAAGGCAGTCGAGGTGTTGAGGTTGCCGACGATGTAGATCGAGATGCCGAAGGTCCAGGTGGTGCCCATCACCAGCGGCAGGCCGATGGTCGGCAGGGCGCGCAGCTGGCGGAAGTACAGCAGCACCACCAGCATCACCAGGGTGAGGCAGATGCTGGTCACCAGCACCAGGTCGTCGATGATGGCCTTCTGTTCGATCTCGGCGGTGACGATGCGCCCGGTGAAGCCGATGTCCACCGTCTCGCCGAACCGCTTCGGACAGTCGGCGTCGATCACGGCCAGCGGATCGGCTCCTGCCGGCAATGGCCCGCCGTGGCAGACCTCGGCCGTCAGCTGTTCGACCCGGCGGCGCAGGCGCTTCGACAGGTCGACGCCGGTGGCCGAGCCGGGCGGGTAGATCATGATGGCCCACAGCTTGCCCTGCTCGATGTTGAGGTAGCCGTCGATGAAGCGCTCGTACTTCTTCGTCTTGCTCTCGTACTTGTCGCGGATGTCGGACAGGTCGAACTCGACCGGCTCGAGTTCCTCGCCGTCGAAGTCCATCCTGAGCACCGGGTTGTTCTCGATACGCTCGTAGCGGATCTTTTTCTTCAGCCGCTGGTGGATGTTCTCCAGATCCTCCAGCCCGGCGTAAAGGTGCTTGAATTCGTCGTAGAAGTCCTTCTGGGCGTTGAGGTGGTACTTCAGGTGCGACAGCAGCTCGGGCGGCAAGGTGCGGTAGGCGCCCACCAGCCTGTCGACCAGCAGCCGGTTGGTCTTGGGATCCTGGCTCTCGACGGCCACGACCAGGTTGGTGAAGCCCTTGCCCATGCGCTCCTTGGCCCGCTCCAGGTCGCGGATGGATGGCTCGTCCTGGGGCAGCAGGGCGGCGAAGTCGGTGTCCAGGGTGAAGCGCGAGGCCGACAGGCCGCCGAGGACGGTCAGCAGCACCGCGGCCAGCAGCACCCACGGATAGCGGCGCTGCAGCCAGGCGGTGTAGCGGTGGCTGAAGCCGAGGCGATCGCTCACGGTTCCTCTCCGGGGCGCGGCTGCGGGCCCAGGTCCAGCCGCCAGGTGGCAGCGCCGAGCCGCTGCCGTTGGGCGCCGCCGAAGCACAGCCAACTGGCGCGGCCCGGCTCGGCGGCGCAGGCCATGCCGGTCGGATGCTGCGGCCCACCGCGCAGCCGGTGGCTACTCCAGGCCACATCGGGCGGCGGGGGGCTGGTCCAGGCGACCCAGCCGTTGCGGTCGCGGTCGGGGTCCGGGCCGGCCAGCACCAGCAGCCGGCCACCGGGCCGGGCGGCGGCGGCGCCGTAGTCGACCGCCGGATGCTGCTCGCCGACGGCCGCCACCGGCGCTCGCCAGCGATCGGCGGGCACGTCCAGCACCCAGGCGCCCGGGGGCTCGGGCTGCAGTATGCGGTTGCGGCCCAGCACGGCGAAGCGGCCGGCTCGCTCGTCGAGCGCCACCATGACCGGTCGGCCGGCCATGCGCGGCCCACCGTCGGTGGCCAGCCGGCCCCAGCTGAGCTTCTCCAGGTCCAGCGCCCAGACGTCCCGGCGGTGGTAGCTCGGGGGCGGGGCCACGCCGCCGAAGACCACCAGCCGTCCATCCCAGACCAGCTGGGCGTGCCAGGCGCGGGGGCCAGGGCCGCCGCGCAGATACTCGCGCCGCCAGCCGCCGTCGGCCTCGTAGAACCACAGCTCGTTGTAGAACTGCGGGTTGCCCAGTCGATCGTGGCAGTAACCGCCGAACAGGATCAGCCGCCGGCCGTCTGGATCCCAGGCCAGCCCGGCACCGGAGCGCGGTGCGGGACCGTCCGCCGCCAGCAGCTGCCAGCGATCGGCCCCCGGCTCGAAGACCCACAGGTCGGCCAGGCAATCCTGCTGTGTCCGGCCGCCGAACAGATAGATCCGGCTCTGGTCGTGCGCCACCGCCAGGCTGGCATCGTGGCGGGCCGGCGGCTGTGGTTCGGTCTCCAGCCGCTGCCAGGCATCGCGCCGGGCGGCGTCGGACTGCTGGCAGCCGGCCGTGGCCAGCAGGCAGCTCAGCGCCAGCGCGACCCGGGTGAAACAGCCATGACAGCGGGCGCGGTGTTGTGCAGCGGCATGCAACGGCATCGGCGGCTCAGGGATTGATGTAACCAAAGCGGAAGGCCGATCCACCCTCGAGGGTCTCGTCCGCGTCGTCGCTCTTGAGCCGCAGCTGGTAGCGGCAACCGATGCGGTACTCGCGCGGCTTTGAGTATCGCCGGGCCAGGGTGCGCACCACCGGATTCCAGTCCGCGGTCGGATCCTCGGACTTCTCGACTTCGGTCATGATCAGGGTGCCGGTCAGGTGTGTTTTACCGTCGCTGGCGGCCAGCCGTACCCGGCGCGGAATGCTGTAGCCCTCCTCGGAGCGCTGATCGCGGATATAGCCGTCGAACTGGAAGCTGGCCCGGGTGGTGGCCAGCCGGCGGCGCTGGCCGTCGTGGATCAGCACCCAGCCGCGCCGCGCGCCGCCGAACTCGGCCGGGGTCTCGAGTTCGGTCAGGATGATGGTCAGCCGCTCGGTCACGTGGCGGAATCGGAACCAGCGCCGCGAGTACTCGTGGGGGGCGATGTCGAACGAGGAGTAGGACACCAGACCCGGCGCGTCGAGCTGCAGGCTGCGGCCGCCGGCGCGGATGCGGCCGGTCACCCGCGAGCGGGGCTGGGGGTATAGCTTGCGGTAGTGGCCTTGATCGTCGAAGCGCAGCAGGCCATTGCCGGGCTTGTAGGCCGAGCCCTGGTTGGTGAAGCGCAGATCCATCTCCAGGTTCTTACAGCGCACGGTCACGGCCATGGCCTTCAGCGTGCCGGCCACCCGGACCTTGCCGAAGTCGAGCCCGAAGCCTTGGGCAGCATGGCTGACGTCCTCGGCGTCGAGCTCGGCCTTGCACTTGATGCGCTGGCCGTCGGGTCGTTTGAGCATGGCCTTGTAGCCGGCCTTGCCGTCGCCGATGCCGATGTTCGACAGGGTGAAGTCGATGGCCACGAAATGACCGTCGGCGGTCCAGGCGTTGTGGTTCCAGCTCTCCTTGTACCACTCGGCGTCGCTGGGATGCGGCCGCAAGTCGGACAACGCCATCGGCTCGTCGGGGCCGAAGCGCGATACGTCGGCGGCCGTGGCCACCGCCGGCAACAGCAGCAGCGTTATCCCGGCCAGGCGTCTCAGCATGCTGTTCGGGGTCATCGTCCACCTCCACGAGATCGACGCAGTCCGGTCCGCCCGGCTTCAATTCCGCGCCGGCGCGCGTCTGGACTGGAACTCCGCCGCCGGGTTGCCCTGCCAGTCGTAGTCGTAGCAACGCCTCATGTGGGCACCGGCGATGCGCTCGAAGCTGTCGATCAGGCCGCGGTCCCACTCCGTCCACTTGGGGATGGCGTGGCTGCGGGTGGAGTTGACCTTGCGGTCCATCATGCGGGCCAGAACCCGCTTTGATGCCTCGGCCGGCAGTCCGATGTAGTCGAGCATGCGGCGCATGCCGGCGTGCTCCGGGTCTTTGAAAATGTCTTCGAACTTCAGACTGATATAGTCATCCAGGGTATCGAGGCCGGCCTGGATGAAGCCGTCTTTCTTCTGCCAGCGCCAGCAGATCTTCTCGAAGCGGCTCATCCGGTCCCAGTCGGCGAAGCAGGGGTCTTCGGGGAAGTAGCTGGCCCGCAGCCGCGGGGCCCGGTCGCGATCGGTGTACCACACCCGGCTCATGCCCGAGCGCACATAGTCGCGGCCGTCGCGCACGATGTGGACCACCTTGAAGCGGCCGAAGGCCCGCCGCAGCGGCGCGATCAGCGAGAACAAGCGGTTGTTGGACTCGACGTAGATCCGGGCGCCGCGCCGGGCCACCTGCCGCCTGAGCGCCCGGCGCAGCCGCATCATCCGTTCGACCGCCGCGTCCTCGGCCACCCGGCCGCGGGCGTAGTCGATGGCCATGGGCAAAAAGTCAGGATAGGGCTCGTGGGTGGCGTAGACCTCTCGAAATTGGTTCAAGAACCGAGCCAGGAACTTGGTGCCGGTACGACCGGTCGAGATGATGAACACCTTGTCCAGGCCCGACCAGTCCTGGGGCCCGAGCAGGCCGGCCAGCATGCGTGCCCGATCGAACTCATAGGCCGCCCGCTGCAGCGGGTCGTCGCCCGCGCCGGGGCTGGCCTCGCTCTCGATGGCGCGGCCGATGCGGTCCAGCAGCCCGGGGGAGTCGTCCGAATGGCGGTTCATGGCCAGAATCCTCGCGGTGTCGCGCAATTGCCCGTTCTCTCTAACGGTCGAGTCTTCGGCTGTCAAGCGCCGCCCGCAGAATCCCGGGCCGCTGCCTCCTCAGCGGCCCGGGCGCGGCGGCGGCGCAGCGTGCCCAGGCGCATGCCCAGCAGCAGGCCGATGCCGATGCCCACCATCTTGCGCAGCCGGCGGGCGAAGCGCATGGCGAAGCCGGTCAGCGGATCCAGCCCCAGCAGTTCGAACAGCAGCGCCAGGCCGCCCTCGCTGACACCGATCTGGCCCGGGATGAACGTGGCCACCAGGGCGATGGCCATCACCGCCGACTGGGCCAGCACCGCCAGCAGCAGCACGAAGCCACTGTCCTGGTCGGGCAGCAGCGGCGTCAGCAGCACGAAGGCGTCGAGCACGAACACGAGGCGCACGCCGATCAGCAGCCCGATGGCCGACCAGAAGTGCAGCGGCCGGCTGCGGCGGAAACCGCGGATCCGGCGGTCGATCGACTGGGCCCGGTCGCGCAGCTTGTCGGGGTCTCGGAAGCGCACCAAGGGCAGCCGCGCGATCAGGGCGATCACCCGGCTGGCCAGCCCCCAGCGCAGCAGCAGGTAGACGATGAACACCGGCAGGTACAGCGCCAGGGCCGCGCCGAATACCACCCACATGGCCTCGCGGGGCAGGGCGAGCACCAGCAGGCACAGGCCCGAGCCGATGATCATGAAGCCGCCCTTGACCGCCTTGTTGAGAAACCCCATGGTGATGATCGAGGCGGTCAGCTCCTCGCCGCCGACCAGGCCGCGCAGGTTGGCGCCCTTGACCACCTCGCCCAAAGTCGGCGCCAGCTGGTTGACGGCCGAGCCGCTCCAGAAGGCCGCTAAGAACTGGCGGAAGCTGGCCCGCGACTCGGCCGGGTCGACCACCGAGCGCCAGGCCGCGGCGGTCAGGCCCATGTTGAGCACGTACAGGCCGAAGGACAGGGCGAAGTACCAGCCCACCCGCAGCAGGTTGGCGGCCACCTCGTCGGCGTCGAGCTGCACCACCAGCACCACCAGCAGGACCACGCCCAGCGCCAGCGAGATCAGATTGACCAGGGTCAAAAAGCGGTTGCTCAAAGCCGTGTGCCTCGCGCGGTGACCGTCCCTCGACTGCGAAAACTTGCACAACCCCGATGCATGAATCATGCCGCAGCGGACCGCAGGCATGCTATGGCAGGCGGGCTTCTGGAGGCAACAGGATTCGGCATCGGGACCGGCCGGGTTTTTTGTTGCGTCCGGGAGCCGACTCTGCGATGACTGACGGCCGCGGGGGGAAGGCGGTCGATTCCATGTTCGCCTACAAGTGGACACCGTTGCTGGGCCTGGTCCTCGGCGCCCTGATCGCCGCCGGGGTGGTGTGGCTGTTCGAGCAGCCGGCCCGGCCCTTGACCACCGCCCAGTTGGTGCTGCTGTTCGTGCTGGCCTGCCTGCCCGGGCTGGGGCTGGCCATGTTGATCGACCCCAAGCCGCGCCAGGTCAAGAAGCACTACTTGCAGTTCGACTTCTACCGCGACGCGGGTGCCAAGGAAGCCGCCACCGGCGGTGACTCCGAGGCGGACGGGAGCTGAGCCGTGCAGGTCGGACACGTGGCCGTGGCCGCCACCATCGCCTCGTACGCCCCCGAGATATCGGAGCTGGCCGGCGGTCCGCCGATGGCGGCCTTCTCGGCCGAGGCGCTGGCGGTGGCCTTCGCCACCCACTGGCTGCCCAACCTGGACGTGGTGCCGATCTACCTGGGGCTGGCGGACGACGACTTCCACTGCACCTGGTCGCACTCGCTGTTCTTCGTGGTGCTGGTGGGGCTGCTGCTGTGGCCGTTCCACGCCGGTTGGGCGGCCATGGCCGTGATCAGCCTGCTGATCCACTACCTGGCCGACTCGCCCAGCTCCGTCGGGCTGCCGCTGCTGCTGCCGCTGACCCGCAAGCGATTCAGCCTCAACCTGTGGGCCGATACCGGGCACTCGGGTTGGTTCACCTTCTACGGTACCTATCAGCAAGCCTGGACCTGGATTCTGGAGGGGGGCATGTTCGTGGTGTTGTTCGTTCGGGCCTACCAGGAAGCCGTCTGGCCCTTCGGCTGACCGCGCAGCGATCGGATGTTCCGGCAGGGAGGGAGGCGTTTTTTCATGCTCCAGTTGGAGAAGCTGCTGGGACGGGCCCGGCGGCTGGTCGACGACAAGCCCGTCGCCGCCCACATCTACGTCACCGAGAAGTGCAACCTGCGCTGTGCCTACTGCACCGAGCGCGACAACCGGGTGCCCCAGCCCTCGCTCGACGACCTGCGTCGCTGGATCGACAAGCTGGCCGCGCTGGGCGTGCTGCGCATCGGCATCCAGGGCGGTGAGCCCCTGCTGCATCCGCAGCTGGAGCGGGTGGTGCGCCACATCAAGGACCACGGGCTGGGATGCAGCATGGCCAGCAACGGCTTGCTGTTGACGGCCGAACGGGCCCAGCAGCTGGACGAGGCCGGCCTGGACGCGCTGCACATCTCGGTCGACCGGATGCAGCCCACCGCCGAGACGGTCAAGTGCGTCGAGCGCATCCGGGACAAGGCCCCGCTGCTGCGGCGCATGGATTGCGATGTACACATCACCTCGGTGCTCTACGGCGGCTCGCTGGACGAGCTGCCCGCGGTGTTGGCCTTCGCCGAGGACAACGGGTTCTCGGCCAAGGCCCACCTGATCCACTCCGGCCGCGACGGCGAGTTCGGCGCCGCGCCCGGCGAGCGCGATCGGTTGGCGGGATTCATCGACTGGGAAAAGGCCCAGAAGCGGCGCGGGCGCAAGCTGCGCGCCACCTTCAACATCCTCGACTACCAGCGCCGCTCGCTCTACGACCGCGAGCCGGAGTGGACCTGCCTGGCCGGTTACAAGTACCTGTTCGTCTCGGCCCGCGGCGCCTTCTGGCTGTGCTCGATGCGCAAGGATCCCGGCATCCCGATCCTGGAGGTCACCCCGGCGCTGCTGCGCTCCTACAACCGCAAGAAGCGCTGCCAGGCGGGCTGCGGGGTCTACTGCGTGGTGGGCGAGTCGCTGGCCAACAACCACCCGCTGCGCTTCGCCGCCCGCGAGGCCGCTGGCCTGACAGCCGGGGCGCCCGCCCGGCTGGCAGCGGCCGCCGGCGGGCGCTGAGCCGCCATTTCGTTGGCCCGAAAAACTTTTCGCATACCCAATTTTGGGGATCCCATCACCCCCGGGTCCGATCTATCATGACCCCCCTGATAGCAACCGTGAGCCAGCTGTTTCCCATCCCGCCGGGAGGGGGAGCAACAAAACCAATGGTTTTTATGGTCCCATCGGTCGTGGTCGGCATAGGGGTGGAGCAACGCGAACAATCGTTCAGGGTTTCCCAGGGGAGAGCTTCGGACCCGCGGGTGACAGATGGATGTACGCTGCGATGGTCTCCGGGCCGTATTGACCGCCTGCACCGAGCAGGTCGACGCCGAGTGCTGCGTGGCGATGCCGCTGCACGCGCGCGAGCACCACCTGCCCCACAGCGTGGTGACGCGGCGGGGGGACGAGGAGGTTCTGGCCCGGGCCCTGGTGGGTTACATGCGCCTGTTCTCCGAGGCCCTGGACCCGGCGGTGCGCCGGTGCCTGCAGCAGCAGCAGGCGCTGTGCGGCGAGACCGAGGCCTTGCTCGAGCGGCGCAACAACCTGGCCAGCTCCGGCCTGGCGCGGCTGGCCGGGGTCCGGCTGGCGCTGGTGCTGCTCGGCGAGCGCGGCCGACTTCCCGCGGCCGGAGGCGGCGGTCGGCAGCTGCGAGGCGGCCCTGATCGGGGCGCTGGGCAGCCTGTACTACACCGGCGGCGGCGCCGGCAGGTCCACCACCCGGTAGCTGCCGGTGGCGCCGCAGGCCCAGCCGCCGGCCGCGACGACCGCCATCCCGAGCAGCAAGAGCCGGCTCGTCCACGATGCCCGCATCCACCTCTCCGAATTCGATGCCGGCCTGCCTAGCCTGAAGTTCCCCTACCGGCAAGACGGACTTCTCCAATGATTACTCGGGGATTGGTCTGGAACGGAATTCCCGGTTCTGGCTACACCGAGATCTGATCGATCAACTCGAGAGCGCGATGCTGCTTCTCGTTGGGCCTGGTGTCCATCTTGAAAGTAGGCGACGTATCACTCTCGCCCTGGCACCTGCAGATGTCACGGGTGATCGTGCTCATGTGATGAAGCAGCGTCCGAAAGGAGTGCACTGCGCTTTCATCGTCGAGTCGCTTGCTGTGCACCTTTTCAAGAGCGCTCTTCGAGCGTTTGGACGGCGCGACCGGGTCGCGGGTTTTCTTGGTCTCTTGATCTTCGTCAGCGAACAGCAGCGGGCGCCACGCTTCGAGCATGTGCCACTGCACGTAGTACGTCAGCATCGACAGGAACAAGTGCGCCCGCACACGGTCCTCGGTGCGATGTCGGATGGGCCGCACCATCAGATCAACGCTTTTGAGCGACCGGAAGGCGCGCTCTACGTTGGTGAGGTTTTTGTAGCTGCGTACCGTCTCGTCGGCGTCCATCCGGTCAGCGGGCAAGCTGGTGCGGATGATGTAGATCCCATCGAGTGCGGCCTCTGCGGCGACGCTCTTGTCGTCCAGTTCGAAATCGAAGCTACCATCCTCGATGTGCAGCACCATGTGCTTGGCCATCTTGTACTTGTCGACCACCTTCCCCACGCGCACGCCGATTCGGTCTTCGGTGCGTTCGCTCTTTTTCAACGTCCCGCGCTTGAGCGCGGCGCGGATCTTCGACAGCTCTCGAGTCGTCGCCTCCAGCATTGATTCACGCTTGTGGGCGCGCTTGCGCGCGAGCGCCGGATTCCTACATGCCACCAATCGTTCGCCCGGGTAGTCGTCGTGCACGAACTCGAAGATGTTGCGCTCGTCGAACAGGTCTAACTGCAGCGCGCCGGACTGGGCCAGCTTGCGGATGCCGGTGGTCTTTAGCGCTGTGATCCAGTCGAAGCCTTCTGCTTCTCGTAGGTCATCGATCTGCTTTTGCGAAATCATCCCACGGTCGCCGACCAACACCACACGCTCGATACCGAAGTCCTCGTGTACACGGCGGGCTTGCGACAGAAGGGTTTTCGTATCACCGGTGTTGCCCTCGAAGACTGACACGGCCACTGGGCAGCCCCGCCGGTCGGCCACCAAGCCATAGTTGACCTGGAGCGTGTTGCGTTTCCTGTCCCGGCTCTTGCCCATCCTGGCCAGCGGACAGGTGACGCCCTCGAAATAGCTTGAGGATAGATCGTAGAGCACCAGGTCGTCGTTCTCGAGGTGTCGCCGGGCCAGCTTCTTTTCGATGCGCCTCTGTCGCGCGAACAACCAGTCCATCGCCTCGTAGATGTCGTCTTCGTCCGCGCCTTCCAAGCCGAGCTGCTCTGGCAGGGTCGTATCCTCCCACCAGCGAGTCATCGCCAACTTGCTGTCCGGTTCGCAGATGCGTGCGACGATTGTGCCGATGATGACGTCGCGCTCCCAGCAGCGCTTGGCGGAGATGACCTTGTCGAGTCCCAACCTGTTGATGGCCTTGAGTACTGATTGGGTGTGCCCATGGTGCTTCGACTCCACCTTCTCGAAAAGCGCGTCGACGGGGGCCAATTTTTCGCCCTTGAGCAGGAGGCGCAGGGCTTCTACCTGTTCTTCGGGCCAGTCGGACAGGTTGGCGAGTGTTCTCTTCTTGACCTTCTTGCCTTCCCTCCATCCTTCACGAAGCAGTATGGCGGGCTGTGAATTTCGATTGGGCACTTTTTCGAGGTACATGGGAACCACAAAGCACACTGCCGCTGGCTTGTCAAGCACATTCTTCATCTTACATGGGAACACTGGCCGACCGCAAAATTGTCCTTTCTCCTGTGAACTCGACTGCTTGTCAGCTTTGAGGGCCTTGGCCTACGGGGAACTTCAGCCTA
>CAYVQE010000127.1:0-17336 GCA_964454005.1 uncultured Myxococcales bacterium
CCAACATGCTGGAATAAAACAATTATTCTGTGGGGTCGGCAGCCCCCGGATCCGGGGCGGATCCGGTGCCGGTGGGGGGTGTAGACCCCACTGGAGCCCAATCCGGCGCGCGGCCGGTCGTCACCTGCTCGCTGTGGCAGGTGACGCAGGCCGGCCGCCGGCGCACGATCACCGGACAGCGCCCGCCGTACACCCCGGCCGCCGGGACGGTCTCGGGGTGGCAGCGGGCGCAGCGCAGCTCGCCGGCCCGCTCGATCAGATAGGGGCAGCGGTGGCGGCGGCGGCCCTGGGCGCGGCCGGCCGGCCCGGCGTGACAGCCGGCGCAGGGCTCGGCAGCCAGCCCGGCGAACACGTCGCGATCGGCGCAGGCCGCCGGGCGCTCGAGCACCAGCGACTCGAGGTAGATCAGCAGGTCGACCAGGGCCTGTGGGTGGGCCGCGAAGGTGGCGGCGAACGAGGGCATGGTGGAGCCGGCGAAGTTGGCGCCGGGCTCGATCAGACTGGCGCTCAGGTAGTCCAGGTCGCGGCGGCCGCTGGCGCGCAGGTCCGGCCCGTAGTCGGCCCCGCCGCGGCCGCCGCTGTGCAGCGGGTGGCAGACCGGACAGCCTAGCTCCAGGTACAGCCGGGCGCCGGCCAGCAGCCGCGGCGCCGCGGCGCGGGCGCCGGGCAGGTGGCAGCGGCCGCAGGCGGCCTGGACGTGGGGCTGGCCCATCAGCGGATCGCGCTCGCGGCCGCCCGGCCGGGCGTGGGCGGTGGTGGCATCCAGCGCCCGGGGCGTGCCGCCGTGGCAGCTGCCGCAGCCGACCCCGCGGCGCAGGTGGTGGGCCAGCGCCTCCGGGTGAACGCGGTAGGGCTGGGGCACATCGGCTTCGGCCAGGTCGCGGCGGTCGATGCCCATATGGCAGGTGGTGCAGCGCTGCGGCCGGCTGGAGCAGTCCAGCCGCTGTTGGATGGCCGCCGGCCGCGGCGGCCCGGTGGCCTCCAGCCGCCAGAAGCCGGCCTGCCAGTCGTGCCAGGCGGGGCTGGTGGCGCGGGCGGCCACCCAGATCATCACCCCCAGCAGCAGCAGGCCGGCGGCCAGCAGGCCCCAGCGCAGGCGGCGGGCATCGCGGTCGGCCTCAATCGACACCGGGCCAGGCCTCCCAGGGCCAGTAGAAGGTCCAGTCCGGGCCGCGGCACAGCCCCAGCAGCATGCAGCCCAGCACCCCGACGCCCAGCACCAGCAGGGCGCCTAGGCAGGCGGCCCGGGTCGAGCCGGAGGCCCAGCCCCCCAGCCAGAAGGCCAACAGCGCCAGCAGCAGCATGCCGCTGGCCGGGTTGAGCAGATCCGCCCGCCAGTCGGCCGCCACCTCCGCCTGCCAGCCGCCGATGGCCAGCGCCGCGAACGTGATGAAGGCGCCGGCGGCGACCAGCGTACTGACGGCGGCGGTCCGCCGTACCGGCCGCGGGCCGAACCAGCGCCCCACCGCGGCCCGCTCGCGATCCAGCCAGGGCAGCAGCAACAGCAACAGCGAGCCGGCCAGCGGATAGATCACCCCGCCGACGACCGCCGAGTAGGACACCATCTCCTGCAGCCACAGCAAGTACCAGGGGGCCTTCTCCGGATTGGCCGGATGATGCGGATCGGGCGCTGCGCCCAGCGGCGCGGCGATCAGCTCGGCGGCTGCAGAGAAAGCGGCCAGCAGCAGCAGCACCAGGATGCCCTCGCGCAGCACCAGGTGGGGCCAGGCCGGCAGCTCGGCCCCGGCCGGCACCCACTCGGGATCGCGCGCCAGGCCGCCGTCGCGCCTGATGCGCCACAGGTGCAGCGCCACGAGCAGCAGCATCCCGGCCGGCAGCAGCGCCACGTGCAGCAGGTAGAAGCGCAGCAGCGTGGGCTGGCCGACCACCCGGCCGCCGATGAACAGCTCCTTGAGCCAGGCCCCGACCACGGGCACGTGGTCGAGCAGGTTGGCGCTGACTGTCACCGCCCAGTAGGAGCGGTTGTCCCAGGGCAGCAGGTAGCCGGTGAAGGCCAGCCCCAGGGTGGCCGCCAGCAGGCCCAGGCCCAGCAACCAGTTCAGCTCGCGGCCGCGGTAAGCGGCCTGGGCCACCACCCGCAGCAGGTGCAGGCCCACCACCAGCACCATGCCGTGGGCGGCCCAGCGGTGCAGCGCGCGCACGAAGGGGCCGAAGGTCACCGCGTGCTGCAGATCGAGCATGCTGGCGTGGGCCCCTTCCGGGGTGGGCACGTAGTAGACCATCAACAGCACGCCGGTGACGACCAGGGCGGCGAACAGGGTGGCCGCCGCCACCCCCAGGCCCAGGGTGGTCGCCGGGGCCAGGGCCCGTTCGCTGACCGTGCGCGGATGAATGTGGTAGACGAAGGCGCGCCGCATGCGCAACCGGGGGTCTTCGGCCCGCGGCGGCAGCGGCCGCAGCCCGCGCCGGACATTGGCCGGCAGCCGGCGCAGGTTGTGACCCAGGGTGGTGAAAAAACCGTTCACGGCTCGAACCCCGCACGGGCGGCGGCCTCGAGCGCAGTCAAGCTGCGGGTTCCGGGCGCGATCTCCTGCTCGACGTCGAGCCACAACCGGCCGTCGCTCTCGAGCCACATGGCGTACCAGGGCAGCCCGCTGCGGGCCGGCCCGGCGGTCACCCGGCCCAGCGGATCGAAACGGGCCCCATGGCAGGGGCAGGCGAAGCCGTCGGCGCTGCGCTGCACGGTGCAGCCGAGGTGGGGGCAGCGGGCCGAGAAGGCGCCGAAGCCGTTCGGATCGTGCAGCACGAACAGATCGCGGCCGCGCAACCAGGTCAGCGTCTGCATCTTGTAGTCGGCCGGCACGCCCAGGCTGAACCGCGGCGGCGGCCCGGCGGCGAAGTCGGCCACGGCCAGGCGCAGCCCGCCGGCCACCCCGCCCAGAGCGGTCAGGCCGACCACCAGCTTGCCGGCCAAGGCCAAGAAGTCGCGCCGATCGCCGCCGGCGGCGGCCGGCTCGGCTGCAGCGCTCCGCTCATCGGCCCGCGCCCGGGCCGGCGGCGGCTCGCCCGCGGCGCCCGGCTCCGGGACCGCTTCGACCGCGGCCGCCTGGGTGGCCACCGCCTGGCGCCGCACCGCGGCCTTTGTCTTCTTGCCTCGCTTGCCCATGGGACCGCAACGAGTCTATCGCCGCACAAATCGCAGCACAAGATCGAGGCGCTATAAATCCACCGCCGCGCTGCGTCCCAGGGCCCCGGCGGCGGCGAGCAGATAGCAGCCCAGACCCACCAGCAGCACGGCGGTGTAGCCCAGGGTCATGCCCAGCAGCACCGCGCCGATCGAGCCGACCACCGAGGCGAAGCCGTTGACCCCCCAGGCCCAGGGAATGCGCTCCGGGTGGCTGGCCTCCAGCCGGCGGACCAGCAGCGGGAAGGGCATGCCCATGACGAAGCCAACCGGGGCCAGCAGCAGCAGCGACAGCAGCACCCGGCCGGCGGCCGTCCAGGCCAGGGTGGCGTCGACCAGCCAGGGGACGATCAGCGCGGTCACCCCGGCGGCGGCAGCAGCGGCGGCGGCGGCCAGCGCCGGCGCCCGGCGGCCGCGGAAACGGCGCGCCCAGGCCGAGCCCAGCCCGGAGGCGACCAGCAGCCCGCCCAGCACGGTGGCGAAGACCACCACCGGCCGGCCCAGGTAGAGGTTGAGCCGCTGGATCAGACCCACCTCGACCACGATGTAGGCCAGGCCCAGCGCGCCGAAGGCCAACAGCTGGCGCAGCCGGCCGCGGCCTGCCAGGGCCCGGCGCTTGAAGACCCACAGCGGCACCAGGATGAACACCAGGGCCACCAGGGCGGTCTGCAGCAGCAGCACCAGCAGCGCACTCTCGGCCACCGGCCGATCCTCCAGCGCCATGCGCCCGCCCTCGCCGGGGCTGAACACCCCCAGCAGGTCCGCCCAGCCGATGGCCGAGAAGGGCACCCGCTGGTTGAAGAACGGCCGGTCGTCGGTGGCCGGCTCCAGGATGGCGGCGAAGGGCACGACCACGGCGGTCGGATCGGCTGCGGTGAGCAAGCGGCGGTATGGGGTCCGCTCGACACGGCCCGGCAGGTAGAGCGGCTCGAGCCGGCGTTGTTCGAGCACTGCGGCCAACGAGGCGATCTCGTCCGGCCGGAAGGGCCGAGCCCGCAGGGCGAAGCCGGCGTAGAAGCTCAAGCCCTCAGAGCGGGCCCGCCAGGCCACCAGCGAACGGCTCGCGTCGTCGACCCCGCGGGCGGCCAGGGCCGCCCGGGCGGTGGTGAACAGCCTGGGCAGATGGGCCTCGGGCCGGGTGATGACCAGCACCCCGTCGTCGTTCAGGTGCGCCAGGTAGTCGGCGAAGGCCTCCACCGTCAGCAGGTGGTTTTCGGCCAGGCTCAGCGAGCCCGAGCTCAACGCGGCGTTGGAGATGGTGTGCGGGCAGTGGATCATCTGGTAGCGCTCGGCCGAGCGCCTGATGAACGAGCGCGCCTCGTCGGTGTGGATGGTCACCCGCGGATGAAGGGCCAGCCCGCCGGTGAACTCCGTCATGTGCTCGGTCAACAACGCGTTGATGGCCGGGTTGATCTCGACGCCCACCACCCGGCCGGCACCGTTGCGCAGTGCCAGCAGCAGCTCGCGGCCGCCGCCCGAGCCCACCACCAGCACCCGCGGCCGGTCGAACAGGCGCACGAACCAGGCCTCCTCATCGCCGGTCGGGCCCAGCGCGTCCAGCGGCGCGCTCGGATGGGCCAGCCGGGTCATGGCGGTGCCGGAGTCGATCAGCGCGTGGCGGTGCATCCCACCGCGCCGGTCGCGGAACTCGATCACGTCCACCCGCGAGATGGTGTTCCAGGCGGTGAAGCGGTGGAAGTCCGGCTCGGCCAGCACCGCGGCCACGGTCTGGCCCGAGCCGACCACCTTGTTCGACGAGATGCGCACCGGCAG
This sequence comes from uncultured Myxococcales bacterium, assembly GCA_964454005.1. Taxonomy (GTDB): domain Bacteria; phylum Myxococcota; class B64-G9; order B64-G9; family B64-G9; genus CAYVQE01. The sequence goes on from CAYVQE010000127.1 coordinate 4,919, forward strand.
CAGGCTGGCGCCGAAGGGTGCGGCCAGCGCCAACACCAGCGCCAGCCCGACACCGGCCACGGCCCAGCGCGGGCCGCGCTCGAGCGCCAGCAGAGCCGCACCGGCCGCCGCCAGGGCGGCCGCCGCCAGCACGGTGCCCGAGCCGCCCAGCAGCGGCAGCAGACCGACGACCGCCACCGCGCCCAGCCCGGCGCCCAGCAAATCGAACAGGTAGAGCCGGTGCACGGCGCGGGCGTGGCGGGTCAGCAGCCCGGCGATGGTCAGGCCGGCCAGGAAGAACGGCAGGGTGACCGCCAGGTAGCTCAGCGGCAGCCACAGCCACTGCCAGGGCTCGGCGCCCAGCGAGAAGGGCTCGAAGGGCACCAGCTGGAACATACCGTAGCCGATCACGAAGGCCGGCGCGATGCCCAACGCGCAGCCGGTCAGCAGCCGCGGCGAGACGGCCTCGGGCCGCCGCCTCAGCGCCAGGGCCACGCCGGCGAAGCCCAACCCGAACAGCGCGGTCGACACCACCATGAAGGCGAAGTGGTACCACAGGCTGACCGACAGCACCCGGGTCAGGCCGACCTCGAGCGTCAGGGTGGCGGCCGACACCAGTAGCAGTCCGGGAAAGGTGCAGCGCGGGGTGCGGCTCGCCTCGTCGGCCATGGTCTCGCGCGGGGCGCTGGCGCTCAATCGGGGTGGGTCAGCCCGACGCGGACGAAGTAGTGACAGGTGGCGTCGGAGTAGATCTCGATCAGGTGATCCCCGCTGACGCGCACCTTGTGGGTCTGGGAAAAGTCCCGATCGGAGCCCGCCTTGGCGAACAGATCGACCCCCAGGCTCTCCCAGGCGTAGTAGTCGCCGCAGCCCGGCTCGTACCAGCGGATCTCGGTGTCCTCGCCCGGGTGGCGGCGGGTGGAGAAGAACAGCCGGATCTCGATCTCGGTGTCGGCCGGGGTGTTGACCACGAAGGTGCGCATGCCCGGAAAATCGCCCTCGAGGTAGGTGGCCTCGTTGACGCTGCAACCGGCGGTGGTCTGGCAAACCGGGATGTTGGCCTGGCAGGGGTCGTACTCGGCGCCCTGGATGAAATCACCCGCGTCGACCCCGCAGCCCAGGCCGGCGGCCAAAGCGACCGCCGCCACCGGGATGCCCAGCCGCAGAAGCTTCACGGCCACCTCCTCACCGCACCACCGTGGCCTGCAGCGTGGAGCTGGTGTCGATCAGGGCCGAGGCCTCGGTCTGGTCGCCCTGGCCGATGGGGTGGATGACGAAGAAATGGTGCTCGATGCGAAAATCGAAGTTGGTCGCCTCGTCCAGCGCCAGCTGGCTCAGGGCGGCGGCCGGGATCTCCAGGCAGCCGTCGTCGAAGGTGATGCAGCGCAGCTTGCCCCAGGGCGTGGCGCTGCCGGCACCGGGCAGCAGCTTGATCTCGACGTAGTCCGAGCCGGCCGGCTCCCACTTGACCCGCATGGGGTCGGTCCGCTCGGCGGTGATGCCCAGGCTGGGGCCGGCGGCCAGATCGGGATCGCTCAGGTCGTCGATGGCCAGCAGCACCGGCTGCGCCGGGGCCGGGATCTCGTCGCTGAAGGCTGGAAAGTCGCCCTCGCCGCCGGACGACTCGACCGCGATCGACACCGTGGCCGCGTCGAATCCACGCTGGGGCAGCAGGTCGGTCGGCAGCCGATCGTTGGCGTCCGGCTCCAACACGACGTCCCCGCCGGCCAGGCCGCCGAAGGTGACCCGATCGACGTGCAGCGGAATGGGGTCGCCGCTGGTGACCGGGCGGCTGGTATAGAGCATGCAGGCCGGGTGATCGGGGAACTCGGTCCGCTCCGCCAGCTGCACCTGGTACTCGGAGAAGTCGCTGAAATGGGCCTGGACCAAGGTGTTGTGCTCGGCACCGGAGCCGACGATGCGCAGCTCGTCGACGCCCAGCGAGGCCACCAGGAAGGTGTTCAGCTGGCTGTCTTCGATGATGGCGGGCACCTGGTCGCGGCCCGGTCCGCAGTCGGATCGACCGCCACCGCAGGCGGCTGCGGACACGGCGGCCGCCAGGGCGGCGATCGCGATCAAAATGGGGTTCGTTCGCATGGGACCATCCTAGCCCGGTGGCGGGCCTGCGTCCAGCGCGATGCGCCGGGGTGGTGTCACTTCTCCTCGATCGGGAAGAAATCGCCGTCGTCGAGCGGAATCTCGGCCACGTCGGGGTTCTTCTGGCCCTCGTAAAACTGGATCTGATACAGCGCCGCCCGGAAGATGGAGTAGGCGTTCGGGCTGTCCAGCGGCGTCTGGGCGAAATAGATGTAGATGTCGTTGTAGCCCGGGCCGAAGGGGCCGGTGGCCAGGGTCTCGACCAGGGTGATGTTCTTGACCTTGAACGACATGCAGTTCTTGTGGGCGGTGCCCACCCGCAGCGGATCGCGCATGCGGCAGGTCGAGTCGGCCGGGCAGTCGGCATCGGTGGCGCACTCGACGTGGCCCTGGGCGTTGTCGCACCAGAAGCCGGTCTGCGGCCGCTGGTCGAAATCGACCCGCACCGTGATCCAGGCCGGCTTGCGGTCCTCGTTCAGACGCATGCCGGCCGGGCACTGCCAGCCGGCGCAGGGCGGGCCGGCGCAGCGGCCGGCCTCGGTGTCGCAGGCCTGGCCCGGCGGGCATTCCACGTTCAGGCACAGATCGGTCAGGCAGCGGCCCAACAGCGGATCGCAGCGTTCCCCCAGACCGCACTCGCTCTTGGTGCAGTCGGTCACGCAGCGGCCCTGGAAAGGGTCGCAGCTCTCGGTCGAGGTGCAGCTGACCCGGTCGCAGGGATCGGGCACGCAGGTGCCCGAGTTCGGGTTGCACCACTCGCCGGGGGCGCAGCCGCCGGGGCACTCCTGCACGCAGGCGCAGGCGGCGTAGAGCACGTAGTCGCCGCTGCCGGTGATCGGCACCTCGACCCCGTGGGCGCTGTCGGCCGGATCGCGCCAGGCCATCGTCGCCTGATTGCGCACGGTGCCGTCCGGCCGGCTGCTGCCGGCCGGATAGTAGTAGAGATCACCCGCGCCCGGCTGGCTGCGACCGGAGACGTTGAGCACGCTGGCGCCGTAGATGTTCTGGGGCTGCGAGGCGAAGGGCACCAGCCGCAGGCCCTCGTCGACGATCTTGTAGCGGTAGGCCTCGCCGGCGCGGGCCTTGCTGTCGTTGCAGCGCGGGTCGAGGTGCTCCTCGAGCTCGGCGCCGTTGAGGATGCCGTCCATGTCGCTGTCGCGCAGATTATCGGGCTGCAGGTAGTTGCTGCCGGCACGGAACTCGATCTGATCCGGGTAGCCGTCGCGATCCGAGTCGAACAGGCTGGGATCGGTGCCGATCAGCTTCTCCTCGCAGTCGTTGAGGCCATCGCCGTCGCTGTCCTGGTACGGCCGCTCCAGCCCGTAGCAGGCCTGGGGCAGATCGAAGCGCAGCGGATCGAGGTTGACCGTGGAGAACAGATTCTCCAGCAGGTCGCCCAGGCCGTCGCCATCGGTGTCGGCCAGGGTCGGATCGGTGTCGGTGCCGCTCTGGTTGTCGCGGCTCCAGACGTCGAGCTCGCACTTGCAGCGATCCAGGTCCTGGCACTCGCCGGCCAGCATCTCGCCGTAGCATTCCTCCTCGCGGTCGGCCAGCCCGTCACCGTCCGAATCGACGTAGATCTCGCCGCACATGGTCTTGACGTTGGCGTTGCTGACCACGAAGGCCTTCTTGACGAAGACGTTGCGGGTGGTGTCGAAGTCCAGCCCCTCGAGGTTCAACCGCGGCCCGATAGTGAAACGCTGCGAGTCGCCGCGGCCGGCGAAGGCCATGGACTGGAGCAGGTCGGCCGCGGCGCTGTTCTCGGTGCCGTTGGGGTCGTTGCAGGGGTAGGTCGGGCAGCAGCTCTGGTCGTTGATGCAGGTGCTGGCCGGATCGTTGCTGCACACCCGGAGAAAATCGCAGCTGCCGGCGCAATCGTCGTCGGTCTCGCAGGTGACGGTGTGGTCCTCGGAGCACAGCCGCTCGGGCTGCTGGCAGACCTCGTCGCCGGCGCAGTTGGGCGGGCAAGGGGTGGTCGAGTTGCAGAAGCGGGTCTCGGCCGTGCCGTCGCAGGTGCCGGCCCCGTTGTCGAGCTGCACGGTGTGGAAGGCCACCTCGGCCACGCCCTCGGCCTGGCCGAACTCGACCAGCTCGTCGACCGCGGCCACCAGGTCGGGCTTGAGCGCGGCGATCTGATCCAGGAAATTGCCCGCCTCCGGGTCGGGTGGATGCGGCGGGCCGGCGGCGATGAAGATGAACACGTAGCGGGTGCGCGACAGGGTGCCCGGGTTGGTGGTCAGCACGTCGCCGGTGAACACGGCCGAAGCCAGCGACAGCGCGGCGCGCCAGTTGCGGCAGGAGCCGGCTGCGCAGGGCTCGACGTTGCCCAGCGCGGCGATGGCCTCGTTGAGCCGGTCCTGGCGCTGGGTGTAGCCGCTCTCGGTCAGCTGAAAGGCCTCGCCGGCGAATTTGATCACGGCGAAGGAGTAGCTGTCCGAGGCGTTGTAGCGCTGCACGATCTTCTGCACCGACAGCATGCGGTGCAGCTCGGCGTCGTTCTCGGCCATGTTGCCCGAGGTGTCGACGATGAACATGATGCGCACCGGGAACTGGCGCTGGGCCGGATCGTCGGTACACACCGTGCCCGAGACGGTGACCTTGTTGGGGATGTTGGGCTCGACCGAGTCGACGTAGATGTTCGAGTCGGTGCAGCCCACCGACGCCAGCGCCAGAACCAGCGCGGCCAGCGCGCCCCATGCGCGGTGCGCAATATTCCGATTCGGCGATCTCATGATACTGCCTCCTGCTGCGGCTCCTCTACTCACAATCGCCGCGCGGGCACGGATTGTCGGGCGTCGGGCAAGCGTAGTCCGTGGCGCCCGGCGCGCACCACTCGCACTCCAGCGGACACGCGCGGTAGACGCGCACGGTCAGCTCGTAGGGGTTGTCGTAGTCCCATTTCTTGCGGTCCGAGTGCTGCACGCGCAGGTAGACCGGCCGGCTGCCGTTGTACTCGCCGCACAGGTAGGCGCAGTCGTCGCCCGCGCCGCCGTTGGCCGGGTTGCCGTCACCGACGATGCCCGAATCCGGCCCTTCGTGGTTGAAGGCCGAGTAGGGCCGGCCGCCGAGGCCGCCGCCCAGCCAGAACTCGTAGTTGATGTACAGGTCGGCCGCGCCGGCGAAGTCGTAGCTGTACTGCAGGTCGTAGTCGACCTTGAGGCTCTGATCCACCGGGGTGGGCTCGTCCTCGGTCGGGATGCCCTGGAGCACGAACCAGTCCTGGTCGCCGCGGAAGGACAGATAGCCGCTGATGGGGCCGCACTCGATCGCGGTGCCGTCGTCGCTGCAGTTGACCGCCACCGCCAGGTCGCGGTTCCAGCCGCGGGTGTCGTGGTCCTGCTCGTCGGTGGCGTAGGGCAGGTAGATGCCGTTGGGCGGCTGCTCGTTGCCGTCGGGCTCGTTGCGCACGGTCACCGTCAGGCTGTAGGCGTTGTCCGGGTCGAGGTCGTCGCCCATGAAGTCGCGCACCAGGATGTAGTAGACGTCGCCGTACATCGGGGCCACCGTGTGCAGGTGGCTGGGCGTGCCGGCGGTCGACCAGTCGGGCCCGTGCATCACCAGATGCCGGATGCCGCAGTCGCCTTCCGGCAGGCAGAAGCCGGCGCCGCGGCAGCGCTGCTCGTGCTCCAGGCACTCGTGCGACGGGCACTGGGCGTTGCGGCAGGCGGCCGAGGAACAGGAGCCGGCGCCGCAGGTCCAGTTGAGCACCTCGCAGTCGTCGCCGGCGGAGCACGGGGTGCGCGGATCGCCCACGATCAGATCGACGGCCGGGTCGACCGCGGCGCCGCCCGGGAAGTGGACGTCGATCTCGAGCAGGGCCGGGTCTGTGTCCGAGACCCCGGGGGCCTCGATGCGGTACCAGTCCTGGTCGGCCCGGCTGGCCAGGTAGGCGTCGCTGACCGCCACCCCGGAGCTGATGGCGGTGGCCTGCTCCGGGGTGTCGTTCGAGGCGCCGCGGTCGCGCTGGTCGGGATCGTCGCGCAGGCTGATCTGCAGGCTGTAGCCCACGGTGTAGTCGGCGTCGTCGCCGCCCTCGTCCTCGATCAGCACGTAGTAGGTGCCCGGCGCGCCCAGCGCCAGCACATCGTGCAGCGCGGTCGGCCCGTCCTGGCCGTTGCGGTTGAAGCCGGTGTTGATCGGAGTGCTGCCGTCGGGCTCGTAGACGGTGTAGCGCAGGTCGACCGGAGTGGCCTCGGCGGTGGTCAGATCGACGCTCAGCAGCTGCTCGGAGCCGGCGACCTGCACCGCGTACCAGTCCTGGTCGCCCAAAAACGACAGGTAGCCCTGGGCCGATGCGGCCAGGCCGGTGGCCTCGGCAGGGCTGTTGTTGGGCTCGTTGGCGTCCGGATCGGCCACCTGAGCGATCTCGAGCGCGTAGGCGTTGCGCGCATCCTCGTCATCGCCGGACTCGTCGCGCACCTCGAGGTAGTAGGTGCCGGCGGCGGCCAGGTAGTGGCTGCCGGCCAGCTCGGTCACCCCGTCCGTGCCGTCGTGGTCACAGCGGTCGGCGAGCGCCGCGACGTCCTCGCCGGGCGGCAGCAGCTTGTAGCACAGGTCGACCGGCGACATGGTGACGTTGTTCGACAGCCCCACCGACAGGATGGTGCCGGGCGTGTCGATCGCGAACCAGTAGTGATCCACGTCGCCGGTCGGACAGATGAAGCCGGTGGCCGGCTCGCCGTCCGGGTCGAGCTCCCAGTTCGGATCGGTGGCCGGCCGGCGGACCGAATCGTCGACCACGCACTGGTCCAGCCCGCCGTCGCCGCCGCTGCCGCCATCGGTCTCATCCCCGGTGGTGCCGCAGCCAGCCCCGCCCAGCATCAACGCCAGCACCCCGCAGCCCCCGGCCAAGCGCATCGTCCATCTCGTCGTCATCGCTCTCTCCCAGACCGCGGCCGGCGCACCGTCGCGGTCGCGTCTCCAGGCGGGGAGCGCTCCCCGCCGGCGGCGTCACTCGAAGACCACGCAGTCGCGGTCCGGATCGAACCAGTCGGTGCAGCGCATCCGCTCGTCTTCGGCCAGCGGCCGGCAGCGCCCCTGGCAGTTGGCCGGCGGACAGTCGGCGTCGCTGGTGCAGGTCTGCTGGCAGGTGCCCCACTCCGCCCCGCCGCTGATCAGGCAGCTCAGCCCGTCCGGGCAGGCCTGATCGTCCTGGCAGACCACCTCGGACGGATAGTCGCACAGGCCCACCGAGGGGTTGCAGCTGTAGTTGGGGCAATCGGCGTTGCTGGAACAAGCCTCGCGGCCGGGCGTATCGCAGCTGCCCAGGCCCTCTTCGCGGCTGCACAGCCCGACCTGGCAGTTGTTCTCCATGTTCTCGTTTTCCGGATCGCAGCTTCGCGCCGGATCGTTGAGGCAGTGGCCGTCGACATGGCAGAACGTTCGCGGACAGTCCAACGACATGGTGCAGCCGCGCTCCGGATCGTTTTCGCACACGGTGTAGACCTGGCAGATGTTCGGCACGCAGTCCAGATCCTCGACGCACTCGTTGTTCGATACGGTGCAACGACCGTTGCCGCCGCAGGCGTTCTCATCGCAGACCGGCGGCGCGTCGCCGCAGGGCTCGTCGTCCAGCGCGCAGCGGCGCACTTCGAGCGAGCAGAAGTCGTAGGGGCAGTCGATGTCGCGCTCGCAGGTGTCGCCCGCCACCTCGTTGCAGGTGAAGCCGCGCTCGCCGCGGCAATCGGCGTCGGCGGCGCAGGTCGCCCCCATGCACAGGCCCAGCACCGGCTCGCAACGCTGGTGGGGGCATTCGCGCGAATCGAGGCAGGGCTGGGTGCGGCAGCGGCCCACCTCGGGATCGCAGAGCTGGCGCGGGCAGTCGGCTTCGCTGGCGCAGACCACCCGGGCGCAGGTGCCGCCGTGGTGGTCGACGCAGTGGCGCGAGGTACAAAGGTTGTCCTGGCAGACGGCGCCCGGCGTCGGGCACTCGGCGGCCACCGCGCATGGGGTGCGGCAGGCGCCGTCGATGCACGATTGGCCGGCCGCACAGTCGCCCGGGGCGCTGCAGGGCGGGAAGTCGTCGGCGCCGTCCCACTCGCAGGTCTCGCCCGGGTTGCAATCGCCGGCCCCTTCGCAGGCCACCCGGCACAGCCCGCGCAGGCAGACCGGATCGTTGCTCGAGTCGCCGTCGCCGTCGTCGGGGCAGTCGCCGTCATCGCTGCAGGTCGGATACTGCGGGATGCAGCCTCGGCGCGGACAGGCCCCGGTCTCGGGATCGGGTTGGCTGCCGTCCGGGTCGAGGCAGCGGCTGCCGTCGGGGTGCAGCGGATAGGGCGGGCAGTCGGCGTCCTCCAGGCAGGCCACCGCCACCGGGTAGGCGCAATGCGATACGCCGCTGACCGGCTCCGGTACGCAGGCGAATTGCGGGCACGGCGTCTGCTCGTCGCAGCGTTCGCCCAGCGGGGCCAGGCACAGGTGATCGCGCGGGTCGCAGACGTGGTGCGGGCAGTCCTGATCCGAACCGCAGGACCGGGCCACCGGCCGTTTGAAGTGCTTCTGCTCGAGCTCGACCCGGCCGTTGGGCGGGTACTTGACGTCGGGCTCAGGATAGCGCGGCACGTAACGCACCCGGGTGCAAGCCACCCGGAAGATTCCGTTGTCGCCGGGATCGTCGTAGGGGGTCTGGCCGGCGTAGACGTAGATGTCGTTGTAGCCGGCCGGCTCACCCGGCGCGCGCGGCTCGGTGCCGACCAGGGTGATGTTCTCGACCGCGAAGTCGTAGCAGATGCGGTTTTCCGGCCGGGCCGGCCGCTGGCCGAAGTCGTAGCGGTAGGCCAGCTTGGAGAAGTTCTCGGCATCGTTGGTGGTCGGATTGGTGTGCCAGGCCACCTCGCTGGCGTTCATCGAGCCGTCGAAGTCCAGGTCGCTGTCGGCGTCGGCCCATACCGGATTGGTCCCGGCGCGCACCTCCAGCGGGTCGGGGATGCCATCGGCGTCGGTGTCGAACAGGTCCGGCGAGGTGCCCACGAAGCGTTCCTCGCAGTTGAGCAAGCCGTCGCCGTCGTTGTCCATCCGATCCAGACCCAGGGCGCAGTCGGCGTCGTCGGGGTCCAGCGGGTCGAAGCCGCTGCGCCGCAGGCTGTACTCGAGCTGATCGTTGAAGCCATCGCCGTCGGTGTCGATTCGGCCCAGGCTGGTGCCCAGGTCGAGCTCCAGCAGATCGATCAGGCCGTCGCCGTCGGTGTCGATGCTGTCGCGGTCGGTGTAGGCCGGATGGGCGTTGGAGTTGGACACCATGAAGGCGCCGTCCTTGATGGAGTAGATCCGCTTGACCGAGGTGAAGTCCACATCGAGGAAGTTGATCTCCTCGCCGTTCTGGAAGTTGCGGTAGGTGCCACCGCCGGCGTTGGCCATGCCGGTCAGCAGCGACTCGGCCTCGGCGTCGACCCAGGCCGGAGTGTCGACCGCCAGAAAGGCGGTGTGCAGCGTCATCTCGGCCACGTCGAAGCGGTCGGCCAGGTTCATTATCTCGCGCACCGCCCGGCCGATGCCGTAGGGCGTGTTGACCTCGCTGCCGTAGTCCACCGGATAGGGCAGGCCGTCGGACAAGAAGATGATCACGTACTTGGTGCGGCTGCGCTCGTCGACGTTGGTGTTCGACATGTCCATGGCCAGGGTGGCCTCGGCCAGCCCCAGCGCTGCCTGGTAGGAGGTGTTGCCCCCGGCCGCCTGCAGCGAGTTGAGCGCCCGCAGCATGGTGGCCAGATCGTTGGTGAAGCCGAACATGTCGGCCACCCCGTCGCCGTTGGTGTCGCGCTGGGTGGCCACGTTGGCGGCGGCCTCGAAGCGCAGGATGGCGAACTCGACCCCGGGGTCGTAGCGGAACTTCTGGATCACCTCCCAGACCGCCTGCACCCGGCCGGGATACTCGTTCTCGGACGGCGGCGGATCGGTGATGTTCATCGACTGCGAGCAGTCGATGATGAACATGATCTTGACCGGAAAGGCCATCTCGTCGGGGTGCTCGGTGCAGAAGCCGCCGCGGACCTCGAGCTTGTCGTCCTTCTGGCCCTTACCGGTGCCCGGCGTCTCGAACACGTCCACGTCGGTGCAGCCGAACAGCAACAGCGAGCCGACTGCCGTCAGAATCACAGCGCCATGGCGAATCACGTCGCGCTCCTCTTGCCGACCCGAATCGATCGCCGGCTCAGTCGCCGGCCACCACGCAGGTCGAGTTGGCGAAGCCCAGATCCAGCTCGGTCGGCTTGACGAAATCGTCGTTGGTCAGCTCGATCTCGCCATTGAACGGGATCTTGTAGTCGGGCGCGATGTACTGGGCCCGCACGCAGGCCACCCGGTACTGGCCCGGGTCGTAGGGGTTGTCGTTGGATGCCTGATCGAACCAGATCAGGATGTCGTTGTAACCGCCGGTGCCGGCGCCGTTGCGATCGCGGGTGGTGACCAGGGTGACGTAGCGGATGTCGAAGCTGTAGCACTGGCGCTCCGCGCCGGCGTCGTCCAGCGGGCGCATCTCGTACCAGTAGCGGTGCTTGTTGAACAGCTGCGGGTCGGAGCGGGCCGGATCGGTGTGGAACAGCAGCTCGTCGGCGTTGCGCCGGCCGTCGGCGTCGAGGTCTTCCGCCATGTCGTCGCGCAGCGGATCGGTGCCCATGCGAATCTCGATCAAGTCGGGGAAGCCGTCGAAGTCGCTGTCGACCAGCTTGTCGTCGGTGCCGTAAAGCTCCTCCTCGCAGCCGAGCAGCCCGTCGCCGTCGGAGTCGACCGCCTGGGCGCAGACCGCATCGGGCCGGTCGGGGTCCAGCGGGTCGAAGCCGGCCGGTCGCAGCTGCTCCTCGATGAAATCGCCGTACATATCGCCGTCGGTATCGGCCTGCAGCGGATCGGTGTCGTTGCGCATCTCGGTGTCGTCGTCCAGGCCGTCGAAGTCCGAGTCGGGCACGAAGCGATCGTAGCCCGGCAGGGCGGTGACGTTGGAGACCAGCAGGTTCTTGGCCTCGTAGGAGCGCTTGATCGAGGTGTAGTCGATGTTGAGGAAGTTGATATCCTGGCCCGAGGTGAAGTCGCGGAAGGTGCCGCTGCCGCGGTCGGCGATCTGGCGCAGCAACGCGCGGCCGCGGTCCGGATCCAGGTTGTAGGCCTCCTCGGCCGCAGCGCACAGCGGCGAGGTGGGGTTGCCGAACTGGTCGCGGCAGTACAGGAAGGCCGAGTGCAGCCGCAGCTCGCCGACGTGGAAGGCGCCCTTCAGATCCATGATGGCGTCGACCAGCTGGAAGATCTGGTAGTTGTGGTTGTAGTCCGAACCGCCCTCGAGCATGGGGAACATGCCCGGCTCGGCGTAGTCCATGTCCAGCGTGATGTCGTCCATCAGGGTGCAGACCACGTGCAGGTCGTCGTGGCAGTCGGGCGAGTGACGCGGGTGGTTGGCCGGATCGGTGACGCAGCCGTAGCAGACCGGATCGGGGGTGCCGTCGGAGAAGAACATGACCACGTACTTCGACCGCGTCAGCTCGGCCAGCGAAGCGCCGTTCATGTCGGCCAGCAGCTGCTGGTAGGCCACCCCGAGCGCACCCTGGTAGTCGGTCATCGAGTCGGCCTCGAGCAGGCCCTGCGAGCCGAAGACGTGGTCCTCGTTGCCACTCAGGTGCTCGAAGCCGTCGGTCAGCACCGACACCCGGCCGTTGAACTTGATGATGTTGAACTCGATGTTGGGGTTGTTGGCATAGCGGCGCACCACCGCCCGGACCGCCTCGACCCGGTGGTCGCCCTCGTCGGTCTGCTGCATCGAGCCCGAGCAGTCGATGATGAACATGATCTTGACCGGAAAGGTCGCATCCTTGGGCGGCTCGGTGCAGACCCGGCCCCGGATCTGGAGCTGGTCGTCGACCTGGGGCACCTCGAAGGTCTCCTTGATCTCCACATCCGAGTCGGTGCAGCCGGCCACCAGGCCCAGCAGGGCCAATCCCGTCATCGCCGTCATCAGCAGCCGCATGTGTTCCTCCTCGTGGCCGCGGCAGGGCAGGTCCGCGGAGCGTCATTATAGCATTCCCGGGCCCGATTTGTGACCATAGCTGGGAATGCCTGGCCCCACCGGGTGTGCTACAAGTTCCGTGCCACACCACGCAGCCGTCGCTGTCGATAATACCCAGGTTTTTCGGAGATTTTCAACGTTGCCGGCAATGCCGAATCGCCCGTCGGCTTGCGCATGAAACCGACGGGCGACACGGCCGCAAATGATGCGATCCAGCCCCGCGTCACCCGGCGCCGCCGGAGCGGCGCAGCCGCAGCCCCACCAGACCCAGCAACAGACCCAGCAGACCCAGCGCGCTGCCACTGCCGGCGGCGGTGGCGCAACCGGTCGAGACCGGGTCGCCCTCGGCCT
>CAYVQE010000128.1:0-17222 GCA_964454005.1 uncultured Myxococcales bacterium
GCTCCTCCCCTGGCGTTCGGACCTGCCGCTTCGAGTTTTGGCTACGACCTGCATGGTACCACAGGAGGAAGGCTTTGGGTGACTAAAGTTTAGGGGGGGGGGTAAACGTCTGCAACAGGTGAGTTTTGAACGAATTTCTTCAATGGCAGCTTGCCCCCAGCTGCTCTTGCGCGCGGGCAACCAAGCAAATTGCTCTTCATTCGTCTTTCCTCGTTGGAACCGCGCCGCATCGCCTTGGATTGCATCAGCGTTGGCAGCGCTTCGCAGTCAGCAGCGGCAATCTCGTGGTCTTCGGTCGTGCCCCTTCTTTCAGCAAGAATGAGCCGTGCACCTACTCGGAGCCGGCCCCTGCCCGCAATCGTTGCGTGCGCCCCAACCGCTCGAGCACCGGCAAGGCCACGCCGGCCAGGATCAGCCCGCTGCCCAGCAGCTCCCAGCCGCCCGGCCAGACGCCGAAGGCGATGCCGGCGGCCAGGTAGGCGAACAGCGGCGAGACGAACAGCACCAGGGTCGACAGGGCGGCCGGGATGTGGCGCAGCGCGGCCATCAGGCACAGCCGGCTGCCCACCGGCCCGAACAGCCCGGCCGCCGCCGCCAGCAGCCAGGTCTCGCCGTCCAGCCGCAACAGGCCGCCCAGCCGGCCGGGCAGCAAGAGCAGCAGCGCGGCCGCCAGCCACAGGCGCAGCCCGTTGACCGCCAGCAGGTCGATGCGCTGCGCGGTCTTGCGCACCGCCAGCTGCATGACCGCGAAGCCGGCCGCGGCCAGCAAGACCCACAACAGGCCGATCAGCATCGAGTCGTCCGCGGCCGCCCCGGGCAGCCGCTGCAGGGCGAAGCCGCCCAGGGCGATGCCGGCCCCGGCCCAGAAGCGCCAGCCCACCCGCTCGGCCAGCAGCCACAAGCCGCCCAGGCCCACCAGCACCACCTGGGTGCGCAGCACCACCGAGGCCAGGCCCGGCTCGACGTACACCAGCGCCTGGGCCATGGCCTCGTTGCCCAGCGCCGAGCAGGCGCCCAGGATCAGCGCCACCAGCAGGGTCAGCCGGTCCAGCCGCGGCCAGCGCCAGGGCCGGCCGGCCCACGGCAGGCCCAGCGCCAGGGTGTTCAACCCGGCCGCGGCCAGCAGCATGGGCAGGGCCAGCGCTTCGGCGCCGGCGCGGCCAGCCCCGGCCTTGTACGGGATCAGGTAGCCGGCGGCCAGCACGGCCGCCGCCAGGGACCACAGCACGCCGCGCACGGGGCGTTCGCGTCTGGTCTTCGGAGGCATCGAGCGCTATCCTTTCCCGGGCTGCAGTGTGACCGGCCCGGGCGGCGGATGCAAGCCGCCGGGTCGGTCCCCGATTCTCCAGCTCGGCTGCGATCTGGGCAAATCGGTCGCATCGAAGCGGACGATCGCGGGCGGTCGGCCGCAGCGGCAGCCGAGGGGGGGGCACTTCAGGTGGTCCGAAACGAGCCCCCCGGGGGCGCTTGCGGCTGCCCCGAGCGCCGGCCGGCCCGGCCGCAGCGGGCCGTCCGGCTGGCGCGGGGCTTGCACCGGCTGGACGGCGAACACGTCTGTCACGGGAAGGAGACCGGCATGGAGACGACGCGGATTCCGGGATTGGAGCAGGAGGTGTCGCGCATCGGCCTGGGCACCTGGGCCATCGGCGGCTGGATGTGGGGCGGCACCGACGAGCAGGAGTCGATTCGCACCATCCACGCCGCGCTCGACCGCGGCATCAACCTGATCGACACCGCCCCGGTCTACGGCTTCGGCCGCTCGGAGGAGATCGTCGGCCGCGCCCTGGCCCAGACCGCGGCCGCCGAGGTGGTCATCTCGACCAAGGCCGGGTTGGCCTGGGACGACGCCGGGCAGAAGGTCTGGCGCGACTCGCGCCCCGAGCGCATCCAGCGCGAGGTCGAGGATTCGCTGCGGCGGCTGGGGGTCGAGACCATCGACATCTACCACGTGCACTGGCCCGACGGCCTGGTGCCCTTCGAGAAGACCGCGGCCACGCTGGCCGAGCTGCGCCAGCAGGGCAAGATCCGGGCGCTGGCGGTGTCGAACTACGATCCGCGCCAGATGGAGGCCTTCCGCCGCGACGCCCCGCTGCATGTCTGCCAGCCGCCCTACAACCTGTTCGAACGTGGCATCGAGCACGACGTGCTGCCCTACTGCCAAGAGTCGGGGGTGGCCACCTTGACCTACGGGGCGCTTTGCCGCGGCCTGCTGTCCGGGCGCATGCACCCCGAACGCCAGTTCGAAGGCGATGACCTGCGGCGCGTCGACCCCAAGTTCCAGCAGCCGCGCTTCGGCCAGTACCTGGCAGCGGTGGATGCACTGGACGCGCTGGCCCAGCAGCACGGCAAGCGGGTGATCGATCTGGCCCTGCGCTGGCTACTGGACCAGGGCGCCAGCGTGGCCCTGTGGGGTGCCCGCCGGCCCGACCAGCTGGCGCCGGTGAGCGGAGTGGCCGACTGGTCGCTGGGCGCCGAGGACATGCAACGCATCGACGCCGTGCTCCAGCGCGAGGTGCCCGATCCGGTGGGTCCGGAGTTCATGGCCCCGCCCCACCGCGATCAGATCAGCTGACTTGCCCGAGCGGCATCGGCCGGGCAAGATGCGGCCGATGGTCTCTGCGGGTCACTTCGGCTTCCAGTGGCACCTGACCGATCGCTGCGACGGCCGCTGCCGCCACTGCTACCAGCGGCGCAGCGACGGCGGTCGCGAGCTGGGCCTGGCTGGCTGGCGCCGGCTGGCCGAAGCGGTGGCGCGCGGGCTCGCCGGCCGGCCGTGGACGGTCAACCTGACCGGCGGCGAGCCGCTGTTGCTCGACGGGTTGGCGCCGCTTGTGGACCACCTGCAACGGCTCGATGGACTGGCCGCTTGCTGGATCATCAGCAACGGCCTGCGGGCCACCGGCGAGCGGCTGGCGCGCCTGAGCGCCTGCGCCGCGCTGACCGGCTTCAAGATCTCGGTCGAGGCCGCCCACCCCGCGGTGCACGATGCGGTGCGCGGGCCCGGTCGCTTTGCGCAGCTGCGCCGCCGGCTGCCGGGACTGGTCGCCAGCGGCAAGCCGGTGGTGGCCATGATGACCCTGGGCCGGCACAACGCCCACAGTGTCGCCGCCACCCTGGACTGGGCCCGTGGGCTGGGCCTGGCCGGTGTGATCCTGGAGCGCTTCGTGCCGTTGGGCCGCGGCCGGGCCATGGCCGAGGCCATGCTGGACGCCGCCGGCTGGCAGGGGGCCTTGTCCAGCGCCGCCGACTGGGCCGGCGCAGCCTTGGACGCCGCCGAGCGCCGCCGCTTGCGGGCGCTGTGGGTCGCCTTCGCCACCACCGGGGTCGAACTGCGCGGCGCGGCCTGCGATCTGGGCGCAGACGGCATGGCGCTGCTGCCCGACGGCACGGTCACGCCCTGCCGCCGGCTGCCGCTGGCACAGGGCAACCTGCTGCGCGAGCCGCTCAGCGCCATCCTGCCGCGGCTGGCCCGCTGGGCGCCCGCGCTGCGCCACGAGAGGCTGCGTGGAGCGGCGGGCCGGCGCTGCGCCGATACGGCCTGCGCCGGCTGCCGGGCCGCGGCGCTGGCACACACCGGCGACAGCCTGGGCGATGACCCGCACTGCCTGGGGCCGCTCGCGGAGTCGCTCGCGGGAGCTGCTCGCGGGGCCGCGCCTGGCTGAAGCGCCGGATCAGCTGGCGGCGGCACGCTCCAGCTTCTTCATCACCGAGAAGATGAAGGTGGCGGCCAGCAAGCACATCACCACCAGCACCAAAAAGGACTGCCACATCTCCAGCCGTTCCCAGACGAAGCCGAACAACCCGGCCAGCAGATTGCCGATCGCGGTCGCCGCCAGCCAGCCGCCTTGCATCAGCCCCTTGTACTTGGGCGGGGTGACCTTGGAGACGAAGGAGATGCCCATCGGCGACAGGAACAGCTCGGCGATGGTCAACGTGAAGTAGGTGCTCACCAGCCAGTAGGGCGAAATCAGGGTGTCGGATACACCGCCCTCCAGCTCGGCCGGCGATCTGAGCCCGAACGAGGCCACCATCATGATACCGAAGCCGATGGCGGTCAGGATCATGCCGGTGCCGATCTTCTTGGGTGCGGACGGCTCCTTGTTCTTCGACCGCAGGTAGGTGAAAAAGCCGACCACCAGCGGCGTCAGGAACACGATGAAGATCGGGTTGAAGTGCTGGAAGATCTGCGGGGTGATGGGCATGGTGGCGTCGAAGCCGCTGACCACCCAGGCGCAGATGCCGCCGCCGACCGCCACCAGGCCGGCCCCGATACCGCGGACCAGCCCCGACGAGCCCTTGCGCAGCAGCAGCACCAGGCCGCCGATGGCCGCCAGCAACGGCAGGAAGGATTTCAGGTCGAACCAGATGTAGTGGAGCCAGCCGACCTCGTCGACCGTGTAATCGCGGGCGAAGATCGTCAGCGTGAAGCCGTTCTGGTGGAACGAGGCCCAGAAGAACATCACCACGAAGAAGACCAAGAACAGCGCCACCAGCCGATCCTTGACCTGCTTGGGAGTCAGCTCGACGACCTGGTCCCGGTGCTCTTCGCTGGCGGCCTTCTGCTTCTCGGTCAGGTCGGCGTGGGCGTAGAAGCGGCGGAACAGCACGAAGACCAACAGCGAGATGATCATGCTCGCCGCGGCGATCGCGAACGCTCCGTTGTAGGAACGTCCTATGCAATCGATGTAGTGCTCGGAGAAAGCCGTCAGGTTGGTGAAGGCGTCGCCCATCTGCGCCTTGGCCAGGGCCATGTACTCGCCGACGTTCTCCAGCTTGCCCTCGAGGTACTTGTGGGCCATGGCCGGGATCTGTTTGTCGTAGCTCAGCCCGTACTGCTTCAGGATGAAACCGCTCATGCTCTCGGCCGCGGACGGGGCGAAGAAGGCGCCGATGTTGATCCCCATGTAGAAGATGTTGAAGGCGTTGTCGCGGTTCTTGCCGTAACGGGGATCGTCGTAGAGGTTGCCCACCAGCGCCTGCAGGTTGCCCTTGAACAGGCCGGTGCCCAGCGAGATCATCACCAGCGCGGCGACCACCATGGGGATGCCCATCCCCGGCCAGGCGAGCATGCCGTAGCCGCCGAACATGACCAGCGTGCCGATCGCGATGGTCTTGCCGTAACCGAGCACGTTGTCGGCGATGAAGCCGCCGAGCAGCGGCAGAAAGTAGACCCCGAAGAGGAAGCCGCCGTAGTACAGCCCCGCCGTCTCGGAATCGAAGCCGAACTTGGCCTGCAGGTAGAGGGTGAAGATGGCCAACATGGTGTAGTAGCCGAAACGCTCGCCCATGTTGGCGAAGAACGCGACGAAAAGGCCTTTGGGGTGTCCTCGCAGCATGTCCCTTCCCTGTCAAGACGATTGGCGTTTGGGCGAAAATACCAAAATCGCCCCGCATTGCCACCCTTGCGGGCCAAAAACTTCCCCGCTGCGGCCGGCCCCGTAGCGCCCGCGATCAAATGAGAACCGCGGTGCGGCTCACTGGGTCTCGATGTGGCCGTCCGGATGGAGCACGAACTGCTCGATCAATCCGCCCTGGTTGTCGCGCGCCCACACCCGGGCCTGCTCGCAGCCGAGCTCGAGCAGCACGTGGTGGTGGACGCAGGACTGCAACCGGGCCTCGGCCAGGCCGTCGTCGCAGCGCTGCTGGGGCTCCAGGGTGCCGCCACCGCCGCCGCTGGTGATGGCCAGCAGGCCGTCGAAATCGAAGCGTTCGTAGCAGTGCATGTGGCCGGAGAAGTGGGCCTGGAAGCCGTGGTCGGCCAGCAGCGGCAGCACGTACTCCCGCACCGCCGATTCGGGCATGCCGTACTCGTGGTCGGCGGTATAGCAGTTGGAATGCGGCGGATAGTGGGCGAAGGCGAAACGCCAACGGGCCGCCCGGGCCGCCGGGCTGGCCACCTGGGCCTGCAGCCAGCGCCACAGCGGCGGCTCGCTGCCCGCGGCCAGGGGAAAGAAGAAATCGTAGTGATCGAGGGTGTTGTCGTAGACCAGAAAGAAGGCATCGCCGAAGGTGAAGCTGTAGCTGGTCTCGGCCTGGGGCACGTCGGGGTCTTCGGGCAGGATGTGATAGTCGATGAAGTGAACCACCTCGGTGTCCTTGCGGTCGTGGTTGCCCACCGCAGCGTAACGCGGCACACCGTGGGCCAGCCGGCGGGCCGGGTCGTAGTACAGCGTCTTGTACTGCTCGCGCTGCCGGCCGTCGCCGACCGTGTCGCCGACCACCACCACCAGGTTGGCTCCATCGGCGATGATCTGCTCGACCACCCGGGCGTGCTCCTCGGGCCGCTCTTGACAATCTCCGTAGACCGCCACCCGGATCGGGTGCCCGGGCGGCGGCGCGGTGGCCAGGGTCAGATCACCGCTGCAGCGCTCGCCGCTGCAGGCCCGGTAGTGGTAGACCGTGCCCGGCTCGAGCCCGTCGACCAGCACCTGGTGCATGCGGCCCGGCTCGCCGGTCACCACCCGGCCGTAACCGGCGTCGGGGCCGATCTCCAGCCGGGTAGCGGCCGGCTCGAGCGTCTCCCAGCCCACCGCCACCGCGTGCTGGGTGGTGTGCTCCTGGTACGGTCCCACCCAGAAGGTCTCGTCGGCCGCAGCCGCCACCGGCGTTTGATAGGGCGCGTCGTCGCGGCAACCGGCGTCCGGATCGACCTCGGCACCTTCACCGGCACAGCCGGCCGCGCCCGCAGCGAGCGTGATCCATACCCCCAACGGCACCCACCTGACAGCGATCGAACGTCCCATGCCCAGCGCTCCTCGTCTTGCGATCGACGCCTTTCTTTCCATTTTCGGGCCTGATTCTATACAATGGCAAGCGCCGCGGTAAAAGAGGGCTGCGAACGAAGCGTTCAAACGCGAGGCTGCGAGGGAATCGAGCATGACCGAACCGAAACAAACCGAGTTCGCCATGGCGGCGGTGGACTTCGCCGGGCTGTTCAACTCCTACTTCGAGCCGGTCGAGGTCGCCGGTTACCGGGTCAAGCTGACCGCCCCGGAAGGCCCATCCACCGGCGGCGGCGTCCAGGCCCGCCAGCACATCACCCTGGTCGATGAGGCGGGCGGCCGCACCATCGTCATGGGCGGCTGCAACTCGAACGAGAAGAAGGCCGAGCTGCGGGTCTACGACCACGTGGCCAAACGCTTCGCCGAGCGCTACGACGGCCTGTCCTTTCCCGTCCAGCGCGGCCAGTTCGACGACTTGCGGCAGAAGCTGGCCCAGTTCTTCCAGGGCCAGGGCTACAGCGTGGCCAGCGCCCAGGCCCCGGCCAGCCCCGCCGGCGCGGCAGCAAAACCCGGCGGCGGCGGAATCTGGATCGCGATCATCCTGCTGCTGCTGGCCATCGCCGGCGCCGCGGTGTGGTACTTCGTCTTCTACCAGGCGGACTGAACGCCATCGCTTCGCCATGCAGCCCGCGCTCGATTTGAGCGGCCGGCGCCTGCTGGCCGTGTTCGCCCATCCCGACGACGAGGCCTACTCCTGCGCGGGTACGCTGGCCCTGTGCGCCGCGGCCGGCGCGCGGGTCGAGGTGGCCGCACTGACCCGCGGCGAGGCCGGCGCCGATCTGCACACCGGGCTGCCGCCCGGCCCGGCTTTGGGCAGCAAGCGGGCGGACGAGCTGCGCGAGGCCTGCCGCCGGGTCGGGGCCCGGCCACCCCGGCTGCTGGGGTTGGTCGATGGCCAGCTGGAGGCCGTCGGCCACGAGGCCGGCCGCGCTGCCATCGCCGAGCTGCTGGCCGCGCTGCGGCCCCAGGTGGTGCTGGGCGCGGACGCCGCCGGGGTTTACGGCCACCGCGATCACCGCTGCTGCCACCGCTGGCTGTGCGCGGCCGTGGCCACCATGCCGGCCGCCGCCCGGCCCCGGCTGCTGCTGGCGGCTTTCCCCCGCGGCCTGCTCGACGGCTTCGCCCGCAATCTGGCGCGCAGCCCCCACGGCCGACTGCTCGACCCAGCGCCGGCCGGCGGGTTCGGCATCGAGCGGGTCGCGGCCGATCTGGTCGTCGACGTGCGCTCGCTGCGCGACGCCAAGCGCGCCGCGCTGGCCGCCCACCGCTCCCAGCTGGCCGACGGCCGGCCCGAATCCTTCGTCCTGCCGGGTATCGCCGGACCGCTGCTGGCCGAGGAATGGTTCACCCTGGCCGCCGGCCCGCCGCTGCCGGCCGGCGCGAGCCACCCCTTCGCCGGGCGGTGACGTGCGCCCGTCTCCACCCGGACAGCGATTTTCGATGGCACCCCCCGGTGGGAGATTCCGGTGCGCCTGCTGCACCTGACCCGCGACTTCCCGCCGGCCGGCGCCGGCGGGGTCTCCTCGGCAGTCGGCGGTCTGGTGGCCGCGTTGCGCCGCACCGGGGTGGCCAGCGCGGTGGCCTCGTTCGACGGCTGGCGGCCGCTGGCCTGCGGGGCTGCGCCCACGGCCGGCGCTCCGCTGCGGGCCGGCGGGCCGGCCGCAGCGCCGGTGCTCAGGATTAGCGCCGGCGATCCCGGCCCGGCCCTGGCCGCGCTGGCCGCGGATTTCGAGCCCGACCTGATCCACGTCCACGATCCACTGTTGTGGGAGGCGGCGCTGACACTGCCCGGGCAACAGCCCCGGGTCTACTCGGTACACGTCCACCAGGCAGCGCTCAACCGCCTGCGCAGGGTGGCCGCGACCGCCAGCAGCCGGGCCGAGGCCGAAGCCCTGACACGGGCCGACGCGGTCACCGCACCCAGCGCGGCGGTGGCCCGGGCCTTGCGCGCCGACCACCCGGCGCTGGGCCCGCGCCTGTGGCGCGCCAGCTGGGGCGTGGCCGAGAAGAAGCGTCGACCGCGGCCGGCCGAGCCCCCCGAGCTGCTGTACGCCGGCCGTTTCGGCGACGTCAAGGGCACCGCCGAGCTGGGCCGGGTGATGGCGCGGCTGCTCGCCGGCCATGCCCGACTGCGCTTCGTGGTCGCCGGCGGCCTGCCGCACAACCGCCGCGCCGAGGCCCGCTGGCGCGAGCGCCTAACGGCCGGGCTCGGGCCTGAACGGCGCCAGCGGCTGGAGCTTTGCGGCTGGTTGGACGAGGCGGCGCTGGCCGCGCGCTACCAGCGGGCCTGCGGGCTGGTCTTTCCCAGCCACCTGGAGACCTTCGGCCTGGTGCTGCTCGAGGCCATGAGCTGGTCGCTGCCGGTGGTGGCCTGGAGCAGCGGCGCAGCCGCGGAGCTGATCGCCCCTGGCCGCAGCGGACTGCTGCTCGAGCCGGGCGACGAGGACGGGTTGGTGGCCGGCTGCGCGCGGCTGCTGGCCGAGCCGGACCGAGCGCGGGACATGGGCAAAGAGGCCGCCGCCGTCGTCGACCGCGATTGGCTCTGGTCGCGGCGGCGGGGCGAATGGTCGGCTGTCTACGAGGCGCTGCGCTGAGCGGCGGGCGGGATCAGTTGCAGACGGTCACGAAGGGGTTGTCGGAGCAGCTCCAGTCGTCGCAATCGGTGAAGCCGTCCTCGTCGTCGTCGACCCCGTTGTCGCACATGTCGTCGGTGTTCTCCTCGCCGCAGACCGTCACATAGGCGTTGTTGGCGCAGGAGTAGTCTTCGCAGTCGGTGAAGCCGTCGCCGTCGTTGTCCTGCCCATCGTCGCAGGAAGCGTCGTCGTTCTCCTCCGGGCCGCACACGGTCACCTCCGGATCGTAGCTGCAGCTGTAATCCTCGCAGTCGGTGTAGCCGTCGCCGTCGTCGTCTTCCCCGTTGTCGCACTGCGCGTCGCCGCGCTCTTCGGGGAAATCGCACACCGTCACGTCCGGATTCTGACTGCAGTCGTAGTCGTCGCAGTCGGTGTAGCCGTCGTCGTCGTTGTCGATGCCGTCATCGCACAGCGCATCGGTGTTCTCTCCACCGCCGCCGCACACGGTCACCCAGTCGCTGCGGCTGCAGCTCCAGTCGTCACAGTCGGTGTAGCCATCCCCGTCGTTGTCCACCCCATCGGCACAATCGACATCGTCGTTCTCCTGGTAGGGGCAAACCGTCACCTCGGGATTGAACTGGCAGCTGAAATCGTCGCAGTCGGTGAAACCGTCGCCGTCGTCGTCGATGCCGTTGGCGCACTGATCGTCGCCGGTCTCCTGCTCGCCGTCGCAAACGGTGACCTCCGGGTTGTCGCTACAGTCGTAATCGTTGCAATCGGTGTAGCCATCGCCGTCGTTGTCGATGCCGTCGCTGCACAGCGCGTCGGTATTCTCTGGATCGCCGCCGCCGCCGCAGACGGTCACGTCCGGGTTCAGCGAGCAATCGTAGTCGTCGCAGTCGGTCCAGCCGTCACCGTCGTTGTCGATGCCGTCCGAGCACAGCGCATCGGTGTTCTCGGCATCACCGCCGCCGCAGACGGTCACGCCCGGGTTCTGGCTGCAGTCGTAGTCGTCGCAGTCGGTGTAGCCATCGCCATCGTTGTCGACCCCGTCGTCGCACAGCGCATCGGTGTTCTCGGCATCACCGCCGCCGCAGACGGTCACGTCCGGATTGCGCGAGCAGTCGTAGTCCTCGCAGTCGGTGTAGCCGTCGCCGTCGTTGTCCTCGCCGTCTGCGCACAGCGCGTCGGTGTTCTCCTCGCCCGAGCCGCCGCAGACGGTCACGTCCGGGTTCAACGAGCAGTCGTAGTCGTCGCAGTCGGTGAACCCGTCGCCGTCATTGTCGACACCGTCGTCGCACAGCGCGTCGGTGTTCTCCTCGCCGGTACCGCCGCCGCAGACGGTCACGTCCGGATTGCGCGAGCAGTCGTAGTCGTCGCAGTCGGTGAAGCCGTCGCCGTCATTGTCGACACCGTCGTCACACAGTGCGTCGGTGTTCTCCGCGCCGGAGCCGCC
The DNA here is from genome assembly GCA_964454005.1 of uncultured Myxococcales bacterium. GTDB lineage: Bacteria > Myxococcota > B64-G9 > B64-G9 > B64-G9 > CAYVQE01. The sequence goes on from CAYVQE010000128.1 coordinate 10,812, forward strand.
GCACACGGTCACGTCCGGATTGCGCGAACAGTCGTAGTCGTCGCAGTCGGTGAACCCGTCGCCGTCGTTGTCGATGCCGTCATCGCACAGCGCGTCGGTGTTCTCCGCGCCCGAGCCGCCGCAGACGGTCACGTCCGGGTTGCGCGAACAGTCGTAGTCGTCGCAGTCGGTGAACCCGTCGCCGTCGTTGTCCTCGCCGTCGGCGCACAGCGCGTCGGTGTTCTCCGCGCCGCAGACGGTCACGTCCGGGTTCTGGCTGCAGGAGTAATCGTCGCAATCGGTGTAGCCGTCGCCGTCGTTGTCCTGGCCGTCGGAACACAGCGCGTCGGTATCCTCGGCGCCGCCGCCGCAGACCGTCACGTCCGGGTTCTGGCTGCAGTCGTAGTCGTCGCAGTCGGTGAAGCCATCGCCGTCGTTGTCGATTCCGTCATCGCACACCGCATCGGTGTCCTCGGCATCGCCGCCACCGCAGACCGTCACATCGGCGCTGCGGCTGCAGTCGTAGTCGTCGCAGTCGGTGAACCCGTCGCCGTCGTCGTCGAGGCCGTTGGAGCACAGGGCGTCGGTGTTTTCGCTGCCGCCGCCGCCGCAGACGGTGACCGCGTCGTTGCGCGAGCAGTCGTAATCGTCGCAATCGGTGAACCCATCGCCGTCGTTATCCAGGCCGTCGGAGCACAACGCGTCGGTGGCCTCGGAGCCGCTGCCGCCGCAGACGGTCACCGCCTGGTTCTGGCTGCAGTCGTAGTCGTCGCAGTCGGTGTAGCCGTCGCCGTCGTTGTCCTCGCCATCGGAGCACAGCGCGTCGGTGTTCTCCTCGCCGTCGCCGCCGCCGCACACGGTCACGTCCTGGTTGCGGGCGCAGTCGTAGTCGTCGCAGTCGGTGTAGCCGTCGCCGTCGTTGTCGATGCCGTCTGCGCACAGCGCGTCGGTGTTCTCTTCGCCGTCGCCGCCGCACACCGTCACGTCCTGGTCGTAGATGCAGTTGGTGTCGTCGCAGTCGGTGTAGCCGTCGCCGTCGTTGTCGATGCCGTCCGAGCACAGCGCGTCGGTATTCTCGGCGTCATCGCCCTGGCAGACGTCGAAGCCGACGCACTCCGGATCGTCGCAATCGGTCTGCCCGTCGCCGTCGTTGTCGACCCCGTCGTCACACAAGGCCGGCGTGTTCTCGACGTCACCGCCCTGGCAGACGTCGAAGCCCGAGCAGTCGCTGTCATCGCAATCGGTCTGCCCGTCGCCGTCGTTGTCGATGTCGTCGCTGCACAGCGTCGCCGTGTTTTCCTGGTCCACACCGGAGCTGCCGTTGCCGCAGCCGAAAGCCACCAGCCCCAGTCCGGCCATCATCAAGATCGCCATTTTCACGCTTTTCATCCAACACCTCGCAGAATCAATGATTTCGTCAAAGCCGCCCGACTCTAACCGCAACCGACAGCCGACGCAAGGTCCCCCTCGATCGCCTGGGAGATTCCGGTAAGCGTCCAAGGGGTCTGTCGCAGCGCCCCCGGGCCATCTCCGGATCTCTGCGCAGTCCCTGCGGCTCGGCGTACTTGTCGTGCATCTGCCGGAATGCCGGAATTTGCGCTGCCGCGCAGCCGTGGCGGGGCGTCCCCGACCCGCCTCCCCGGCCTGCCGCCTTGCGCCGGTCGGTCGGTGTTTGTAAATATGGGGGCGTGAGTGGTGATGAGACAGATCGCCCTACCGGGCCGGGTTGGGAACTCGAGGACGAGGGCGCGGTGGCGACCGAGCGGGAGCAGGCTCCCCGCGAGCCGCGGCGGTTTCGGGTGCTGCTGCTCAACGACGACTACACCACCATGGAGTTCGTGGTCATGATCCTGACCACCGTGTTCCACCTCGACGAGGCCCGAGCGGTCGAAGTCATGCTCCACGTCCACCACCACGGCGTGGGGGTGGCCGGGGTCTATCCGCACGAGGTGGCCGAGACCAAGGTGAACAAGGTGCACGACCTGGCCCGGCAAAACGAGTTCCCGCTGCGCTGCACCATGGAACCGGAATGATCGCATGATAGCCAAGCGTTTGCAGCTGACCTTCGCCCGTGCGGTAGCCGATGTCCGCGAGCGGCGCAACGAGTTGATCTGTCTGGAGCACGTGCTGCGCGCACTGTGCGATGACGAGCGCGGCGCCGAGATTCTGCGCGCCTGCGGCGCCGAGCTGGCCGAGCTGAAACACGGGCTGGAGCGCTACCTCGACGATCTGGAGCAGGTGCCGGCCGACAGCGAGCTCGAGATCGAGCAGACCGTTGCCCTGAGCCGGGTCTTGCAGCGGGCCGCGTTGCACGTACAATCCAGCGGCCGGGCCGAGATCGAGGCCGGTGACGTGCTGGCCGCCCTGTTCCAGGAGCCCGAGTCGCACGCGGTCTACCTGCTCAAGAAGCAGGGCATCAGCCGGCTGGACATCCTGGAGTTCATATCGCACGGCGTCGGCAAGGGCGGCTACGAGGACCGGCCGATCGAAGGGGTGCCGGCCGAGGGCGACGGCGAGGCCGAACGGGCCCGCGATCCGCTGGAGGCCTTCACCACCGACCTGGTGGCCCGGGCCGCGGCCGGCCGGCTCGATCCGCTGATCGGCCGCGAGCTAGAACTCGAGCGCACCATGCACGTGCTCAGCCGGCGGCGCAAGAACAACCCGGTGTTCGTCGGCGAGGCCGGGGTGGGCAAGACCGCCATGGCCGAGGGGCTGGCGCTGGCCATCCATGGGGGACGGGTGCCCGAGGCCCTGGCCGAAGCGCGCATCCACGCACTGGACATGGGCGCGCTGGTCGCCGGCACCAAGTACCGCGGCGAGTTCGAGCAACGGCTCAAAGCGGTCATCCGGGCGCTGACCGAAAAACCCGATCAGATCCTGTTCATCGACGAGATCCACACCATCATCGGCGCTGGCTCGGTCTCCGGCTCGACCCTGGACGCCTCCAACATTCTCAAGCCGGCACTGGCCAATGGCGAGCTGCGCTGCATCGGATCGACCACCTTCGACGATTACAAGCGGGTGTTCGAAAAGGACCGCGCCCTGGCGCGGCGCTTCCAGAAGATCGAAATCCTGGAGCCCAGCGTGCCCGACACCATCCGCATCCTGGACGGGCTCAAGAAGTACTACCAGGACTTCCACCAGGTCAGCTTCACCCGCAATGCCCTGCGCACCGCCGCCGAGCTGTCGCACAAGCACATCAACGACCGCTTCCTGCCCGACAAGGCCATCGACATGATCGACGAGGCCGGCGCGGCCATGCGGCTCAAACCGGCGGCCAAGCGACGCAAGACGGTCAGACCGAAGGACATCGAGCAGGTGGTGGCCCGCACCGCCCGCATCCCGGCCCGCACCGTCAGTGTGGACGAGCGCGATCGGCTGCTGTCGCTGGACCAAGACCTGCGGCTGGTGATCTACGGCCAGGATCCGGCCATCGAGTCGGTGGTCTCGGCCATCAAGCTGTCGCGGGCCGGGCTGGCCGACCCGCTGCGGCCGGTGGGCTGCTTCCTGTTCTCGGGCCCGACCGGCGTCGGCAAGACCGAGTTGGCCCGCCAGCTGGCGCGGCTTTCCGGGGTGGAGCTGATCCGCTTCGACATGAGCGAGTACATGGAAAAGCACGCCGTGTCGCGGCTGATCGGAGCGCCGCCGGGCTACGTGGGCTTCGATCAGGGCGGGCTGCTGACCGACGCGGTGATCAAGAACCCGCACGCGGTGCTGCTGCTCGACGAGATCGAGAAGGCCCACCCGGACCTGTTCAGCATCCTGCTGCAGGTGATGGACCACGCCAGCCTGACCGACAACAACGGCCGGCGGGCGGACTTTCGCAACGTCACCCTGATCATGACCACCAACGCCGGCGCCTTCGAGGTCGAACGCGGCGCCATCGGCTTCGGCACCGGCGGCGCGGCCGACGACGGCAAGCAGGCCGTCGAGCGCACCTTCCCGCCCGAGTTCCGCAACCGACTGGACGCCTGGGTGCGCTTCGGTCATCTCAGCCCGGAAGTGGTCGAGCGGGTGGTCGACAAGCAGGTGGCCGAGCTCGAGGACCAGCTGACCACGCGGCGGGTCAGCCTGGCGCTCAAGGCGGCCGCCCGCGGTTGGTTGGCTGAGCACGGCTACAACCGCAAGTTCGGCGCCCGGCCCATGGCCCGGCTGATCGACCGCGAGATCCGCCGCCGGCTGGCCGACGAGATCCTGTTCGGCGATTTGCGCCAGGGCGGCGCGGTCACGGTGGACGCCGGTGACGACGGTCTGGAGTTCGACATCGAGCCGGCCACCAAGGCCGAGCCGCAACCGACCAAACGAGCTGACAAGCCCGAGCCGGCCAAGACCCGCTGATCATCCAGCCGACGGCCCGCTCAACCGGAGACCCGATAGCCGGCGCGCTCGATCACGGCGGCCAATCGGTCACGATCGAGGTCTTCGCCCGCGATACGCACCTGGCCCAGCTGCAGGTCGGGTTCGGCCAGCTCGACGCCGGGATCCGACTCCAAGGCATGCTTGACGTTGGCCACACAGTGGCCGCAGCTCATTCCGGCCACCGCCAGCACCAGCTCGCCGCTGGCGGGCCGCGTGCTCGGCGCGGCGGCCCGTCGCCGTGCCCGGCGGGCCAGCACCAGCCGGCGCACCAGCAAGCCGACCAGGGCCAGAGCCATGGCGGCCGCCAGCAGTTGCTGCCACCATGCGTGGCCGTGGACGTGGCCGGCAGCCACCGCGCCGGCGGCCGCGCCGCCGAGCACGAAGTCGAACAGCCAGCCCAGCAGCACGCTCATCAGCGCCACCACCCCCAGGTAGATGGCCAGCACCCGACCGCCCAGGCCGCGATAGACCGCGCCGATGGTGGCCACGTTGGTGGCCGGCCCGGCCATCAGAAACACCAGTGCCGAGCCCAGCGGCATGCCGGCGGCGATCAGCGAGGCCGCGATGGGCACCGAGCCGGTGGTGCAGACATACAGCGGCAGGGCCACCAACAGCACCACCAGCATGCCGCCGATGCCCTGCAGCCAGGCCACGTCGGTCAGGCTGCCGGCCGGCAACAGCAGCGCGATCAGGGCCGAGACCAGCACCCCGGCCACGATCCAGATATCGATCATGGCCAACAGGTCGAACACGGCGTAGCGACCGGCCTCGACCAGTCGGCCGCGACCGGTCATGGCGCCGATCGGCTGCAGGGTCGGCGGCGACTCCGGCCGCTCGCTGCGGGTCGCCGCATTGACCAGCCCCCCTCCTAGCAGACCGGTCAAAAAGGCGGCCGCGACCTTGAACAGGGCAAAGGGCCAGCCGAGAAACGAGGCGCTGACCAGCACCGAGTCGACTCCGGTCTGCGGGGTGGAGATCAGAAAACCGGTGGCCGCGCCCTTGGACGCGCCGTCGTTGCGCAGCCCGATGGCGGTGGGCACCACCCCGCAGGAGCACAGCGGCATGGGCACGCCCACCAGCACCGCGCCCAGCACGGAGCGCATGTCGTCGCCGGCCAACCGGCGCCGGATCAGCCCGGTGGGCAGAAACACGTGCAGCAGCCCGGCCAGCAACAGCCCCAGCCACAGCGAGGGCGAAAGCTCCAGCATGACCTCCCAGGTCTCGCGGGCAAACTGCTGCAGCGCGTCCAAAGGACACCTCCTGTCGGGTTAATGTCGGGACCCCCGGCCCCGCTGTCAACCGGCTGCCCTGACTATCAATCCTGACGGATGTCGGGCCCGCGCTTGCGCTCTTCGCGAGCGGCCCAAGCCTCGTTGGCCTTGAGGGAGCGGAACAGATAGCGACCGAAGCCGAAAAATACGGGGCCGAACACCAGCGCCAACCAGTGATAGCGGGTCAGCTCGGCTCGCAGCACCGCATCGCCCGGGTCGCCGGGGTCGTAGCTGACCTCAACCCGCCGGCCGCGGTGCAGCCCGGCGGCGGCCTGCTCGCGGTCACCGCGGAACTCGAACGAATGGCAGGGATAGCCCTGATCGTCGTGCCAGTCCGAGTAGCCCGGGCTGATGCGCCAGCCGCTGTACGGGCGGCCGTCGACTTCGTAGTCGTAGCGCACCTTCAGGTAGTACTGGTTGTCGTGGTTCCGGCCGTACCCCTGACGCTCGGTCCACTGGCGCACGTGCACCAGCTGGCCCTCGGTGGTGTCCCACAGCCACATGCGGCCGACCGCCACCAGGCCCCACAGGCCGTACAGAAAGGCGACCGCGGCCAGGGCCATCATGATCAGAGAGCCCAGGTAGAGATGATCGCGCGTCAACATGCTGACCTACAGGGTAGCGCCACCCAGTGCGCGGCACAAGAGCCTCCCCGACACACCCAGCGGCTCCGACAACGCGGTCTCAGCGGAGGGGAAGAACGAGCAGGAAAAGGCATCCCGGCGGCAAATCCGACCTTCGCTGTCGCCTCCGTCCCCGCACTCTCCTCCGTCCCCGCACTCTCCTCCGTCCCCGCACTCTC
>CAYVQE010000129.1:0-17184 GCA_964454005.1 uncultured Myxococcales bacterium
GGACGGCGCGGATCTTGCCGACCAGCTCGTCGAGGTCGAAGGGCTTCTGCACGAAGTCGGCTACGCCGCCGCGCATCGAGTCGACCGCCGAGTCGACCGTGCCGTGGCCGGTGACGATGATCACCGGCAGGTCGGGCCAGCGCTTCTGTACCGCCTGGAACAGCTCCAGCCCATCCATGCCCGGCATGGCCAGGTCCACCAGCGCCACGTCGTAGTCCTGCCGGCCCAGCATTTCGACGGCCGTCTGGCCGTCGTTGGCGGTGTCGACGTCGAGCTTGCGCTGGGCCATGCGCTTGGCGGTGTACTCGGCGAACTCGACCTCGTCGTCGACCAGCAGCACCTTGAGCCGGACCTCCTCGGCCTCGCCGCGACGCGGCACCATCTGCACCAGCGGGCAGTGCTCCTCGTCGCTATCGCGGTGGGTCTTGGCCCAGATGGCGTCGACCGCCAACGCCGCGGTGGGGAAGAGATGGTCCTCGCCGATCTTGGCCAGCAGGTGGGCGCGGCGCATCACCTCGATCATGCGCTCGTTGACGCCGCCAAAATAGACGTCGTGGCCGGCGGCGCGCAGCCGGTCGATCAGCAGCGACAGCGTCTCCTCGGCCGAGGCGTCCAGCTCGTTGATGCCCTCGGCCGCAAACACGAAGGCCCGCAGCTCGGGCATGGCCCGCAGCCGGGCGAGCACCTCGTCCTCGAGGTAGCTAGCGTTGGCGAAAAACAGCGGCCCCTCGAAGCGCACCACCGCGATGTGCTTGCACTGGGCCAGGCCGCGGTGGCCAGCCGAGTGCAGGTGGCCGTCGTGGCCCAGCGACAGCTCGGCGATGGCCGGCTTCATCTTGCGGTACAGAAACACCCCCACCGACAGCACCACACCGATCAGGATGCCGCGGTCGAGGTGCGGGGCGAAGGCCAGGGTGCCGGCGAAGGTGATGATGCTGATGGCGCCGTCGGTCGGCTGCACCCGCCAGGCGTGGACGATGCCCTTGATGTTGATCAGCCCGATGACGGCCATCATGATCACCGCCGCCAGCACCGACTGCGGCAGGTGGTAGAGCAGCGGCGTGAACAGCAGCAGCACGATGACCACCACCGCGCTGGTGAACACGCTGGACAAGCCGGACACGGCCCCGGCCTGGATGTTGACCGCCGAGCGCGAGAACGAGCCCGAGACCGCGTAGCTCTGGCCCACCGAGCCCAGGATGTTGGCCAAGCCCTGGCCGATCAGCTCCTGGTTCGGGTCCAGCCGCTGGCCGGTGCGCGCGGCCATGGCCTTGGCGATGGAAATGGCCTCCATGAAGCCCAGGATGGAGATGATGATGGCCGCCACCAGCAGCTTGCTGAACACGCCCCAGTCCCAGCTCGGTAGCCTCAGGCCGGGCAGCCCGGGCGGGATCTCGCCGACCACGGCACCGCCGCCCATCAGGGTCAGCTGCTCGGGATCCAACAGGGTGTTGCCCACCTTGAGCCGCCAGGTGCCGGCCAGGCGCGAGCCGTCCTGCGGCGCCTCGCCGGCCGGGTAGAAATGCACCCGATCGCCGCGCTCCACCGCGGTGAGCTTCATCGAGCGCAGCTGCTTGCGCAGATCGGAGGTATGGGCCTTGAGCTCGGCGATGTGGCGATCGAGCAGGCCGGCCATGGCGTGCAGCTCGAGCGAGGTGCGCGGCAGCACCTGCTCGGCCGCGGCCGGCGCGGCCTCCTCGTCGCGCAGCATGTCCAGGGTGACCTGGTGGCGGGAATGGCAGCTGGTGCACAGGTCGTCGGTCTGCTGGCGCAGCTGCTCGACCTCGGGCCCGAGTTCGGCCCGGGCCTCGCCCATCAGCTTGATGTCGCGCGTATCGGCGTTGAAGCGCGCGATCTTCTTCTCGATTCCTTCGACGTGCAGCGCCTCGGCCGGCGCCTGGCGATCGTCGCGCAGGCCCATGCCCCAGGCGATCAGGGTGGTCACCGCCACCGCCACCAGCACGAAGGGGATGCGCGGGTTCCAGCGCTTGAGGCCGTACATGATGGCGAAGGCCAGCAGGCCCAGCAGCAGGGTGGGCCAGTGGGTGAAGTTCCAGGCGGCGGCGATCACCCGCCAGATGGTCTCGTAGTGGTGGTCCGCCTTGTCCACCGAGACGCCGAACATCTTGGACAGCTGGCTGGTGGCGATGATGATGGCGGCCGCGTTGGTGAAGCCGATGACCACCGGGTGCGACAGGAAGTTGACCACCACCCCGAGTCGCAACAGCCCCAGAGAGAACTGGAACAGGCCGACCAGCAAGGCCAGGAACAGGGCGTAGGCGATATAGCCCTCGCTGCCGGCGGTGGCCAGCGGCTCCAGGGTGGCCGCGGTCATCAGCGACACCACCGCCACCGGGCCGGTGGCCAGCTGCCGGCTGGAGCCGAACAGGGCGGCCACCATGGGCGGCAAAAAGGCGGCGTACAGGCCGTAGTATGGCGGCAGGCCGGCGAGCTGAGCATAGGCCATCGACTGCGGGATCAGCACCAGGGCCACGGTGACGCCGGAGATCAGATCGGCGCGAAAATCGCTCCGCTTGTACCCTTCGAACCAACCCAAGAACGGAAAGATGCGCTTGAGCATGCCTGCCGATTCCCCCTTTCCGCATCCAACCTGGCGCCGCGCGGGCCAATGGTATTCGCAATGGCTCCGGAATCAAAGAGATTCTTGACCCTTCTGGCCGCGCTGGCGTATCGTGAACGGCAAAACCAGGCAGCGGGCGGACAAAGGAGCGCAAGCCATGCCATTGGTGGCGGTTTTCAGCGCGGAGCACTGCGGGGCCGAAGACGTGGTGGACCGCTGCGCCCAGCAGCTGGGTTACGAGGTCTTCGACCCGGCGGTGCTGGCCGCCGCCGCCCAGAGCGCCGGCGCGGACAGCGCGGCGGTCGGCCGCGCCATGCACGGACCGCCCTTCGCCTTCAACCGCTTCTCGCACAAGCGCGAGCGCCTCTTGGCCCACCTGCGCCTGGCCCTGGCCGAGGCGCTCGAGCGCGAGACCGGGGTGCTGCACGGCTTTTTGGCCCACCTGCTGCCGCGCTCGATCAGCCACGTGCTGCGGGTCTGCCTGCTGGCCGATCTGGAGCACCGGGTGGCCCGGCTGGTGGCCGAGCAGGGCACCAGCGAACGCGAGGCGCGGCGCCGGGTGCGTGAGTCGGACCGGGTGCGGGCCGAGTGGACCCAGCTGCTGTTCGATCGCCAGCCCTGGGACCGCGAGCTCTACGACCTCAAGATCCCCTTGCACAGCACCGCGCCGGAGGCGGCGGTCGCGATGATCGCCGACAATGCGGCTGCCGAGGTGCTGCAAGCCACCGCGGAGTCGCGCCGGGCGGTGGCCGACTTCCGGCTGGCCGCCCAGGCCGAGGTGGCGCTGGCCGAGCGCGGCCACTACCATACGGTGACCTGCCAGGCGGGCCAGGTGCGGGTGATCATCGACGAGTTCGTCATGCGTCTCGAGCACCTCAAGCGCGAGTTGGCCGACATCGTCCGCGACCAGACCGACGCCGAGCAGGTCGAGGTGGAGACCGGGCCCGGCTATCGGCCCGCGTCCATGGTGGCCAACGTGGATCTGAATCTGCCGCAGAAGGTGCTGCTGGTCGACGACGAGCGCGATTTCGTGCTCACCCTGTCCGAGCGGCTGCAGATGCGCGATCTGCAGCCGGCCATCGCCAACGACGGCGAGCAGGCCCTGAGCATGCTGCGCGACGAGGCGCCCGAGGTCATGATCCTCGATCTGAAGATGCCCGGCATCGACGGCATCGAGGTGCTGCGCAAGGTCAAGGCCGAGCACCCGCAGGTGGAGGTGATCATCCTCACCGGGCACGGCAGCAAGCGCGACCGCGAGCTCTGCCTGGACTTGGGCGCCTTCGCCTACCTGGAAAAACCGGTCGACATCGAGGAGCTGGCCGGCGCCATGAAGCGCGCCAACGAAAAGATTCGCGCCGGCGATCAGGCCGGCGACGTGGAGGACGAGAGCGCGTCCTGAACCCCGGCCGGCAGGTGACACGGCATGAGTGCGTTCTCCAGCAACCTGGACAAGCTGGTCGCCGACAAGCCGCCGCCGGCCGGCACCCCGCCCAAGCCCTCGCGTTACCGGCGCATGTGGCGCCGCACCGTGGTGGCGGTGGCCGCGGTGTCGATCCTGCCGCTGCTGACCGTGACCCTGCTGAACTACTTTCTGTACAAACGTTCCTTCATGCAGGAGATCACCCAGCCGCTGCACCGCATCGCCGCGCTGACCAAGCGCTCGGTGGAGTCCTTCCTGGAAGAGCGGATGGCCGCCTCGCAGTATGTGCTGTCGCGCGAATCGCTCGATGACCTGTACGACCAGCAGCAACTCGACAACGTGTTCCGTCGCATGCGCTCGGCCTTCGGCGGCATCGTCGACATCGGCATCATCGACGCCGAGGGGGTCATGCGCACCTACGCCGGGCCCTACGATCTGCGCGGCAAGCGCTACGACGATCAGCGCTGGTTCCACGAGGTCATGCTGCGCGACGTCTACGTCAGCGACGTCTTTCTGGGCCACCGCAAGCTGCCGCACTTCATCATCGCGGTGCGGCGCGAGGATGCGGGCGGCCGCACCGCCATCTTCCGGGCCACCATCGACACCGATGTGCTGACCCGCCAGATCCGCATGGCCCGGCTGCGCGACATCAGCGACGTGTTCATCATCAACAACAGCGGCGTGCTGCAGACGCCGTCGCGGGTGTTCGGGCCGCCGCTGAGCGACTTCCAGCCCACGGTGCCGCCCTACACCGAGGGCACCGAGATCGTCGAGGGCATCCGCATCGGCGACAACGACTACCTGATGGGCTACGCCTACATCGAGCACTCGCCCTTCGTGTTCGTGCTGCTGGCCGACCGCGGTGACCTGATGACCGGCTGGATGACCTACCAGGGCGAGTCGATCGGCTTTCTGGTCTTCAGCATCGTGGCCATCCTGGTGCTGATCATGGCCATCACCTCCAACTGGGTCAACCGCATCCGCCTCGCCGATCAGCGGCGCGAGGCCACGCTGCACAACGTCGAGCATACCAACAAGATGGCCTCGATCGGCCGGCTGGCAGCCGGGGTGGCCCACGAGATCAACAACCCGCTGGCCATCATCAACGAAAAAGCCGGCCTGATCGAAGACATCCTCAAGTTCGGCGAGGACAACCCGCAGAACCAGAAGGTCGCCAAGCAGGTGCGCTCCATCCTCAAGTCGGTCAACCGCTGCAGCGAGATCACCCACCGGCTGCTCGGCTTCGCCCGCCACATGGATCTGAAGAACGAGCCGGTGGCAGTGGATGCGCTGCTCCGCGAGGTGCTGGGCTTTCTGGAGGGCGAGGCGTCCTACCGCGGCATCGAGGTCGACATCCAGGTCGACGACACCCTGCCCACCATCCACAGCGACAAGGGCCAACTGCAGCAACTCTTTCTCAACATCATCAACAACGCCTTCGACGCCATGCGCGACATCGAGGGCCGACCCCGGCTGCAGATCAGCATCCGCAGCCCCTCGCCGCAGGCGGTGGTGGTCACCATCGCCGACAACGGCTGCGGCATCAGCGACGAGAACCTGGAACGCATTTTCGAGGCCATCGACACCACCGAGAAGATCAAGGGCACCGGGCTGGGTCTGTCGATCTGCTACGGCATCGTGCGCAAGCTGCGCGGCGAGATGACCGTCGACAGCAAGCTCGGTCAGGGCACCACCTTCACCATCAGTCTGCCGACCGAGCGGCCGGAGTGAGAGACGGCCGAGCGGGGGCTTGCACCACCGGCGGGATTCGACGAAGATCGATGCCTGTCCGAGCGATTCACCGTTGCGGCTGCAAGCGTCGGCACAGGAGGGAGCATGGCCAAGTTCAAGGTGTTGCTGGTCGATGACGAGGTGGAGCTGCTCGACACCCTGATCGAACGGCTCGAGCTACGCGACATCGAGGCCACCGGTGTGGCCAGCGGCGCCGAGGCATTGGAACAGGTGCGCGGTGGCGGCTACGACGTAGCGGTGCTCGACGTGAAGCTGCCCGGGGAGGACGGGGTCAGCGTGATGAAGCAGATCAAGGAGATCGAGCCGCACCTGCCGGTGCTGCTGCTGACCGGGCACATGTCCAAGGAGACCAGCGACGCCGGGCTGAAGGCCGGTGCCATCGATTACGTGATCAAGCCGATCCAGATCGACGACTTGATCGAGAAGCTCGAAGCGGCCATCGCGACCTACGCGGACCGCGGCTGAGCCGTCCCGGCGATCGGAGCCCGACGAATGAGCCGCAACGACAGCGACGACGCGGCACAGGACGCCGGCCTGGAGGTCTTCGGCCGGATCGCGGCCAGCGTCTCGCACGAGTTCAACAACGTCATCTCCATCATCGGCGAGGTCAACGGGCTGGTCGAGGACATGCTGCTGCTGGCCGAACGCGGCCGCGAGCCCGAAATGGACAAGCTCCGCGACCAGTGTGCGCGCATCGGCAAACAGGTGCACCGCGGCCGCGACATCATCAAGCAGCTCAACCGCTTCGCCCATCGGGTGGATTCGGTGCGCACCGAGATCGACCTGAACGAGGTGGCCGAGAACACTGTAGCCCTGGCCCGGCGCGCCTTCGAGATGCAGCGCATCGAGCTGGACTTCACGCCCGCGGCCGAGCCCGTGCTGCTGACCAGCTCGCCTTTTCGGGTGCAGGAGCTGCTGTTCCACCTGCTCGACGCCTTTCTCGAGCCCGAGCAATCCGGCGGCAGCGTGGAGTTGGCGATCGACGCAAGCGATTCGAACGTCCGGCTGTCCGTGCGCGCCGAGGTCTGTCGGGCCGCCTGCAGCCGATCGCTGGCCGCGGCCCACCAGCTGGCCGCGGCGCTCGGCGGCCACATCGACGCCGACGAAGACGACGGCGGCCCGGTGGCCATCCAGCTGCTGCTGCCGCGGCACCCGGGCCGGTGACCGAACCGAGGGGGTGCGATGCGCTCGATCAACCCAGCCACCGGCGAGACCATCGGCGACTACGCCGAGCCCGCACCCGACGAGGTCGCCGCGCGGATCGAACGCGCCGGCCAGGCCCAGCGGGCCTGGAGCGCCACCGGCTTCGACGAGCGGGCGGCCCTGCTGCGGCGGGCGGCTGAAGTGCTGCGCGCCCGGCGCGAGGAGCACGTCCGGTTGATGGCGCTGGAGATGGGCAAGCCCATCGCCCAAGGCCGCGGCGAGGTGGACAAGTGCGCCTGGGTCTGCGACCACTACGCCGAGCACGGCGCCGGATTTTTGGCCGACCAGCCCGCGCCCAGCGACGCCAGCCGCTCCTACGTGGCCTTCCGGCCGCTGGGGGTGGTGCTGGCCGTGATGCCGTGGAACTTCCCCTTCTGGCAGGTGTTCCGCTTCGCCGCCCCGGCGCTGATGGCCGGCAATGCGGCCGTGCTCAAGCACGCTTCCAATGTGCCCGGCGCGGCGCTGGCCATCGAAGCGGTCTTCCGCGAGGCCGGTCTGCCCGAAGACCTGTTCGCCAGCCTGCTGATCGGCTCGGACCAGGTCGACGCGGTGATCGACCACCCGCAGGTGGCGGCCGTCACCCTGACCGGCTCGACCCCGGCCGGCCGGGCGGTGGCGGCGCGGGCCGGCGCGGCGCTGAAAAAGACCGTGCTCGAGCTGGGCGGATCGGATCCCTACCTGATCCTGGCCGACGCCGATGTGGCCGCGGCCGCGCGCACCTGCGCCGACTCGCGGCTGATCAACTCCGGCCAGAGCTGCATCGCGGCCAAGCGCTTCGTGGTGGTCGATGCGGTGCGCGAGGCCTTCACCGAGCGGCTGGTGGCCGAGATGGCCGCCCGGCGCATGGGCGATCCGCTGGAGGAGGCCACCCAGGTGGGTCCCCAGGCGCGGGTGGACCTGCGCGACGAGCTGCACCAGCAGGTCGCAGACAGCGCAGCCGCCGGGGCCCGGGTGCTGCTGGGCTGCGAGAAGCCCGACCGGCCCGGCGCCTGGTATCCGCCCAGCGTGCTGGCCGAGGTGCCGCCGGACTGCCCGGCGCGCGACGAGGAGCTGTTCGGCCCGGTGGCGGCCGTCATCGCGGCGGCCGACGAGGACGAGGCGGTGGCGCTGGCCAACGACTCGGTGTTCGGCCTGGGCGCGGCCGTGTTCTCGGCCGACGCCGCGCGGGCCGAGCGCATCGCCGCCGACCGATTGGAAGCCGGCGCCTGCTTCGTCAACGGGCTGGTGCGCTCCGATCCGCGCTTGCCTTTCGGCGGCATCAAGCAGTCGGGCTACGGCCGCGAGCTGGGCGCCTTCGGCATCCGCGAGTTCGTCAACATCAAGACCGTCTACGTGACATGAGCCTGGCTTCGAGAACCCACCATCGCCCGGCCTGGCTGCTGGCCGCCGCGCTGCTGGCCGCCGCGCCGCTGGCCGGCGGGGCCGAAGCCCCTGCCAAAGCGGCGGCGGCCGATGACCTGGCCGAGCACAGCGCCGCGCTGGCGCTGGCGCTCGAGCAGCGGCTGATGCAGGTCTACGAGCAGGCCGCGCCCGGGGTGGTCAACGTCACCCGCCGCTCCTACGGCTACGATTACTTCCTGAACCCGGTGCCCCACGAGGGCTCGGGCTCGGGCTTCGTCTACGACAGCGCCGGACACCTGGTGACCAACTTCCACGTGGTCGAGGGCGCCGAGGAGCTGCACGTCACCTTCGCCGACGGCTCGGTGCGCCCGGCCCGGCTGCGCGGGGCCGATCCGTCCAACGACCTGGCCGTGCTGCAGGTCGAGGATCTGCCGGCCGACGCCCGGCCCATCCCGCTGGGCGACTCCAAGCGGGTGCGCCCGGGGCGCTTGGTGGTGGCCATCGGCAACCCCTTCGGCCTGGGCGGCACCATGACCACCGGGGTGGTCAGTGCGCTGGGCCGCGAGATCCGTTCGCCGGACAACCGCGTCATGGGCGAGATGATCCAGACCGACGCGCCCATCAACCCGGGCAACTCGGGTGGGCCGCTGCTGGACCTGGACGGCGAGCTGGTGGGGGTCAACTCGGCCATCCTGAGCCCGTCGCGGGTCTCGGCCGGCATCGGCTTCGCCATCCCGGCCACCACGGTGCGCCGGGTGGTGCCCGAGCTGATCCGCCGCGGCCGCTACCCGCATCCCTGGCTGGGGGTGCAGACCTACGAGCTGCCGGCCAGCCTGGCCCGCCTGCTGCGCAAAAACGGCGTGGCCGTACCGCCCGGCGGCGGCCTGCTGGTGCTCGAGGCCTTCCGCGGCGGCCCGGCCCGGCGCGCCGGCATCCAAGGCGCCAGCCACATCCTGCGGCTGGGCAACCTGCGCCTGCCCATCGGCGGCGACTTCATCCTGGCGGTGGCCGGTGCGCCGGTCGAAGACCAACGCCAGCTGACCCTGCTGCTGGAGACGAAGACCCGCGTCGGCCAGACCGTCCCGGTGCAGCTGTGGCGCAAGGGTGAGCCCGTCGAACTCGAAGTCGAGCTCGGCGAACGCCGCAGCCACCGCCGCTGGAGGCGCTAGACCGCGGCTGGCCGGGCTGCAAGAAGCCATCCGCGCCGGCGCGCTACCGCCCTTGACGCGCCTGCTGGCCACCAGCAGCCACCAGTTCTACAACCGCGACCCCGGCACCAACTACGCCCAGGCCCGTCGTGGCGGGCATCCTCGGTGTCTGGTTCCACGTGCCCCGCCCGGTTCCTCTGGCACCTTGAATGGGGCACCTTGAATGGGTCCTTGTAGTCGTCGTTTCGGACTCCTCCCGCTCCTGCCACTTTTATGGTATTCTATTTGTGAATACCAGGAGGAATACCATGGCTGGCCACAAGACATCCATCGCCGTCCCGCCCGAACTGCTCGAACGCATCGACCGGACCGCCGAGCAGCGGGGCGAGTCCAGGAACAGGTTCATCGTCACGATCCTCGAGCAGGCCTTGCGCGCGCGGCGGGACGCGGAGATCACCCGCCGGCTCGACGCGCTGTTTGCCGAGCGGGAGCTGTCCGAGGAGCAGGCCCGGGTGGCCGGGGAACTCGAGGACAGCGCCGCTGCCTGGGGTGACGAGGGATGGTGATCCAGCAGGGCGACGTCTGCTGGCTGGCCTTCGGCGGCACGGGTTCATCGCCGAGCGGGCGTAGGCCGGCGGTTGTGGTCCAGCACGATCGCTTCAACCGCAGCGCCATCTCCACCACCATCGTGGCGGCCGTCACCTCGAACCTGCGCCTGGCCGCCATGCCCGGCAACGTACGCCTGCGCAAGGGCGAGGCCGGCCTGCCGCGCCCCAGCGTGGTCAACGTGTCGCAGCTGGCGACGGTCGACAAGGCCAGGCTGGCCGAGCGCATCGGGCACCTCAAACCCACGCGCATCCAGCAGGTCCTCGAGGGACTGGAACTCGTGTTCCTCTGAGCTGTGATTTGCGGGAATCATAGATCTGTCCCACACATCCACGGCGAGGAAGCCCTCCCGCTGAATCGCGCTCTTGCCTATCGATATTTCGCCTTTCTCGGGCAGCACGTCAAGCGCGTTGAGTATCAGGTTGACGAATACCTGCCTCAGCATCTGGCGGTCGCCGTGGACCACCGGCAGGTCTTCAGGCAGTTCCGTCTCGATGCGCACCTTCTTCATCCGTATCCGATTGCCGACCAGCTGGACCGTCTCATCGACGATCTGCCGGATATCCAGCGGCTCCGACCGGGTCTCACTCTGGCGTGCAAAATCGAGGAGATTGGCCACGATGGCCTTCGAGCGCTCCACTTGCGAGACGAGATCCGCGAGCATCTCCAAGCGTTCCTCATCGGCGAGTTCGTCGTAGTCCTCCAGCATCAGCGACGCGGTGAGCATGATGTTGTTCATCGGGTTGTTCAGCTCGTGCGCCACGCCGGCGACCAGATTGCCCACCGCCCGCTGCTTGTGCGACTCGACCAGTATCCGGTGATGACGATCCAGCTCGCTGACCATGCGGTTGATGTTCAGCGCGAGCTTGGAGAACTCGTCGCGGTAGCGTCGGGCCGGCGTGATCGGCGTGAAATCACCGGCGGCGATCCGCTCCGTGTAACCCATGAAGCGATTCCATCTCACCCAGCAGCCGGAGGTACTTTTGGAAATGCTCGTCCATCGTCTGCAACGTCTCCGCGCCGACGACCTGTCTGATGCGATCCGCGTGCTGGTCTCTCAATCTCTGGGCGTTGAACGCGTGTTCCCGGGCATCGGCGAGGTTGGTCCCGTAGAGCAAGAAGTTCTTCTCGAACCGTCGCGCCTGCTGGATCTCCACCTCGTAGTCGTCCGCCACCTCGAGGAAGAGAATCTTCTGCTGTATCTCCTGCAGGGCGTTCATCGTCCAGATCGTGATCGCCAAGGGCAGCAAGAAGAACAGGGAGAAGGCGAGCAGCAGCCGCGTGCGGACGCTGAAGGTGGGCCGCTGCTGCAACGACCGGTCCGCCGCCTGCTTGAACTCCTCGTCCTGCCGGGAGAAACCCTCCGAGGTCAGCGCCGCGCGTGAGTCCCGCGGCTCGTCCCCCCGCGCGTGGACGTCCGCTCTCTCCTTTGGCATCGCCCCTCCTGCGCCCGGTGCACCGAGCTGCGGCCGAGAGGTCCTGGCTGCCGTATCCTCGCATCGTCACCGAGCGCCGGCCGCTTGCTCAGCCGGCGGTTTGGGGATTCAGCGGAACCCATCGTACAATGGGGAGATGCGTCTAGAAACGGAGCGAACGGTTGCCAGCTTGCAAAGTATGGATCATCGCCGGTCTCATCGCCTGGACCGCAGCGGTCCAGGCCGGAACGCAAACCGAGGGCGACGACCTGGCCGAACACAGCGCCGCACTGGCGCTGGCGCTCGAGCAGCGGCTGATGCAGGTCTACGAACGGGCCGCGCCCGGGGTGGTCAACATCACCCGCCGCTCCTACGGCTACGACTACTTCCTGAACCCGGTGCCCCACGAGGGCTCGGGCTCGGGCTTCGTCTACGACGGCGCCGGCCACCTGGTGACCAACTTCCACGTGGTCGAGGGTGCCGAGGAGCTGCACGTCACCTTCGCCGACGGCTCGGTGCGCCCGGCCCGGCTGCGCGGGGCCGATCCGTCCAACGACCTGGCCGTGCTGCAGGTCGAGGATCTGCCGGCCGACGCCCGGCCCATCCCGCTGGGCGACTCCAAGCGGGTGCGCCCGGGGCGCTTGGTGGTGGCCATCGGCAACCCCTTCGGCCTGGGCGGCACCATGACCACCGGGGTGGTCAGTGCGCTGGGCCGCGAGATCCGTTCGCCGGACAACCGCGTCATGGGCGAGATGATCCAGACCGACGCGCCCATCAACCCGGGCAACTCGGGTGGGCCGCTGCTGGACCTGGACGGCGAGCTGGTGGGGGTCAACTCGGCCATCCTGAGCCCGTCGCGGGTCTCGGCCGGCATCGGCTTCGCCATCCCGGCCACCACGGTGCGCCGGGTGGTGCCCGAGCTGATCCGCCGCGGCCGCTACCCGCATCCCTGGCTGGGGGTGCAGACCTACGAGCTGCCGGCCAGCCTGGCCCGCCTGCTGCGCAAAAACGGCGTGGCCGTACCGCCCGGCGGCGGCCTGCTGGTGCTCGAGGCCTTCCGCGGCGGCCCGGCCCGGCGCGCCGGCATCCAAGGCGCCAGCCACATCCTGCGGCTGGGCAACCTGCGCCTGCCCATGGGCGGCGACTTCATCCTGGCGCTGGCCGGTACGCCGGTCGAAGACCAGCGTCAGCTGACCCTGCTGCTGGAGACGAAGACCCACGTCGGCCAAAGCGTCCCGGTGCAGCTGTGGCGCGAGGGCAAGACCGTCGAGCTCGAAGTCGAACTCGGCGAACGCCGCAGCCACCGCCGCTGGAGGCGCTAGACTGAAGTACCCTTGGTTGCTTCGGGCTAGCCCGCGGCTGGCCGCGCCCGGCGGCCCGCGTTCTGCTATGCTGAACAGGGGGCTGGAGGTGGCCGTGCGCTGGAGCGCCTGTTTGTTGCTGGTCTTGCCGGCGGCGGCACCCTGGTCCACGAGATCGTCCACCCCTACGTCGAGGTCAACTTCCCCGACTGCCCGGCCTGGTTCAACGAAGGCCTGGGTGCTGAAGCTCTCGTTTTCGGGCTAGTAGCAGAGCACATCGGGGTCTATGCCGTCGCCGCGGCGATCGATCCGAAGCCCGATGCTGTACAGATCGGGGTCGCTCGGGGTAGTGCGGTCGCGGCGCAGCGCCAGGTGGCAGACCAGGGCCACGGCCCGTCGCTTGCGCCGGACCGCGGTCTTGTGAGACCCTAAGCCCATCTGAGGTTATCAGGGGAATCTGTCGACAACGCGTCGGGAGCCGGAGCGCGGATCTGCGGCCCCGCTCGCCCAAAAGGGGGGGTCCGATGAAGCGGTTCGGTCTTTCATGTCTGCTGCTGGTGGCTGTGGCCGGCTGGAGCGGCTGCGGCAACGGCGGCTCGGGGGTGGACGGCGACTGTGCGCTGGACGCGGATTGCGACGATGGGGATGCCTGCACCGCAGACAGCTGCAGCGATGGTGCCTGTGCCCATGAGCCGCTGGACTGCGACGACGGCGACGGCTGCACCGTCGACTCCTGCGCGGCCGGCCAGTGCGAGCACCGGCCGTTGGACTGCGACGACGACGACCCCTGCACCGTGGACTCCTGCGCCGACGGCCAGTGCGGCCACCAGCCGCTGTGCGACGACGGCGACGCCTGCACCAGCGACACCTGCAACGACGGCCAGTGCAGCCACCAGCCGCCCGACTGCGACGACGGCGACCCGTGCACCGTCGACTCCTGCGACCCGGCCAGCGGACAGTGCGCACACGAGGCCGATCCGGCCTGCAGCAACTGCGACATACAGCAGGACCTGGGCTGCGGCTCCCAGACCGACGGCGACCTGGCGCAGGGCGGCGTCAGCCGGCTGGAGTTATACGGCTGCTGGGCCGCGAGCTTCACCGGCCCGGAGGCGGTCTACCGCTTCATCCCGGCGGCCGACGGCCACATCCAGCTGAACGTGGATCCCCAGTTCGACGCGGCCCTGATCGCGCTGGGCGGGGCCTGCGACCCGCAGCAGTGCCTGGCCGCCGTGGCCGACGCCGGCGGGCTAGACGAGATGGAGCGCCTCGAACTGGACGTGGAGGCCGGCGTGCCCGTCTACCTGGTGGTGGAGTCCATGCCTCCGTCTCCTCCCGGCGCCTACATGCTGTCGCTGAGCTGCGACCAGGAGTCCGAACTGATCTGCGGCGACGAGCTGGACAACGACGGCGACGGGCTGACCGACTGCGCCGATCCGGACTGCCACGACGTGGCCCCGCCCTGCGAGGACCCCGAGCGAAGCTGCAGCGACGAATTCGACAACGACGGCGACGGGCTGACCGACTGCGTCGACGACTCCTGCCTCGGCCAGCCCGCCTGCGCGGCCGACAGCGAGATCGACTGCGCCAACCAGGTAGACGACGATGCGGACGGCTGGTCCGACTGCGAGGACGACGAGTGCCTGGGCGATCCGGCCTGCCCGGCCTGCAGCCCGACCGCCCAGCTGGACTGCGGCGAAGCGGTGCAGCTCGATTTCTACGGCGCCTCCTCGCAGCTCACCTCTTACAGCTGCACACATGATCCCTATCCCGAAGCGGAGCTGGTCTACGAAATCGTCGCGCCCGGCGATCACGGCCTGCGGGCCACCGTCACCGCGGGTTCGGCATTTGATCCCGCACCGGCCATCCTGGCGCTGCAGGGCGAATGCGCCCCCGCGGCCTGCGTGGCCGCCACCGATTTTTTGCTGATCGGCGAGCGATCGGAGCTCACCGTGCCCGCCCAGGTCGGCGAGGTGTTCTATTTCGTGCTGGAAAACCGCGGGCTGCCGGATGGCGCCCACACGTTGCAGCTGGACTGCGTGGAGGCTCCGCTGTGCGACGACGGCCTGGACAACGACGGCGACGGGGCCACCGACTGCCAGGATGAAGACTGCGCCCACGCGGCCGGCTGCTTCTGCCTGCCGGCCCAGGCGCCGGTGGGCTGCAACACGATCCTCAGCGGCGACATCAGCGGCCAGCCCTCGGTCCGGGAGAGCTACGCCTGCTCCCCGCTGCCGATGCTCTTCGAAGGCCCGGAGGCGCTGCACGCCTTCACCGCGCCGGCCAGCGGAACGGTCCGACTCAGCCTGGTCGAATACCACGGCACGTTCGGCCTGGGGGTGTTCGACGAAGACTGCGACCCGGACAGCGACCAGTCCTGCCTGGCCTTCACCAACCCGACTCTGGGCACCGAGCTGGACTTCGACGCCCAGCAGGGCGTCACCTACACCATCTTCTACGATCTCCATCGGGCCGATGATCCGGGCGCCTATGGCATCCGGCTCACCTGTGAGGGACCCGAGGACTGCGCCGACGGCTTCGACACCGACCTCGACGGCGACACCGACTGCTGGGACAGCGACTGCCGGGATCCGCAGGCCGATCCGGACACCTGGGATCCGGCCTGCCGGGCGGAGACGATCTGCAACGACGGCGTCGACAACGACGCCGACGGCGAGGCGGATTGCCTGGACGCCGATTGCGACGGCCAGCCCGGCCCCGCGGGGGCGCCGTGCGAGTTCGGGGCCGAGTCGATCTGCGACGATGGCGCCGACAACGACGGCGACGGCAGCACGGACTGCAGGGATGCCGACTGCGACGGTCAGATGGGCAGCGGCGGCCAGTGCGAGCCCGATGGCGAGACGATCTGCGACGACGGCTTCGACAACGACGCCCGCATGGGGGCCGACTGCGCGGACCCGCAATGCGACGGCCAGCTCGGCCCTGACGGGATCCCGTGCGAGGGCGGCTGGGAGCAGACCTGCGACGACGGCTTCGACAACGACGGCGACGGGCAGACCGACTGCCAGGACGCGGACTGTCACTACGATGCAGCCTGCTACGAGGGGGATTGCCACAACGGGCTGGACGACGACGACGACGGGCTGACCGATTGCGAGGACGGAAACTGCCAGGACCCGAACCATCCCGATGGCTGCGTGGAGCAGGACTGCGACGATGGGCTGGACGACGATCTGGATGGCGACACCGACTGCGACGATTGGGATTGCCATGACGACCCGGCCTGCGTGGAGACCGTCTGCGACGACGGGCTGGACGACGACGGCAACGGGCTGACCGACTGCGCCGATCCGGAATGCCACGGCGAACTGGGCCCCGACGGGCAGCTCTGCGAACCGCTCGGCGAGACCAGCTGCGACGACGGTTTCGACAACGACGGCGACGGGGAGGTGGACTGCGCCGATGCCGATTGCGACGATGGCGCCGGCTGTCTCTGCCTCGACGCCGCAGCGGCCGCTTGCGGCGACAGCCTGAGCGGAGACTGGGCCGGCCAGGACAGCCTGGTCGACGGCTACGCCTGCATGTTGGATGGGGCCTACGGGCCGGAGCGGGTATACGCGTTCAGCCCGGCACAGAGCGGCCCGGTGCAGCTCAGGGCCGCGGCCGGCCAGCAGGGCACGCTGCGCTTCGCCGTGCTGGACGAGCGCTGCGATCCCCTCGACCCCGCGTCCTGCCTGGCCGGTACGCAGGCCGTGACCGAGATCTTGCCGGACACCTACTGGGCGGCGCCGGTGGCCTTTATGGCCCAGAGCGACCAGACCTACTACCTGGTGGTGGACTCCAGCCAAGACGCCCCGGACAGCTTCGCCGCCGACCTGCGCTGCCCCAGCGAGCAGCTGTGCACCGCGGCCGAGCCTTTGCAATGCGGCCAGCAGATCAGCGACAGCTTCGGTCCGGCCGTGCTGGATACCTGGTGCGGCAGCTCCGAGCCCCTGCCTCCGGGCAACCGCCAGGCCTTCTACTCCTTCACCCCGGCCGAGGACGGACGGGTCGAGTTTTTCACCGGCCCGGGCACCGTGCCGATGGTGATGCTGGATCGGTGCAACCCGGACGCCTGCTTCGCCATGGGCATCGGGCCGGCCGTGGAAGTGGAACTCCAGGCGGGCCAGACCTACTACATCGGCCTGATGACCGAAGACCCCAACCTGGACGTCCACCTGCAGGTCAACTGCTTCTGAGCAGCACCCGGGCCGATCAGCAAAAGCCGAGCTGGGCGTCGTAGGCCTCGAACTCCTGGCGGGCGGCGGATAGCAAGAAGAAACGAGAGGTCACCGGCACACAAAGCCCGCAAGAAGAAGTGAGACTGCCGGCCCCCAAGAAAGGTGCCATAGGCTTCGTAGGCGAGCACTCGGCAACCTCCCGTCTTCGTTCGGTATGCCGAGCCGTTCTACCACCTCTT
>CAYVQE010000130.1:0-16947 GCA_964454005.1 uncultured Myxococcales bacterium
GCGTCGCCGAGCTGTTGGGACAGGACGCCGTCTGGCTGGTCCGGTCCGAGCAGGAGGCGCGCACCGCCATCCAAACGCTGCTGGAGGACGACACCGAGTGGCGCCGGCGCCGCCTGCTCGGGATACGCCGGGTCCTGGGTGCTCATACCTACCGCCATCGTTTCGCCCAGGTGCTAAAGCACGCCGGCCTGTCCGTGCCCGGCGGCGAGCCGCCGCAGGTGCTGTGGGTGGGCCGAGCCCGCGGACCGCGGGAGCTGGAGCGCTTGCTGCAGGATTTCGACCGGCAGAGCTGGCCGCAGCGCCGCCTGGCATTGTTGCTGGACGAGGGACTGGTCGCGCCGCAGCGCGACGACGTGATCGCCTTGGCCGGTGATGCGCCGGAGGAAGCGCCGGAGGAAGCGCTGGAGGCCTTGCTGGCGGAGCCGGCTTGCCGGCTGGTGGGCCGGCAGCGGGCGGACTGCCTGTACGGCGCGCACTACCTGGAGGACCTTGTGCTGGCCCACGGGTACAGCCGGGCGGCGGTCGTCGGCAAGTCGACCGCGGCGGATCGCTTCCTGTTCCAGGAGCCGGTGCACCCGGCCGCCCACCTGATCGATCACCGGGCCTTGACACCGCTGGGCTGGCGCCCGAGCGCGCTGCTGGCCGAGGAAGGTGAGGACTGGCGCCGCTTCGGCGCATCGGTCTTCGTCGCCGACGCGGCCGAGTTCGAGGCCGACTTCAGCCGCTGGGACGATGGCGAGGCGGTGGCGCGGTCCGTCGCCGACTGCGAGCTGTGATGGTGGCCAAGCCCCTCAGAGTCCTGGCGGCCGGACACGACTTCAAGTTCTTCGACGGGCTGCAGGCCGCCTTGGAGGAGACGGGGCGCTTCCACTTCCGCCGCGATGTCTGGCAGGGCCACGACAAGCACGACGAGAAGGCGAGCCGTGAGCTGCTCGGCTGGGCCGATGTGATCTTCTGCGAGTGGTGTCTGGGCAACGCGGTCTGGTACGCACAGCACCGCCGCCCCCGGCAACGGCTGCTGATCCGCTTTCACCTGGCCGAACGCAACACGCCGTTTCCCGCCCGGCTCGCGCTGGATCGGGTGGACCGGGTCGCCTTCGTCGGCGCCCACATCGAGCGCGAGGCGCATCAGCGGCTGGGGTTCCCGCCGGAAAAGACCTGCGTCGTGCCCAATCTAATCGATACGCGGGCCTTCGACCGGCCGAAGTACGAAGGCAGCGTGTTCAACCTGGGCATGGTCGGCATCGCCCCGATGCGCAAGCGCATCGATCGGGCGCTGGACATCCTGGAGGCGCTGAAGCAACGCGACGGGCGCTACTGCCTGCACATCAAGGGGGCCCACCCGAGTCAGTATCCCTGGGTGTGGTCCAGGCAGGAGGAGCGCGCCTACTACCGGTCCATCTGGGAGCGGATCAACACCGCGCCCTGGGGCAACAGCGTGGTGTTCGACCCGCCGGGCCGGGACGTGGCCGAATGGTTCCGCATGGTCGGCGTGCTGCTGTCGATGTCGGATTTCGAGAGCTTTCACATGGCGGTCGGGGAAGGCATGTCCTCCGGTACATTGCCGGTGGTCTGGAATTGGGACGGAGCCCGCACGATCTGGACGCCTAGGGCTGTCGTCTCGTCCGTATCGGAAGCGGTCGACCGGATCGAGGCCTGGCGATGGGATCCAGACGCCGTCGAATCGCCGAGCCAGTCCCGGCGCTTCGTGTCCGAACGGTATGGCATTGAAGAAGTGCGTGGCCGCTGGGCACAACTGCTCGACAACGGCGACGAAGCGGGGAGGCAGGTGAGATGACCGTGGGGATGGAGGAGCTGTACCGCGGCGAGACCGGGACCCCCCGCCAGCGGGTGGCATTGCGCGAAAGGATCAACTGGATGTGTGCCCAGAGCCGGGGCCACCGCGTGTTGGACGTCGGCTGTGCCGGCGGCGCGGCGGTGATCCTGCTGGCGCGTGAGGGCTACGAGGTGGTCGGGATCGACCGCGATCCAGAGGCCATCGAACGGGGCCGGAGAGCCCGCGCGGACGAACTGCCCGCCGTGGCCGAACGGATCGACCTCGTATTGGCCGATGTTCTGGATCGGCCGGAGCTGGGTCGCTTCGATACAATCATGCTCGGTCATGTGCTCGATGAACTCGTCCAACCCGAACAGGCCTTGTCCGCGGCGGCCGACTACCTCAACGAGGCGGGACGCCTGGTGGTGACCGTACCCTTCGGCGTGATCGATGCGCCGTGGGGCCGGCAGGCCTTTCATCCACACCGCTTGATGGACCTGCTGCAGCCGGCCTGGCGGGTCGATGAACCCATCATCCGCAACGGCTCGATGCGCCTGGTGGCGGCCAGGCAGGACGACGACCAGCCGCTGGCCGAACGCTGGCAGGCACCTGCCTCCATTCTAATCAGCGCCGATGCGGCCCAACGCGAACTCGAGAGCCACTTGATCGAGGAAATGCTGGACTCGGGCAAGCAGTTGCGTGCGCGGAAGGCGGAACTCGACGAGAGCGAAGAGGCCTGGCAAGCCTTCGAACGGTCCTTGCGCGGAACCGAGAAGGAACGAGAGGCCCTGCTGCAGAGACTGGAAGGCCTGGAGTCCGAGGTGTCGCATTCGACGGAAGTTCTGGCGGCATCGAGAACGCAGCGCCGGGAACAGCAAGAGCGCCTGAGGGAGCTATCCGTCGAACAGGCCCTGTTGACGAGGCGTTTGGCGCTTGCCGAACGCACCCGGGAGGCGCGCGCCGAAGACTGGGGACCGATGCGAGACGACGCGCTGCGGGAGCGCCAGCAGGCCGAGCGGGCCACGGGTTCCTTGTTGGCCAGCCGTCGGCACCACGAGGCTGTGGAGACCGAGAACCAAAATCTGCGAAGGCTGCGCGGTCGCATGGATCAGCTCCTGGATCGGGTAGCGCCTTCTCCGGGCTGGCCTTCGAGTCGACTCGAGGACTTGCTCCGAAGACACGACAAGCTTCGCCGGATGCAGGAGTTGGTGGAAGACGGCGTGCGGCGCAAGATCGGCGACGCCTTCGTCCGGGCCGCGCGGCCGTCGTTGGATACGCTGCTGTTGCCGGCCCGATTGGTCTCGCTGTTCGCCGAGGGCCGCAGGAAGGAACAGGCGCGCAAGGGCCGGCCGGCGCTGGCTCGGGGCGACCGGTCGGGGGCCAAACCGGCCCCGGCACCCGTCCGCCCAGCCGTGGAGCAGGGCGCGCCGCAGCCGAAGAACCCCGACGAGGTGGCGCCGGCGCGACCCTTGCTCGGCTGGCCCGATGCCGAGCCCGGCCAGCGCCTGTGCATCTACGCCGAGGTCAACGCCAACCTGATCGACGGTTCGTCGATCTGGCTGGCCTCGTTGGTCGAGACCCTGGCGGCCGACCCGGCGCTGCGCCTGACCGTGCTGTTGGGCCAGCCGATCGAACGGCCCGAGGTCATCGGCCACCTGGGCGAACATCCGCGCATCCGCTGGGTGACCGCCGATGACCTGGCGCGGGCTGGATGGCTGACGGATTTGGTGCCGCGGCGCCGGCGGCTGGAGCCGGAGCAGGCGGTCGAGGCCCTGGCCGCTCTGGACCGCATCGCGCCGCAGTCACTGTTCATCGTTCGCGGGCCGGGCATCTTCGAGGGCGAGCACCTGCTCGACTCCCTGGTCGCCCGGGAGTCGCTGGCCCAGCGCAGCTGGGCCTACCTGGTCGACCCGGCCGCCTACGACAGGCCCGAGCGGCAGCGCAACCTGCAGCGCGTGGCCGCCGCCTGCCGGCGCATCGTCTGTCAGACGCCGGAGGCGCAGCAGGCCCTGGCCGCCAGCATCCCGGCCGCCCCGGACGCAGTGCTGGTGCTGCCGCCGATGATCCCGGCGGTCGAGGCGCAGCCGCGCCGGCTCCGAGATGCAACCCGGCCCCGGCTGGGCTACGCCGGCAAGCTGTCGCCCCCGTACCGCATCCTGGAGATGCTGGACGCCATCGAGCGCATCCGGCGGCAGCGGGCCGGCGCCGAACTGCACGTGATCGGGGACAAGATCCACAACGCCCCGCCGCTGCCCGGCTTCGAGCAGCAGGTCAAAACGCGGCTCCGCGAGACCCCGGGGGTTGTCTGGCACGGCGGCGTGTCGCGGGCGCGGACCATCGCCTTGCTCGATCAGACCGATGTCGCCTCCTCCTGGCGCGACGCCTCCTTCGACGACAGCCTGGAGCTGTCGACCAAGGTGCTGGAGTATGCCGCGCTTGGCCTGCCGGTGCTGCTCAACCCCACTCCGCTGCAACGCAGCCTGTTCGGCGACGACTACCCCGGCTACGTCCTGTCGGCCGAGGACCTGGTCGAGCGCTTTCGGCGGCTAACCGCGGAGCCGGAGTTCTACCATGAGGTGTCCGCGCAGGTGCTGGCGGTGGCCCGGCGTTATACCTTCGCCGAGGCGCTGGCCGGCCTGCAGTCCTGGCTGCAGCGCGACATGCAGGCCGCAGCGGCGGGCACCGCTACCGGTGCGGTCTGAGGGCGAGACGTGGGACCGGGACCATGCCGCTGCTGATCGTGGACCCAGAACCCGACGGAGCGGGCTCGGCGGGGCTCGGCCCAAAGCTGATCGAGCGCTTGCGCCGCCGGCGGCCCGGCACCCTCGTCCTGCTCGCCGAGCCGGATCCGGATGCGGCGGTCGACACCGATGCCGCCCTGGAGCGCTTCGGCCTGCCCGTCGGCTGGGGCGATGACGGTCGGCTGGGCGCTCGCCTGGTGGCGGTATGTGCGCGACGCTTCGCGGTCGATGCGCTGGTTGGCCTGGGCCGGGCTGCCGCGCCGCTTGCGGCCGAGGTGGCCGCACCGCGGCCGCTGATCGCTTTGCGTCCGGGAGAGGACGCACCGCCGGTCGCTTCGGGGATCACGATCGTGACCGCTGCCACGCCGGGCGGTCTATTGGAGCAGATCGAGCAGCACCTTGCCGCCCGCCTGCCCATCGAGCTGGCCGTCGGCAGCGGCTGGTCCGCTCGGGAGCTGGAGGCGGCCATCCAGGCGGCCGCTTCGCCCGCGAGCCGACTGGTGCTGCGCTGGCAGGGCCGGCTCGATGCCGGCGCCCGCGAGCTGCTGGCCTTCTTGGCGCGGCGGCCCGAACTGCACCGCGGCCCGATCGAGCTGGTCGTGCCCACCGACTCGGCGGTGGCGGCGCAGCGGGCCGGGCTGACCCACGGCCCCGGCGAGCTGCTGGCCAGCGCCGCGACCTGGTGCCAGGCGGCCGGACTGGCCCGGATGTGGCTCACCGCCCCGGCGCGGTTTGCGATCCGGCTCAAGACGGTCAGCCGGCGGCCCTGGATCCACCGGACGGTGGATGCGGCCAACCGGAGCGGGCGGCTGTTGCAGCGGCTGGGTGGGCTGGCGCGCAGGGGAGCCGGGCGATGAGGCTGCTGGTGCTGGCCATCGACGGCCGCGGGCTGGGCCATCTCAACCGCACCCTGCTGCTGGCCGATGCGCTGCGCGCGGCCGAGCCCGCGGCCGAGATCCGGTTCCTGGTCGAGTCGCCGGCCCACGGCCTGGTGCGCCAGGCGGGCTATCCGGTGCTCAAGCTGCCCGATCCCATGCACCCCGCGGCCCGCCAGACCCTGGAGGGCCGCCGGGCCGAGCTGGAGGCCGATCTGCTGGAAGCGGTGCTCGACAGCTGGCGTCCCGACGGCCTGCTGCTGGACTTCGTCGTCGACCCGGTGCTGTTCCGGCTGGTCAAGCGGCGCGGCCTGCGCCTGCTGTTGGTCATGCGCAAGCTGCGCGCCGGTGCGCTGCGCGAGCTGGCCGCCGATCCGGCCGCCGACCTGGTCGATGCCTTCATCCTGCCGCACGATCCCGAGGAGCTGGCACCGGACGAGCTGCCGGTGCACCTGCGGCCGCGCTGTCACTTCACCGGCCCCCTGGTCCGCCGGCTGCGCGTCGAACGCGCCCCCGCGGTCCGCCGGCGCATCGCGCCCGACGCCGAGCAGCTGGTCGTGGTCAGCCTGGGCGGCGGCGGCTGGCCGGGCGCCGCCGATCTGGCCGAAGCGGCCTACCGCGCGCTCGAGCGACTCGTGGCCCGGCGCCCCGGTCTCGAAGCCGTCATCGTCCACGGTCCGCTGTATCCCCGACCACTGCCGGCCGACGCGCCGGGTTTGCGGGCCTTGCGATTCGAGCGCGAGCTGCCGGAGCTCATGCTGGCGGCAGACGCGGTGGTCTGCTCGGCGGGCTACAACAGCGTCCAGGAACTGGTGGCCACGGGAACGCCGGGGATCCTCGTGCCTTTGGGCGATCCGGGGCGCGACGACCAACACGCCAGGGCCGCGTGGGCGCACCGGACCGGGCGGATAGCGGTCGCCGGACCGGATCCGGACGAGTTGGTCCCCGCCATCGAGGAGCAGCTCCGTCTGGGGGCCGGAATACGGAGCAAACCCCTTGAGGGCTCGGAGGGTGCGATCGCTGGAAGTCTGCTGGCTCGAATGCTGTCGGGTTCGTTCGTGTGATCCCAAGGCGGTGAGCCAGCGGGGGCCAGCTCGTGGAATACGCCATGCATTCATCAGGAGGCGCAGAGATGCGGACAGCTCCGATCGGCATCGTGCTCGTCGCGGGTTGTCTTGCCGCGGTGCTGTCAACCCGTTGCGACGGTGCAACTGCCGATCCGAGCGCCGGGGCGCGCGAAGCCGAGCCGGGGGATGGCATCGAAGTGCGAAGCGTGGCCAAATGGCAGCCGGTTTTTCTGAACAACGGCAGGCTTCGATTCAGCGTTCGCTTGGCTGCGCGAGGAGATTCAAACACCGATCAGGAGCTGTTCGTGTACCTGGCGGACAAGACGCGATTCCGCGGCCGTCAGTGGGTGTTGCTGCATGGAGAGCCCAGAGCGTTGGGCTTTGGACCGCAACGGCCTTTGCAGGAATGGACGCTGGATCTGCCGGATGACGTCGGAGCCGGAACGTACTACCTGTATGCTGCGCTGTGCACTGCCGATGAACTCGAACCGGCGTGCATCTCTTCGAGCAAGGCCACCAAGATCGCCGTGGCCGCAAGCGGTATCGAAGCGATCGACATCGCCGGACATCTCGCGGCGGGCTATCTCGACAAGAAGGCTCGTCCGGACTGGAAGCGGATTCGAGCACGCATCATCCAGAATCGCGATGCATTGGCGAGCCACTTGTACGATGAGCGACCAGGAGCGATCGCGGAACCCGAGAGTCTAGCGAGCGCTTTCGTCGGCGCCAGACAACTGCCGCTGGAGCACGGGACCGTCATCTACGAACCGGGTCCGGACTTCTGGCTGGAAGAACGGCACAAGTCGGACGCGCTCGAGGCCCATTGTCTGCGAATCATCCAGATCCTGATGATGGCCTACGACCGCTCCTCCAATCGTGACTACCTGCGCGCGGCGGTTTCCTACTACCTCGACTGGCTGGAGCACAATCATATCGATTCGTTCACCTCGGCGCTGGCGTGGAACGATCACGCAACGGCCTTGAGGCTGCAGAGCATGTTGATGCTGTTGGTTCGGGTCGTCGATCTGCCCGACAACCGCGCCATCGTCGAGAAGCTGGTCCGGGATGTCTTCCGGCACGGCGGCGTGCTCTCCGAATGGGGCTTCTATTCATCGTGGTCCAATCATGGGCTGTACCAGAACCATGCGCTTCTCGCGGCGGCAGCCCTCGTCGACGTGATCGAGCAAGCGAATCGTTGGCGTTCGATCTGCCTGAAGCGGACGACCAAGTGGATGGACGACAAGGTGGGCGGCGATGGTGTCTTGAACGAAGGCTCTGCCGTATACCAGTTCATCGTCCTGCGCCTACTGCTGCAGATACGGGGGCTCGCGAGACATGGCGGGCATGCTCTCCCCGTCTTCGACGAATCGATCGCAAAGATGGTCGCGTTCGCGACCTTTCTCATCAAACCCGGTGGCGAGAACGTGCAGTTCGGAGATGGTTATGTTTGGGATGAACCACCGCGTGGCAGGGTGTTCGCCGATCCGGTCGCCGGACCCATCCGCGAGCGGCTGCAGGCGGAGGGCCCCTGGCGGCGCAGCGCTGTGTTCGTCCCCTCGGGCTATTTCTTCTTCGTCGATGATCAGCGGGGCCTGGATGCGGATTCCTATCTGGCGTTCGATTTCGGCACATCCACGAAAGCGACCCATTTCCAGGACGATACCCTGAATTTCGAGCTCATGCTCAACGGTGTCGACCTCATTCAGGACTCCGGGCTCTACGACTATTCAACTGACCCGCTAAACGAGTACTACCGTTCTCCGTGCGCGCATTCCACGATCGTCCCCGATGGGCGGGATGCCGTTGATTGCCGCTTGCGGCGCATCGCGGAGACTTCACTGGTCCAGAGCAGCCACTGCGAGGAGCTGATCGAGGTGGAAGCGCGGATGCAGACCGCGGACGGAGCCGAGGTCGTGCGTTCGATTGCCTTTCATCGCGAGGGGCCCGTGGTGGTGCTGCGCGATCGGGTCGAGGGCGCGTCGGGCCGGCCGGCAGTGGCCTACTTCCAGTACGGCGAGCAGCTGGGGGCGAGAAAGGTCGATCGGGGCATCCTGTTGTTCAAGGGCGCACAGCGCTTCGTCCACCATTTCCCCGGCCGCGAGACCCGCGGGGTGGAGTTGGTCAGGGGGCAGGTCGAGCCGCGTCATTCGGGCTGGGTGTCGGCCCATTCCAGGGAGAAGACGCCGAGGTGGACGGCCAGGGTGGTCTTCGAGCCCGGCTCGACGGGTCTCGTGTCGGCTTTCGCACCCGCTGGCATCGCTCCGGACTCGTTCCCATTCGGTGAAGCCGCTTCCAGCGCTTCGCAAACGGATGCGCCTCGATGAGATCCCCGTCGCTGGAGCCCCGAATCAAGGCGGATTCGAACAAGCGCAGGCGCGCGACTTGCTTGTCCGTGTGCTGGGGAACGATAATGGCAGGTGGTTTGCTGGCCTGCAGCTGAGATTATCGGAGGTCGCATGCGAAGGTTCATCGATATGGTTCTGCACGGGTTGTCGGGGCTGCTGATCGTCGCGATGGCGGGTTGTGGCGACGGTGGGGGCGGGGAGGCGGTTTACGAGGAGGCTTCGCGTTTCGAGCAGCGGGGGATTCACGTGCTGCGGCTGGTGGGGTCGCATTACGAGATGGGCTTGCAGCACGGGGAGCTGATGGCGCCGGAGCTGGCCGAGGGGGTGGAGTTCGTGGAGACGGACTCGCTGTTCTCCTTGCTGATGCCCATGGCCGAATCGCAGGGCCTGGTGGCCACCGCCCGCGAGCAGTCCTACGCCGACGTGGTCGACGAGTGCCGCGGCATGGCCGAGGCGGCGAAGCGGGCCGGCACCGAGGGTTGGTCGGAGGACATGTGTCTGACGCTGGCCTACGGCGACGTGGTGATCGCCTTCGCCTCCGAGCTGCTCGACGGCGGCTGTACGCAGTTCGCCGCCGCCGGGCCGGCCACCGCCGACGGCTCGCTGATCCACGGCCGCTCCATGGACTGGGACGAGCTGAGCTACCTGATCGAACACCCGACCGTGATCGTGCGCCGGCCCGACGGGCAGATCCCCTTCGTCACCATCGGCTTTCCGGGCAACGTGGCGCCCTACAACGGCATCAACGCCGCCGGGCTGGCCGTGGCCAGCAACAACAACGTCAGCGATCCGGAGGCCGCGCCCAACCAGCGCCGGCGCGGCCACACCCAGATGCTGCACCAGATACTGGCCACCTGCTCCAGCCTGGACGAGGCTGAGGACTACCTGCGCGAGCAGCAGCACGCGCGGGCGACGACGTTCTTGATCAGCGACGGGGCCGCCGCCACC
The DNA here is from genome assembly GCA_964454005.1 of uncultured Myxococcales bacterium. Lineage (GTDB taxonomy): Bacteria > Myxococcota > B64-G9 > B64-G9 > B64-G9 > CAYVQE01. The sequence goes on from CAYVQE010000130.1 coordinate 9,754, forward strand.
GCGGCCGTGTTCGAGATGACCGCCGATCGGATGGCGGTGCGGCGGATGGACGCCGACGGGCTGGTCTACGCCACCAACCACTTCATCGAGCCGGACATGGAGGACCTGCACGCGCCGACCAGCCCGCAGGGCAGCTCGCAGGTGCGGCTGGAGCGGCTGCGCAAGCTGCTCGAGCCGGACGGGGCCGACAGCCTGCACGGGGCCTTGGATACCGAGGCCGGGGTGGCTGTGCTGCGCGATCGCTACAACCCGCTGACCGGCCAGCAGCAGCCGGCGGACGTGTTCGACAACGATGGCTCCATCGCCACCAACGGGGTGATCTGGTCCATGGTCTTCGCGCCGGGCGCCCATCGCTTCTACCTGGCCGCCGGCGAACCGCCGGTGCCGGGCCACGCCTACGTGGGCTTCGACGTGGACGCGCTGCTCGAGCCCGGCACCCCGGCCGCGCCGCCGGAGCCGGCGGTGTACGAGTGACCGCGCATCCGGCCACCGGGAGGTCCTCGCAGCGATGAAGCGAGTCATCATGGTCATGGGCGTGCAGCGTTCAGGGACGAACGCACTACGCCGGTCGTTGTCGCTCGATCCGCGGGTGGCTGGATTCAACGAGAGCAAGGACAGCCCCCTGTTCAAGAACTGGTACCTCAGGCGCGAAGCGTCCATTCGCGACTTTTTGAACGGTGTTCCCGGAACCGTGCTGATCAAGCCGATCAGCGAGACGCGAAAGCGGACGGTGGCCGACATCTTCGAGGAGTACCAGGCCTACGATTTGTGGATGCCCTGGATCTACCGGGATCCGGTCAACGTCTACCACTCGCGGATACGGCGTTGGCCCGAATTGACCGATATCGACCGCTTCGTCGACAGCTGGAACAGCCGCAACCGCAGCGCGCTGGAAGCGATCCCGGGCCATGCCGACCGGATGGCCATCGTCCGCTACGAGGAGTGCATCGCCGATCCGACGGTCTTCTGGGGTCTGTGCCGCTTTCTGAACGTAGAGGGTGAGTACCTGTTCCGGCGTGACAGCGCGGGGGGGTACCGCCGGCTGGACCGGGAATTGCAGCAGCGGATTCTGGAGGGCACCAGCGAAGTCCTGCAGGAGCTGGACGCTGCACGCCGCTTCGGCGCCCGGGCTGAGACATGGGCGCCGATCGAGAACCAGGTTGCGGAAGCACCTGCCGGCGCCGATGCGGCGCTCAAGAGCTTACAACCCGAGGTAGAGGGGCTGCGCCAGGAGGTGGCGGCGCTGCGCGAGGGACAAAGGCGGCTCGTGGAGCTGGTCGGCGGCGATTCGGGCCCGGCTCTCCGCCAAAAGACGGTTCCGGATGCGCTGCTGGCCGTCTCCCGCGACATCGCCGACCGCCTGCTGCTCAATCCCCGGCAACTCGCACGCCGTCTGGCCGCCGTGGTCAACAAGACCGGTTTTCGGGACGGCTGACCGCGCTGGGCGACGCCGGCATCTCCCGTGTTCGTCTGGGCCGGCGGCATGGGAGGCAGTGCCGGCAAGGGCCGGGGCGGCCAGCGTTGACTTGACCCTGTCGGCCGCCGCCTGGTAGCTACAGGCATGCGCTCGACCGTAGCCAAGCTGTGGCAGCGGCGGCACCTGTTGTGGGTGCTGACCACCGCCAATCTGAAGCGCCAGAACAAGAACACGGTGCTGGGCTACCTGTGGTGGCTGCTGGATCCGATCATGATGACCGGGGTCTACTACCTGCTGGTGGCGGTGGTGTTCGATCGCGGCGGGGACAACCAGCCCTTCCTGCTGTTTCTGCTCTGCGGCCTGCTGGCCTGGAAGGCCTTCTCCGGCTCGGTCAGCCAGTCGATCGGCATCCTGACCAGCCAGGCCGGCATCATCCGGGCCATCGGCTTTCCCAAGGCGGTGCTGCCGCTGTCGCTGGTGTTGTCGAACACGGTCTTTTTCGCCTTCGGCCTGCTGGTGGCCGCGGTGGTGGCGCTGGCCTACGCGCCTGAGCACGGCACCTGGCCGGGCTGGAGCTACCTGCTGCTGCCGCTGGTGATCGGGCTGCAGCTGCTGTTCACCGCCGGGATGGCGCTGGTGATGGCCGTTTTCGGGGTGCTGTTCCGCGACACCGGCAACATCATGCGCCACGTATTGCGCATGTGGTACTTCATGTCGCCGGGGCTCTACAGCCTGGACCGGGTGCCCGAGCGGCTGCAGCCGCTGTTTCGGCTCAACCCCTTCGCCGAGCTGATGACCGCCTACCGCGACATCATCATGCACGGCCGGGTGCCGGCGGCCTACGACCTGCTGTACGCCGGGGCGGTGGGGCTGGTCATGCTGCTGGTGGGCTACTGGACCTTCATCCGGCTCGAGGGCCGGCTGGTGCAGAACCTATGAGCGAGCGGCCCGTGATCAGCGTGCGCCACGTGGGCATGCGCTACCGCACCTACCGCTCGCGGCGGCGCAGCCTGCGCGAGGCGCTGTTCCGCTCGCTGCTGCGGCGCGACGAGCGGGTCGACATCTGGGCGCTCGAGGACGTCAGCTTCGAGGTGGCCCGCGGCGAGGCGCTGGGCATCATCGGGGCCAACGGGGCCGGCAAGTCGACGCTGTGTCTGCTGTTGGCTCAGATCATGACGCCCACCGAGGGCCAGGTGGTGATCGACGGCCAGATCTCGGCCCTGCTGACCCTGGGCGCCGGCTTCCAGCAGGATCTGACCGGGCGCGACAATATCTTTCTGTCGGGCATCTACCTGGGCCACCGGATGGCGGACATCCGCGGCCGCTTCAACGAGATCGTGGCCTTCTCCGAGCTGGAAGAGGCCATCGACCTGCCGGTGCGCACCTACTCCACGGGCATGCGCGCCCGGCTGGCCTTCTCCATCGCCGCCTCCATCCAGCCCGAGATCCTGATCCTGGACGAGCTGATGGGCGTCGGCGACCTGAAGTTCCAGAAGAAGAGCGCCGCCCGCATGAAGGAGCTGATCGCGGCCAGCAAGGCGCTGGTGGTGGTGTCGCACTCCATGTCCACCATCCGCTCGCTGTGCACCCGGGCGGTATGGCTGGACGCCGGCCGGCTGGTGGCCGAGGGGCCGGTCGAGGAGGTGGTGGCCCGCTATGAGTCGTCCTGAGCCCCGGCCGCGGCTGGCGCTCATCTCGCCGGTGCGCGACGAGGCCGGCACCTTCGGCTGCACCCTGGCCTCGGTGCTGGCCCAACAGCTCCGCCCGCAGCGCTGGATGCTGGTGGACGACGGCTCGGCCGCCCCCACCCGGCGCCTGCTCGAGCGCACCGCCGCCGAGCACGACTTCGTCTCGCTGGTGCGGCTGGCCGACCGCGGCCGGCGCCAGCCCGGGCCCGGGGTGGTGCGCGCCATCGAGGCCGGGCTGGAGCGGCTGGCCGACTTCGACTGGGACTTTCTGGGCAAGCTGGACGGCGACGTGCAGCTGCCGCCCGACTACTACGCCCGCGTGCTGGCCGCCTTCGCCGCCGAGCCCGAGCTGGGCATCGCCGCCGGCGCCTGCCTGACGCCGGCCGGCGGCGGCTGGCGGCGCGAGGCCAACGCCCCCTTCCACACCCGCGGGCCGTGCAAGGTCTGGCGGCGGGCCTGCTTCGAGGCCATCGGCGGGCTGCAGCCCGTGCTGGGCTGGGACGGGCTGGACGGCTACCGGGCGCGGCAGCGCGGCTACCGCACCCGCACCCTGGACGGGCTGGAGGTGCTGCACTTTAGGCCCACCCACGCCTGGGAGGGCCGCTGGCGCGGTGGCCTGCGCTCGGGCCGCGGCGCCTACAACCAGCACTTCCGGCCGGCCTACCTGCTGGCCCGGGCCGCGGTGCACCTGCTGCGCCCGCCCTACCTGGTGGGCGGGCTGGGCATCGCCGCCGGCTATTTCGGCGCCTGGCTGCGGCGCGCGCCGCGGCCGGCCGACGCCGAGCTGGTGGACTTCATCCACCGCGAGCAGGGCGCCCGGCTGCGCCGGCTGCTCAGCGGCCGCGGAGATCTGCGGCCGTGAGCCTGCGGCTGGCCATGCTGGTGCACCACTACTTCCCGCGCGACGTGCGCGTGCGCCGCGAGGCGCGGGCGCTGGTCGCGGCCGGCCACCAGGTCAGCGTGCTGTGCCTGCGCCGGCCGGGCGAGCCGGCTGTGGAGCACTGGCGCGGTATTCGCATTTTGCGCCAGCCGGTCGGCCGCCACCGCGGCCGCGGGCTGGCGGTCTACCTGGCCGAGTACGCCGCCATGACCGGGCTGGCCGCGACCCGGCTGGCCCGGCTGCTGCTGCGCGAGCGCTTCGACGTGGTCCACGTCCACGCCCCGCCGGATTTCCTGCTGGCGGCGGCGCTGCCGGCGCTGCTGCGCGGGGCGCGGCTGGTGCTCGACGTGCACGATCTGAGCCCGGAGCTATACGGCGAGCGCTTCGGCGGCCGCGGCGGGGCTGTGGCCGCCCGCGCGCTCGCGGCGGTGGAGCGGGCGGCCTGCGCCCGGGCCGACCGGGTGATCACGGTCACCGAGGCCTTCGCCGAGCGGCTGCGCCGGCGTGGGGTGGCGGCGGAGAAGCTGGCGGTGCTGCGCAACGGCCCGGACGAGGAGATCTTCGACCCGCCGCCGGCACGCCCGCAGCGTGCGCCCGGCGCGCTGCGCCTGATCCACCACGGCACCCTGGTGCACCGCTACGGCGTGGACGTGCTGCTCGAGGCGCTGGCCCTCTTGGCGCCGGAGCTGCCCGAGCTGCGGCTGGACGTGTTCGGCGAGGGCGACCGCGAGCCGGCTTTGCGGGCCCGGGCGGCCCGGCCCGACCTGGCCGGGCGGGTGCACTTCCACGGCGACGTGCTGCAGGACGAGCTGGTCGGGGCGCTGGCCGCGGCCGACGTCTGCGCGGTGCCCAACCGGGCCGACCCGTTCACCGACCTGCTGCTGCCGACCAAGCTGCTCGAGGGCCTGCGCATGGGCTGCGCCTGCGTGGCCTCGGACACCAGCGTGGTGCGCGCCAGCCTGCCCGAAGACGCGCTGCTGCGCGTGCCCCCCGGCGATGCGGCCGCCCTGGCCGCCGCCCTGCGCAGCCTGGCCCAAGACCCGGCCGCCCGCCGGCGCCTGTCCGCCGCCGGCCAACGGGCCGCCGAGCGCTTCAGCTGGCGGCGCGAGAAACAGAAGCTGCTGGCGCTCTACGCCGGGCTGGCGCAGGCCTGAGTCGCGGTGGTGGTCCGAAAAAGGTGGCTGGCACCTGTTGACTATAAACCACCGAGTGCGACATAGATGTCGCGACGGCGGGTCGCTGCTGGCCTCGAAGTGTTCGTATTGCAAAGGGTTGTCTTCTGGCATGGGCATTGCTTGCGGAATGGGTGGTTTTTTTTGACCTGTTGGTTGGATTTTGGTAGGGGAAACGGGTGTTTTCGCGACACGACAGCACGGTCGAACGGGTGATCCTGGCAGTGCTCGATCTGGGGGCGCTGTTTTTGGCCGCCAACCTGGCCTTCGACCTGCGCTACCACGTGGACTGGGGCGGGCTGCTGGATCCGGCGCCGGCGCCCTGGGGGGCGCTGTACCAGGCGCTGCCCTACATGCTGCTGGGCTGGTTCGTCATCTTCGCCACCTTCGGCCTCTACCGGCCGGGCCTGCGCCGGCGCGAGGAGTTCGCGCTGCTGCTCAAGGCCACCGCCACCGCCCTGGCGCTGATCTTCGCCACCGCCTTCTTCTACCGCGGCTTCTCCTACTCGCGGGCCGCGGCCCTGTTCATGGGCCCGCTGGCCTTCCTGCTGGCGGTGTCGTTCCGGCTGCTGTTCCGCGCCGTCAAGGGCCAGGTGCTGCGCTGGGGCACGGTGGCCGAGCGGCTGCTGGTGGTGGGCCGGACCGGCGAGACGCGGCGGCTGCTGCGCCGGGTGCTCAGGCCGGACAACCCGCTGCAGCTGGCCGGGGTGCTCAGCGGCTCGGCCGCGGGGCTGCCCGCGGGCGCGAACCACCTGGGCCCGCCCGAGGAGCTGGCTGCGGCCATGGAGCGCAGCAAGCCGGACCGGGTGCTGCTGATCTCGGGCGATCTGAGCCATGACGAGCTGATGGCGGCCATCGATGCCTGCCTGGCGGCGCGGGTGCCCTGGGCGGTGGTGCCCGACCTGTACGACATGCTGCTAGACCGGCTGCACCTCGACGAGCTGGTGGGCGTGCCGGTGATGGGCCCGCGGGGCTCGAACATCGTCGGCATGAACCGGGTGGTCAAGCGCACGGTCGATCTGCTGATCTCGGCCGTGCTGCTGCTGCTGCTGGCGCCGGTGATGCTGCTGACCGCGCTGGTCATCAAGGCCAGCTCCCGCGGGCCGGTGCTGTTCGTCCAGCAGCGGGCCGGGCGGCTGGGCCGGCCCTTCAAGCTGTACAAGTTCCGCACCATGTACAGCGACGCCGACGCCCGGGCCGAGGCCGCGGCGCGCCGGGCCATGGCGCGGGTGATCGACGGCGACTGCGCCGAGCGCGACGGCTGCGGCCAGCCGCTGTACAAGCCCAGCCGCGATCCGCGCATCACCCCGGTGGGCCGGCTGCTCAGGCGCTTCAGCCTGGACGAGCTGCCGCAGCTGCTCAACGTGCTGCGCGGCGACATGAGCCTGATCGGGCCGCGGCCGGCGGTGCCCTGGGAGGTCGAGCAGTACCGCGAGCGCCACCGGCGGCGGCTGGAGGCCCAGCCGGGCATCACCGGGCTGTGGCAGGTATCGGGGCGCAACCGGCTGAGCTTCGAGCAGATGGTGGAGCTGGACATCCAGTACATCGATCACTGGTCGGCCGGGCTGGACATCCGCATCTTCTTCAAGACCATCGCTGCGGTGCTGCTCAGCCGCGGCTATTGATCCACACGGATCCCGCCGCCAGCATGCCCCGCCGCCAGGTCACAGACAACGGCGAGACCCTGGATCGCATCTGCGGCCAGCTCGAGGTCTTCCAGGCGCGGCGCGGCTACCGCTTCGGCGTCGAGACCCTGCTGCTGGCCGGCTTCGCCACTCCGGGCGCTGAGCGGCTGTGCGATTTGGGCTGCGGCTCGGCGGTGATCGCCATGGTGCAGGTGCACTTCGGCCGGGCGGCGCGGGCGGTGGGGGTGGAGATCCAGCCGGCGCTGGCCGAGCGCGCCCGGCGCTCGGTCGACCACAACGGGCTGGCCGGGCGCATCGCCATCCTGCAGGCCGACCTGCGCGCCGAGCACGCGGAGCTGCCGCCGGCCGGCTTCGACTGCGTGCTGGCCAACCCGCCCTACGGCCGGGCCGG
>CAYVQE010000131.1:0-16878 GCA_964454005.1 uncultured Myxococcales bacterium
ACAGGGTGATGATGTCGCGCGCGGTCACCAGGCAGGAGCCCGGATAGTACTGGCTCAGGCAGTCCGGCCGGCCATCGATCGCACCCAGCGGCGCGCCGTCGCCCACCTCGGCGCTGTCCGGGTCGGGCCAGCCCAGGGTGGAGTGCGGCCACAGCGCCGAGGAGAACCAGGTGTCGAGCACGTCGGGGTCGCGCTCGTAGCCGAGCGCCTCGATCTGCGCCGCTGCGGGCTCGTCTTCGAGCAGGCAGACGTCGACCAGCCAGTGCTCGCCGGCCGGGGCCGCCAGGCCGGCGGCCGCCTCCGGGCCGGCTGCGGGCCAGCGCTGGTCGCCCTCCGGGTCGACCAGCCGCACCCGGGCTCGCTCGGACCCCAGGCCGGCCAAGCCCTGGGCGAACAGGTGCTCGAGTTCGGCCGCCAGCTCGGCCGGGGCCACCCGCTTGGACCACACCGGGAGGCGGTGGCCCCACCACAGCTGGCGCGAGATGGGCCAGTCGCGCTTCTCGCCCAGCCAGTCGAGGTAGGTCTTGACGAAGCGCGCCGGGTGGAAGGTGACCGTACCGTCCTCCACCGCGTCGATGGCCGCCTGCACCAGCCCGGCCCGGGTGTGCTCGCAGGCGGTGCCGCGACCCATCACCACCCCGCCGTCCACGTCGCCCATGTGCACGAACCACTGGTCCGACAGGTAGGGCTCGATGGGGGTCTTGGAGCGGTCCGAGTGGCCGATCTCGATCCGGCGGTCCTCGACCGCGCCGAGCAGCCCGGCCGCATCCAGGTCGGCCACCACTTTCTTGCGGGCTTCGAAGCGATCCAGCCCGGCGTAGGGCCCGGCGGCGGCGTTCAGGCTGCCGTCGGGCTCCAGGATGTTGATGCTGTCGATCCGGTCGGCGTGGCGGGTCCAGACCGCGTAGTCGTTGGGATCGTGGGCCGGGGTGATCTTGACGCAGCCCGAGCCCAGGTGCGGCTTGGCCCAGGTGTCCAGGATCAGCGGCAGCGGCCGGTCGAGCAAGGGCAGGCGCACCTGCCGGCCGGCGGCCGCCATGTCGCGCAGCTGCACCAGCGCCGGGGTCATCCGCTGCCGCCGCTCGTCCAGCGCCGCGATGGCGGCCTCGACGGCCGGCCGTTCCTTCGCAGGCGCCCGGGCCAGCTGCTCGGCCAGCTTGTCGCGCTCGGCCGCCAGGGCGGATTCCGGGTCGGGGTGGACGGCCACCGCGGTGTCGCCCAGCATGGTCTCGGGCCGGGTGGTGGCCACCACCACGTAGGCGGGCTCGCCGGGCTGCGGGTCGATGACCGGGTAGTGCAGGTGCCAGAAATGGCCCTGGACGGGCTCGTAATAGACCTCGTCGTCCGAGATGCTGGTGCGCAGGTAAGGGTCCCAGTTGACCAGCCGCTTGCCGCGCAGGATCAGCCCGTCGGCGAACATCCTGAAAAAGGTGTGGCGCACCGCCCGGGTGCATACCGCGTCCATGGTGAAGCGCTGCCGCTCCCAGTCGGCCGAGCAGCCCATGCGCTGCTGCTGGCGCACGATGCGCGCCTGGAATTGGTCCTTCCAGCGCCAGATGCGCTCGACCAGGCCGCGGCGGCCGACTTCGTGGCGGGTCAGGCCCTCGAGCTCCTTGAGCCGTTTCTCCACCACCGCCTGGGTGGCGATGCCGGCGTGGTCGGTGCCCGGTAGCCACAGCGTGTCGAAGCCGCGCATCCGGTGCCAGCGCACCAGCAGATCCTGCATCACGTTGTCCATGGCGTGGCCCATGTGCAGCGCCCCGGTGACGTTGGGCAGCGGCATCATGATCACGTAGGCCCGGCGCTGCGGATCCGGCACCGCGTGGAAGGCGCGCGACTCCAGCCACTGCTGGCTCACGGGCGGCTCGATCCGGGCCGGGTCGTAGGTCTTGTCCAGTGTAAACGACTTGCTCACGGCTGCGCTCCTTTCAGCGGGCTGCCCGCCGTCGGGCTCGAATGCATACCGCAACCGGGCACCGGCGCGCAAGCTGGCAGCGGGCCAGTTGACTTCCGCCGAGGCTTCCTGATATCCATCGGCCAACCGGGGTGAAGCCGGTTTTTCCCAGCGATCGTGACGAGGTGGAGCGCGATGTCGGAGAGCGTGACCATTCGGGGCCGAGAGGGGGAGGGCAACACCTTCCTGACCACCGGTCAGGTGATCGACGGCCTGATGAACCTGTTGGGCCAGGGCAAGACGGCTGAGGCGGCCGACATCTACTCGCGCTGCCAGGAGGACGTCGGCTTTTTGCTGATCAACAAGGCGCAGAACAGCGGACCGGTGCAAAAGGCCCTGGCCAACATGCTCTACCGGGCCCGCGACTACGACAAGGCCGCGCTGAGCTGCGAGAACATGGGCGAGTTCGCCAAGGCGGCCCAGCTCTATGAGCTCGACGACGACTACCAGTCGGCGGCCGAGATGTACGCCAAGGTGGAGAACTTCGACAAGGCCGCCGAGATGTTCGAGCGCAACCAGAACTTCCGCCAGGCGGCCGAACTCTACCTGAAGGTCAAGAACTATGCCCGGGCGGCGGCCAACTTCGAGAAGGCGGTCAACTACTTCGTGGCCGGCAAGCTCTACCACGAGCTGGGCAAGTACCGGAAATCGATGGAGCTGCTGCAGAAGGTGCAGGCCGACCACGAGGACTTCAAGACGGCCACCATCCTCATCGGCGACATCCTGGCCAAAAACGGCTACCCCGATCTGGCCATCAAGAAGATGCTCACCGTGATCAAGAGCGAGGCGGTCGGCCCGGACAACGCCGAGCTGTACTACCACCTGGCCGGCTTCCACGCCATCAAGGGCAACACCGAGGTGGCCAAGAACATATACCAGCAGCTGCTCAACTTCGACATCGGCTACAAGGACGTCGACGACAAGCTCAAGGATCTGGGCGAGTCTTCGGTATCCGATAGCCTGTCGGACATCCCCAGCGTGCCCGAGGACGACGAGGTCGATCTCGACGTGGAACTCGCCGTCGAGCTGCCCGAGGGCGCCGAGCCGCCGTCGCAGATCGTGGGCGTGATGGACGGCTTCAACTTCCTGCAGAAGGTGCCCCTGTTCGCCGACATGCCGCTGTCGGCCATGAAGGCCTTCTACAACGTCTGCCAGGATCGCACTCTGGTAGAAGGCGAGCTGCTGATCGAGCAGGGCCGGCCGGGAGTGGCCCTGTTCGTCATCCGCCAGGGCGAGGTGTCGGTGCTGCGGGTCGAGGGCGATCAGGCCAAGGAGGTGGCCGTGCTCGGCCCCGGCGATCACGTCGGCGAGATGAGCCTGGTGGACGAGGCGCCCACCTCGGCCCGGGTGGTGGCCAAGGCCGAGGTGCGGGTGTTCGAGATCTCCCGCGATCAGTTTCTGCGCTTCCTGCAGGCCCACGACAAGTTCGCGGTGCGGGTGCTGCGGGTGTTCGTGCGCACCATGGCCCAGCGGCTGCGCGAGACCACCGCCAAGCTGGCCCGCTGATTCCGATTTCGGCAAGGGGAGGAACCATGCGCGCGGCACTCTATGTGGCGGCCGGCTCGCTGGCCGCAATCGCCTGCGGCTGCAGCGCCAAGAAGCTCGAGGCGCCGGATGCCGGCCGGCCCGAGAAGAAGAAAACCGAGAAGAAGGTCGACCCGTACGCCGAGCTGAGCTTCCGTGAGCTGGGCCGCCACGACGAGGGCGCCACCCACGTGGCCTGGTCGCCGGACGGCAAGCGGCTGCTGTCGACCGGGCGCGACCACGAGATCATCCTGTGGGATCCGGCCAGCGGCGAGCGGCTGTGCACGTTCGCGGGCCACAGCGACACGGTGGCCATGGCCGCGTTCTCCAAGGACGGGACCGCGATCGTCTCGGCTTCCGATGACCAGACCGCCCGCATCTGGGAGGTGGCCAGCGGCAAGCAGCTGGCGCTGCTGAAGGAAAATCCGCCCAAGGCCAAGCTCAGCGAAGAAGAGGAAGCCGTCCTGGCCGCCCTACCGTCGCCCAAGGTCAACTGGGCCCTGTTCACCGCCGACGACGCCAAGGTGCTGACCGCGGCCGACGACTTCGCACTGAAGCTGTGGGATGCCGAGAGCGGCAAGCTGCTGGACAAGTACGTCGACGAGGGCTGCCGCCAGCGCAGCGTGCACCGGCGGCGCGACGCCGACGGCTGGGTCAGCTCGGCCGGCTGCGTGTCCGACGGGGTGGCCTACCTGAAGTTCTGGGACGCCGCGGGTCGCATCACCGGGGTGCGCGGCGACGAGCGCCACGACGCCCATTTCATCGCCTTCGACCGCCAGGCCCGCTTCCTGGCCGCGGCAGACGGCTCGACCTTCGTGAACATTTTCAGCGCCCAGGGCTCTTTCCTGAAGCAGATCATGATCGGCAGCTACCACTTCTGCCTGGAGTTCGGCCCGACCGACGCCACCCTGCTGGTGGGCACCGACGGCGGTCAGGTGTTGGTTTACCGGGTCGACGGCTGGCGCCGGTTGGGCAAGGTGGACGTGGGCGAGGCGGTGGCCATCGACGGGCTGGCGCTCAACCCCGGCACCGGCAGCCTGGCTGCGGCGCTGCGCGACGGCCGGGTGATGCTGCTGGACGAGCCCATCCGGCCGCCCGCGGCCGATTGATCACCCGGCCCGCGACGGGCCGAGCAAGGCGGGTGCCAGCATGATCGCCAGCGTCAGCTTCGTCCCCATCGGGGTGGGTCCCTCGCTGTCGCGCTACGTGGCCCGGGCGGTGGAGATCATCCGCCAGTCCGATCTGGCCCACGAGTTCCACGCCATGGGGACCAACCTCGAGGGTGACTTCGACCAAATCATGGCCGTGGTCAAGCGCTGCGACGAGGCCCTGATCGAGATGGGCGCGCCGCGGGTGCTGATCCGGCTCAGCCTCGACGATCGGCGCGACAAACCCGGCCGGATGCAGGCCAAGCGCGCCAGCGTGGAGTCCAAGCTCGGCTGAGCTGCGGGCCTGTTGGAGATCGGCTAGAAACGCAACAGCAACCCGGCGCTGGCGCCGCCGCCGGGATTGGGACCGAGCAGCCAGTAAAGGCTGACCGGATCCTCGACCGGCGGCAGGCCCAGCTCGCGGCGCAGCCCGGCGTTGAAGTTGCGCACGGCGCTCTCGATCTCGGCCGGATCGAGCACCGGATGGACCGGGTCGGGCCCCCCGGCCCGCTCCGCCTCCTCGGCCACCAGCCCCCACAGCACCGCTCCGGTCACGCCGGCGGCCAGGCCCAGACCGGTGACGATGCCACCGGCGATGCGCGCTTCATCGCCGGCGTTGTACAACGGCGTACTCAGCCCGGCCACCGCGATGCCGGCCAGGGTCAGGCCCATGCCCAATCGGCGCCGGCTCTGCACCGCCGCCAGCCGCTGCTGGACCCGTTCGAGCAGGTCCGGCCGGCCGCTCAACTCGGCCAGCTCCAGCTCGCCCAGGGGCTTGCCCCGGCGCAGCGCCCGGGGCCGATCGGGCCGCTGCGGATCTTCGGCCAGCACCAGCCGCCGCAGCAGGTAGATTTTGCGCGCATCGGAGCCCGGCGGTGGGCCCGGGCGCTCGGCGGCCGGCGGCCGCGGCGGTTGCGGAGCGACGGCCAGGGGGTAGCCGCGATCGAGCAGCACCTGACCGTCGGCGGCGGCCAGCAGCGCGTGCAGCTCCACCTGCTCGCTGGCCTCGATCCAGCGCACCAGCAGGGCGGCGGCCGCCTGCGAGCGGCGGGCGGCTGCGGCCAGCCCGGCAGCGGTGGGCGCCGGCGGTTGCCCTGCCCGCTCGGCCACCGCCGCCGGCGGGATGCGCCCGGTCACCCCGGCCGCCTCCAGCGCCGCGGGCAGCTCGGCTGCGAGCCGGCCCAGGTCGCGCCGGGTGCCCAGCGCCTCGGGCGGCAGCAGCGCCAGCGGTGCCCGCGTCCCCAATGCCTGCGCGACCTGCTGTGCCAGCCGGGCGATGGCCTCGGGCAGCACCAGCGCTTCGGCCTCGGCTTCGTCGCCGGGGCCGGTCGCCGCCGGTTGGCGAGCCTCGGTGCTGGACACATCGGCTGCTGCCGGTGTTTCAGCCCGTGCCGGTTCGTCGGTCCCGGCGCCGTCGTTTTTCGGCTCGGCCGGCGCCGGCGGTGATGCAAGCAGTACCGAGCAGGTGACGAGCAAGGCCTGTAGTTGCGTTTTGGGCATCGACGTCCTCCGGGGTGCGGGCGGTCCCGTCTGGATAGCCCATGATACGGCAGGCGCGGGTCCGAATGCCACCGGGCCGGCCGGGGTCGAGCGATTTTCCCCGCGCGTCCGGGCACGTGGAATGGACGCCGGCCGGCGCCGCGCTTGACAGGCTTTCCCGCCAGACCGTAACATGAGCCACCGATCCCCGTGCGTGCCGGGGGTGGTCGGTGACCCGACGGGTCCGCTGTGGGGGTGGCTCCGCTCGGCGGGAGGATTGGATGGGCCGCAGGGTACTGGTGGTCGACGACAGCATCGCCATCGCGCGGCAGCTGACCGGCCTTGTCGAGAGCTTCGGCGGCTACGAGGTGGTGGGCCATGCCAAGAACGGTGCCGAGGCGATCAAGATGTACAAGACCCTCGCGCCGGACGTGGTGCTGATGGACATCGTCATGCCCATGATGGACGGCATCCAGTCGTTGCGCACCCTGCTGCGGCTCGACCCCGAGGCCCAGGTGGTCATGATCTCGTCCATGGGTGGCGTCGGCGACAAGGTCGAGGAGTCGCTGCGCCTGGGCGCCAAGAGCGTCATCGCCAAGCCCTTTGATCCGGATCAGATCCGCGCGGCGCTGGACAAGCTGCCCGCCGCGGCCAGCCAGGAGAGCTAGCGGCGATGGGTATCCAGTTCTTCGGCGAGTTCCTCATCGATCGCTGGGTGATCACCCGCGGCCAGCTGCTCGAGGCGCTGGAGCTGCAGCAGTACCGCAACACCAAGTTCGGCGCCCTGGCCGTCGAGCAGGGGTTCATCGATCGGCGGCAGGCCGAGCAGATCAACGCCCGCCAGCGCAACGAGGACAAGCGCTTCGGCGACCTGGCGGTCGAGATGGGCCTGATGACCGCCGAGCAGGTGCGCACCGTCTTGATCCTGCAGAAGAACAACTACCTCTACCTGGGCGAGTCGCTGCTGGAGCTCGGTCACATCACCGAGGACATCCTGGAACGGGAGCTGGCCATCTTCGAGGGCGAGCAGGCCCGTTACGCCCAGGAGGCGGTGCCGGTGCCGGAGGGTGTGGGCGGCGCGGCGGTGGTCTCGGCCGGTGTGGATCTGACCCGCAAGATGTTCTTGCGGGTGGTCGGCATGCTGGTCAAGGTGGGCGATGGCTGGCTGGGCGAGCCGCCGCCGGCCGAGCCCGGGGTGCCGCGACCCGACTACCACCTGACCGTCTCGGTGCCGCTGGCCTCCAGCTCTCCGGTGCGCTACCTGCTGAGCGTCTCCAGCGAGGTGGCCGTTCAGATCGCATCCAAGATCCTGGGCCAGGACGCCACCCGCGAGTCCGAAGCCCTGGTCGAGGACGCGGTCCGCGAGTTTTGCAACATCGTCTGTGGCAACGTGGCCGCCCGGTTGGCCCAGCAGGGGCTGGACGTGGACATCGGCCCGCCCGAGACCCACGTCGAGCTGCCCGCCGCCGACGAGGGCCGCCGTGTGGTATCCTATCCGATCAAGGTCGGCGAAGGCGCCGTGGACCTGCGCTTCCTGGTCCCGGCCGCCGCCGCCGCGCAAGCGCCGGCCGGTGACTGACCCGGCCGGGGCACTGGAGTCTCGAGATGCAATCCGTGCAACTGGCCACCTTCGGCGTCTGGGAGCTGGTCATCATCCTGGCCATCGTGCTGCTGATCTTCGGCGCCGGCAAGCTGCCCCAGCTCGGCGAATCCCTGGGCAAGGGCATCCGCAACTTCCGCAAGTCCTTCAAGGACGAGCCCAAGCAGGTCGAGGGCGAGAGCGAACGGGTGGACGAGGGTGAACCGGTCGCCGGTCAGGCCGAGCGGCTGGAAGAGGGCAAGCCGCCCGAGCAGCTGCCCGCCTCCCAGCAGGAGCAGCCGGCCGAGGTGCGCGAAGACAAGGTCGACTCGCCGTTGGAGAACCGCTAGCGCCCCCGCCGTCTGCGAGGACGCCTCGGCCGACCCATCCATGTTCGGCATCGGTACCTGGGAGCTGGTGCTCATCTTGGTCCTGGCCCTGATCCTGCTGGGCCCGGACAAGCTGCCCGGCATGGCCCGCTCGGTCGGGCGCAGCCTGACCAAGCTGCGCCGGACCGCGGACGAAGTGCGCCGCGACATGGACCTGGACGGCCTGCAGCAGGACATCCGCTCGAGCCTGTTCGAGGACCCGGAGCTGGAGCAGATCCAGCGCGACCTGGACGTGCGCGGCGACATCCGCCGCGCCATGCGCGAGCTGCAGGAGCCGCCGCCGTTGCCGGGGCCGGGTCAGGGCACGGCCGCTGCTGCGCCCGCGGATCGGAACGGATCCAATGCGCCGCCGCCGTCCTCGGCAGGCGGGTCGGACGACGCGGGCCATAGCAGGTCCGCTCGCCCTGGCGAGCCGGACGACGAGACGCCCGCTTGAGCCGGCCGGGATGGGGCTTGCGATCATGGGTGGCGCAGAGCGGCGAGCCGGGTCGGCTTGGGGCCTGGCGCTGGTCATGGTGTTGGCGCTGTGTGTGCAGCCGCCGGCCGCCGAAAGCAGCGAGGTCGAGCTGCACTTCCGCACCGTGGGCCAGGGCTACCAGACCCGCACCATCGAAGGCCGGCTGCTGAACCGGTATCGCATCACCCAGTGGTTGTCGCTGCGGGCGGTGCGCCTGTTCGAGCACCGGGGGTTGCGCCTGGACGCCCGGCTGCGGCTGGATACCGATCTGGGCCTGACCGGTGACCCCGAGGCCGACGGGGCCGGGGCGCTGGATCTGCTGGCGATCGAGCTGCAGGCCCGCGATCTGTTCGGCCGGCTGGACGTCACCCTGGGCCGGCAGTGGCTGCTGGATGCGATCGATTTCTGCCAGCTCGACGGCCTGCGGCTAGACCTGCGGTTGCCGGCCGGCTTCGGCCTGCGCTTGCTGGGCGGTTTCGCGGTGCGCGATCGCTCCTGGCTGGGCGGGCGCCTGCTGGAGCTGGACGGGGTGGGCCAGGGCCACACCCCGGCGCCGCTCGTCGGCGCGGCCGCCTCCTGGCGCTGGCGGGCCACCGGCCTGCGGCTCGCCTATCGCCGCACCGTGCTGTGGCAGCCGGGCTGGCCGCTGGACGCCGAGCGGATCGGGGCGGCCGGCTGGAGCCGCTGGTTCGACGATCGGCTGGGCGTCGAGAGCGGCGCGGTCTACGATCTGGCCCGCGACCGGCTGGGCCGGGTGCGGGCCGATGTCTACGGCCGGCTGCCCTGGCCGCCCGCAGATCTGCGCTTGGAGGCCGGCTTTCTGCGGCTGGTGCCGCACTTCGCCCTGGACTCGATCTTCGATTTCTTCAGCCCGGCGCCCTTCTGGCAGCTGCGCGCCGGGCTGCGCTGGCGAGGACCCGGGCCCGACATCCCGCTCAGCCTGCGCCTGGGCGGTTATCACCGGCGCTACGAGGTGGCCCCCGCCGCGGCCGAGGAGAGCCGGCATCTCGGCCGGCGGGTGCTCGGCGTCGAGATCGACGGTCGCTGGCGGCTGGATCGCTCCGGCTGGCTGTGGCTGCTGGCCGGCTTCGAGGACGGGGCCGCCGGCCGCCGCTGGCTGGTGGCGCCCGGGGTGAGCTGGCGCTGGCTCGACGGTGCGCTGCAGCTCGACGGCCGGGCGCTGCTGCTTTCGGTCGACGACCCGCTCGAGGCCGCGTTCGATGCCGTCAGCGCCGGCGGGGCGGCCGGGCTGCGGTGGCGCTTCGGGCCCGGCCGCGGGCTGCTGGTCAGCGCCGAGCTGCACGGCAACCGGGTCAATCCGCTGCGCTTTCGGCTGAGCGCGGTGCTCGATCTGGCCTTCGTCACCGGACCGGGGGGGCTGCCATGAGCGCCCCCTGCCGGCTCCGCCCGCCGCTGTTGCTGGTGCTGGTCTGGCTGGCCGCCGTTCGTCTGGCCGCGGCCGCCGGGGCCGCGCCGCCGGTGGCAGCCGACCCGGTGCTGCCGCCGGCGCGGGCCGAGCTGCGCTTCGATCACAGCCGCCACCGCCAGCTCGACTGCGGCGGCTGCCACCCGCGGGCCGCCATGCGGGTACGTCCGACCGCCTCGGAGCTGCCGGGCCACGCCGCCTGCGTCGACTGCCACCCGGCGGCCGACAGCGGCGGCGCCCGTGGACCGGCCTGCCGGCGCTGCCACCGCGGCCCGCAGCGTGCCAGCAAGCGGCCGCCAGCGGCGCTCAACTTCTCGCACGCCGCCCACGGTCAGCGCACGGACAAATGCTCTGCCTGCCACGACCCGCGGGCCGACCGGCCGCTGGCCCGCCACGCCGCCTGCGCCGGCTGCCACCGGGCCTGGACCAGCGCCGGCCGTTGTGCCCGCTGCCATCCGGCCCAGCCGGGCGGCCGGCTGGTGCTCGACGGGCCGGGCGGTCGGCTGCGCCCGCGCGGCGGCCACGGCGGCGGCGACCACGGCCCGGGCTGGCAGCAGGGCCATGGGCCGCGGGCCCGCGGCCAGGCCGAGGCCTGCGCCCATTGCCACCCGCCGGATCACTGCGACCGCTGCCACCGCGGGGTGCGCCGGCCCTGGCGCCAGCACCCCGGTGACTGGGAGCTGGTCCACGCCACGGTGGCCCGCGGCGACAGCGAGCGCTGCATGGCCTGCCACCGGTCGCAATCGGACTGCCGCGGCTGCCACCAGCGGGCCGGTCTGACGCGCAGCGAGCAGCCGCGCCCGGACGGCCGGCGCATTCATCCGCCCGACTTCAAGCTGGGCGCGGTCCACGGTCGCGAGGCCCGGCGCAATTTGCGCCGCTGCAGCGGCTGTCACGCCGAGGCCGACTGCATCCGGTGCCACGGTGCGACCGGCCGCGGTCTGGGCATCAGCCCCCACCCGCCGGGCTTCAGCGCCCGCTGCAGCTTGATGCGCCGGCGCAATCCGCGGCCCTGCGCCAAGTGCCACCGGCCCGACGATCTGGAGCGGTTGTGCCCCTGAGCCGCCAGCGCCGAACGGTGCCGCCGAAAGCGGCCGCGCCGTCCGCCGGCTTGCCGGCGCTGATGCTGGTGGCGGTCGCGCTGGCGCCGGCCGGCTGCGGTCAGGCCGGCGCCGGGCTCTACCCGCCCGGCGACACCACCCCGCCGCAGGTGGTCGACAGCGTTCCGGCCGCCGGCTGGCGTCACGTGCCGCTGGGGGTGACACCGCGCGTCTGGTTCAGCGAGCCGCTGGATCCGGCGACTGCAGTGCAGGGCAACCTCGGCCTGAGCAGCGGCGCCTATCACCAGCAGTGCCGCTTTCGCACGGCGATCGAGCCCGACGGCCGTGGCCGCGTCGACCTGCTGCCCGAGCGAGCACTGCTGCCCGGCGCGCATTATCGACTCTGGCTCAACCGCGGCATCACCGACCGGGCCGGCAACCCCCTGCCCGTCGCGGTGCAGATCAGCTTCGACACCATCCGCTGAGTGGCTCGTGGCCGACCCGCTCCATCTGCCGGACCTCGGTTGCCCGCTGTCGGGGCGGTGTGCTACCTTCGAGCCATCCGACCAGCCAGGAGGCGAGCCATGGAGCTGAACGACATCCTCAAGGTGGCCATGAAGGGCGGTGCCTCGGACATCCACCTCAAGGCGGGATTGCCGCCGATGTTCCGGGTCGACGGCAAGCTGATCCCGCTCAAGGACGCCCGCCGGCTGCCGCCCGAGGAGATCAGCCGCATGGCCTTCGGCATCATGAACAACTACCAGAAGGAGCGCTTCAAGGAGTTCAACGAGCTCGACCTGGCTTACGGCGTGCCCGGGCTGGGCCGCTTCCGCGTCAACGTGTTCCAGCAGCGCGGCACCATCGGCATCGTCTTTCGGGTCATCCCGTTCAAGATCAACACCATCGAGCAGCTGTTGCTGCCCAAGGTGCTGGAGAAGATCGCGCTCGAGGAGCGCGGCCTGATCCTGGTCACCGGCACCACCGGCTCGGGCAAGTCCACCTCGCTGGCCGCCATGGTCGATCACATCAACACCCACCGCACCTGCCACGTGATGACCATCGAGGATCCGATCGAGTTTTTGATCCGCGACAAGCGCTCCATTATCAACCAGCGCGAGGTGGGCGTCGACACCATGAGCTTCCCGCAGGCGCTCAAGAGCGCCCTGCGCCAGGACCCGGACGTCATCCTGGTCGGCGAGATGCGCGATCTGGAGACGGTGGAGACGGCGCTGATGGCGGCCGAGACCGGCCACCTGGTGATGAGCACCCTGCACACCCTGGATGCGGCCGAGACCATCAACCGCATTATCGCCGTGTTCCCGCCCTACCAGCAGAAGCAGATCCGGATGCAGCTCGGCTCGGTGCTGCGGTCCATCATCAGCCAGCGCCTGCTGCCGCGGGCCGACGGCCGGGGCCGGGTGGCCGCGCTGGAGGTCCTGATCAGCACCGCGCGCATGCGCGAGCTGGTCGAGGACAAGGACCGCACCAAGGAGGTGCCCGACGCCATCGCCCAGGGCCACATCACCTACGGCATGCAGAGCTTCGACCAGTCGCTGATGGCCCTGTTGAAGCAGAACCTGATCACCTACGACGAGGCCCTGCGGGCCTGCACCAACCCGGACGACTTCGCTCTGCGCGTCTCGGGCATCTCGGGCACCTCGGACGGCCAGTGGGATCAGTTCGAGTCCAGCGGCGGCGGCCAGGAGACCCCCCCGGGCACCGAGAGCGGCGGCGCCGGCGGCGATATGCCCATCGACCGCTTCTGAGCGGAGCCCTTCGCGTTCCGGCCCCAGCGCTACGCTACCCCCTGTCGCGCCCATGACCCGCTCCCGCCTCGAAGACTCCGGCAGCAAGGGCGCCGGCGCGCTGTGCGCCGACCCCGACGACCCGGCCCTGCGCGAGCGCATCCGCGAACAGGCCCTGCGCCTGCTCGAGGTGCGCGGCCGCTCGCGCTTCGAACTGCGCGGTCGCCTGCTGGCCAAGGGCCACCCGGCCGCGGCCATCGACGCCTTGCTCGAACGGCTGGGCGCGTCCGGCCTGCTCGACGACGCCCGCTTCGCCCGCGACCGGGCCCGCGCCATGCTGCGCCGCAAAGGCTGGGGTCCGCGCAAGCTGGCCGCCGACCTGGCCCGCCGCGGCGTCGAGCGCGAGCAGGTCGACGCCGCCATAGCCGAGGCCTACGCCGATGCCGACACCGATCCCGAGGCCATCATGCGCCGTGAGGTCGTCAAGCGCTTCGGCCCCGACATCCTCGCGCCCGACAGCGACCCCAAGAGGCGCGCCAGCGCCCGGCGCTTCCTGCTGGGCCGCGGCTTCACCCCCGAGGCCGTCGCCGACCTGCTCGACCCCGGCGATTGGTGACGCCCGGGCTCAGTTGACCGTCTCGGTGACCTGGCCGGAGAAGATGCCGGTGCTGTCGCCGACGCCGGCCGAGGCGGTGGCCTGGCCGCTGACCGGGTCGTAGCTGAAGGTGACGCCTGAGTTGATGGGCAGGTTGTTGGTGCCGACGTCGAGCACCACGTTGACCTGTTCGTTCCAGGGGTTGTAGGTGAAGCCGACCCCGGCGCCCAAAAAGCCGTTGCAGACCGAGGCGCCGACCTGGACGCCGAAGTTGCCGTTGGTGTCGAAGGTGAAGCAGACCTGCACCCCGGACGGGGGAATGCAGACCTTGAGCTGGAAGGCGAAGGGCAGCTGCTGGGCCTGGCACTCGCCGGTGAAGGCGCAGATGCCGATGAAGCAGGCCAGGCTGGCCGAGCAGCTGCCGGTGCACTCCGACAGGCTGTCGTACATGGTCGGCGGGTCGCAGGGGCAGCAGTAGCCGCCTTCCTGGCCGGGCTCGTCGGGCGGCAGGCTGCCGCGCCAGCCGTTGGGGGCGCCCTGGGCCGGGCCGGGCAGGTTGGCCAGCAGCGGGGCGGCCCGCTGCGGATCGTCGAGTTCGATGGCCAGCTGGACGGCCTGGTAGGACCAGGCCGGGTTGGCCGGGTCGGCGGCGGCTGCCTGCTCGTACTTGGCCAGCGCGGCTTCGACGTCACCGTTGTAGTGGTACTCGTGGTAAGCTTGGCCGGCCATGGTGGCGGCGTTGTCCGGGGCGATGACCAGCGAGCAATCGAGGAACTTGCGCGCGTCGGTGCCCCAACCCAGCTCCAGCATGCAAGTGGCGGCGTTGGCCAGGGCCACCGGGTTTTCGGGATCCAGCTGGACCGCCTTGAGCGCGCCCAGGCAGTAGACCTCCTCGGCGTTGTGCAGCAGGCCCAAAATGGCCGCCGCGGTCCAGGCCTCGGCCTCGGGGTTCCAGGCCGCGTTGTCCGGCTCCCAGTCGTCGACGAAGGCCTGCATCTCGGCCTCCAGCCCGGCTTCGAGCTGAGGCAGGTACCAGTCGACCCACCCGTCGATGTCGGCCGCGATGCCGGCGCAGGCATCGACATCCTCGACGCAGTCCAGACCCTCGGCGTGGTAGCCGGCATCGCAGATGCAGGCGGCCTGGCCGTCGACGATGCGGCAGCGGCCGTGGCCCGAGCAGGTCACGCCTTCGCAGGGCCCGGGCGGCTCGCCCACCGGCTGGTCGTAGCTGCAGCGGTCGCCGTCCCACTGCCCGCCGCCGTCGGTGCAGATCTGGGCCGGGGTGCGCACCGCGCTCCACACCATGACCTCGTCGATGGTGCCCTGGAAGAAGTCGGAGCGATCGCCCTTGGCGCCGATGGACAGCGGCAGCGACGGCGGGGCGGCGAAGGGGGCGGCGCCCGAGCGCCGATCCATCTCCACCCCGTTGATGTAGAACACCAGTTCGCCGGCGTCGCCGTCGAGCACCCCGGCCAGGTGCTGCCAGCCGTCGACCACCAGCGCGTCGCTGTCGCCGGTGGTGTCCAGCCCGCTCCAGAACTCCCAGCCGCCGGGCGCGGTGCTGCCGCCCAGCCAGAAGCCCTGGCTGTCATACCAGTAGTCGACCACGGTGGCCCACTCGGGCTGCTCGGCCGCCGGGCGCACCCAGGCTTCCACGGTCAGCTGCTGGCCGTCGAAGTCGAATTCCGGCAGCGCCACCGCGTCGTCCTGCCCGTCGAACACCAGCCCGGGCCCGCTGCGCCCGCTGCCGAACTCGGCCGCGCCGCCGAGATCCAGCGAGAAGCCGCCCACCTCGGACTCGGCCAAGCCCTGCTCCAGGCTGCCGAACGACAGGCACAGCTCCAGATCGGCGGCCGCCCCGTCGGGACACAACCCGCGATCGATCTCAGAGCCACCCCCACCGCCACAGCCCCCCGGCCCGCCCAGCAACACCAGCCCGGCCAGCCCGGCCCAGCCCACAAACGCCCACCCACATCGAAAACCCATGCGCCGTCACCTCCCGCAACGAGGAACCCGCGGATCGATCCGATTGTAGCAATGGCGACCGATGGTGTCACTCCGCCGCACCCTCCGTCCGCACCAGGAGACCCGGCGACCAGGCCCTGCGGCTGCGCTTTGCTGCGGACAGGGGGCATGATACCGTCGATCCGACGGTGGCGCTCAAGGCGCTCCCTCGGCACCACAGATAGCGGAAAGGCGAATCGGTTCCGATGGAGTTCGACACCACAATCGAGATACTCCGCGCTCTTGAGGACTACGGGGTGCGGTACGCCTTGGTGGGAGGAGTGGCCATCAACTTCCAGGGGCTGGCTCGGGCCACGGTGGACATGGATCTCTTCGTGGCCGGGGATGAGGACAACATCGAGCAGTTGAAGGCGGCACTGCGATCGCTTTTCGACGATCCCGCCATCGATGAAATCCGGGCCGAGGACCTCGCCGGGTTTTATCCGGCAATTCAGTATATTCCACCCGAAGGTGAGTTCCACATCGACATCTTGACCCGGCTGGGCGAGTCTTTCGGCTACGAGGACATCGAGACCGAGGCGATCGAGATAGGCGACGTCCGTGCTCGGGTCGCCACCCCGCGGATGCTCTATCGGATGGCGAAGGATACGGTTCGCATGCGGGACCGAGCCGATGCCGAGCGCCTGCTGAATCGTTTCGGCCCCTCGATCGAGGACACGGGAGAGGACTGATGCCGGTCAAGAAGCTCAGCTCGCTCGAACAGGCCGAGGCGGAATGCTGGCTCGAGCCGGGAGACCCGCGCCTCGCCCGCCGGATCGCAGCCGTCTGGCGGCTGGCGGCTCGGCTCGCGCCACAGCGCTTTCCGCCCGGGGTCTACCGACACCGGTCGATCGAGGAGGCCAACCGCCAAGCGGATAAGTGGGAAGCGACGGCGTTGGAGCCGCTGCGCGGCTAGTTGCGGGCGGACTTGTTGGGTTTGGGCTTGTTGTCGGGGGCGGGTTGGGCGCGGGCCTTGGGATCCTTGCCGTTGCCGCCCTTGGTCTCTTTGGCTTCCTGGGTGTCCTTGGCGTCTTTGGTGTCTTTGCTGTCCTGGGCTGTGTCGTCGCTCTGGGCGGCGACGTCTTCGGCGATGGGGGCCATGGGCGGCAGGCCGTGTTGCTCGCGCACGGCGATCTCGATGTTGCGGGCGATGTCGATGTGCTCGGCCAAAAAGTCGCGGGCGTTCTCGCGGCCCTGGCCGATGCGTTCGTCGCCGTAGGAGTACCAGGAGCCGCTCTTTTCCACGATCTCGGCCTCTACCGCCAGGTCGAGCAGGTCGCCCAGCCGGCTGATGCCCTCGTCGAACAGGATGTCGAACTCGCACTGGCGGAAGGGCGGGGCCAGCTTGTTCTTGACCACCTTGACCCGGGTGCGGTTGCCCATCACATCGTTGCCCTTCTTGATGGCCCCGATGCGGCGGATGTCCATGCGCACGCTGGAGTAGAACTTCAGCGCGTTGCCGCCGGTGGTGGTCTCGGGGTTGCCGAACATGACGCCGATCTTCATCCGGATCTGGTTGATGAAGATGACGCAGGTGC
>CAYVQE010000132.1:0-16839 GCA_964454005.1 uncultured Myxococcales bacterium
CGCGCGCAGCGCGGCCCCGGCGGAACCCGTCCCGGACGTGCGAGCCAGCGCGCGTCGTGCGCGCAGCGCGGCGCGGTGGATTGGCGGGCGGGCGGCGGTGGGCGGCGCTGGTGTGGCTGCTGGCGATCGTCTCGTGGCCGGGGGCCGGGGCGGGGGCGGCTGGGGCTGAGACCGAGGCTGGGGCAGAGGCCGGGGACGGGGCCGAGGCGGAGCGGGTGCTGTTGTGGCGGCTCAAGCAGCTGGGGGTGGAGCCGGAGCTGGCGCGGCGGGTGCAGCAGCTTTTGCACAAGGAGATCGAGCGGCTGGACGGCGTGACCCCGGTGGCCGCCGAGCGGCTGGCGGCGGCGCTGGACGAGCGGCCCGAGCTGGGCACCTGCGGCGGGGCCAGCGATTGCCTGGCCGCGTTGGGCCGGGCCAGCGGCGCCCGGCGGGTGCTGTCCGGGGTGTTGGGTCAGCTGGGCGCCACCTACTCGCTGGATCTGAAGCTGGTGGCGGCCGACAGCGGGCGCGAGGTCGGCCGGCTGGCCCAGACCTGGGAGGGCGGCGACGACAGCCTGATCGAGGTCATGCGCCAGGTGGCCACCCGCGCCCTGCGCCCCGATCGCTACCTGGGCCGGCTGGAGCTGGACGTGACGCCGGCCGGGGTGGCTGTGCTGGTCGACGGCGACCAGGTGGGCCGCACCCCGCTGGCCGAACCGCTGCGCCTGGTGCCCGGCCGCCACGCCGTCAAGCTGCAGCGGCCGGGTTACCGCGACGTGGAGCGCTTCGTCGACGTGGCCTTCGACCGCAGCAGCAAGCTGCAGATCGCGCTGCGCGAAAGCGCCCGGCACGAGGTGGTCAGCTCCCGGCGGGCGCATCGCTGGTGGGGTTTGGGGCTCAAGGCCGGGCTGGCCAGCAACCTGGCCGGCTTCCACGCGCCCCAGCTCGAGCTGGCCGCCAGCCTGTGGCTGCCGCTGTGGCAGGCCCGGCTGGGCCTGCAGCTGCGCAGCGGGGTCTGGGGCTGGACCGACGCCGGCCGGCTGGCGGCGCCGACCGCCGGTCGGGCGGTCGGCGGCGGGCTGCTGGTGTGGGCGAGCCAGCTGGGCGTGCTGCTGCGGGTGCTGCCGCGGGCCCTGTTCACCCCCACCGTGGCCGGCGGCGCCGGGCTGGCCGTGGTCTGGCAGCGGCTGCAGCCCGAGGGCTTCGCGGCACAGACCTTCCGCCGGCTGAGCTGGACGGCCTGGGTGGGCGCCGGGCTGGAGCTGCGCCTGGAGCCGGGCCCGCTGCTGCTGCAGGTGCGCTATCAGCACCTGGAGCTCGACGCCAGCAGCGCCGGCGGTTTCGCCGGCCGGCTGGGCGGGCTGAGCCTGGTGCTGGGCTATAGATTGGAGCTGTGAGCCATGGAGCCTGAGCGGAGGCGTTTTTCGATCCCCACCCGGCTGGGCGGGCCGAGCCTGGTGCTGGGCTGTGGATTGGAGCTGTGAACCGTGGAGTCCGGGCGGAAGCGGATCGCGGGAATCGAACGCTGCTGGCTGCTGGCCGCGCTGGTCGGCGCCGGCGCGCTCGGCGGCGCCGGCTGCGAGCAGGCGCCCGGGCTGGCGCCGGTCATCGAGGCGGTGCACCCGGCGTTGGTGGGCGTGGGCCAGCGCCACTACGCCCTGATCGAGGGCCGCTTCCAGCCGCGCATCGACTGGACCGCGGGATCCGAGCCGCGGGCCAACGCCGACTTCGCGGTGCGGCTGGACGGCCGGCCGGCGGATCGGGTGCGGCTGCTGGGCCCGGGACGGCTGGTGGCCCGGCTGCCGGCGCTGCAGCGGCCCGGCTGCTCCGAGCTGGAGGTGATCGGGCCAGGCGGCGGCAGCGGCCGGTTGGCCAGGGCCGTATGCGCCCGCGAGGTCGATGCGCTGGAGTGGGTGTTCACCTGCCCGCTGGAGGAGACCATTGGCCTGTGCAGCCTGGAGACCGGGGCCGAGACGGCCGATGCGATCCGGGTGCTGGACGACGACGTGCTGCCGCTGAGCGCGCCGACCGCCGGGGCCACGCCCTTCGACCCCTACCACCGCTCCTTCGCCGTCGACCCCAGCGGCCGGCTGCTGGCCCTGCTGCGCGAGCAGCCAGCACCGGACGAGGGCCCGGGCTGGAGCCGGCGCCGCCTGGTGCTGCGGCCGCTGGCCGGAGCGGATGCTGCGGCTGAGCCGGACTGGGAGGTGGTGCTGGCCGAGGTGGTCCAGCCGGCGTGGGACGAGGACTGGGACGAGCCCGACTGGCGCATCGCCATCGGCGAGCCGCGTTTTTCGCGCGACGGCCGCACCCTGGTCTGGGTCGAGCAGCGCAGCCGCTTGGTCGTACAGCAGGTGCCGCAGAGCGCCGCCGCGGTGCCGCCGGCGCGCACCCTGATCGACTGGTCGGACCAGCCCGGGGTGTTCATGGGCTATCCCGACGTGAGCCCCATCGCCGCCAGCGCCCTGGTCACCCGGCTCGAGTACGTCGAAAATCCCGAGGATCCGATGGGTGATCCGCTGCCGTGCCACAGCCTGTACCGGGTGGCGCTGGACGGGCAGATCCCGGCCGAGCGGCTGGCCGCGGACGCCGGGGGCGGCTTGCAGAATGGACCCGGCGCCTTCCACCCGGACGGCCGCTCGGTGATCTTCATCTCCGACCGGCTGGGCATGGATATGCTGACGCCGTTTCTGGACTCCATGCCGGTGACCACCCTCTACCGGCTGGAGCTGGCCTCGGGCCGGGTCGAGCCGGCCGCCGATCCGGTGGCCGGCAGCTTCGCCGGCCGGCCGGTCATCTCGGCCGACGGGCGCTGGGTGGCCTGCTCCGGATTTCTGAGCGACGCCAGCTTCATAATGCTCGACGTGCTGCTGACCGATCTGGACACGGGCCGGGTCGAGCGCTGGAGCCTCGACCGCACCCCGTTCTGCTACCCGGATCAGAGCGCCGACTGCGCGGTCGGCGACATCCAGGTCTGCTGCCGCTACACCTCGCAGGGCGCGGTCTGCTGTAGCGAGCAGACGCCGCTGGAGTGTCCCACCTGGGAGCTGCTGCCCAGCTTCGGCCCGGACTCACGCAGCCTGGCCGCCGGCTTCATGCCCTGGTACTGGCGCTGCAGCCAGAACGCCGACGGTGACCGCTACTGGGGGCTCAGCGCCTTCGACCGCGGTCTCGGCCTGGCCGAGTTGGGAGCCGAGCACGGCTGGCAGCTCAGCGACGCAGCACCCGACGAACTCAATGCCGCGTACGGCCTGTGGTCGTCGCTGCTGCGCCAGCGGCTGGCGCCGGCCGAGGACTGAGCGCGCGGCCGGGGTGCCGCTTCGCCCGCCGACAAAGGGGTTGACCTTCACGTCAATTTGTTTATCTTGCGTCCCGGTCGCGGCCGGAGCCGGTCTCCGGTCGCCCCTCGGCTGGTCCGGAACTCCCTCCCGGGGGAGCTTCTGGCAAGACAACCGCCTGCGACAAGGAGAACTCCGATGGCTGCGCCCCGATCCTGGATATGCGGCCTGCCGCTGCTGGCCCTGCTGCTCACCCTGTCCGCGCCGGGCGCGTCGCGCGCCGCCGGGCTTAAGATCGGCGACGACGAGACCCACCTCAAGATCGCGTTGCTGCTGCAGGGCTGGGCGGTCTTCACCGACGAGGGCGCGCCGGACGGCGAGAGCCTGGACACCGACTTCTACCTGCGCCGCATGCGCATCCTGCTGTTCGGCCAGCTCAACGACAAGGTGCGCTTCTTCGTCGAGACCGACAACCCCAATTTCGGCAAGCAGGGCGACTTCAGCATGAACACCTTCATCCAGGACGCCTGGGTGGAGTTCAACCTGGACCCGGCGCTGCAGATCGACGTCGGCATGCTGCTGGCGCCCTTCAGCCACCACGGCATGCAGGGCGCGGTGACGCTGCACTCGCTGGACTACCACGCCGCGCTGATCAAGTACCCGCGCGGCAGCAACAAGGTCTGGCGCGACTACGGTGTGATGCTGCGCGGGCTGTTTTTGTCGGACATGCTCGAGTACCGGCTGGCCATCCTCAACGGCGTCCACGGCGGCCCGGCCGACCCGCGCAATCCGCACGACTTCCCGCGGGTGACCGGCCGGCTGACTGTCAACCTGTTCGACAGCGAGAGCGGCCCGGGCACCGGCGGCTTCTTCTGGGACGGCATCTACCTCAAAAAGACCGCTGACGGCGTGGTGTCGACGCGCGAGATCGCCTCGCTGGGCGCCTCGTTCGACTGGCAGAAGGATCTCAACGTGCACCGCAACGTGGGCGTGACCGACCCGGCCGCCGACGACTTCGTCGAGAGCCGCAGCGACTATTTCGCCGTGGCCGCCGACGCCTTCGTCGACCTGCCGCTGAACGAGGACAAGTCGATGAGCCTGACCGGGCAGGTCAACTTCTACTACTACGACCACGGCGACCGCCGCAGCTCGCTGGCCGACCCGCCCTCGCGCTCCTTCTACGGCATCGAGGCCGGCGGTGAGTACACCGGCTACGGCCTGATGAGCGAGCTCGGCTTTCGTTACGACGCCTACGAGGCCCTGCTGTCGGTCGACTGGTTCGAGGCCACCAAGGCCGACGGCGACGAGGGCGACTACCTGGCGGTCTACGGCGGGCTGAACTGGTGGTGGCTGGGGCATTCGACCTCGCTCAAGCTGCAGGCCGGCGCGTCCCGGGTGGCCGACGGCGACTTCGGCTTCGTCGGCATCCTGCAGACCCAGCTGCTGTTCTGAACCCCCCTTCCCGACGAGCGTTTCTGCTTCCACCGGCGATGACCCGCTGGAATGCCAGTCTTCCCCTCTACGGATGGATCAACGCAGCCCGTTTTTCGAGACCCTCGGAACGGGGAAGGGATGAGCAAGACAGGGTTGGTATCGCCAGGCTCGCCCGCTAGCTGGAGACGAAGTCGGTCACCTCGGCGGCCAGGTCTTGCACGGGGATGAAGCGCACCCGGGTCTCACCGAGTTGCTGGTCCGGGTGGCGGCCATCGCCGACCTGAACAAAGCGTTCGGGGGCGTAGGCGTCGATGAAGCTCCTGGCCGGGCGGGCCAGCCGGGGTCTGGTCCGGCCGGCCTTGACCTCGCAAGCCAGGCGCCGGCCCTGGTGCTCGACGACGAAATCCACCTCGGCGCCGGCCTTGGTGCGCCAGAAGCGCACCGTATCCAGCAGCGGGTTGGTGCTCTTGAGGATTTCGCCCAAGGCGAAATTCTCGACCAGGGCACCGCCATCGGCGCGGTCGGCCGGGTCGGCGAAGCCGCCGAACAGCAAATTGCGCACGCCGTTGTCCACGAAGTAGATCTTGGGTGTCGCGGTCAGCTCGGCCCGCTTGCCGCCGACAAAGGGACGCACCAGCCGCACCACGTGGGACTCCTCCATCAGGGAGATGTATCCGGCCACGGTGTCCTTGCTCACGCTCGCCACCTCGGCCCAGGCCGAGAACTTGCACAGGTTGCCGATCTGGCTGGCGGCCAGCTCCAGCACCTTGCGGAAGGCGGCCGGAAGACGGATTTTCGATCGGTCGGAGGCGTCGCGGACGATGAACGATTCGACCAGGATGGCCAGCTCGCGCTCCGGATCGGCTGCCGTGTGCACGGTGGGGTAGCCGCCGAAGCGCAGCATGCGTCCGAACAGCTTGCGGGTCTCATCCGCGACCAGCGCTGCCGGGCCGCGCACCTCGGCTGAGACCTCGGCCAGGGAAAAGGGCAGCAACAGCTGGCGGACCGCCCGACCGGCCAGCGATTCGCGGACGCGGTCGCCCAGATCGAACGCGGCGCTGCCGGTGGCGAACACCGCCGCCGGATGGCGGCGGTCGACGATGCCCTTGAGCAGCAGCCCGGCATTGTCGAGGTGCTGGATTTCCTCGAACAAGAGGGGCACAGGCGGGCCCTCGACCAGCTGCGCCAGATCCGCCAGGAAAGTGGCCGGCGAGTCGAGCCATTGCTGCACAGCGGGCTCCTCGCAGTTGAGAAACAGACAGGGCGCCTCGCTGTCCGCCAGGTGTTTCCAGATCAGGGTCGATTTTCCTGCTTGGCGCGGGCCCACCACCAGGCAGGCCCGGTGGTCGGGCTCGAGGCGGGCACGGCGCTCGATGTAGGGCTGCGGCAGGTGCTGGCGGTACCAGGCCTGGACGGAGTCGCCTGCGATCCAGGGGTTGTCGGAGCGGATCAGCCGTGTCAGGTAGGCATCCAACATGATCGGACCCTTTTCTCAGTCGACAATAACCTTGCTAAATGCGATCGCCAATAGAAATTAGCATGGTTTATTTCTGTTGGCAAGGCCCCAGGGTAGGAGCCAGGCAGCGGTGGCAGCGGGATCTTGGGGAATAGTTGATCCTGCATGTATGGTAGTGTATGGTTCGCAGGCTGCCATAGTGGCATGGTGTGGTAATGCGCAACTGAGGAGAGCGGCTTTGCAGAAGACCATTACCGACGAACGGATGTACCAGGCCGGGCTGCTGCGCATCGCGCTGCGCATGCGCACCAGCCGGCGCGGCTTCGAGCGCTGCCTGCGCGACGTGACCGAGGAGCTGCGCCTGGATCCCAGGGGCTTCAGGACCTACGTCAACCAACACTTCGCCGAGGTGGTGGCCACGGCGTGGCCGGCCGGCCAGCGGCGCTGAACCACCGAGCCGGGGGGTCGAGCATGCGATCCGAGCTGCCCGAGTGGAAGGCCCTGGCCGCCCACGCCGCCGAGTTGGGCGGGCGCCACCTGCGCGATCTGTTCGCAGCGGCGCCCGATCGCGCCGAGCGCTACCGCGTCGAGGCGGCCGGCTGGCTGCTGGACTACGCCAAAAACCGGATCGACGACGAGACCCGCCAGCGGCTGTGGGCGCTGGCGCGAGCCTGCGACCTCGAGGCCGAGCGCGACGCCATGTTCGCCGGCGAGCGCATCAACCGCACCGAGGACCGGGCCGTGCTGCACGTGGCGCTGCGCAATCGCTCGCAGCAGCCGGTGGTGGTCGACGGCCGCGACGTGATGCCCGAGGTGCGCGCCGAGCTGGCCCGGATGGGAGAGTTCGCCGAGCAGGTGCGCGCCGGGCGCTGGACGGGCCATACCGGCAAGCCGGTGCGCAACGTGATCAACATCGGCATCGGCGGCTCGGACCTGGGCCCGGCCATGGCCACCGCGGCGCTGGCCGATTTCGCCGAGCGCGGGCTGCGGCTGCGCTTCGTGTCCAACGTCGACGCCAGCCACCTGGTCGAGGCCGTCCGCGATCTGGACCCGGCCGAGACCCTGTTCATCGTCGCTTCCAAGACCTTCTCCACCCAGGAGACGCTGACCAACGCCCGTTCGGCGCGGCGCTGGCTGGTCGACGGGCTGGGCGGTGACGCGGCCGCGGTGGCGCGCCACTTCGTGGCCGTGTCCACCGCCGCCGAGCGGGTGGCCGAGTTCGGCATCGACGCCGAGCGCAACATGTTCCGCTTTTGGGACTGGGTCGGCGGGCGCTACTCGCTGTGCTCGGCCATCGGCCTGGCGCTGATGGTGGCCATCGGCCCGGCGCATTTCGAGGCCATGCTGCAGGGCTGCCACGACATGGATCGCCACTTCGCCACCGCCCCGCTGGAGGCCAACCTGCCGGTCACCCTGGCGCTGCTGGGCGTGTGGTACACAGATTTCCTGGGCGCCGCCAGCCACGCCGTGCTGCCCTACGACCAGTACTTGCAGCGGCTGCCGGCCTACCTGCAGCAGGCCGACATGGAGTCCAACGGCAAGGGCGTCGACCGCGCCGGCCGGCCGGTGGACTACCCCACCGGGCCGGTGTTGTGGGGCGAGCCGGGCACCAACGGCCAGCACGCCTTCTTCCAGCTGCTGCACCAGGGTACCCGGCTGGTGCCGGCCGACTTCATCGGCTTCGTCCGGCCGCGCCACGCCCTGGCCGACCACCACCCCAAGCTGCTGGCCAACCTGATCGCCCAGACCGAGGCGCTGGCCTTCGGCCGTACCTCCGAGGAGGTGGCGGCCGCCGGGGTGGAACCGGCCCTGGTGCCCTACAAGACCTTCCCCGGCAACCGGCCCAGCAACACCCTGCTGGCCGATGCACTGACGCCCCACGCCCTGGGCGCGCTGATCGCCGCCTACGAGCACAAGATCTTCTGCCAGGGCGTGCTGTGGAACGTCTACAGCTTCGACCAGTGGGGCGTGGAGCTGGGCAAGGCGCTGGCCGGCACCGTGCTGGACGAGCTGACCGCGGCCGACGAGCCCGCGCTCGAGCACGACGGCTCCACCAACGCCCTCATCCGCCACATCCGCCGGCGCCGCTGAGCCGAAGTTCCAATGGGAACTTCAGGATGAAGCAATGCTGCGATCGATTCGGGTTCAGAGCGGGGGGCAGGTGCCGTGCTGCAGGCACAGGTCGTCCAGGATCTCGGTGCCGCGGCTGGCGAAGAAGCGCGCCACCAGGCTGACGAAGTAGGCGAAGGGCTCGAAGCCCGACTCGCGGCCGGTGGGGAAGATGCCGTGCTGGCCGCCGGGGCGCAGGTAGGCGAAGCGGATGCCCGATACCCCGGTGGGAGTGGTCACGGTGGAGCGCAGCTCGTCGCCCGGCGCGGGCTGGGGTGCGTCGTAGCCGTCCTGGCCCTGGTCCAGATCGTCCGGGTCGAACACCGCGTCCGAGCCCGGGAAGCGGCCGATGTAGGCCAGGCCCTCGTAGACGTGGTTCTGGATCAACCAGTCGTTGGCGCTGATGCCGTAGCGCGGATCCACCTGGCGATGCGGGATGACCCCGGCCGCCCGGCCCATGGTGGCCTGGGTCTGGATGGGCACGTCCTGGTCGCCCAGGCAGGCCAGCTCCAGCATGTTGGTCACGGTGGGCCCCTCGGGCCGGATGGGCAGCGGGTCGCGGAAGTAGTGGGCGGCGTAGTTGGCCGGGTCGGCCGGCTCCAGGATCATCTGGAACAGGCTGACCATGCGCCGCAGGTCGGGTGTGCAGCGCGCGATGCCGTAGCCCTCGGCCGGCGTGGCCAGCGGGTCGCCGGCCCGGTGGTCGGGCTCGTCGGCCAGAGTGTAGAAGCCGTCCTGGCCGAAGGTCTCCAACCGGGCCAGCAGCCCGCCGTCGCTGTCGATCACCGCCACCGCCAGCCGGTCGCCGCGGTCGGCCTCCACCGAGGCCCGGAACGCGGGCCCGGGCCGCACGTGCACCCGATGCTGCTCGTCCTTGTCCAGGTTGGTCACCTGCACCGCATCGCCGGGCGCCGCACCGGACACCCGGCCTATGGTCAGCTGGCGCACCCGGGTGCCCAGGGGCACGTGCAGCTCGACGCGCATAGCGCCGTCGCCGTCGGGCAGGCCGACCACCAGCGGGCCCATGGTGCGCAGCATGACCGCGGTGCGCACGTTGCCCAGCATGGTGCGCAGGCCCACGTCGGCCATGCCGCCGCCGCCGGCGGTGGGCGCGGCGGCCAGGATGCGCGGTTCCAGCGGGCCCAGCACGGCCGAGTGGATGCCGCCGCCGCTCTGGCCCCAGGCGAAGTAGTCGGCCTCGGGCCCGCCCACGTCGACCACCCCGTCGCCGTCGAAGTCGCCGGCCAGGTCGTCTTCGCCGTCGCCGTCCTGGTCCAGCGGCCAGCTGCGCTGGCCGTCGAAGCCGCGCAGCACGCGCACCAGTTGGAAGTGATCGGCCACGCTCTGGCGCACCACGTCGCGGGTGTGGAAGGCGTAGGCCGTCCAGTAGTCGGCGCCCGAGTCCAGCACCCCGTCGCCGTCCACGTCGCGGGCCCGGCCGGCCAGCAGCTGCTCGCCGAAGGGGCCGAACTCGAAGGCCTCGGCCGTGGTCAGGATGATGTCGGCCAGCTCGTCGTCGGTCGGCAGCCCGTGGCCCCAGGCGTCGATGCCCACCGTGGCCATGCCCTTGGCGGCCATGTAGCCGGCGAAGCCCAGCGCCTCGGCCCGCAGCGAGCTGTAGCTGTGGCAGTAGACCACCACCGGGAAGGGCGGCTGGTGCTGAGCGGTGGTGCGCGGCACGGCCAGCACGAAGCGCAGCCGCTGGGGCTGATGGTCCACCCGGCCGGCGCCCAGGTCCGGCCACAGGTTCTCCAGCTGCATGTTGCTGGGGCCCAGCCCGTCGGCACCGGTCCGGAGGAAGTCGGCGCTGTCGAAGGCCCCCTGGGCGAAGTAGGCCACGTGGTCGAACGAGGACAGGATGGGCTCGGCCATCTGCATGTTGTCGCCCAGCAGGGCCGGGCCCACCATCTTGAACACGTTGAGCAGCTTCTCGGTCTCGATCAGGTAGACCGGCCCGGCGGCCCCGTCCGACTTGGCCCGCAGCGGCTCGACCGCCGGCGGGTAGGCCGCGGCCAGCCAGGCCAGCGGCCCCACCCCGTTGTAGCCCTCGCGGATGGCCACCAGGTCGGCGGTCACCGACTGGGTGGTGAAGCTCCAGGCGAAGGCCAGCTGGTCCACGTCCAGCGCCATGCCCTGCTCGCGCCAGCCGGCGAACACTGCCCGCAGGGTCTCGAGAGCGACGGTCTGATCCAGGTGGTGGACCCAGGCGAAGGGCGAGCGCACCGGCTGGCCGTCCAGCCCGACCAGGCGATCGGTCAGCACCACCGCGTAGGTGGTGCGCTGGCGCAGCGGCTCCAGCGGGCGCAGGATCAGGGTGTCGGTCTCGGCCTCGTAGAAGGTCATCAGCCCGTCGAGCGGGTCGCTGCCCGGCGGCCAGACATTGGGCTTATCGAGCACCCCGTCGTCGTCCGTGTCTTCACCCGGATCGAGCATGCCGTCGCCGTCCGCGTCCTCATCCACCGTCTCGAACACCAGGTTGGTGGCCTGGGCCCGCGGGTCGGCGGCGAAGTAACGGTCACTGCGCTTCAGCGTCAGCGGGTAGTTGCCGCGGCCCACGTCGAGCATCACCGGCCGGCCGAAGTCCGGGCTGGCGGGCGTGATGTCGATCAGGTAGACGGCGTCGTCGCCGAAGTCCAGCCCCTCGCGGTGGCGGGCCAGCAGCGCGCCGATGTCGAGCGGGGCGTCGAAGCGCACCGTGATCGGCTGCATGGTGCCGAAGCCGTCGAGCTGGTCGATCTTGGCCCGCACCGTCTCCTCCAGCCGGGTCGGCGCCACCTGCGAGGCATTGATGCGCCGGCCGGTGGCCGCACTCGGGTCGGGGCGGGTGGCCAGGTCGTTGGGGAAGGGGATCTCCGGCAGCGGCTTGGCGTCGAGGTCGAACAGCACGCTCGGGCCCTCGCCGGCCGGCGTGGCCCGCAGGCCGGCCTCCGGGCCCAGCTCGCAACCGGCGACCAGCAAGGCCAGCACCGCGGTGGCCAATCGGGGTGTCGATGATCTCATGCCCTCCATTATAGCGGCATTCCCCCGCGGACTTCTAATCCATTGTCGATCCTCGGCGTTGCGCGCAGATCACGCCCCAGCGCGCCAGATTTCGTGGCGCGCTGGGGCGCGACGTGGCCTGATCCTCGGCCTCGGCTCTGGACAAAGGGATGGTATGTCGGTAGGTTGAGGCATTCTGGTGACAACCGGGGAGCTTGGTCATGCGCGTGGGGTGGTGGAGCATTCTGGTCGCGTTCGTCTGGGCGGGCTGCGGTCCGGCCGGGCCGGAGGGGCTGGCCTCGGCACCGACGGGCGACGGGCCGCGCATCGTGTTCGACCTCGACGCCCGGCCCTTTCCCGACATCCCCTTTCCCAGCGACCTGGCCACCCGGCCCGATCCGCGCTCGCCCACCGGCCGGCGGTTGAACGTGTCGCTGATCGGACCCACCCGGCTCGAGCAGCGGGTGCGCGCGCGTATCGACCGGCTGGACGGCTTCTCCACCTTCGCCCCGCTGACGGTGCGCTTCGACGCCCCGCTCGACATCGGCGCGCTGCTGGCCCGCCACGGCGCCGAGCTGGACTTCGCCGACGACGCGGTCTACCTGGTGGCGCTGGACAGCGGCCGGCCGGTGCCGCTGGACGTGGGCTACGGCGCCTACCCGCTGACGCTGGAGCGGCCGGACCGCTACTTCCCCAACGATCCGCGGGGCGACCAGCCCAATCTGGTCTTCGAGACGGTGGACGAGGACACAGACGGCGACGGCCAGCTCGACCCCGGCGAGGACAGCGACGGCGACGGCGTGCTCGATCGATCCAATGTCTGGCCGCCGGGCGGCGATCCGATCGACGACCTGATGACCTTCTACGAGGCCGAGACCGACACCCTGATCCTGCGCCCGCTGGAGCCGCTGCGCCAGCGCACCACCTACGCGGTGGTGCTGACCGATCGCCTGGTCGGGCTGGACGGCCAGCCGGTGCGCTCGCCCTTCGCCTGGATCAACCACCTGCATCAGACGGGCGCGCTGGCGCCGCTGCCGGCCATCCTGGCCGACTGGCGCGAGCAGGGCATGGCGCTGGACCTCGAGCAAGTGAGCTTCGCCTGGAGCTTCACCACCCAGAGCGTCACCCGCGACCTGGATCTGCTGCGCCAGGGCCTGTACGGCCGCGGGCCGCTGGCCTGGCTGGCCGAGCGCTTCCCGCCCGAGGTCGAGCTGGAGACGGCCTACGACGAGCCCGATACCGCCGCGAGCAACCCCTTTGTGGTGCCGGCCGCCGAGCTGGCCGGCGCCATGCGGCTGATGGCCGAGGCCCTGTTCGGCCAGAACGCCATCAGCGACGCCCTGGTCGAGTCCTACGCCTACGTCGACTACCTGGTGCTGGGCCGCGCCAGCGTGCCGCAGCTGACCGCCGGGCTGGACGATGTGTGGTCCATCGACGCCGAGCGCGGCGAGGCGCGGGTGTATGAGGCCGAGCTGCCCTTTTTGCTGACCGTTCCCCGCGAGCGGCCGGAGCTGGGCATCACGGCGCCCTTCCCGGTGGCCATCTACGTCCACGGCACCGGCGGCTCGCGTATGGAGTCGCTGGGCTTCGCCGGCCACCTGGCCAAGTTCGGCATCGCCACGGTGGGCTTCGACGTCTTTTTGCACGGGCTGGTGCTGGACCCGGACGACTACGAGCTGTTCCGGCTGCTGTTCGCCGGCTACGGCTTCGGCGCCATGATCGATCGGCTGCTCGACAACCGCACCGTGGACATCAACGCCGACGGCCGCCCCGACGAGGCCGGTAATTTCTGGAGCTACGACGTCTTTCGCATCCGCGATGCGGTGCGCCAGGGCGCGCTGGACGTCATCCGCCTGGTGCAGCTGCTGCGCGCCTTCGACGGTGAGCGCAGCTGGTGCCAGGACGTCGGCGAAGACGGGCGCTGCGAGCTCGCCGGCCCGGCCGGCGACTTCGACGGCGACGGCCGGGTCGATCTGGTGGGCCCGGATGGGCCCTACTACCTGTTCGGCATCTCGCTGGGCGGCATCGTCGGCTCGGTGGCCGCGCCACTGGAGCCGGCCATCGAGGCGGCGGCGCCCATCTCGCCCGGCGGCGGGTTGGCCGATGTGGCCGTGCGTTCGTTGCAGGCCGGCGTGCCCGAGCTGGTGCTGCTGCCCTTCATGGGCCCGCTGCTGTACAACACCACCGACGCCGAGACCGGCCAGCCGGTGCTGGCCTTCTACCTGGCCGACGGCCGCCACGAGGCCTCGCTGCCGGTCAGCGCCATGGCGCCGCTGGCGCCGGGCAGCCGGGTGCGGGTCGACAACCTGGACGCCGGCGAGCACGACGAGGCCCTGGTGGATGCCCAGGGCCGCTTTCGCGTCGGTCTGGCGGCCGACGCCGGCGACCGGCTGCGGCTGACCGCTTTCGGGCCCGACGGGGCCGAGCAGCAGCTGATCGACACCCTGGACCGCGACGTGGCCTGGCAGGGCCTGCAGCTGGCGGCCGGCACGCCGCTGGTGGCGCCGGCCGAGGGCCACGGCACCGCCCGCCAGACGCCGGAGTTCCGCCGCTTTCTGCAGATCTCGCAGACCGTGCTGGATCCAGGCGACCCGGTCAACTACGCGCCGCACTACCTGCTCGAGCCGCTGCCCGGCGACGGCCGGCCGGCGCCCACCAGCCTGGCGCTGCTGCTGACCGCCGGCGACATGAACGTGCCCATCTCCACCGGGGTGGCCGCCGCGCGCGCGGCCGGGCTGATCCCCTTCCGCGCCGGCGAGCGGGATCCGCGCTACGGCGCCACCGCGCAGCGGGTGCTGATCGACCACTGGGTGCTCGAGGGCATCGACCGGCTGCGGCGCTTCGCCGGCCCGCCGTGGAACGACGACCGCCGGCTGCTGCTCGACCCCGACGACCTGTCCGGCGGCCGCGACGGCTTCGGCGCGCCGCGGTTGGCGCCGCCGCTGCGGCTGGGCTTCGACAGCGGTGGCGCTCGCGGCCTGGTGCGCTTCTTGTACCCGCGCCCCCGCGGCGCCCACGGCATCATGCCCTCCGATCCCAGCCGGGCCTACGACCTGAACCGGCACGCCATCAACGCCATCGGCCGCTTCTTCCAGGCCGGGGGCGCGGTCTGGAGCGACGATCCCTGCCAGGCCGACGACAGCTGCGGCTGGATCCCGGCTCCGCCCTGAGCGGCCACCAGGTAGAGCGCGATGATGCCAGCGGAGGGATCTCAAGTTGACGACGTCGGAACATTCGGAATAGGCTCGGCGGCATGGTGACCTCGCGAAGAGTGGCGCCCTTGTGGCCGTTGCTGATGACAGCCCTGATCTGCGCCCCGGTCGCCGCGGCGCAAGAGCCGGACGGGTCCGATGAGGCGCAACAGGACGAGGCCGCGGCCGAGCCGGTGGGCGAGACGCGCTACTTCGGCTACTGGCGCTATATCTACAGCCACCAGCAGCCCTTCCCGCTGAACGCGGCCGGCGACGACCGGGGGCTGGGCTGGTACCTGGATCAGCGGCTCACCGCGGGCATCGGCCAGCAGCTGTCCGATACGCTGGCCTTCGGCGCCGAGCTCGAGCTGCTCTACGGCCAGGTGGCCGGCGAGCACGATCAGGTGGCCGCCGGCCTGCGGCCCGACGCGCGCACCACCTTGCGCGGCTGGGACCTGAAGGAAGCCGAGATGCGCCAGCTGTGGTTGAGCTGGCGCACGCCCTGGTTCCGGCTCAAGGCCGGCCAGATGGGCTCGCACTGGGGCCTGGGCGTGCTGGCCAACGACGGCCGGCCCACCCCGGGCCGGCTGGGCTTTCAGGAGCATGGCGACCTGTCGGATCGGGTGCTGCTGGCCACCCGGCCGCTGGCCAGTTGGTTCCCCGAGGGCTGGGCCGGCCGGCTGGTGACCGCCATCGGCGGCGGCTTGGTCTACCGCGACGAAAACACCTCGCTCAGGGACGGCGACCTGGGCGGCGAGGCCATCCTGAGCCTGTTCTACCCCGGCGAGCAGCTGTGGTTGGGCCTGTACGTGGCCGGCCGCTTCGCCGAGGACGACGCCGGCACCCGGCTGGATGTGGTGGCGCTCGATCTGCACGGCCGCTGGGGCCCGGCCGCGGGCGAGCCCGGGCCCTATGCGGCGGCCGAGCTGATCTACCTGACCGGCAAGACCGATCGCGTCATCACCGCCGAGCAGCTCGACGGGCTCAACCTGTCGGCCTTCGGTGCGGTGGCCCGCGCCGGCTGGCGCTTCGATCTGTGGGGCCTGCAGCCCGAGATCGAGCTGGGCTACGCTTCGGGCGATCCGGACCCGCACGACGAGACCATCACCGCCTTCTCCTTCGACCCCGACTACGCGGTCGGGCTGGTGCTGTTCGACCACGTGCTGCGCGGGGTGAGCGCCATGGCGGCCCAGGAGTCGGCCGATCCGGATCGGGTGGCCGTGCCGCTGCCGGGCACCGACCAGCTGGCCTCGCGCGGCCGGGTCAGCAACGCCGTCTATCTCTACCCCAGTCTGCGGCTGCGCCCGCTGGAGCAGCTCAGCATCGTGGCCGCTTTTCTGTACGCCTGGTCGGCGGTGGAGTTTTCACAGTCCTACCAGACCTTCCGCAATGGCGGGGTGCCGACCAACCCCTACGGCCTGAGCGACGCGGGCCGCGACCTGGGCTTCGAGCTGGACCTGGGGGCCGATTGGGCCCAGCCGCTGTGGCGCGATCTGCGCCTGGTGGTGGGCGTGCAGGCCGGCTGGTTCTTTCCGGGCCGCGCCTTCGAGCGGCCCGACGGGACGCGACCCGGCATCGTGGCGCGGCTGGTGAGCCGGGCCAAGGTCGCCTGGTGAGATCATGGACGAGCGCGACGACACCAGCCAGGGCCAGCACTTCGTCCAGCTGTTTCGGCGCGGGGTGGAGTTCGCCGAGCAGCTGCTCGAGGACAACGAGCAGCTGCGCGTCCGGGTGGCCCAGCTCGAGCAGGAGAACCGGGCGTTGAGCGCGCAGTCGCTGGGCGAGGACGGCTATCGCGAGCTGGTCGATCGGATGCGCGCGCTCGAGAAGGAATGCGATACACGGGTTGTGGCGGCCGTCGAGCGCGACAGCGACAGCATGGCCGAGCAGTACCGCGAGCTGCAGGTCGAGGCCGATCGGCTGGCCAACCTGGTGGTGGCGCTCGATCAACTCCACTCGACGCTCGATCCGGTGCAGGCGGTCGACATCTGTTGCCAGATCCTGCTCAACCAGGTGGGGGCGGGACGCTTCGCCCTGTACGCCGTCGACGGCGAGCAGCTGCAGCCGGTGCGGGCTCACGGCATGGAGCTGGCGGCGCTCGAGCCGCTGCGGCTCGGCCAGGGCACGGCCGGGCGCAGCGCGGCCGAACGGCGGGTGGTCTTGACCGAGCGCCTGCCGGCCACGATGCCCGCCGACGAGCCGGTGGCCTGCGTGCCCCTGCTGGCGGCCGGCGGCCTGCTGGGCCTGTTCGTGGTCTGGGCCTTCCTGCCCCAGAAGCAGTCGGTCAACGACCTGGATGGCGAGCTGCTGCGCATGCTGGCCACCCACGCCGGCACCGCGGTCTGCGCCTCGGCCCTGGCGAGCCGCAGCCACCGAGCCCTGGACGAGGCGGTCGCGGTGCTGCGCGAGCTGG
>CAYVQE010000133.1:0-16584 GCA_964454005.1 uncultured Myxococcales bacterium
AGCCCCCCCGATCCGACCAAAATCCCCCGAAAACCCCCGAAAAACCCTTGACGCCCCCCGGCGGCCCGTGCATCATTCTGCGTCGCCGACGGGGCTGTAGCTCAGTTGGGAGAGCGCTAGAATCGCACTCTAGAGGTCAGGGGTTCGACCCCCCTCAGCTCCATTATTTCTCAGGCACTTACGGGCAACCGTGGGTCCCTTTTTTCCGTTTGGAAAGAGTATTCCCCTCCCCCTCTGGGTGCCACAGGCTTCGTAGCCCTGGCTCGTCGAGATCGACGCCAGCCAACACTGCCGCAAGTGGTAGGCAGTTGGCAGGGACTGCGACGGCTCCCTCGGGGTGCACCCCTCGGGGTGCCATACGCTTCGAAGCTCTTCAGCAAGTGTTGGAGTCTGCCCCCTCTTTTCAGGGCACCAGCACCAGCTTGCCCGTGGTCTGCCGGGACGCCAGGTCCGAGAGGGCCCGGGCGCCGTCAGCCAGGGGGTAGCTCGTGGGCTCATCGGGCTGGATGACGCCGCCGGAGATGAGCTGCTGCACCTCTGCCAACCCGGCCATCAACAGATCCGGGCGCTGGGTGGCGAGTTGCCCCAAATGGTACCCGATGAGCTCCATGGGCTCGAACACCAGGGACACGTTGTCCACCTGGACCTGCTCGGCGCTGGCGGCGCCGAACACGACCATGCGCCCGAAGGGACGCAGGGCCTTTCGGTTGCGGTGGAACGTCTCTCCGCCCACCATCTCGAGCACCAGGTCCGCGCCCTGCCCATGGGTGTGCTCCTGCACGGCCGCCACGAAGTCGGAGGTGGTGGTGTTCACCAGCACGTCGGCGCCGTTGTTGCGGGCCACCTCCAGCTTGGCGTCGCTGGAGGCTGCGGCAACCACCACGGCGCCGAAATGCTTGGCCAGCCGCGTGGCCGCGGTGCCCACGCCCCCGGCCGCCGCATGAACGAGCACGACCTCCCCCTCGGCCAAGCGCCCGAAGGTGTGCAGGCAGCCATGGGCGGTCATCCACTGGACGAACAAGGACGCGGCCTGGCCATCGCTCCAGCTCTCGGGGGCTGGCAGGAGACCCGCCGCGGGCCAGGACACGTACTCGGCAAAGGCGCGGCTCCCGGCGCCGATGATCCGCGTGCCCACGGGCAGCGACACATCCTCCCCGACAGCCACCACGGTGCCCGCCGCCTCGATGCCCGGAACGTAGGGCGGTTCGGGGCCCCCGACGTAGGTCCCGTGGGTCTGCATGACATCGGCGAAGTTCACCCCGGCCGCGGCCACGCGAATGAGCGCCTGACCCGGACCGGGTGCGGGGACCGGTCGTTCGGTGATTTCCATGGATTCGGGGCCGTTCAGAGCCGTGACCTCCAGGGCCTTCATGGTGCTGGGAAGATCCATGGTCTCTCCTCTCTCTCCTCGGGTTGCTCTGCGAATCCCTCCCAGACTAACTAAGCACGTCTCGTGGGATGACAAGCTCGGCGGTTCACAAACACGGGTGTCAGACACCGGCACTTGACACTTTTGTCCACAGTCTTCGGGGTCCCGAGCCCCTTGGCGCAAACTCCGGGCTCGGCGGAAAGCGGCTCCTCGCCTGAACCACGGCCGGGGCGGTGCTTGCAGCCCGCCGGGCCGGCCGCCATGGGCTCGCTCGGTCCCTACTTCTTCTCCGGGAGTGGGATGGCGCGGGCCACGGCGCTGGACGCCGGGGAGTCGGGCAGCTCGAAGAAGGGACGCGCCTCGGCGTCGAAGCGGGCCACGAGGGCGTCCTCGGGGATCCAACCCAGCAGCGGCAGGCGGGTGCGCGCGTGGACGGCGCGGGCCTCGGCTTCGTCGGCCACGCGGTTGATGATCAGACCGCTGGCAGCCACCCGGCCCAGGCGCTGAGCCAGCCCCTGGACGGCCTCGGCCACCCGGAGGGACTTGACGCTCCGGTCGCACACGATCACGAGCTGATCGATGTGCCCCACCACCTCCCGGTTGAGCTGCTCGAGACCGGCCTCGCCGTCCACCAGGGTCAGATCGAACTGGGACGACAGCTGGGCCAGGGCCTTCTTCAGCAGGCTGTTGACCGCGCAGAAACAGCCCTGCTCCTCGGGCCGACCCAGTGAGAGGAAGGCCAGCCCGCGGTGCTCGCAGAGCGTCTCCTGCAGCCTGTAGCCCATGGACTGCTCCAGATCCGCCCGGCGGGAGGCGTCGCGCGCCTCGAGCTCGGCCAGGACCCGCTCGCGCACGTCCTGCAGCGTCAGGGCCGGATCGACTCCCAGGGCCAGGCCCAGTCCGCCGGCGTGGTCGGCGTCGACCGCCAGGCTGCGGCGGTCCGGCAGGGTCGCCAGGCGCCTGCACAGCAGCGCCGAGACCGTGGTCTTGCCCACGCCGCCCTTGCCGCAGACCACGATGGTGCTCATGGGACCTCCGGGCGGGGCCGGTGCTCCCGCTCGTCGCACACGTCGTTGTACTCGCACGTGTCGCACTCGGCGTGTTCTTCCTCGTGGCGCTTGATGAGCGCCCCGACGACGTGTGTCACCTGATCGGCGATCTCGGCCAGCGGCGTCAAACCGTGGCGACCTGCGGTGTGGAACAGCACGTCCACGCCCCAGACATGATCGAGGCGGCTGAGCCGACCGGCGATCCCGAAGCCCAGCTTGCCGAAGTCGAAGCCGGCGGCCACGGCCTCGGCGTGCACCCGACACCACAGGTGGGCCTGGCTCGGCACGGATCGCAGGGCCACGCCCTCCAGGCTCACTCCGTAGAGCGCCTCCTTCAACGCCAGGTAGCCCTCGTAGTCGTCCGGCGGCGCGCCGTGCACCACCACCACCTGGCCGAAGGGGACCGGGTCGGGCCCGCGCGCGGCCAGCTCGGCGAGCTCGGGCCCCTCGAGCAGCACCCGCGCGGGACGGGGCCTGCGGGCCGAGGCCGCGGACCAGACCAGGAAACCCACCGAGCCCACCGCCGGGCTGCCCAGTTCCACGGCCGTGTCCCGCGCCAGGACGAAGGAGCGCCCGGTGGGCCACGGGTGGGCCTCGTCCGGGTCGAGATCCACCAGGCGCCCGCGCTCCAGACCGCGCGCGACGTAGTCCCGCACCCACTCCACCTGCGCTTCGAACAGTCCCACGTCAGCTTTCCGGGTCGTCTTCGAGCAAGGCCGCCCCCAGGGCCGCCGCCAGCTGCGGGTTCCCGGGGAAGGCATGGTATTCCAGGGCCAGCCGCTCACGGACCACCGAGACCACCGAATCGAAACGGGCCACGCCGCCGGTCAAGGTGAAGCGGCGGGCGTTTCTGGCCCGGCGTCCCTGGGAGGCGACGATGCGGCCGATGGAGGCGCAGATGCCCGCGACGATGTCCGGCACCTGGGCGCCGGCGTTGATGTGGGAGATGGCTTCGCTCTCGGCGAACACCACGCACTGGCTGGAGACCTCCCGGG
The DNA here is from genome assembly GCA_964454005.1 of uncultured Myxococcales bacterium. Lineage (GTDB taxonomy): Bacteria > Myxococcota > B64-G9 > B64-G9 > B64-G9 > CAYVQE01. Next base: position 3,414 of record CAYVQE010000133.1, read on the forward strand.
GCGCGGTGGCCTGGGAGGCCAGGCTGTCCAGATCGGCCAGCGGCTCGTGCAGCCGGGTGGACATCATCTCCAGGAAGCGCCCCGTGCCCGCTGCGCACTTGTCGTTGCGGTGGTAGGCCGTGACCTCGCCGCCGGCATCGAGGCTCACCGCGGCGATGGACTGGCCGCCCGCCTGCAGGGCGAGCTCGACGCCGGGCACGAAGTAGCCCACGGCCGCGGCGACGCAGGTCAGCTCGTCTTCGAAGAAGTCGGCCCCCGAGACCTGCTCGCCGCCGCTGCCCGTGGCGCCGAGGAAGGCCAGCTCCCCACGCGACACGCCCGCCTCCTCCAGCAGGCCGTCCACCAGGGGCGCCACCTCCCCGGCCACGCGGCCGGTGGTGCGCACCACCCGGCTGCCGAGCAGCCGATCCTCACCCATGAGCACGACCTTGGTGAAGGTCGCGCCCAGATCGCAGCCGGCCGAGATCATGCCGCCCCTCCCTTGCGCGCTGCCAGGCGCGCGGCGCCGTAAGCCCCCACGAGCTGGGGATCGAAGCGCAGGTCCTGCAGCGGCAGCCCGATGCGCCGCTCCACCTCCCGACGCACGGCGACGTTCTTGGCCACCCCGCCCGTCATGGTCAGCTCCACCTTGGGGTGCACCCGGCGCGCCAGGGCGGCGACGCGCTCGGCCATGGCCTCGGCCACACCCGCCGCCACGTCCGCCCGGCTGTGGCCCTGCTGCAGGAAGTGCAGCACCTCGGTCTCGACGAAGATCGTACAGCGGCTGGACATGTGCACGGGGCAGCGGGCCGTCTGCGCCAGCCGGCCCAGCTCCGACAGCTCCACCTCCAGGATGCGCCCCATGTGCTCGAGGAAGTGCCCCGTCCCGGCGGCGCACTTGTCGTTCATGGCGAAGCGGTCCAGGTTGCCCTCCCCGTCCACGGTAATGGCCTTGGCGTCCTGCCCGCCGATGTCGATGATGGTCCGCACGCGGGGCAGCAGGCACCAGGCGCCGTAGCCGTGGCAGGTGATCTCGCTCAGGTTCTCCTGGGCCAGCCCCTCGGCCTGGATGGCGTCGCGGCCGTACCCCGTGCTGATGGTGTGGGTCAGCTCGCGGGCGGTCACGCCCTGCGCGTCGCACACCGCACCGAGCACCTCCCGCGCCGAGTCCATTGGGTTGGCCCGCGCCGCCCGGACCGCGCTGGCCACGACGCGGGTTCCCCTCAGGAGGATGGCCTCCGCGGTCAGGGATCCCACATCCACCCCGGCGAACAGCATCGTCAAGGCTCCTCGGAGGCGAGTGCGGACGACACCGCCGCAGGCCGGCGGCGTCGCACGCGCCGGCGGGTCCTCTTGCGACTCAGGACCAGGTTGCCGATGAACTCCTGCATCTCCTTCTGGATGACCGTGATGGGGGTCACCGTCTTCATCCAGGAGTCGCCGTGCAGCGTGAGCAGGGGCACCCCGGCCTGTTTCATCAGCTCGTCACCCAGGATGGACACCACGCTCCAGCTCTGCTTGCAGGCGTCGTGACCGCAGTGGACCGCGCAGTCCGCGCCCAGCTCCCGGGCGGCCCAGACGACGTCCGCCACCCAGGCCCGGGACATGGAGCTCGAGCCCATCTGCCTGTTCATGGGGTAGTCCCAGGCCGTGTCCGCGAGCCCTTGGATCATGGTCTCGCGGCTGGTCAAATCGATGGGCTGGGGCAGGTACAGGCTGAGGATGTCGGCCAGGAAGGACCAGCCCCTTTTCCCCATCCACTGCTGCAGCTGCGCCAGGTTGAAGTAGTAGCTGGTGTAGGACCACAGCACCCGGCACCGCTCCTCGCCGGCCGTGTAGAGCCCCGCGGACCGCCGCTGCTCCGCCCCCTCCAGCATGGCCTCGAGCATGCGCACCCCGGAGTCGGTGCCCCACATGCAGAAGCGCGCCGCCGCCAGGAAGAGGTTGTACAGGTTGGGCAGTGGGCAGGGGCGCATCTTGCGGTACTCCCACAGCTCCCAGTACAGCTCGGCGCAACGGTTGGCCTTTTCCACCACGCTGCGCAGCCGTCCCCCGTCCAGCGTCTCGCCGGTCAGGTCCTCGAGCTGGCCGATGAGCGTGCGGAAGTACTTCCCGTAGAGCACCCGGCCTTCGGGGCCGTCGTCCACGGGCTTTTCGAAGATGAACTGCGGGATGCCCTGCAGGTGGGACAGCAGCTCGTGCACCTTGGAGTTGGCGTCACAGGACCCGGGCGCGGCCGAGATGATGGCGTCGGGCAGGAAGTCCTTGCCCGACAGCAGCGACGCGATCTCCACGGAGTTGGCCGAGCAGACGTGGTCCGGCAGGCCCAGGGACTGGATGTAGCTCCAGTACCGATCCCCACCGCCGGGCAGCGCCACCGCCGCCACCGTCGTGAGCACCTCCGTGGTGAGGGGCACCGCGTTGTCGAACAGGCGCACCACCTCGGGCGGGAAGTTGAACGGTACCAGCACGACCTTCTTGCCGCTGGCCTTGGCGTCCCGCGCGTCGTACATCCACTGGCGGATCATCTCCATGAAACAAAGGCCCACCTCTCGCAGCTCCGGTGCCAGCAAGGCGCCGAGGTTTTCGCGCGCGTCTCCGGGCAGCAGTCGCAGCAGGCCTTCCACCTCGGCGTCGGAGGGAACTGTCTGCAGCTTCTCCACCAGGGCGAACAGCCTCAGCCCGCGGTCCATGATGCCGGCCCGCACGTCCACGGTGGTCTGCAGCGTCATCGAGCACCTCCGATGCTCTCGAGAAAGGCCTGGACCCGGGTGCGCATGCGTCCGTGATCCGAAGGGCTGCCGTATTCCTTCTCCAGCGACAGCACCGGTACGCCGTCGGCCTCCAGCCGCATGCGCAGGTGGGCGTTGTCGAAACCGTGCAGATCGCAGAACTTGTTGTTGACCAGGATCACCCCGTCGGCCCTGGCCGATGCCAGCGCCTCCCGCACGTATGCCAGCCGGCCATCGAACTCATCGTACATGCGCGGGCAGCGACAGCCACGCAGATAGGTCTCGGCCAAGGTCTGCAACACATCGTCCGTTCCCGCCGGTTCGGCGAGCAGGGGCTTGTAGGCGCGCGCGCCGAAACACAGCGTGTCCGCCACCACCAGCGCGCCGAGCTCCTCGATGGCCTCCACCAACCCGGGCTCGTCCGTGGCCGCGCCGCCGAGCAGCAGCCGAACTTTCGGGCGATGCCCCGGCCGCACCGACCACTCCTCCGACCACCGGTCCAGCAGCGCCTCGAACACCGCGGCCGGCACCGCGCCGGCCGCCAGCACCACCTGCAGCGCCTCGCTGCCCGACAAGCCCGGCCGCTCGCGCTCGCGCATCCCGTCGAGCGCAACCAGCTTGCGACGGATGCGGCGGTATCGGGCCATGGACTCCCGCAGCGCCTCGTCGCTGATGGTCACCGCGAAGTGTTCCTGCAGCGCCTTGCGCAGCCGCCCGAGCTCCAGGGCATAGTGCTCGATGGCGTCGGGATCCAGGAGGTGGGGCGCCTTGACGTAGTGGAAGAAGGCCGGCGCCCGGGCGTACTGCCAGTTCTCGAACATGCCCCGGAGCTGGTCACAGCCGTTGGTCTCCAGGATGCCGTCGAGGAAATCGAAGGCCCCCTCGAGCCCCAGCTGCAAGCAGGAGCGGCAGAAGCGGCAATTGAACCGCGACAGCCGGGTGTCGGCGATGTCCGTCTCCGGGTGACCCAGGGCCTTGATTCGGTACGGCATCAGCCCGCCGGCGTCCAGCAGCTCCACCGGCGTGAACACGCAGGAATGTCCAACCACGCGACCACCCTTTTTTCGGAAGGCGCGGACGTGCTCGTTCTCGAAGGTCTGGTCGATCGCGCTCAGTCCGTCCATGGACCGCTCCTACCCTGGGGATTCGCCGGCCGGCTGGCCGCGCGTCGGCGCCACGGCGGCGTCGAGATGGTCTGCCACAGCGGTGCCGCCTGGGCCCAGGCCGCGCCGCCGAGCAGCCGCCCGGCTGTCCGCAAGGCCTTGGTGAACTCCCCCGAGTCGACCGCCGACAGCAAGCGCGGCACGAACGCGACCGTGCGTTCGGGGTGTTCGCGGGTGTGTTGATTGAAGCGCGCCAGCATCGAGTTGATCCAGCTGCCCACCTCTTCCGGGCGGTCCTTGATCTCCCGCCAGCCGGTGACCACGTAGGCCGCCAGGAGCGGGGTCGCCCCGCGCCAGAGCAGCCCACCCGCTGCGTCCCAGTCCACCTCACCCAGGACCCGATCGAGCCACCCCGGCCGGGCGAGGCTCTGCTGCCACTCCTGCGCCACCCGCAGGGCCTGGCTGAGCAGCCGGCCCACGGCGAGCGGGTCCAGCTCCGGGAGGCGGCTGCCCAGCTCCTGGAGCGTGGCCTCGGGCAGCTGCTCGGCCTCGGTGAGCACCTCCCGCAGGGCGGTGAGGGCGACGTTGGCCAGGCGCAAGCCCGTGCGCAGCAGCTCGCCGAGCAACGCGGGGTCCGTGGAGAGCCTCCGCGAAAGCACCCGCGCCATGACCTCGGCGTCCTCGCCCAGCGCCACGATCGCATCGCCCACCAGCTGCGGGTCCAGGCGATCCAGCAGGCCGTCGACCACCTCGGCGAACACGGCCTTGAAAGCCGGCTCCTCGAATCCCAGCGTCGCGCTGCCCCGGTGCACCGCGGTGAGGGTGCGGCATACCGCGTGGATGAGATCGGTCATGGCCGGCCGGTCCATCTCCCGCAGCACGTTGAACAGCGCGCTGGCCAGCAGCTCTTCCGGCAGATCCAGGCGGTCCAGGGCGAAGGCGAGCAAGCGCACGCCGTCGTTGGCCACGGCGGGCAGAGCGAGCACCAGGTTCGCCACGGCGACCGGATCGGAGAGCAGGCTCGCCAGAGCGGGCTGGGCGGAGCGACGCGCCGTGCCCGACAGCGACTTCACGCCCTGGCGCAGCGTCCCGTGATCGACGTGCCGCACCAGGGCGGGCCAGTCCACACCGCCGGCCGCCTGGTCTGGGTCGCCTTCGGCATCCAGCTGCAGCGCCAGCGTACACAGGCCGTTGACCACCTCGGCGATCGCCTGGGGATCGAGCCCCTGCTGCAGATGGACCATCGCCTCGCTGCGTTGGGCGGCGTCCAGATCGCCCAGGCTGCGGGCCGTGCCGGCCAAGGCTCGACAGAAGGAATTGACCAGGGTGGGCAGGGTGCGCGCCAACAGGGGCGTCCAGACCTTGGGCAGCGCCCGCAGGGACCCGGCGTCGAGCTCGGCGATCAGCTCGGCCAGGTAGGCGTCCACCAGCGCCGGGGGCATGGCCGACAGCTCCCGCCCCAGGGCCAGCAGGCAATCCGCGAGCTCGTCCAGCATGCCGGGCGCCGTGGAGCCGACCGCCATCCAGAGCTCCGGCTCTTCCCGCAGCAGGGTGCGCACCAGGGCGCTTCCCTCCCCCCGGGGCAGCTCCTGCAGCGGAAGCCTGAGCAGCTCCCGGAAGGCCGGGGTGGCGAGGGCTTCGCGAAGGACGCGCGCGCCCAGGGGCAGCGTACCGTCGTAGGCTTCGCCTTGCTTTGCGGCGATGGTCGCTTCTTCAGGCATCGCTGCCCTCCTCGAGCGCGTCGCGGCAGGCCTGCACCAGCGGCCGCACCACGCGGGACATGAGCGCCGGGTTCTCCTTGGCGAGTCGGCGGATGGTGCCCGCGAGCTGGGCCACCTGCCGGTCCACGACGTCGGCGTCCGCGCCCAGCCCCGACCGCAGACCCTGCTTGAAGTCCTGCTCGAAGTCGCGGGCGGCCGCATCGAGGGGGCCGCCATCGGATTGAACCGCCCGGCCCAGGGCCCGCAGCGCCAGCCCGGCCGCCTCGCCCAGGGCCTCGCCTTGAACTTCGGACAACAGCCGGGGGAGCATGCGCCGCAGCAGCGCCTCGGGCAGCGCCAGCACCTGCGTGAACAGCTCCCGCACGCCGAGCACCGCGGCGTTGGCCAGCGCCGGGCTGGACGCGACCGCGTCGAACAGGAGGCTGGAATCGGCGTACAGGATCGTCCGCACCAGCTCCGGGGCGGCTGGCGCATCGAGGTTGTCGAGCACGATCCGCACCGACTTGACCACCCGGGGCGTGCGGATCAGCTCCCCGAGGATACGGGCGCTGCCCTCGATGATGCCGCGCCGGCCAGATCCGCTGGATGCTCCGTCCACGTGCATGCGTTCCTCCTAGATCGTCTCGCACTCGAAGAAGTGCCGCGCGACCTCCATCTGGCACAGCTGCTTGCCGCCCATCCACAGCTGCACGATCTTGAAGTCCCGCCAGTGCTTCTCCACGTCCGACGCCCGATCGCAGCCGTGGGCGCCCAGCAGATCCATGGCCCGCGCCAGCTGCCCCAGCACCTGATCGCAGACCAGCTGCTTGTAGGCCCGCCCTCGGGCCACGACCCGGTCGGACCAGGGCGCGCCGTAGAGGTCGCGCCGATCGATCATCCGCGCGAACTGGTAGCCGAGCACCCGCACCGCCTCCATCGTGGCGGCGAACTCCGACAGCACACCGGCCACGTCGTCGTTCTCCTTGAGCGCACGGCCCCGGAAGCCCAGTCGGGTCGTGGCCTCCTGTAGCAGCTCGTAGGTGTTGAGCATCACGCCGCTGGCAAAGGCGAGGGAGCCCAGCAGCCCGAAGCTGACGACCTCCTTGAAGTAGCGGTAGTCGTCCCCCGGGCCGTGGGCGCGGTAGTGCAGCGGCACCCGCACGTCTTCGAACCAGATGTCGCTGTTCTTGTCCGCCGCCATGCCCGCCTTCTGGTAGGGGCCTCCCTGGGTCACCCCGTCGGCGTCGGCCGGCACGAAGATGAAGGCGAAGTCCCGCGGGTCGGAGGACCCCGGCTTGGTGGAGCACACCACGCCGAACAGATCCGCGACCCCCCCGGAGTTGGTGGGCCACAGCTTGTGGCCGTTGATCACCCAGTCGTCGCCGTCGCGGGCGGCCGAGGTGCGGATGGTGCTGCCGCCCAGCAGATCCAGGTTCTCGATGTCGGCGCCGCCCTGGGGCTCGGTCATGGCGTTGGCGGCGAAAACCGGCTCTGTCGCCGTGCAGAATCGCGGCGCCAGCTCTGCGCACAGCCGCCGGTTGACGTGGGGCTCACAGCAGATCATCACCAGCGGCCAGAAGACCACGCCGGCCGCCACGGCCATGGCGGAATCGGCCCGCGACACCTCTTCGAAGATGCGAAAGGCGCCGGTGCCGAGGTAGCTCGAGTGCCCGAAGCCCATGCCGCCCAGGTCCTCGGGGAACAGCAGCCGCTGCAGGCCCAGATCCACCATGAGGGCGCGGAAGGCGGGCTCGATGAGCCGGTGCTCCTGCCAGTCCTCGTCGTAGTCGCGCCGGTGGGGCATGACCTGCTCGTCGGCCCAGCTGCGGATGATCGCGCCCAGGTGCCGATCCACGGGCGAGAGGTACTCCTGCGGTCTGGTGATCTCGTCGATGGTGCGCATTCGCTCCTCCGGGTCACACGTTGCGGCAGCCGAAGTAGTGGCGCGCGAGTTCGAGGCGCCCCGCGGTCTCCAGCATCAGGTAGCTGCCCAGGGTCTTGACGTCCCGCCAGTAGCGCTCCAGGTTCCACTCCGTGGCGTAGCCCGCCGACGCCATGAGCTCCATGGCCTGGTCCAGGCTCTGGTGGGCGTCGCGCACCAGCGCGCGGGCCGTGGCCACGGCGGTGGCGTGGATGGCCTCCGGTTCGCCGTCCCCGGCGTCCAGCTCACGGGCCAGGTGCAGCATCAGGATCCGCCCGCTGCCCACGCGCCCCCCGATGTCCCCCAGAAGACCCGCCACCAGCGCGTTGTCCTTGAAGGCCTGGCCGCGCCCCTTGATGACGCGGCTGTCGCACCAGTCATCCAGGATGCGGTGCATGGCCCGCTGGGCCCCGGAGACGGCCGCCGCGCAGCCCAGGTAGTACCAGTCCAGCAGCGTTGCGTACTGCCCTTGCCCGCGCAGCAACAGCGCGGCTCGATCGACGGTGACGTCCCGCAACTCCAGATCGGCGTTTGGGCATCCACGCAGCCCGGTCTGCCGCAGGGGATCGCCCACGCGAAGCCCCGGGGCGGCGGCCGGCACGGCGAACACCGCCGGTTCGCCCTCCAAGGTGGTGACGATCCCGAAGGTGGATGCCTGCGCGCCGTGGCACTGCGGGCGAACGCCGGTGCCCGCGAGCACCCAGCCGTCCGCCGAGGCCCGTGCGCGGACCTGGGCCGACAGGCCGCCCAGCGCCGCTTCGGGTGCGGGCCGCTGGGAGCGGGCCGAGGATTCGGGCAGGCTGTAGCCCGGCAGCACGAGGGCGCCCGGCGCGCCGCGCTCACCCAGGGCGGGCCGCTGCTCCGAGGAGACGCAGCGCTGCAGGGCAGCGGTGTTGGCCAGCACAACGGCGAGCCCGGTGTCGACCCGCCCCACCTCTTCGAGCACCGCCGCCAGCATCACGGCCGACAGAGGCCCGTCCCCGGCCTCGGTCCAGAACAGGTCCTGCAGACCCACCTTCTGCATGAGGCTCGCCAGCGCCGGTCGGTGCAGCTGCTCGAAGTCCTCCCGGTGCTCGCCCCGCCGATCGGACACATCCCGCTCGCCCCAGCGCGCCACCGAGTCGACCAGCATGACGGCCTCGTCGCTCAACCACCTCTTGGGAACGGCAAATCGATGGCTGTCTTTCATGTCGTCTCCACGCCGGTGGGCCGGGGCTGCCCCGGCAGGTTCTTGAATCCGTGGTACAGCACCAACAGGGCCTGGCGGATGATGCCGAGGCGGTTGTCGGGCAGGACGGTCTGGCTGCCTCCCACGGACAGCAGGAAGATGCCGGTGACCGTGCCCCAGAAGACGATGGCCGCCTCCTGGGGATCCACCGGCGGGACGATGCCCTCGGCGATGCCCCTCTCCACCAGACGCGCCGGCACCCGGAGACAGGCGCGCTCCAGGTTGGCCATGCGGTCTTGCAGGGCCTCACTCGCGTTGCTGATCATGGCCTGGGTGGCTTCCTGGAAGATGAACCGGAAGTACTGGGGATCATCGCTGGCGAAGCGGATGTACCGCTCCATGATGGTCTGTATGGCGTCCTCGTAGGCCAAGGCGTCCACATCCACGTCATCGAGGGAGGCCCGCAGCCGCTCGAGCCCCTCGCTGGCCACCTCCAACAACAGATCGTCCTTGTTCTTGAAGTAGAGGTAGACCGTGCGCTTGCTGAAGCCAGCCCGCCGGGACACCAGCTCCATGGTGGTGCCGGCATAGCCCTTTTCCAAAAACAGCTCCCGGGCCGCCTCTCGCAAGGCCGGCGCCCTACTTCCCCGTGTTGTCTTCATTTTTCTCCATTCGCCGCATCGCCCACCCAAAGTAACCAGGGGTTACTTTCTACTGCGAGCAGCGGATCGGGTCAAGGGAAATCGAGATCCGGCCCGCTGGAAGGCCTGCTCCATTCGGTCTTGCTCTGCCCGCGATAGCCCGACTCGGGCGGCCATGTCCCGCCAGGTGGCGGTGGCCGCCGATACCTCGGCGACGATGCGCCCGGCCGTCTTGTGATCCACTCGGCAAACCTCGGCCACTTCCATGGCCAACTCCAGGTCCAGCGCATTGTCCGCCTCGGAGATGTTCAACCTGAGGCCTGTCCCGTTCGGATCCGGGTTCATGTCGTAGGCCGGCGCCAGCTGCCAGCCCTGATCTCCGAGCATGAACCCGTGGTTCCTCAGGTGATCGTCCACATTGGACACGCAGATGTTGAACACGATCCTCCGCCACAGCTGCTGCATGTCCGGTGTCGGCCTGGCTCCCGCCCGCATCAGCAGATCGACCAGCTCCAGGTAGCTGGCTCCTTCGGTGTGGTCATCCCCGTCGTCTCTTTCGAGGAGCGTCAGCGCCGAGGCGAATTGAAGCCGCTCGCCGACCTGGGTTCGATCGAACCTCTTGCTCAGGTAGGTGTGGTGCTTCGAGCCGAACCTGCGCAGCTGAACCGAAGGCACGACCACACCCGCCTGCCCTGCGAGTTCGTGGACCAGCCACTCCCAGGCGCCCGTGTCGACCGGATCGTTGCGGCTCGGGAACTTGGCGATCCACAGACCGCCCCCATCATCGACCACGCTGGCCTTGGGCCGAGCGCCGCCCAATGAGCCCCCAGGCGAGATCAGCATCCTGAGCCACTTGCCGTAGTCGGGCTGGGATTCCGCATCGTCCTGCTCGAGCTGCAGGCTGGCGTGTTCGAGCTGCGACAACGAGGTCCACGGCGGGGCGGCCATCTCCTGGTTGTCGTCCAGGAAGGGTCCGCCCATCCGAAACCTCAGGGCTCCCGCTCGGTGGTCGTCATGGACGCCGAGCAGGTAGTCCGACTCCATCAGGCTCTTGGCAGGCCTACCCCGCGCCCTGGCCAATTGCGCCTCGCGGCGATCCATGAGCACCCGGCCCCAGCGGTCGGGACTGGAGTCCAAGAAGATGCCGAAGTTCTTCTTGCCGCCGGCCGGATGCTGTCGCCCACCGAAGAGCCCCAGGTTTGGATCGAGTTGGATGTAGCGCTTTTCGCTGAGCCAGCGCTCGTCGTACTGGAAGGCGAAGACCTCCCGCCCGCGCACCCGGGTCGCGGTCAGCCAACCCATGGTGCTGGGTTGCGCGAGCCCGCGCCAGTAGGCGCAGACTTCGATCCGGCGTTCGGGGGTCATTTCTTCGACCTCCTGGGGGCCCGGCGGGGGGTGGTCAGAGCGGCGTCCTGGAGCTTGCGGCCCAGCTCGTCGTCGCGGCCGATGAGCGCCAGGTCGCCGTGCAGGCCGAGCGAATGCAGCACGTTGGCGTAGGCGCCCAGGGTCACCCCTGGTTCGCCGCGCTCGATGGCCGCCAGGGTGGTGCGCGACATGCCGGCCCGGTCAGCGACCAGCTGGGCCGAGAATCCACGCCGGAGCCGGGCCAGCTTGATGTTCTCGCCCAGACCTTTGAGCAGCCTCCTGACCGCCGGGTGTTGAACTGTCGTCTTCCGTGCCATGATGTACACTATTCTAGACAATATACTATATTTTGTCCAGAATATTGAACTTTGATTGGAGGCCACCCCGACCCAGCCCATGCGCCGGCATCGGCGGGGTCTGAGGATGAGGGGGTGTTGACGATGACGATGCCGCCTCGCTGCCCGTACCACAGGCCACCACCACGCTGCTGTTGTCCACCATGCATCGCTTCGCTACTCCACAATAGTACTCGCACAATAGTACTCGGCCGCTTCGGTCATAGACGATCCAGCGCTGACCGCGTGTTAGACTGCAGTCCATGAACGAGACCGACTTCAGCCACAGGGGTCTGCCGACCATCGGCAAGCGGGTGCTGCGCCTGGGCGTGGCGTCCGACTACGGACTCGACACCGCCGGGGTGCACCACGCGGCCGAGCGGGGGGTCAATTTTTGGTTTTGGAGCCCCCGGCACAAGCGCATGACCCCGGCGCTGAAAGAGATCCTGGCCCGTGACCGCGACCGGCACGTGGTGGCGGCCATCACCGCCCTGGGGCTGTCCGCCCGGGGCGTGCGGTCCTACGTGGACAAGACCCGCAAGCTGCTGGGCGTCGACCAGCTGGATCTGTACCTGCTGTCGTGGCTAGGCCGCACCTCGCGCTTCAGCCCGGCCATACAGCAAGAATTGGTCCGGTTGCGCGATCGGGGGGCCGTGCGGGCGGTGGGCACCTCCATCCACAACCGGGTCCGGGCGGGTGAGCTGGCCCGGGACTCGGTGCTCGACGCGCTCATGATCCGCTACAACGCCGCCCACCCGGGCGCCGAGCAGGACATCTTCCCGCACCTGGAAAAACGCAAACCGCTGGTCATCTCGTACACCACCACCTCCTGGCGCCAGCTGCTCAAGCCCCTCAAGGGCATCGAGATGGAGCCCTGGCCCGGTCCAACCCCGGCCGGGGCCTCGATCCCGCCGCTGACGCCCGAGCTGTGCTACCGCTTCGTGCTCGGCAGCCCGCACGTGCACGTGGCCCTGACGGCGCCGGCGAACCGGACCCAGCTCGACCAGAACCTGGACGTGCTGAACGCCGGGCCGCTTTCGGAAGCAGAGGATGCCTGGGTCAGGCAGTACGGTCGCCAGGTGCGGGCGCGCAAGAAGATCCCGTTCATTTGATTCTGCGCTGACCGAGGCTTGTGGAGGATGGGGCTTTCGGGCGGACCGGATGGCCTGGGCGGCGCTCCGGCAGGCGAAATCGGAAAGCGCGGCCAGCGGCAAGTGCGTGCTGCCGCTGGGCGTGACGCGCAGGGCGGGGGTCTTCATTCGCTCAGATGGGGCATCGGGTCGTTGTGCCCGCATGCCACGCCGTCGATCTTGCCGCTGGTCTTGTCTATCGCGAATTGGAAAAAGTGGCCGTGTCCGTCCGGCGGATCGGCGCTGAACTCGAAGAACTGTTCGGTCTCCCGGACGCTCACGTCGAAGTGCTCGACCAGCCAGGCGAAGCCGGGCGTCAGGTCGCCGTAGACCCCGAAATCCCCGTGGGTCCGCAGACTCTGGTCGAAAAATGCCATCCGCTCGGCGGTCAGCATGCCCCCGCTAGCCGGCTGCAGGTCGAAGAAGCCGGCCTCGAGCACCGTGGCGGCGTCCAGATCCAGCGCCAGGGTGAACAAGTCCCCACCCCACTCGGGGTCGCTCAGGTAGAGCCCGGCCTTGGATTCCAGCCAGCGGGTCCGCAACTTGCGGGGCTGGAGATCGGTGTCGCCCGCACCCACCCAGCCATCGCGAAAAAGGGGATCGGCGCACAGGCCAGCCAGGCCTCCATCGAGCGGCAGGCACCACACGCGCTCGTTCATCGGCCCGATCAGCCACAGCTCACCGATCCGAGCCAGCACCTGTTCCACCCGCTCCAGTTCAGCGGCCACCAGCTCCCGACCGGCCGGTAGCTCCGGTCGGGTTTGGCTCATGCGGCCGTCCTTGCGCCGGATCGTGATCACCGACCGCAGGCGGGCCACAGACCGCGTCTCCAGCTGGATCTCGAAGCTGCGCCACTTCTTGACGACCTCGACCCGAAAGCGCTCCTCGAGCGCAGCCAGGCCTCCTTGCCAGTCCTGACCGAAACGATCGAAGTTCTCGTTCAGAAAACGCAAATCCTCGCTGGTCGGCTTGCCCATGAGTCGACAGTACCAGATACGTACCCACCCAGCAAAAGGTGTCCGACACCGGCACTTGACACTTTGTAACCGTTCAGGCTCCAGACGTCACGAATCGCCTCGCATCGCGGATCAGCCCGT
>CAYVQE010000134.1:0-16535 GCA_964454005.1 uncultured Myxococcales bacterium
GGGCAACGCCCCGCGGCTGGGCAGCGAGCACCTCATCAGCCAGACCATCGACGAGGTGGTGGCGCACATCGACGGCCAGCTTCCAGCCGGCGTGCGCTGCGTACAGCTCAACGGCGCCGTCGATTTGCCCTACGTCGGGCTGGAGACGGTGGCGGTGGGAGCGGCAGCCGAGCTGACGGTATCCGGCGCTGGCCTGCAGCAGCTGGGCATCACGCCCGGCAGCTACCGCGGCGCCGACGCGCTCGAGGGGTATTCCGCCGAGCAGACCGCGCACACGCTCGAGCCGCCGGACCAACCCCACCAGATGGTGCAGGGGCTGAGCCGCCTGGAGCGCTGGGTCATCCGCGATTTCGGCCCGTGAGCCAAGGCCGCGCCGGCGGCCGCAGATGACCGTGGCCAAGCCCGCCGCGAAGGAGTATGGTCGGGTCCAGCCGGAAGGAGGCCCCATGAGTCAGCCGACCGAGAGCAGCCGCCTGGCGGTGTTCTGCGATTTCGAGAACGTGGCCCTGGGCGTGCGCGATGCGCGCTACGACGAGTTCGACGCCAACAAGGTCATCGAGCGGCTGCTGCTCAAGGGCAGCATCGTGGTCAAGAAGGCCTACTGCGACTGGGAACGCTACAAGGAGTTCCGCACCGCCATGCACGAGGCGGCCTTCGAGCTGATCGAGATCCCCCACGTGCGCCAGGCCGGCAAGAACTCGGCCGACATCCGCATGGTGGTCGACGCGTTGGACCTGTGCTACACCAAGGCCCACCTGGATACCTTCGTCATCATCAGCGGCGACTCGGACTTCTCGCCCCTGGTCAGCAAGCTGCGCGAGAACGACAAGTCGGTCATCGGGGTCGGGGTCAAGAACTCCAGCAGCGACCTGCTGGTGGCCAACTGCGACGAGTTCATCTACTACGACGACCTGGTCCGCGCCAAGAAGCCGCGCAAGACCGGTGGCCAGAAGGCCGCCCGGCGCAAGGCGGCCGCGGCCAAGAAGGCCGCCGGCAAGAAGAAGCCGGCCGCTGCCGCCGCCAAGGAGGACAGCGAACAGGCCGAGCGGCTGCAGGAGGCGCTGGACCTGATCGTGGAGACGCTGGAGATGCTGGCCGAGGAGCGCGGCGACGAGGAGAAGATCTGGGGCTCGATGGTCAAGCAGACCCTCAAGCGCCGGCGGCCCGGCTTCAACGAATCGTACTACGGCTTCCGCAGCTTCAACCGCCTGCTGGAGGCGGCCGCGGCCCAGGGGCTGCTGGAGCTGGAGATGGACGACAAGTCCGGCGGCTACATCATCTCGGATTTCCACCAGGAAGACTGATCCACGCTCGATCGTGGCCGTCGAACGAGGTCGGGCCGCGATCCGATCGGAGGTAATGAGGACCGCGGACGATGGGCTGCTGCCTGCCGGGCCGGCCGATGGGGTCGACGCCTGCGCCGGGGTGGGCTGCTCGGGCCACGACAGCTGCGAGCTGGTCTAACTTGCGAACGTGCGGAACGGAGCCGGTCTGCCCATACTGTTTACCTGCTGGACGGCACAACCCGAAGGGCATGCGTCACTTCGCATTTGTCGACACGCTCCGCCAGGCGGGCAAGCCCTGTCCGCCTGACCACGTCCTTGAGATGTGTATTCGTTCGTACTACAGTTCCGCCCATGGGCGTCAACCCACAAGCCGCCGTGGAAATCCTGCAAAGGCGGTTTTCGCAGAGTCACCAGGATGACGAGAGACGCGCCGCGGAGTTGCGCCGGCTGCTGCCCCCGCTGGTCGACTTGTTGGTGAAGGAGTTCCAGGTGCGGCGGGTCGTGCTTTTCGGTTCGTTGGCGCGCGGATACGCTCGCGCCGGGGCCGACATCGACCTGGCCGTCGAGGGATTGGAGCCGGCGGTCTACTTCAACGCGTTGTCCCGCGCCCTGGAGGTGGCCGGAGGGCGAGTGGATCTGATCCGGCTGGAAGAGGCTCCGGAACGGCTCGAGCGGATCATCGCCGAGCGGGGCGAGGTTCTGTATGACTCCCGGTAGCCGGCTGCGGGCCGATATCCAGGCCTTACTGGAGAAGGTGGAATTCGAAGGGGAAACCCGCCGCAAGCTGGCGGCGGAAATCGCGGACCATGCCGCTCCGGCCGATCCGGGCAAGCCGGCGGCGGCGCTGGTCGCCCTCGATCTGGATCGCTTCTACACCTCGACGGAGTCGACCCTGGAGGCGATCGCCCGGATCATGGACGGCGGCGTTCCCGCGGGCGACGGCTGGCACCGGGAGCTGCTTCAAGCGATGGCAGCCGAGGGCAATGCCCGTCCGGCGGTACTGTCCAGGGGGACACACGATCAACTGAAGAGGCTGCTGGGCTTCCGTCATTTTCTGCGCCACGCCTACGCGGTGGAACTCGACTGGAACAAGATGGCTCCGCTGGCATTCGACTTGGCCGGGCTGGAAAGCGCGCTGAACGAGGATTTCACGGCCTTCGGCAAGTTCCTGGAGAGCTGCCTGGCGGCCGGGGATACTGACTAGCCCGGATTTCCACTGAACACCATTGAGCGAACAACCGGACCTTTCAGGGCAGGTGCAGTCGAACTGCCCTGTCGATGTGCCAGGACCGAAGTGCAGGAATCGAAGTGCCAGGATCGAAGTGCCAGGGGAACCGATCCGGGACCTCACTTCCACAGGCGGGGATCGAGGGAGTAGGCTTGGGCTCGGCCGATCCGGATCCGGTCGAAGTCCGGGTGGTGCGGGTTGATCACCAAGTTGTACTCGGGCGGGACGATGGCCGATGGCACCCTGAGCACGGCGGAGCGGGCCTGCTCGGCCCAGCGGCTGCCCAACTCCATGGTCGCCTGGGGCGGTGGCTCGGCGCGCCAGTTGCCCGCCAGGCGGCCGACGGTCTCGACGAGCCGGGCCGGAATCTCCAGGGGAATGGCCACCAGTTCGAGCCGGGTCCGGCTGGCCGGGTCCAGGTGGACGAACAGCTCCAGCACGGCGAGCGATAGCGCCTCGGAGACGTACACCACCGCGGTACCCGGCCGGTTCCAGCGGCCTCCGGCGATGCGGGCGCCCTCGCCGGAAAACGCACCCGCCGCCCGCCGGCGCTTGACCAGGCGCCAGGCCGCGCTCAAGAGATAACCCCGTAGTCGATGCGCTGCAACAAGGCCTCGACCTCGCGGCTGCCGACCTCGGTGCCCATCAGGTCGAGCGGCACCCGTTGGCTCAGGCCCGGTTGGGGGCTGGTCAGCCAGGTGCGGGCCGAGCTCTCGCTCTCGAGCACCTCGGCCGCTAGCAGGTAGAGCCGGGCCAGCCGAAACAGTCGGTCCGAAGCGCTGGCCGACAACAAGCGCCCCGGCGATTGCCGTAGCCGGGCGACCGTCTTGGCGCTGACGCCCAAGGTCTCGGCCAGACGGGCATCCGACAAGCCCAGGGCGCGCTTGACCCGCTCGAGCGAGCCGGGTGGAAAGCCCCGGCCGGTCAGGTCGGCCATGTCCAGCGAATCGTGGACATCGGCTCTGAGCACCCGCGCACCCCCCAGCAGCTCGGCCACCCGTTTGGCTTCCATGGCAGTCACCTCCGACTTCCCGACATGACGTCTGCATACATCTGTCTCTAGTGTATCGGACCTGTGTCTACCGATCAAGAGGAACCGATCGGGACCGGGGTGCCGATCCAGCCGAGCCGAGGTGCCGAGCCGAGGTGCCAGCCGACAGGCCCAGCCGGGCTCTCTGGAGATGGAACAAATTGAAAATATAGGGGAATATCGGCAAGAGTCCATTTCCGGAGCTTCAATAGTAAATAGTAGAACTTTTAACTTTCAACTAAGGGACGGTCGTGCTATACGCAGGACCACAAGGGGGTGCGGTGAGCGGGAACCTGGTCAAGATATCGACGCTGGCGGGCATGGCCGGCGTGCCCACGGCCACGGTCAAGCACTACATGCGCGAGGGCCTGCTGCCCGAGCCCGAGCTGCGCACCAGCCGCAACATGGCCTACTACGACCCGGCCCTGGCCGATCGCATCCGCAGCATCAAGCAGCTGCAGCAGAAGCGCTTCCTGCCGCTCAAGGTCATCCGCGCCATCCTGGAGCCGGCCCCCAGCGCGGCCATCCGCAGCGACCTGGACGAGGTGCAGCGGCGCCGGCTGGGCGGGCTGGTGCCGCTGCTGCGCGCCCGCTACGACCAGCCCGAGGCGCCGGCCGCCGAAGGCCCCCGGCGCCTGAGCCGCAGCCAGGTGCTCGAGCGGCTGGACCTCTCCGCAGCGGACCTGGACGAGCTGGCCGCCATGGAGCTGATCGCGGCCGAGCCCGGCCAGGCCGAGCCGGTCTACGCCGGCAGCTCGCTGGAGCTGCTGCGCATCATCGACGAGACGCGCCGGCTGGGCCTGGGGCCGCTGTTTCCGATCGCCATCCTGGCGCCTTATGCGGCCGGGCTGCGGGAGTTCGTGCGCCTGGAGCTCGAGTTGTTCCGCCAGCAGATCCTGGAGCACCCGCCGGGTGATGCCGCCGAGCTGTCGCGGGTCTCGGATCAGGTGCTGCGGCTGTCCAGCCGCCTGGTGGGCACCTTGCGCGACCAGCTGATCGTGGCCGAGGTGGATCGGATGCAGGCCCGCGGGCAGCAGCCGGCGCCGGAGCGCGATACCGCTGAGCCGGCGTCTGGCCGACCGCAGGGCGGGGATGGCCAAGGCGGTGCATCGGGTGGACCCGAGGGCATTTCTGGATGACGGGGGATCACCGGATCGAAAAGGGAGGGCGTCGTGCGATCAGACCGGATGAGCGTTCCCCGCGTGCAGGGTGAATCGAGGGGCGAAGTGCTTCGAGAACGGTCCAGCCCGAGCCCGGACCATCCGGGTGCTGAGGCTGGACAAGCCGAGCGCGAGGACGAGCGCAAGGGGGCGAAGATGGATGCCGAGACAGAACGCAAACCCGGTTCCACGATCGTCCGGCTGGGCCTGTGGCTGACCTGCGCCTGGCTGGCCGTCGGCTGCGGCGGCGGGGGTGGCGACGGCAACGGTGGCGATGGCGGCGACGACTGCACACCCGCGACCTGCGCCGAGCTGGGCCGCGAGTGCGGCAGCTGGGACGACGGCTGTGGCGGCACGGTGGATTGTCCGGCCTGTGCCGGCGAGCAGAGCTGCGCCGCCGACGGGCAGTGCGTGGACGAGTGCGTGCCCGCGAGCTGCGCCGAGCTGGGAAAGGAATGCGGCAGCTGGGACGACGGCTGCGGCGGCACGCTGGACTGTCCGGCCTGTGCCGGCGAGCAGAGCTGCGACGCCGACGGGCAGTGCGTGGACGAGTGCGTGCCGCTAAGCTGCGCCGAGCTGGGCCGCGAGTGCGGCAGCTGGGACGACGGTTGCGGCGGCACGCTGGATTGTCCGGCCTGTTCCGGCGATCAGAGCTGCGATGCCGACGGGCAGTGCGTCGGCGGTGAGGACCCGGGCGCGCCGCTGTTCGCCAGCGCCGGCCACTACCAGACCAGCGTGCCGGCGCCGAGCGACAACGCCAACGACAGCTACCCGACCGAGGTGCACTACCCCGACCCGCCCGACCTGCAGGCGGGCGACTACAGCTTCCCGGTGGCCCTGCTGCTGCAGGGGGCCAAGGTGGATCCTGCGCACTACAGCAGCTTCGCCGGCTGGATGGCGCGCTACGGCTTCGTGGTGCTGATCCCCAAGCGCGACACCATGATGATGCAGAACTTCACCGCCGAGTCGGTGGTGATGGACGTCGCCGCCCACCTGCCTGCGGAAAACGGCGGCGATTCGCCCATCGCCGGCAAGCTGGACATCGACACCTTGGTCCTGTTGGGCCACTCCCACGGCGGGCTGTGCGGCGCCTACGCCCTGCAGGACGAGTGCAGCGCCGCGGCGCAGTGCTTCGGCGGCTTCACCCGGCCGGCCGCGGTACGCGGCGGAGCCTTCTACGGCACCTTCGTCACCACCATGATGGGCACCTACCCCGAAATCGCCAACGACGGCCTGCCCATGGCGCTGGTGCAGGGCAGCCTGGACGGCAAGGCCGATCCGGCCAAGGGCGAGAACACCTACGCCGAGATCCAGGATCCGCCCAAGGCCTTCATCACCATCGAGGGCGCCAACCACTACGGCATCACCGACAGCGACGACCCCGAGGGCGCCGACGCCGATCCCAACGAGCCGGCGCTCGACCAGGCGCTGGCCAACGAGACCAGCGCCCGCTGGACGGCCCTGTTCTTGCGCGCCACCGTGCTCGACGATGCCGTCGCCGCCGACTACGTCTTCAGCAGCGGCGCCGATGGCGATCCCAACGCCAGCATCGAGTTCCAGCAGTAGGCCGGGGCCAGGTGTTCTCGCGGCCCTGCCGCGGCTGGTGGGAGCGAAACAAAAACCCCGGCCGCGGGCCGGGGTGCTCGGGCGTCGGCTCTCAGTAGGGCGACTTGGAGCAGCGTCCGCCGCTGCAGCTGCCGAAGGAGCCGCAGTCGGAGCTGGTCGAGCACGAGCCGCACTTGCCGCCGGAGCACTTGCCCCAGCCGTCGCAGTCCGAGCTGGTCGAGCAGGCGCCGCACTTGCCGCTGGAGCACTTGCCGTACTTGCAGTCCGAGCTGGTGCTGCAGGCGCCGCACTGGCCGCTGCTGCACTTGCTGTTGGGGCAGTCGGAGCTGGTCGAGCAGCTCTTGTTGGCCACCAGCACCTCGGCCGGCTGGGCCGCGTCGGCCTGCGCCTGGGCCTCGACCGTCGCCGGCCGGCTGTAGTCGGCCGCCGACTGGCTGGCGAACAGGATTCCGGCCACGAGCACGCAGCCGATGCTGATCAGGGTCAGAACACGGGTCATGGAACTCTCCTTTCGAGCTTGCGGTTCGGACACGAGCATACGCCCGACCGCATGGCGTTGACAAGCCGGAATCCGGCCGCCGGGCATACCCCGCTCGACCCTTCCGGCACGTTTCACCCATACGACGGCAAGATGCGCCGGGTTCAGCCCAGGACAGGCCCATCTTTTCAGCCCGCCGGCCGACAACGGCCGGCACGCCGCGCAGGCCCTGTACCAGGCCAAGCGCGCCAGCCGCGATCGGGTGGCCATCGCGGCTGAAGCTGACGGGGAGCTTCGGCCTAAAGACAAGCGGCGCTGTAGTTGATCGCGATCTCGCTGCCCGGCGCCGGGATGGCGTCGGCGCCGAACACGACGCTGTTCGCCTCGGGCCGATAGGTCCAGCCATCCGGGCAGTCGGGCGTCGGGCATCGATCGACGGGCTGGCCTTCGACGGTGACCGCCGGCGTTGCATTCTCGGCCGGCCGGGATAGCGCGTAGGCGCGCTTGTCGCCGAAGGCCTCGGCGCCGAGGGCGCTCATGGCCCCGGCCCAGTCGGCGGTACAGATGGAGATGAAACGCCCGCCGGTGCGGTCGGCCACCTCGATGTAGCGGCTGCCCGAATCCGCGAGGTCGTTGCCGCAGCCAGCGGGCGCATCGCCGACGATGGCCGCCAGCTGCACCGCGTTCGGGTCGTCCGCGACGCCGGGGCTCCGGAATGCCTCGACGTAGAAGTCGGTCGGTCCGCGGGACTGATCCTGCTCATCGGAAAGCACGACGATGACCAGGCGGGCGTCTCGGCGGCGGAAGTTCGCATTGGCCGCGGGGTCCTCGGCCAGCGGAGCGCTGAGCGCCATCCAGGCCGCCCCGAGTCCGGCCTCCTGCTCGTCCGAGCAACAGGTGCCCAAATTGGCGTTGTCCGCCAAGGCCGCCACCGGATCGGGCGTGGCGTTGGTGATGATCCTGGGCTGGCCGGGCGCCTGGACGAGCACGCCCGGGACGATGTCGCGGGGCGGGTCGCCGAACCCGGTCTCGGCCGTGTTGACCTCGGTGGCGATGACGCCGATGTGAAAGGCGGCCCCCAGGTTTGTGGCCTGCTCGAGAAAGGCCGGGAAGGCGGCGATCAGCTCGGTCTGCGCCCAGTCCATGGATCCCGAGTTGTCGATCACGAACAGCACGTCGGTTTTCGGCTGCTGCGGCTGGATGAACACGTCGGTCTGATCCGTCTCGGTGGTGCCCTGGCCGAGCAGCGGCACCATCAGGGTGCCCAGCCCGTCGGACTGCGCCACCAGCTGCAGGACACCACCATGGGCCTGTTGGTCCTGGGGATGGTAGCGCAGCACCACCTCGGCGCTGGAGCCGGAAGCCAGCGAAGCGGGGCAGGAGGGCGCCTGGACGAGCTCGAAGCTCGGATCGGCGGGATCGGCCAGCTGGATGGCGTCGATGGTCAGCAGCTGCGCGCTCAGGTTGTACACCGAAAGAAGTCGTTCGGCCGAGTTGCAACCGAGGGTGACCGCACCGAAGGCCATCTCCATCGGCAGGATCTCGATGTCCGTCTCGAAGGCGTTGCCGTTGGCCAGGATACAGCCGTCGCCCGGCCCGGCGGCTCGACCGTCCGTCGGATGCAGACAATCCAGTCCGCCGGTGTGGATCGGCTCGTCCATGTCGGGGGTCTGGACCCAGAAGGTGGCGGCATGCATGTCGAGCTGCTGGGGCGAGAATGCGACCTCGATGGTGTGCTGGTCGCCCGGCTGGCCGTTTTCGGCCACCACGAAGGGCGGCTCGGGGGCGGCCACGATCTCGAAGTCGCCACCGGACTGGGCCGCCTGATCCGGGCTCTGGGCCAGCAGCAGGCTGTCCACGGTGCAGGGCGCGTCGCCGTAGTTGCTGAGGGTCACGGGCAGCGTCAAGGAGCTGTTCAGGGGCCGGCTGCCGAAGGCCAGCGCGCCCCGCAGCACGAGCTGGCAGATGGGCTCCGGGGTCCCCGTGCCGGCCAGCGGCACCGCCAGTCCGTCCTCTTCTTCGTCGATGGCGATGGCCAGATCGGCGCTGTCGTCGTCCAGGTCGATGGGTGCGTACCGGATGGTGAGTTCGAGCGCTTCGCCGGGAGCGATCGCCGCCGGCAGCGACGGCGGCTCGACCAGGGAAAACTCGTCGTTCGCCGTGTTCGGATCGAAGACGATCTCGCGCACGGTGCACGGGGAGGTGCCCTGGTTGCCCAGCACCAGGCTCCGGTTGGCGCTGCTGTGCTGGTAGACCCCGCCGAAGGCCAGCGGCGAAGGGGTCGCCTCGAGCTGGCAGTCGGTCTGGCAGGAACCGGCCAGCAGGACGCTGCCGCTCAGATGGCTGTCCGGATGGGATTGCGGATCGTCCGAGTAGATGTCGACCCGGCCCTGGTCCGGCCCTTCCTCGGCCGGGGCGTACTCCACCCGCACGACCAAGGATTCGGCCGCCTCCAGCCGCACCGGCGTGGACGGCGGCTCCACCAACCCGAAAGCAGGGCTGGAGCTGCCGGCCAGTGCGATCCGCTCGATCGCGAGTTCGCTGGAGCCGATGTTGGTCACGGAGAAGGTGGCCTGTTCGGTGGCCGACGGCGCCAACGCGCCGAAATCGATCGCATCGGTGTCGAGTTGGAGCCGTCCGGCCTCGACGCAGATGCCGTCAGCGGTGCAGAGCTGATCGGCGCTGCAGCCCGGCGGGCAGGTCCCGCCGCAGCCGTCCGGACCGCAGGTCTTGCCCGCGCAGTCGGTCGAGCAACCGCAGCGTTGCTCGCAGCCGGTGGAATCGGCGTTGCAACCGCAGGTGCATTCCTCGATCACTTCGCCTTCGTCGCCGCAGGAATCGATCCAGACGACGACGCCGTCGCGGCAGCGGGTGGACGCTTCGGGGTCGCATTCCAAACCGTCGCAGCCGCAGCAGCCTCCGGCGAGCATCAGGCCGATCGCTATCCGCTGCAACGATGACAATGCAGTTCTCATGCCGCCCTCCCCTCGACCCGCTGCGGCAGCCGGATGCGCTGCCGCGGTCACGTGGCCGAATGTTTTATTGCTCTCTGCCATCGTTCCAATTGGCTAGCGAAAAGTCAAGCGGCCGGCCAAAGCGCCAAAGCCCTGAATCCTCCAGCGGAGCAGAGATTCTGCTGCACCCCGCTCCAGCCGTCTGGCGGGCCCTGTCCCTCCCATCGGGTCACTCACGCCGCGGCTGGACCAGCCCCAGGTCAACGAAGGACTGCACCGTGTCGATGAGGGTCTGTTCCAGCGGGCGGTACTGCAGGCCGAGTTCGGCGGTCGAGCGGGTGGCGTCGTAGCGGCGGCGCTTGCCCAGGTTGTGCCACAGGCTGCGCCAGCTCAGCCGCTTGTCGAACAGGGCGGCGGCGTAGAGCAGCGGGTCGGGCAGCGGCCAGGTGGGAATGGGCAGCTCGGCAAAGCGAGGCGCCAGCAGGCGGGCTATCTGGCGCATGTCCAGCACCCCGGCGCTGAGGATGTAGCGGCCCTCGGCCCGGGGGTCGGCCAGCGCCCGCAGGTGGGCGGCGGCCACGTCGCGCACGTCCACCAGGCCGAAGGCGAAGCGCGGGCAGCCGGGCAGCTTGCGGCGCACCAGGTCGCGCAGGTTGGCCGGGCTGGAGCGGGCGTGCACCCTGGCCTGCAGCGGGCCCAGCACCAGCGTCGGGCACAGGGCCACCAGGCCGAAGCGCTCGGCCTCATCCAGCGCGGCGTGGAAGTCCCAGGCGGCCCGCTCGGCCTGCAGCTTCGAGGCCTGGTAGGGGCTGGCGGCCACCGTGGCCGTCTCGTTCCAGTCGCGCTCGCTGAAGCGGTAGCTGGCCGGCTTCTCGTCGGCCGCCACCGCGGCGATGGACGAGGTCAGCGCCACCCGCGCCACGCCCGCCCGCCGGGCCGACTCGAGCACGTTGCGCGTGCCGGCCACCGCCGGCTCGACGATGTCGCGCTGCGGATCGCGGGCCGCCAGCCGCACCGGCGAGGCCAGGTGGCACAGCCAGTCGCAGCCGGCCAGCGCCGCGTCGTGGGCGCCGGGTTGCATCAGGTCGGCGCCGTGCAGTTCCAGCCGCTGTTCGGCGCCCGGCAGCGCCCGCAGGTGATCGGTCTTGGCCCCGTCGTCCGGATCGCGCACCACCCCGCGCACCCGGTGGCCCTGCTCCAGCAGCAGCCGCACCAGCTGGCTGCCCACGTAGCCCCCGGCCCCGGTCACCGCCACCGTCCGCGGCCCGCCGGCCGCCGCCCCGTTCGAACCCATCTCCACCTCCCGTCGCTGCGGGATCGGACCCTACCAGAAACCAGCGACGATGCGATCCCCCGCACCGCAACGGCCGCTATGGTATACCATTCCTTCACAGAAACTGCTTCGATAGGGTATACAGCTCTGGTGGAATGGTACTGCTCTTGGTTTTGGTTGCGGCGGTAGCAGCGCTGTGATCGCCACTGCTGCCAGAACCAAAGGGAGGAAGGCGATGCCGATCCGGATGCTGTCGATCGCGGCCCTGTCCCTGCTCGCCGGCCTCGCCCCGGCCCGGGCCGGCGAGCCGCGCCCGCTGTCGCCCAACTGCCAGGCCAAACTGCCGCTGACCGAGGAGGTGGTCCGCTTGCTGACCAAGGCGGCCAGCCACGCCACCGAGTCGGCTGCCTGCGTCGACGGGCCGGGCGAGCGGGTGACGGTGGACGAGGTGTTGGTCTGCCCGGCCGGCAGCAGCGAAAAGGCGCTGCTGGTCGACGCCAGCTACCGGGTCACCCGCTGGGCCGAGGGCGACACCCGCGGCTGCCGCAAGCGGCCGCGGCTCCGTCCCGCCCCCGCGCCCCGCGGCCAGGACGCCGCGCCCGGGACCCCACCCAAGGCCAAACCCGATGCCGCACCAGGGCCCCAGGGGCGAGGTGCCGTGCCCCGGGCGGCAGCGCCCAGCCGGCCCGACCTGTGCAGCGGCACCCCGGGCATCAGCCGCCACCGCATGCGCTTTCGCTTCCTGCGCCGCGGCCGGGCGCTGGTGATCGAGCTGCCCGCTGCCATCGACGGGCTCGAAGGCATGACCCCGCTGGATGAGGCCCATTCGGGCGGCTGCTACGGCAAGAGCGGCCCCTTCAAACCAGCCCGCATCCGACTGTGATGGCGAGGGTTCGATAGCCTCTACCGCATGCTGCATACGTAGTACAGATATATACCATTCCGTCGCAGAAACGGATTCGATAGCGTATACAGCTCTGGTGGAATGGTACTGCTCTTGGCCGCGGGTTCTCAACGGAACAGGAAGATGACCTCGACGCGGCGGTTCTTGGCCCGGTCGGCGGCGCTGGAGTTGTCGGCCACCGGGTTGGCCTCGCCGTAGCCGGAGGACTTGAGCCGGTCGAAGTCCAGCTTCTGCCGCTGGACCAGGTAGTCCCGCACCGACTGGGCCCGGCCCTGGGACAGGGCCAGGTTGTCGGCGTCGCGGCCGCGGGCGTCGGTGTAGCCCTCGATCACGATCGGATAGCACGGGTACTTGCGGGCCAGCTCGGCGATCTCGTCCAGCAGGTAGGTCTGCTCGACCAGCACCACGTTCTCGTTGCTGGCGAACATGTTGTGCAGCGTCAGCACCACGCCGCGGGTGTCCTGCTTGGCCGTCACACCGCCGATGGCGGCCGCATCCTTGAACAGCGCCTCGCGCTCCTTGAGCAGGGCGACCTTCTCGTTCTCGGCGGCGAAGGCCTTCTTGGCGGACTCCACCGCCAGCTCGGCCTTGGCCTCAGCCGCCGCCAGGTAGGCCTGGGCCTGGCTGATCCAGGTGCGGATGACCTCGATGTCCTGGCCCAGCTCGTCGTTGATGTCGGCGCCTTTGAGCTCGGCGATCACCCGGCTGATGGAATCGAACCGGGCCTGGTAGTACTTGGCGTCCTTGTCGCCGCCGCCGCTTGCGTCGCCAGCAGAACGGCCGCTGCCAGCAGGCATGTGGTGACCAGTGCGCGCTGCATGGCTTCCTCCCCGCATCCAGAGTCCTCGACGAAAATTCGGCCAATGCTACTGCCGGCGCGGAAAGGGTGTCAAGCCGCTGCTCGGCCGCGGTGCGCCCGAAAGCGCTCCCGGCTGGCTGAAAGAGGACATCCAGCGGGCGGGGGAACCCGCGCGCGGCGGCGCTGTCGAATACGAGAACGGCAAGGACAAGGACCAAGCGGATAGCGAGGTGATCCGATGAGCGCGACATGCGAGTCGGGCAGGGGACCGGTCTGCCCGGGAGAGGCCGGCGAGCGGCTGGCCCTGCCGCCGCCCGGGTGGCTGGGTGAGCTCGAAGACGAAGAGAGCGCAGGGGCGGCCGAACGCTTGCTCGAGGTGCGCCAGCTGTGGGGCCGCGACCGCGTGCTCGACGTCCAGGTCTTCCGGCCCGACCACGGGCCGGTGCGCCTGGGCGAGGACGCCGGGGCCGACTTCCGCATGCCGGCGGAGTCGCTGCCGGCCGACGACTTCGCCATCGCCCGCCTGCAGGCGGGCCGGGTGCTGCTGTCGCTGCCGCCCGGGGCCAGCGGTGAGCTGCGCTACGCCGACGGCCGGGTGGTGGAGCTGGCCGAGCTGCTGCGCTCCGCGGCCGCCGGCCGGGATGGCGAGCTGCCGGGCTGTCGCCTGCTGGCGCTGGATGCGGGGGCCTGCGCCACCATCGCCTTCGGCGAGCTGGCCTTCCGCTTGCGCACCGTCAACCGGCCGGCCGGCTACCTGTCGCGCTTGAGCGAGAAGCTCGACTTCGCCTTTTTCAACGTCATCCTGCTGGTGCTGTTCGCCGGCGCCGCCCTGGTGGCCACCTTCCACCTGCGGCCCGAGTCGGTCGACAGCGCCGCCGGCGAGCTGCACCGGATGCCCGATCGCTTCGTGCAGTTCATCCTCACCCGGCCCGAGCCCGAGCCGCGCGATCTGCGCTTTTTGGCCAGGCTCGAAGCGGACATCGCCGCCGGCAAGGTGCGCTCGACTCCGCGCCACCGGGGCGCCGAAGGGGCGGCGGGCCGGCGGGGCGAGCCGGACACGGGCAAGCGCTCGGCGCAGCGGGCCGCCGCGCGCGACGACGAGGCGGTGGTCGAACGCGCGGGCCTGCTGCCCGCGCTCGGCCCCGGCGGCTTGCCGGGCCTGGCTGAGGTGACCGGCGGCCAGGGCCTGGGCGACGCGCTCGAAGGGGCCATCGGCGAGCTGGACGGCCTGCGGCCGGGCAGCAGCGGCGGCTTCGACGGCCTGGGAGCGCAGGGCTTCGGTCCCGGTGGCGCCGCCGCCTCCGCCATCATCGGCTCCGGCCCGCTGCGCACCCGCGGTCGCGCCGGCGGCAGACCCGGCTACGGCCCGGCGGGGCCGCAGGCCCGCCAGCGCGCAGAGCGCGGCATCGACATCGCGGTCGGCCGGCCCATCGTGGTGGGCACCCTGTCGATGGACATCATCCGCCGGGTGATCCACTCCCACCGCGACCAGATCCGCTACTGCTACGCCAGGGAGCGGACCCGTCAGCCCGACCTCAGCGGCAAGCTGACGGTGAAGTTCACCATCGGCACCGCGGGCTACGTCCAGCAGGCGGCGGTCTCGGCCAGCGCCCTGCACAACGCCGCGGTGGAGCGCTGCATCCTGCAGAAGGTGCGCACCTGGAAGTTCCCCGAACCCCGAGGCGGCATCGTCATCGTCAACTACCCCTTCATCCTCAGACCCCGCTGATGCCGGCGCTCGTAATTCGCCGCGAGGCGCAATTGATGGCTTGTCCGCGTCAGGTCCGATTCACAGGGCGTACGTGTTGATCTTCACCATGACCCCCGCCTCGTGCAACAGCCTCACCCCGCCGCCGGGGAAAAAGAAGTGCAGCCGGTAGTACGGCTCGAAGTAGAGCGTGGAAAACGGGGCGGTGCCTTCCGGCAGGTGTAGGCCGGGAAGAGGCAAGCCGTAGAACAGGTGCGCCACCGGGCCTTGCCTGCTACCGAAGAGATACCCGGCTCCGGCCCCGATGTTGACGTAGTGCCAGATGCTCAGCTCCAGCTGGGGCCCGTACAGGCTGCCGCCGCCGTCTCCAGCGAACTTGAAATCCAGGGCGGCGGTAAAAAAGTCGTAGGTGTACGAACTCTCCAGGGTCAGTATGAACCCGTGGCCGTCGCCGTGCAGGTAAGCCGCGGACGGCCCCAGTCCGAAGTCATGCTCCGGCATCTCCACGTGCGGCTGCTGCGCCAGCGCCGGGCGTGGCGTGGCGCACGCCAGCACCACGCTCAAGGCGGCCGGCAGGGCCCATGATTGGATGACGGGCGCTGGCAGCGGCATGCAAGGTCCTCCCCGTTCAGTGTGCCATAAACGCAAGATGACCGGGGGTCAACTCGGGGATGACCGGGGGTCAATACCCCTTCATCCTCCGACCCCGCTGATGCCGGCGCAAGGGCGGAGGTCGGGGGTGGACTCCCAACTAAGGTTCAATATTCTGGACAAAAAAGATATTATTGTATAGAATATTGAACATCATGGCGCGAAAGACGACAGTTCAGCATCCGGCAGTCAAGAGGCTGCTCAACGGCCTGGGCGAGAACATCAAGCTGGCCCGGCTGCGGCGTGGATTCTCGGCTCAGCTGGTCGCCGACAGGGCCGGCATGTCACGCACCACCCTGGCGGCCATCGAGCGTGGCGAACCAGGAGTGACCCTGGGCGCTTACGCCAACGTGCTGCATTCGCTCGGCCTGCACGGCGACCTGGCGCTCATCGGCCGCGACGACGATCTGGGCCGCAAGCTCCAGGACGCCGCCCTGACCACCCCCCGCCGGGCCCCCAGGCGGTCGAAGAAATGACCACCGAGCGCTCTCAGGGTGCTGCTCTCAGGGTGCCATACGCTTCGTAGATGGCGCGTGACGAATGCGCCCCGGCTGTGGGTACACCAAAATGGTGTCAGACACCGGCACTTGACACTTTTGTCCACAGACCCGATGGGTCTGATACCCTATCCGGCGATGTCGATCCCGGTCGGCCGCGCGGGGGGGGGCGGGCGCCGGGGTGAGCAGCAGATCGCGTCGCGACCGGTTGACCGCCCGGGCTCGGGGCGACGCCAGCGCGGAGGGAATAGGCCATGACCAGCGAATTCGACACGTGGCGCAGCTGCAGCACCTGCAAAGGGCCCATCGCCTTTGGTGCCCGGTACTGGACCTGCAGCGTGTCCACCTGCAACCGCAAGCGCACCGGGCTGGTGTTCTGTTCGGTCGACTGCTGGGACGCCCACGTGCCCGTCCTGCGCCATCGCGATGCCTGGGCCGAGGAGCAGACCGCGCCCAGCCGCGAGCAGGCGGAGCGGGAGCGCGCCGAGGCGGCGCGCCCGGCCAAGCGGCGGGTCGTCCAGGACGCCGGCCAGACCGCCAGCGCCGATGCCGCGGACGTCCCGCGCGAGATCCTCATCGTGG
Source organism: uncultured Myxococcales bacterium (assembly GCA_964454005.1). Classification (GTDB taxonomy): domain Bacteria; phylum Myxococcota; class B64-G9; order B64-G9; family B64-G9; genus CAYVQE01. Next base: position 16,117 of record CAYVQE010000134.1, read on the forward strand.
CCTCGCGGCTCAAGGCATACATCCAGGCCAGCGCCGGGATGAAGACCTCGAATGACGTGATGGCCGCCCTTTCCGATCACGTCCGCCGCATCGCCGATCAGGCCGCCGACAAGGCCCAGCGAGCCGGCCGCCAGACCGTGCTGGAACGCGACGTCCCCCGAGCCTGAGGCCTGCACCGGCGCACCGGCGCGAGGGTGTCAACGAAGCGAAGCAGCCCCCCCGGCTCCGCCCTGCGATCTCTCTGCTCCCGCCTCAGACCCGGCGTGCAACTCATGCACCTGCTGGGGGCAGAACGGGGCCCTCCGGCTCCCTGTGGCTAAAAGTGTCGTAACCGTTTCTATGAATCGGTCGGTCCGTGTCAACTTCCTTGGGCAAGAAGCGACGTGGCCGTTGAACGATCGACAAGACTGCGCGTCTGG
>CAYVQE010000135.1:0-1572 GCA_964454005.1 uncultured Myxococcales bacterium
TGAGCGGCGCGCTGGAGAAGGGGCCCTTCGTGCTGGGCTCCACCATCGAGGTGGCGCCGATCGACGACCAGGGCAACCCCTCCGGCCAGGTGTTCAACACCCAGACCAACAACGACCTGGGCCACTTCGCGGTCTCCTTCGAGGCCAGCGGAGCGGTCGCGCTGTCGGGCAGCGGCTTCTACTACAACGAGGCCACCGGCGGCCTGTCGGGGGCCAACCTGACCCTGCGCGCCTACTACGCCATCGACGCCGGCGGCCAGCAGGAGGCCTACCTCAACCTGCTGACCCATCTGACCTACAACCGCACCAAGACCCTGCTGACCCAGGGCATGCAGCCGGCCGCGGCCGCCGCCCAGGCCGAGCAGGAGCTGTACGCCGCCCTGCCCATAGGCCCGGCCGACGCCGCCTTCGACCGCAGCGCCATCGAGATGAGCCTGCAGACCGGCGACACCGACGCCAATGCCTACCTGTTCGCCGCCAGCGCGGTCTTCGCCCAGGCCGGGCTGCTGCGCAGCGCGGCCAGCCCGGACGCCGGGCTGCAGGAGATCATCAACATGGTGGCCCAGGATCTGGCCGACGACGGCCAGCTCGAGGCCTCGGCCACCGCGCTGCTGCGCGAGGCCCAGCAGGTGCCGGCCTGGATCGGGCTCATAGAGGGCCCCGGCTACCTGCTGCCGGACGAGGTCATGCAGCAGCTGGCCGAGCGCTTCGCCACCCTGGGCTCCGACGCCCCGGTGCCCGATCTGAACCGCATCCTGGACCAGGACTTCGACGGGGTGGTCAACGCCGAGGACAACTGCTGGTACGTCGCCAACCCCGATCAGGATGCGACCGCCTGCGATCCGGTATGGGTCGATCCGGACACCGGGCTGATGTGGGAAAACCCCAATCTCGACCACGCCCTGACCGAGGCCGACGCGGACGCGGCCTTCGCCTACTGCGACCAGCTGGTGCTGGCCGGCTACGACGACTGGTACCTGCCAAACCTGGGCGAGCTGCGCTCGCTGCTGGCCGGCTGCGCCGAGCTGGAGACCGGCGGCGATTGCCCGGCCACCGACGTCTGCGCCGAGTGCGGCGTGGTCGAAGCCTGCCTGACGGAGGACTGCTTCACCGACAGCTGTGACCTCGGTGCTGAATCCTGCCCCCCGGATGCGGGGCCCGGCCACGGCGCGGCCTACTGGCAGGCGGGCTTGTACGGCCCGTGCCACCAGGGTCAGTGCGCCTATCGGGCCGCGAGCTACCAGATCGAGGCCTATCTCGGCGTCGACTACAGCGCCCCCTCGCTGCCGGTGCTGAATCTCCACCGCTCGGCTCCGGTGCGCTGCGTGCGCGGCGGCACCCCCACCCCGCCGGTGCCCGAGTGCCCGGCCGGCCAGCACTGGCACGGCGGTGAGCAGCAATGCGTCAGCAACTGCGACGCCGGCAGCTACTGGGACGACGAGCTGGAGACGTGCATCCCGGAGTGTGGGCCCGGCTATCACTTCGATACCGATCAGATGCAGTGCGTGGAAGACGGTTGCGAGCCGGGCACGCACTGGGACGACGAGCTGGATCAGTGCGTCGAGGACGGCT
>CAYVQE010000135.1:1672-16358 GCA_964454005.1 uncultured Myxococcales bacterium
GCGAGCCGGGCAGCCACTGGGACGTGCAGCAGCAGCAGTGTGTGCCGAACGACTGTCCGAGCGGCTGGCACTGGAGCGAAGAGGAGCGAAGCTGCGTGCCGGCCGAATGCCCGGACGGCCAGCACTGGGACGACGAGCTGGATCAGTGCGTCGAGGACGGCTGCGAGCCGGGCAGCCACTGGGACGTGCAGCAGCAGCAGTGTGTGCCGAACGACTGCCCGCCCGGCATGCACTGGGATGCGGCGCAAGGCCGATGCGTCATTGTCGAATGCGCTCCGGGCACCCACTGGGACGCCGAGCAGCAAGATTGCGTGGAGGACAACTGCGACCCCGGCTACCACTGGGACGAGCAGAGACAGGAGTGTGTGCCGAACGACTGCCCGGACGGCATGCACTGGAGCGAGGAGCAGCAAAGCTGCGTGCCGGCCGAATGCCCGGACGGCCAGCACTGGGACGCCGAGCAGCAGCAGTGCGTGGATCACGACTGCCCGGCCGGCACCCACTGGGATTTCCAAGCGTACGACTGCTTGCCCGATGACTGCGAGCCAGGAAGCCACTGGGACGACGAGGTGCACGGCTGTGTGGAGGATGACTGCCCCGAAGGCCAGCACTGGGATGACGCCCAGCAGCAGTGCGTGGATGACAACTGCCCGGACGGCACCCACTGGGATGAGATCGAGGGACAGTGCGTCGAGGACCAGCCGGCCGGTGATTGCGCCGCCTGCCCCGACTTCGATCGCCAATACCACAAGGTCGCCCAGCAGGGCGCGACCTGTGACCAGCAGATTGCCGACTACGGCGAGCCGGATCCCTTCTACCTGGTGGTATTCGACGCCGGGGCCTGCGGGTTCCTGGTGGCCTCCGAGGACAACGCCCAGTCGCAGGTCTACGCCGAGTTCCATGGCTGCACCATCGATGAACTGATGCTCCACGGTTACAATCACCCGGAGGCCCGCCTCAGCGGCAACGCCGACAGCGGCCAGCTCGCGATCAGCACCCACTGGGACTGTACCTTCATCTTCGAGTGAGAGCCGGCCCGCCCGCCGTAGCCTTGGCGAAGGCGGGGAGTAGCGCCTCTTGTGCCGCGTCTTGTGCGGCGCTAGCATGGATCGCGAGCGAGGTGAGCATGGCTGTGCGTGAGATGCGGGGCGCGGTGGCTTTTTTGTGGCTGCCCCTGCTGCTGTGCCTGGCCGCGGCCGGCTGCGGTGGCGGCAGCGGCGATGCGGCCGATGGCGGCAGCGACGGCGACGGGACGGCCGGCGGCGACTGGGCCGGGCTGGAGGACTGGCCGGCCGAACGCGACCTGAGCTGCGAGCAGGTCCACGGCTATCTGACCGCCGCAGACCCGCGCCTGCTGCCGCTCAACGTGGTCGACGAGGAGTTCTACGACCTGGGCCACATCCCGGGCTCGCTCAAGATCCCCTGGGACATGCTCGGCGGCCGGCTGGACGAAGTGGACCCGGCCCGCCACCTGGTCATCTACTGCCGCCGCGGCGTGCGCAGCGAGTCGGCCTACTCCACCCTGGTCGAGGCCGACTACCCCCACCTGTGGGTCATGGCCGGCGGCATCGAGCGCTGGAACGAACTCGGCTACCCGACCGAGTAGAAGGCGACCGCCGCGATCAGGCGTACAGGCGTTCGGCTTCGGCGCCTTCGAACCTGCCGTCGATCGGGGCCTGGCAGACCGGGCAGTGGCCGTCGTCGAGGCGCAACTGGTCGAGCAGCATGCCGCGGCGACGGATGATGGGCTCGCCGCAGGCCGGGCACAGGGTGTCGGTCTCCCAGCCGGGCACGTTGCCCAGGTAGACGTACTTCAGCCCCTTGCGCTTGCCGATGTCGAAGGCCCGATGCAGGGTGTCGAGCGGGGTGGCCGGTAGATCCCGGGCCTCGTGGTCGGGACGGAAGCGGCTGATGTGCCAGGGGATGGCCCGATCGACCCCGGCGATGAAATCGGCGATCCGGCCCAGCTCCTCGGCGCTGTCGTTCGAGCCCGGCACCACCAGGGTGGTCACCTCCAGCCAGAGCCCCAACTCGCGCATGCGGCGGATGGTCTCGAGCACCGGCTGCAGGCTGGCGCCGCAGCTGCGGCGGTAGAAGTCATCGCTGAAGGCCTTCAGATCCACGTTGGCCGCATCGAGCACCGGAGCGATGGTCTCCAGCGCCTCTGCGGTCAGGTAGCCGTTGGTGACGAAGATGTTGTGCAGGCCGCGCCGGTGAGCCAGCACCGCGGTGTCGTAGGCGTACTCGAAGAAGATGGTGGGCTCGTTGTAGGTGTAGGCGATGGTGCGGCAGCCGTGGGTCTGGGCCTGCTCGACCAGTTGGGCCGGATCGGCCCGCCGGCCGGGAACCGACGGGCCGTCCAGCTCGCGCACCTGCGAGATCTGCCAGTTCTGGCAGAAACCGCATTGAAAATTACAGCCCACCGTGCCCACCGACAGCGCCAGGCTGCCCGGCAGGAAGTGATACAACGGCTTCTTCTCGATCGGATCGACGTTCAGCGCCACCGCCTTGCCGTAGGCGTGGGTGATCAGGCGCCCATCGATGTGCTGGCGCACCCCGCAGCTGCCGAACTGCCCCGGTCGGATGCGACAGCCGTGGGCGCAGAGCCGGCAGTGCAGGCGGCCGGAACGCCCGGGTTCGTAGAGCATCGCTTCACGTGCCATGACATCAACTCCTGCGCACAGAGGCCCGCCGGCCCGTGATTCGGGCCGGCGGGCCAAAAGCCGCGCGGCTCGGCGCGACCGTTGTCGCCGCGATACCAACCGGCGATCAGTCGACCTTGATCTCGTTCTTGACCCAGACGGCACCACCCTCATAGGCCTCCTCGACCGCGTTGGCCCGCTCGAAGAGGGTGTCGACCGTGCCGCCCAAGGTGGCCATGCCGTCGACCACGGTGACCTGCACCTCGTCGGCGTCGACGTAGGGGCTCCACCACATCTCGTCGTCGATCTCCTCGGCGATGACGAGATCGGTCTCGAAGGTGGTCACCGGCTCGTAGTCGTACCAGGTATAGCCGAAGGGATCGTAGACGTAGACGTAGGGATTAAAGACCAGTGCGCCCTTGTACTCCACGTCCAGGTTGTTGTGCACCTCCTCGACGCCGTAGATCGAAGCGGCGATGTCGTCGGCCTGCTGCTTCTCGAAGTAGGAGTCCACCACACCGGACAGGTAGACCTCGTCGTCGTAGACCGCCACCCCGATCTCGTAGCGCTCGACGTAGGGGTCGCGGGTCAGGGCGTTTTCCACCCGCCGCTCGAGCTCCTCGGGCGTGGGCGTACCGGCCTCGATCTTGATCCGGTTCTTCACCCCGACCACGCCCACGGTATGGCGGGCGTCGTTCTCGGCCGCCCGCTTGGCCATCAGGCTGTCGACCTGGATGTCGTTCAACGGTACGTGGCGGTCGAACAGGAACTCGTCCTCCACCGCCTCGGTCACGGCGTCATCGGTCACGTTGCGGTTCTCGGCGACCGCCGGGCCGGTCCCGAGCAAGCCCAACGCACAGATCAACGCCACCACACTCCACATTCCCTTTCTTGTCTGTCTCGTTCTCATCCTCCTTTCGGCATGCCTCTCATTCGAAATCCGTCGTTACGCTCCATCCAAAACCGTTCAGGCCAGATCCACCCGCGACTTGAGCCACTGCCAGTCCAGCTTGGCCGGGTGCTCGATGTAGGGCTCCGGGTTGTCGAGCACCTCGTCCAGGTAGGACTCCTTGACCTTCCAGCTCAGGTCCGGGTCGCGCTTGCCGTGCTCCAACAGCTGCAGGCTGCCGTCGCGCCACTGCACGGTGAAGTAATCGTGCGGCTGCGAGGCGTCCTCCTTGTAGACCGCCACGCCCAGGTTGCGTCCCTCGAGCAGATTGTTGCCGGCCCGGATGAGCTGTTTGTAGGGAAAGTCCTCGTAGTGGCGATCCAGCGCCGCGTTGGCCACGTTCAGGTAGCGGGTGAACTTGCTCGTCGTATCGCTTCGCTGCTGCTGCATCGAAAACCTCCTTCCGGCCCGAGGCCGGCTCGGCTGTTTGCGCATCGCGTCCGTCTCGCCCGACCCTACGAGCAAAGCCCGTGCCAGGGTCCGGCGGCGACCCGGAAAAACCCGCGCCGAGCGCGGCTGGCAGCGTTCGGTCGTGCGCGCGGCCGGCAGCCGCGACGCCGGCCCGGCAGCGGTCAAACCGTTCAATTCGATCGGGTCGGTGCGATCCGAACCACCCTGACCCAACAAAGTCGAACCCGTTCCGGATTCGGCCTTGACGCCAGCCCGGATCGGCTCTAATTGTTAAGTGTTATGAATTCGTGCTACATGGCCAACCGGCTCCGAAAAGGCATGGCGGTGTTGTCCTTGCTGCTGCTGGCCGGCGCCGGGCCGGCCGCGGCCCGCACCGTGACCGACCTGCTCGGCCGGCAGGTGACGGTGCCGGATGCGGTCGAGCGGCTGGTGGCCCTGGGCCCGGGCAGCCTGCGGCTGGTGGTCTACCTGGGCGCCCAGCAGCGGGTGGTGGGCACCGAGGCCATGGAGCAGCGCCTCGGCGACCAGCTGCGGCCCTACGCCGCGGCGCTGGGCGAGCGTTTCGCCGGACTGCCGGTGGTGGCCCAGGGCGGCCCCGGCGTGCATCCCAACCCGGAGCAGCTGATCGCGCTGCAGCCGCAGGTGGTCTTCGTCACCACCATGGATCCGCGGGCGGTGGCCCGGCTGCAGCGGCGCACCCGGCTGCCGGTGCTGGCCCTGTCCTACGGCGAGTTGGGCGTCTACCGCCGCGAGGCGCTCGAGTCGCTGCGCCTGATGGGCCGCGTGCTCGGCCGCGAGCAGCGGGCCGCGGCCATCGTGGCCTACATCGAGGCGATGGAGGCCGACCTGCGCCGGCGGGTGGCCGATGTGCGCCGGGCGCCGAGCACCTACGTGGGCGGCATCGGGCTCAAGGGCGGCCACGGCATCGAGAGCACCGAGGCCGGCTACCCGCCTTTCGCCCTGGTGCGGGCCCACAACATCGTGGCCCCGGAGGAGGGTCGTCCCAGCCGCCACCTGATGATCGACCGCGAGCTGCTGCTGGCGCGCGATCCGGATCATCTGTTCATCGATCTGAACGGCCTGCGCCTGATCGGCATCGACTACCGCAAGCGGCCCGACTTCTACCGGGCCCTGGGCGCGGTGCGCGCCGGTCGAGTGCACGCCCTGCTGGCCTACAACTACTACAACACCAACATCGAGACGGTCTACGCCAACGCCTACGCCGTGGGCCACAGCCTGTACCCCGAGCGCTTCGCCGACGTCGATCCGCACCGGCGCGCTGCCGCCATCCTGCGTTTCTTCATCGGTCAGAACGCCTACCCCGGCGCCGGCCAGGGCCCGCGGCTGGGCCGGGTGGAGTTTACCGATGGCCAGCTCACCGTCCGCTGAGGCCCGGCCGCTGACCACCCTGGCCCGCCCGGCCGGCCGCGCCCGGCGCCAGCTGTGGCTGGGCCTGGGTCTGCTGGGTCTGACCCTGGGCCTGGCGCTGGTGTCGCTGTGGGTCGGCTCGCTGCGGCTGGGCCTGGGCGAGCTGCTGGCGGCGCTGTTCGGCGGCGGTGACGAGACCGCCCGCCACGTGGTGCACCAGATCCGGCTGCCGCGCACCCTGGGCTCGGTGCTGGCCGGCGGCGGGCTGGGCCTGGCCGGGCTGGCCATGCAGACCCACCTGCGCAACGGCCTGGCCTCGCCCTTCACCCTGGGCGTGTCGCAGGGTGCGGTGTTCGGCGCCGCCTTCGCCATCGTGGTGCTGGGCGCCGGGCAGGTCAACGGCCTGGCCAGCGAGCTGACCCTGACCGGTGCGCCCTGGCTGATCGCCGCCTGCGCCTTCGCCGCCGCGCTGGCCACCACCCTGGCCATCCTGGCGCTGGCCGCGCTGCGCGGGCTGGGGCCGCAGTCGGTGGTGCTGGCCGGCGTCGCCCTGTCGGCCCTGTTCGCCGCCAGCACCATGCTGCTGCAGTACTTCGCCACCGATACCCAGGTGGCGGCCACCGTGTTCTGGACCTTCGGCGACGTGGGCAAGTTCACCTGGGCCGACCTGGCCCTGCTGGCGCCGGTGGTGCTGCTGGCCTGGGGCTGGCTGCAGCTGCGCGCCGGCGCGCTGGACGCGCTGCTGTGGGGCGACGAGGTGGCCGCCAGCCTGGGGGTGCGGGTGCGCTTCGAGCGGCTGGCCGGGCTGGTGCTGGCCGCGCTGGCCACCGCCACCGCCATCGCCTTCGCCGGCATCATCGGCTTCGTGGGCCTGCTGGCGCCGCACACCGTGCGGCTGCTGGCCGGCAACGATCACCGCCGGCTGGTGCCCTACACCGCCCTGTTCGGCGCCGCCCTGCTGTTGTTCGCCGACGTGCTGGGCCGCTCGCTGCTGGCGCCGGTGGTGCTGCCGGTGGGCATCCTGACCGCCTTCGCCGGCGCGCCCTTGTTCCTGGCCCTGCTGCTGCCGCGCCGCGGCGCCGGCCTGTGACATGCTGGCGGTCGACGGCCTGCAGTACGCCTACGGCCGGCGGCCGGTGCTGCGCGGAGTGGACTGCCGGGTGGCGCCCGGCGAGCTGGTGGCGGTGCTGGGGCCCAACGGGGCCGGCAAGTCGACGCTGGTCAAGGCCACCGCCCACCTGATCCGACCCAGCGCCGGCCGGGTGCGGATCGACGGCCACGACGTGGGCGCCATGGGCCGCCGCCAGCGGGCCCGCCGGCTGGCCTACGTGCCCCAGCGCTCCTTTCCGGTGCCGGTGCGGGTGCGCGATGCGGTATTGCTGGGGCGCACCCCGCACTTCCAGCTGGGCCCGTCGCGCCGCGACGTGGAGATCGCCGAAGGCATCCTGGTCGAGCTGGGCCTGGGCCCGCTGGCCGAGCGGCGCACCCACCAGCTCTCCGGCGGCGAGCTGCAGCTGGTGGTGGTGGCCCGGGCGCTGGCGCAGCAGCCGCGGGTGCTGCTGCTGGACGAGCCCATCAACCACCTGGACGTCAAGAACCGGCTCGACGTGCTGGCGGTGGTGCGCAGCATGACCCGGCGGCTGGCCATGCGCAGCCTGATCGTGATCCACGATCTGAACACCGCGCTGCAGTTCGCCGACGGCTTTTTGCTGCTGCGCGACGGGCGGGTGGTGGCCCGCGGCGGGCCGGAGGCGGTCAGCCCGCAGAGCCTGGAGCAGACCTTCTCGGTACCGGCCAGCATCCACGATGTGGCCGGCGAGCGCTGCGTGATGGTGCGACCGCCGGCCGCTGGCGGGGAAAATGCTTGACCCGGATCAATGCTACGTATTATATAAAGATAATACTTATGCGAAAGGAGTTCATCATGTTGAAAAACAAATGGTTTCTAGTTTGCTCAATCGTCCTCGGGGCACCCGCCCTGCTGGCCGCCGGCTGTGGGGCGGATAGCGAGGACCCGGCCCTGGTGCGGTTGGAGAACGACTTCGACAACCCGGACTTCGAGCGCCAGCCGCCGTGGACCATATGCGAGGCCACCTACCGGGGCGCCACCTGGCAGGACGTGGGCCAGGGCCAGACCAGCGCCGAGGCCGAGGCCGAGCCCGGGCTGGATTACGTGCTGATGGTGGCCGCCTGGGACGACCCGGACTGCGACCCGGACAACTGCCTGCCGCTGGCCTCGGCCAACGAGGAAGAGACCGTGGCCGGCCAGCAGCGCACCATCGTGCTCAACGTGCCCAACCACCAGGGCCCCTGCCCGCCCGAGCACCTGGGCATCGAGGGCATGCCGCAAGAGCTTTACGACCGCGTGCTCGAGCGCTGGCCCGAGTACGGCTTCCAACCCTACGACCAACGGAGAGAAAACACGCAGTGTCAATGAGTTACAAAAGCTCCGGCAAGGTGCCAGCCACCTTTAGCAGCCTGCTGCTGGTGGCGCTGCTGGCCGGGGGCTGCGAGATGGTGCAGCCCGAGGTGGTGGTGATCAACCGGCTGGACGATCCGGTGCAGATCCGCGACGTCTCCTTCAAGGGCTGCCATTGGACAGCGTTGCTGGGGCCCGGTGAGGCCACTCGGCCCTGCGCCTGCCAGCCGGGCCGGGGCCGGGTGCGCTTCAAGCTGTTCGACGTGCAGTGGTTCGTCAACGAGGTGGTCGACGCCGCCGAGCAGGACATCCTGGAGCTCGATCCGGTCGACGATCACATCGGCTGGAAGCTGCCCACCCCCATCTGGCACGCCTACCGCACCGCCGAGCAGCAGGCGGTCGACTACGGCGGCTTCTACCAGCTCGACCTGACCGCCTCCGCCATCGAGCAGGACTTCGAGGCCCCGGTGAGCATCGGGCACTGACCCCGCCCGGGGCCGGGGACGATCGCGCCGGATGATGTTGACGCGTCACAGCTGCTCGCTGCTCCTGCTCGCGCTGCTGCTGAGCGTCGCGCCCGGCACGCCGGCCCTGGCGGACGACCCCCTCGGGGACGATGCCCCTAAGGGCGATGCCACCGACGGCGATGCCACCGACGGCGATGCCACCGACGACGATGCCACCGAGCAGGACGCAGCCGCCGACGCCGAAGCCGCCGCGGCGGCCGAGGAGGTGATCATCACCGCGCCGCGGCCCGAGGCCGACGGCACGGCGGCGCTGCGCCAGATCGACGGCGAGACCGCGCGGGCCAGCCCAGCGCCCTCGCTGGTCGAGACCGTGGCCCGGCAGACGCCCGGCATGTACGTCTCCTCGCGCGGGGTGGGCCTGCACGGCATCGCCGCCGGATCCTCGGGCGGCATCCGCATCCGCGGTCTGGGCGGCAGCCCCAACACCCAGGTGCTGATGGTGGTCGACGGGGTGCCCGACTACCAGGGCATCTTCGGCCACCCCCTGCCCGACGCCTACGTGCCCGACCTGGTCGAGCGGGTGGCGGTGGTGCCCGGCGGCGACTCGGTGCTCTACGGCACCAACGCCCTGGGCGGCGTGGTGGCCATCACCAGCCGCTGGCGCAGCCGGCCCGGCTGCGAGCTGCACCTGCGCACCGGCGCCGGCAGCTACCGCGGCTACCAGCTGCAGCCCACCCTGCTGGCCCATAGCGGCGGCTGGGACCTGGCCGCCGCCGGCCACCTGCGCGGTACGGACGGCCACCGGCCCGGCGCCGGCGGCCAGCTGCAGCTCGGCCAGCTGGCCGCGCGCACCTGGCCCACCGACGCCAGCCGGCTGGCGCTGCGCTTCCGGGTGCTGCACATGACCGGCGCCGACCCCGGCCCCATCAGCCACCCCAACCCGGACCACAGCTTCGGCGTGCTGCGCTTCAACGCCTCGGCCCGGCTGGACGTCTTCGGCGAGGCGGCCGACTGGCGGGCGGTGGCCTACGCCGCCGGCGGCCGCCACGTGCTGCACGACGGCTTCCGCTCGCTGGATCTGCTGGCCGGCGGCCATCTGGAGAGCCGACTGCGGCTGCACCGCGACCTGGAGCTGCTGCTGGGCGCGGCCGGCGATCTGGTCGACGGCCGGGTGGAAAACCGCAGCTTCGGCACCCGGCAGGACGTCGACTGGACCGCCAACCTGGCGCTGTACCAGCAGGCCCGCTGGCAACCGATCGAGGACCTGCGCCTGGTGGCCGGGCTGCGCCAAAACCTGTCCTCGGCCTATGGCTTCGTGCTGCTGTACAAGGCCGGCGTCCGCTGGCAGGCCTGGCCCGGCGGGCTGCTGCGGGCGCGCCTGGCGGCCAACTTCCGCCAACCCACCCTGCGCGAACGCTACCTGCCCTACCCGGTCGCCAATCCGGATCTGAAGCCCGAGCGCTCGCGCAACTTCGACGCCGGCGTGGCCCAGCGCCTGTTCGACGACCACCTGCGCCTGGAGCTGACCGCCTTCGTCACCGAGGCCTTCGACTTCATCAAGACCTTCGGCGCCTGGCCTTCGGCCGAGGTGGTCAACATCGACCGCGTGCTGTTCCCGGGCGTCGAGGGCCGGCTGGAACTCAGGCGGCTGGGCCCCTTCGGCGCCAGCCTGGGCGCGGCCTGGATCGACGTCGGCCGCTACACCAAGCAGAACCCGTCGCTGGAGCTGGACGCGACGCTGCGGCTCGACTGGCGCGGCCTGCGGGCCCGGTTGCAGGCCAGCTGGATCCACGGGCTGTACCAGAACAACTACGGCCGCGATCCGCTGGACGACGTGATCCTGCTCGACCTGGGGCTGCGCTACCGCATCCCCGCCACCCCGCTTACGGCCTTCGCTGCGCTGCGCAACCTGCTCGACCGCCGCCAGGCCACCATCGCCGGCTACCCGCTGCCGGGCTTCAACCTCTTCGCCGGACTGGAGGTCCACCTGTGAGCGACGAAAAAACCACCGCCCCCAACCCGCGGCTGCCCTTCTTCGAGGCGCTGTCCGAGCGCTGGGACACCATCTACGACGCCGCCCGGGCGCGCCCGCTGCTGGCCGCCGGGCTGGCCTGCCACGGCGTGGGCCCCGCCGAGCACGTGGTCGATCTGGGCTGCGGCACCGGGGTGCTGCTGGGTGTGCTGGGCGAGCACCTGGGCCCGCAGGGCCGCATCGAGGCGGTCGACCTGGCGCCTAAAATGATCGCCCGGGCGCAAGCCAAGTTCCCCGACCCGCGCATCCGCTTCCACGTGGCCGACGTCTGTGCTCTGCCGCTGGCCGACGGGGCCGTCGATCGGGTGCTGTGCTTCTCGGCCTGGCCCCACTTCCCCGACCCGGACGCGGCCCTCGCCGAGCTCGCGCGCGTGCTGCGCCCCGGCGGCTGGCTGCACGTCTGGCACATCGACTCGCGGGCCACCATCAACCACATCCACCAGACCGCGGATCCGGCCGTGGCCGACGACCTGCTCGAACCGGCCGCCGACCTGGCCGCCCGCCTGCAAGCCGCCGGGCTGACCGTGACCAGCCAGCAGGACGACGACCAGGCCTACGAGCTGGTGGCCCGCACCCCGGCCGGTTGAGCCAAGGACTTCGCCCCGATCGAGCCGAAGGCTCGAATCCACCGAGTTTCACTTGTGCCGCGGGCGGGGGGACTGTAAGTTTCGTGGCATGCTGACAGTGGGGGGCACGGGAGACTCGATGGCTGCTGCTTGTGCGACCGAGACCAGGCTGGAGCAGATGCTGGCCAACTTGGCCGGCGACCTGCGCACCTTCATCGCCAACATGCAGCGGCTGCGCTCGCCGGATGCGGCCTGGCTGGCGGCGGCCCGGCGGCATAGCCAGGAGCTGGCCGAGCGCATCCAAGAGCTGGGCGCCCAGCTGCAGGCGCGGCGCCAGGCCGTGCCCGGGGCGCTGGTCGAGATGCGCGCCACCCTGGCCACGCTGGGCGGCGAGCTCGGCGGGCGGGTCAGCGGCGAGCGGCTGCGCCAGCTGGGCACGGCGCTGAGCCGCCGCTACGAGGATCTGCTGGTGCAGCTGCGCCAGCTCGGCCTGTGGCGCCGGGCGATGGCCCGGCGCATCCGCTCGCTGCGGCTGCCGAGCTGGTCGCGCAGCGCCTTCCACGCCGCCATGGGGTTGACCGGCGTGGCCCTGTACCAGTTCGTGCTCGATCGGGCCACCACCCTGTGGATCGTGGCCGGCTTGCTGGGCCTGTTCGCCGGGCTGGACATCGCCCGGCGCTTCTCGCCGCGCTTCAACGAGCTGATGGTCGACCGGCTCTTCGGCGCCATCGTGCGCCCCCAGGAGCGCTACCGCATCCCCTCGGCCTCCTGGTACCTGCTGGCGCTGGCGGTGGTGGTGCTGGTGGCTCCGGCGCCGGTTGCCTGCGCCGCGGTGCTAGTGCTGGCGCTGGCCGATCCGGTCGCCTCGCTGGTGGGCAGCCGCTGGGGTAGCACCAAGCTGGCCGGCGACAAGAGCCTGCAGGGCAGCCTGGCCTTTCTGGCCACCGGCCTGCTGGCCGCCGGCGGCTACCTGCTGGCGGCCGGGCCCTGGCCGGCGCCCCAGACGCTGCTGCTGGCCGCGGCCATGGCCACCACCGGCACCCTGGTCGAGCTGTTCTCCGACCGGCTGGACGACAATTTCACCGTACCGGTGGCCTGCGCCCTGTGCGGGCTGCTGCTGGTCTGAGCCCGCGGCCGGGGCGCTCAAGCCTCGGCGTCGAGCACCGCGCGCACCTTGTTGCTCAGATCGACTGCGGTGAACGGCTTGTTGATAAAGGCGGTGTCCGGGTCGAGCACGCCGTGGTGGACGATGGCGTTGTCGGTGTAGCCGGACATGTACAGCACCCGCAGCCCGGGCCGCAGCTCTACCAGGCGCTCGGCCAGCTGCTTGCCGCTCATCCTGGGCATGATCACGTCGGTCAGCAGCAGGTCGATTTCATCCGGGTGCTGTTCGGCGATCAGCAGCGCCTCGCCGCCGTTGGCCGCGCTCAGCACCCGGTAGCCGGCGCCGCGCAGGATGCGCCCGGCCAGCTTGCGCACCGCGGCCTCGTCCTCGACCACCAGCACGGTCTCGTCGCCGCTGGCCCGCTCGGGCCCAGGCTGCGGCCGCGCCGGCTCGGCTGCGGCCTCGACCCGCGGCAGGTAGACCTTGAAGGTGGTGCCCGCGCCCGGCTCGGAGTAGACCCAGATGTGGCCGTTGCTCTGCTTGACGATGCCGTAGACGGTCGACAGGCCCAGCCCGGTGCCCTCGCCCCGGCCCTTGGTCGAGAAGAAAGGCTCGAACACCCGCTCGCGGGTGGCGGCATCCATGCCGCGGCCGGTGTCCGAGACCGACAGCAGCACGTAGTCGCCCGGCACGACCCCGGGATGCTCGGCGGCGTAGTCGGCGTCGAGCTGCACGTCGCGGGTCTCGATGGTCAGCTGGCCGCCGTCGGGCATGGCGTCACGGGCGTTGACCGCCAGGTTCAACACCACCTGCTCGAGCTGGCCGCGATCCACCTCCACCCGCCCCAGCTCTGCCGCCGGCACCACGGCCAGCTCGATGTCCTCGCCGATCAGCCGGCCCAGCATGCGCTGCAGCTCGGCCAGCACCGCGTTCAGGTCGAGCACCTCGGGCTCCAGCACCTGCTTGCGGCTGAAGGCCAGCAGCTGGCGGGTCAACTTGACCGCCTGCTGGCCGGCCCGCTGCACCTCCTCCAGGTCATCGCGTACCGGATCGCCCGGCCGCAGCGCCTCGGCGGCGAAGTCGGTGTAGCTCAGGATCACGCTCAGCAGGTTGTTGAAGTCGTGGGCCACCCCGCCGGCCAACTGGCCGATGGCCTCCATCTTCTGCGCCACGCGCAGCTGCTCGCTCAGCGCGTCGCGGTCGCTCTCGGCCTTGCGGTACGCGCTGATGTCCAGGATGTCCGTGACGAAATCCAGCGGCTGTCCCTCGGCGTCACGAACCAACGTCGTGCTGACCCGGGTCCAGACGCTGCCGCCGTCACGGTGCAGGTAGCGTTTGTCCAGCGCGTAGGTCTGCTGCTCGCCGGCCAGCAGACAGCGCACGCACTCGCGGCTGGCGGCGCGATCGTCCGGATGGGTGATCTCGGCGAAGCTCTTGCGCTCCAGCTCCGCGACCGTGTAGCCGAGCATCTCGCACAGGCGGTGGTTGACCCGGTCGAGCTGGCCGTCCGGCAGGGTCAGGGCACGACCGATCGAGGCCTGATCGAAAGCCGCCCGGAACCGGGCCTCGCTGTCGGCCTGGGCCCGGCGGGCGGCCAGGGTGGCCTCGCTGCGGCGGCGGGCGTCGCGCTGCTGGACCAGCAGCATGGCGCCGACGGCGATGATCAGCAGCGCCAGCACGGTACCCAGGATCAACATGGCCCGCTGGCGCCAGACGGCCAGGGCCTCGGCCTCGTCCACCTTGGCCACCATGTACCAGTCCGAGCCCGGGATGGCGGCCAGCACCGCCAGCACCTCCACCCCGCGGTAGTCGCGGCCGGCGACCAGGCCGGTCTCGCCCGCGACCGCCATCGCCGCCGGCAGGTCGCGGCGGCTGGTCGGGAGGCGCAGCTCCAGCGCCGTGTCGCGGCGGTGGCGCAGCGGGTTGAGAAACAGCACCTCGCCGTCCGCGGCCCGCACCAGCACGGTCTCGGCGCTGGCGCTGTGGGCGGGCCAGCTCTGGATCAGCGGGAACAAGAAGTCGGCCGCGTCGCAGCGCAGCAGCACCGTGGCCAGGCGCCGGGCCTCGTCGCCTTCGCCGCTGGAGAAGGGCGCCAGCACGTCGAGGTGGATGCCTTCGCCGGCAGCGCCGCGGTGCAGCCGGCTGATCCGCGGCCGCGTGGTCTGCAGCAGGTCGCCCAGCTCGCGCTCGATCACCGGTTGCAGCGCGGCCGGATCGTGCGCCAGGCTCAGCCGAACCCGGTCAAAGGCGTCGAGCAGGATGACATCGCTATAGCCATAATGCTCGATCAGCGCGGCGAAGCGCTGCCGGATCAAGCGCTCGCCGGCCGGATCGGGTTGCGCCAGAAACTCGGCCACCTGTTGCCGCAACAAAGGATCCGCGGCCAGCACGGCCGCGTCGCCCAGCCGCTCCTTCCGCCACTTGACGATCTCGCCCACCTTCAGCCGCGAGATGGCGGCCAACTGGTGCTCGGCCTTGTCGCGCAGCTGGGCGTGCTGGGCGTCGAAGAACCAGATGCCGCCGACCAGCACGGCCAGCGCACAGACGGCGATGATGGCCAGCGTCAGTCGACTGGTGGAACTCAAAACAGCCCTCCCCGTACGCTGCCTATCGCACAGCCTGCCGAATCCGGTCAAGGATAGGGGCGAAGGCGGGTCGCCCCACCATACCCCGGTGGGGACTCCCCACCATTTGTCAAGGTTGATTTGGGCCGATGCGGTGGGGTGA
>CAYVQE010000136.1:0-16265 GCA_964454005.1 uncultured Myxococcales bacterium
GGGTCGCCTCGCGCCCGGCCGCGCTCCGTGTGGGCCGGTCGTGCGTCACCGCTGCTGTGGGAGCCGCCGGATTGACACGATCGGCGGCCGGACGGTAAGACGGGACTATCGTTCATAGCGAAGACAGGGAGGATGGAATGGCCAAGAAGAAACCCGCCAAGAAGAAGGCCGTCAAGAAGTCCACCAAGAAGACAACGAAAAAGAACGTGGTGCCCGAGCACAAGCTGTTCGAAAAGCACGCCAACCACGGCAACCACCTGTGCGAACTGGTGGCCAAGCGCCAGATGGCCAAGGTGGCCCGGGCCTCCAAGGACGCCAAGTACCTGTGCCACATCTGCGGCCGGGCGGCGAATAAGAAGACCGCCCTGTGCGAGCCGGTCGAGATCTGACCCCCACCCGCCCCGGCTCCGCCGGGGCGGCCTCCCCCTGAAAGGGGGAGGCGAGTGGAACAACCCCTTCACCTCGAGTGCCCCTCATCTCAAAAACCCTTCCCCCATTCACCACAGAACCCCTTCCCCCTTCCAGGGGGAAGGCGGGGATGGGGGTGGTGCTCCGCTACAACCCCGACTCGGCCAGATCGCGCGCCAGCTCCCGGTAGAACGCGAGGTGGTCGAAGTTGGGCCCGGTGACGCCCAGCAGCTGGCCGACCTCGTCGAAGTGATCGGCCGGGATGGTGCCGCGGTAATCGCCCCACTTGGCCGAGTCCACCGGCACAATGCCGTCGTTGGCCCCGGCCGCGGCCAGCAGCACGTAGTAGGCCCAGCGGATCTCGATGTCGCAGACGTCACCGCAGGTCAGGCCGAAGGGGCAGGTCTTGCCGGCGTAGGAGATGTAGCGCACCCCGGGTGCGTCCGGGTTGGCCGGGTTGAACTCGTCCTGCACGAAACCGGTGGTCAGGCTCTCGAACGAGGCGATGGCGTCCGACTCGCTGCCGACCGCGGTGGCGCCCAGCCACTCCAGAAACCAGGCCAGCGCGTCTTCAGCGAAGCCCGGCAGCAGTCCCAGGCCCACATCGGCGATCGGGGTGCCGCGGTGGGGCGTGGAGATGGTGGTCAGGCTGGCCACCCGCTCGCCGAAGCCCAGGCTGCTGATGACCCGGCGTGCGTCCAGCCCGCCCTGGCTGTGGGCGATGAGGTTGACCCGGCGGGCGTGGGCCGAGTTCATATAGGCCCCCAGCTGCTCGGCCAGCTGGCCGGAGCGGACCGCTGTCGAGTTGTAGGGATCCAGGCTGGCCACGAACACACCGTAGCCGCGCTGGCGCAAATTCTCGGGCACTCGGTAGAAGTAGGTGTAGGACTCGACCTCGTCCCAGCCGGTCCAGCCGTGGACCAGCGCGATGGGAAAGCGGGTGGTGCGCCGATCGCAGAGTTCGACGCAGCGCAGCGCCAGGTCGTAGTCGCCGGCGGCCTCGATGTCGGCCGCCCGCACCCACAGCGCCAGCTCGCCCGAGCGCGGCGCGGCGAAGCGCAGCCGGCGGATGCCCTCGCCGGGGGCCGCGCTCAACGTCCGCAGCATCTGCGCCTCGGCGCCGACGTCGGGCCAGCCCAGCGCCACCTCGACCCGGCCCAGCGGCTCGTGGCTGCGCAGCGCGATCTGCAGCACCTCGCCGGCCGCGGCCACCACCCAGTAGCGGTGCCGGCGGCAGGCCGCCAGCGCGTTGCCGGCCAGCTCATCGCCCTGGACCAGTCGGCCGCGCTCCTCGATCGCCGGCGGCAGGCCGGCGCAGGGCTGCCACAGCCCGGCATCGGCCGTGGTATCGCCGCCGTCGGCCGTGGTATCGCCGCCGTCGGCCGCGGTATCGCCGCCGTCGGCCACGGTATCACCGCCGCCGTCGGTGACAGCACCGCCGTCGCCGCCGCCGTCGGTCGGGCTCAACGAGGCGTCGCCGCAAGCGGCCAGCCAGACCGCGACCAGCAGGACGCAGCAGCCGCCCCGCAAGCGCCACGCCCCAGCCGTCCGGCAACGGTTCGCAACCATCGGCAGTTCACACCCCTCGAGCCGGATCGCCCCCGATCCGGCTCACCAGAGCCCACCCATTCAGTTTATCCCAAGCGTGAACGCAGAAGCTACTCGATCAGCACCGGCTCGTCCGGGATGCGCTCCAACTCGAAGAACGCGGCGGCCACCTTCTGCATGGCCTCGGGCCCCTTGGCCGCGGTGATGAACACGTAGCCGCGTGCCGCCCGCGGTAGCGCCAGCACCACCCCGGCGGCATCGTCGAGTAGCTCCAGTGTGCGGCGCAGGCCGGCCTGGATGTCGGCCTTGCCGGCGAAGCGCTTCTGCAGCAGCTGCAGGTCCTTGGGGATCAGCACCATCAGCACCGAGCGGCCCGGCGAGTAGTCGAGCTTGTAGGGGTAGTTGTACTTCTTGGTGGGCGGGAAGTTCCACACCAGCCAGCGGGTCACCTTGCGCTTGAACGCGTCCAGGGCGGCCTGGCGAGCGATCAGCATGCAGCCGTCGACGTAGTCGGCCGGCCGCGCCGGCACTGCCGCCAGCTGGGCCTCGGCCGCGCGCAGCGCGAACACGCCGTCGATCCGGCGGCCCTTGGCCAGCCAGTCGCGCAGCAGCCGGGTGACCGCCTCGGCGATCTGCTGGCGGTCGGCGTCGCCCGGCCAGGCCGGCACCGCCGCCGGGCCGTCGGCCACCAACGGCGCCGCCAGCCCGATGCCCGCGGCGTCGCGCAGGGCCCGCAGCAGGCGCAGGCGCCGGCCGGGGTGTCCGGCCTTCTCCACGAAGCGATTGGTGACCAGCACCTGGGTGCTCGGCTCCACCCGGGCCAGCAGGCGCATCAACATCGCCCCGACCACCGCCCCCACCGCGGCCGGGCCCGGCGCGGTGCCCTCCGGCAGCTCCAACAGGATGGAATCGCCATACGCCCGCGCCCGCACCGGCTGGCCGGCCGGCATCCAGACCGGGTGGACCCGGAAGGTCAGCGACTCCGACGCGACCCCGCAGAATCGGCCCAGCCGGGCCAGCAGCTCGGGCAGCCGGCCGCCGGCCAGCAACCGCTCCAGCGCCGCCGCCTGGCTGCGGTAGCCGCCGAAGGACTCGATCAGCCGGCCCACCCGTGGGGCCAGCTTCTCCAGCAACGCGGCCACCACCTCGGCGTCCGCTGGCTCGAGCACCTCGGCCATGCCGCGGCGCAGCGCAGCCGGCTCGGCCGCGGCCAGCACCGCCTGGTAATAGCGGTCCTCGGCGTCGGGCTCCAGCCGCGGGAACAGGCCGTGCGGCCCGTAGGGCTTGGCGAAGCTGATCTCGGCCGCCGGCTCGAGGGTGCGCTGCCACAGCGCATGGCGCACCAGGGCGAAGCGCTTGATCAGCTCGCGGTCGCGCGGATCGAGCCCGAAGCGCTCCTCGAACACCTCGAACAGCGCGCGCGGCATGTCGCGCCGCCAGCTGCTCACGCCCTCGGCCACATGCAGCACCTCGGCCATCACCGAGTAGCGCACCCGCACGGTCGGTCCCGCCGGCGGCGCCGCCGAGCGGGCCGGCTGCGGTTGCGCCGGCTGCGTGGCCGGCTGCTCGGCCACGGCGCTCTCGTCATGCACGGCCTGGCCGCCGCCGGCACAGCCCGCCATCAGGACGGCGACGGCCGCGGCCCAGCGGCCGGCCCGGACCCCGCCCCTCAGCCCGCTGACATTCGGCATCGAACCATCCTCCCGCTCACGCGTTCCAGCGCCCGGATGAGTTGTCGTAATCATTCATCCGGACAGGTCTCTTCCCTCCGGATGTAGGGGCGGGATTCACCCGCGCCCGTAGTCACCGAACGTCGTCCGGGCGGGGATGAACCCCGCCCCTGAGGGTGTCGATATTCGCGGTGGTGGTGCCGGAGTTCATTCTTCGACACCCTCTGATTTCTGCTGGTCCTGTTCGCCGGCCGCGGCCGGCTCCGGCGGCTGCGCCGCGTCCGGCCCGGCCAGCCCGGCCGGCAGCTCGACCGCGATGCGCCAGGCGCCGTCGATCCGGCGCAGCCGCACCTCGGAGACCGAACACTCGCCGCCGTCGATCGGCTGCTCGCCGGCGCATTCGCCAGCCACCACCCGCAACCGGGCGCGGTCGTCGCTGCGCTCGATCACTTCGACCTGCCGCAGCGGCCGCACCACCACCGCCTGCGAGGCGTGCTGCAGGAAGAAGTCGAGCGGGTCGCCCTCGTGCTCGGCGGCGGCGGCCAGCCGGCGGCCGACGCGGACGAATGCCGCCCGCCCCTCGGGCGTCAGCAGCGCCACCCAGCGATCGGGCTGCTTCTGGGCCACGGCACTGTAGAAGGCCCGGTAGGTGGCCACCGGGTCGGCCGGCGGCGGCTGCTCGCAGGCGATGCCCAGCCAGCCGCCGGCTGCGATGGCTGCGGCCAGCAGCGCCGGGCCGAATCGTATGTGCATGTCGACCTCCGCAACGGCGGCACCCCGGCCACCGCCTGCCGCAGCCCATGGTGCCACGGGCCGGGATCATCCGTCCACATTTTTGGCGCTCCCGGGAGGAACCGGCACGGGCCGCAGCGCTTGGCAACCGGCTACAAATGGCGCACAATTCCAGACTATGGATCGCATCGCGCTCGAGACGCCGGCCAAGATCAACCTGACGCTGCGGGTGCTCGGCCGGCGCCCCGATGGCTACCACGAACTCGATTCGCTGATGGTGCCCATCGACCTGTGGGATCGGCTGCAGATCGAGCGCCGGCCCGCCGGCATCGAACTGCGCTGTCCGGGCCGGCCGCAGCTAGAGGGCCCGGCCAACCTGGTCCAGCGGGCGGCCCGGGCCTGGCTCGAGCGCTCCCGGCAGCGGTTCGGGCTGCGGCTCACCCTGCACAAGCGCATCCCGCTGGCGGCCGGCCTGGGCGGGGGCTCGTCCGACGCCGCGGCCTGCCTGCGCGGGCTGCAAGCCATTGGAAACGCGGATTTATCTACCGAGGAGCTGGACGCCCTGGCCGCCGGCCTGGGCGCCGACGTGCCGTTTTTCCTGCGCGCCGGGCCCCAGCTGGCCCGGGGCATCGGCGATCGGCTGCAGCCGGTTGCCGGTCTGCCGCCGTTCTGGCTGCTGCTGGCCTGCGCCCCGTTCGGCCTGGCGACCCGCGATGTCTTCCAAGGTCTCAAATATCAATTGACAATCCCAGCCGACGGTGATAGGCACGGAACCCCCCAGCAGTGGGGGTTCGCCGATCTGGCCGCCGGCCTGGTCAACGACCTGCAGCCGACGGCCGAGCGCATGCGCCCGGAGATCGGCCGGGTCAGACAGGAGTTGGAACGGTCCGGAGCGGCAGGGTGCCTGATGAGCGGCAGCGGGCCCAGCGTGTACGGGGTCTTCCCCGATGAGCGGGCCGCGCGTGCAGCCGCCCGGCGTTTGAATGAGCGAATGGGTTGGACGTACCTCGTGTTGAGGGCCATCGACCAGGGATACCGCAGCCGCAGCTCGTGCTGAGCAGCAAGTGTCTCGCCAGCGCCCCCGGGGGGCGAAGGAGGTCCACCATGGAGATCACAGAGGTTCGAGTGTTTCCGGTCAACGAGGACAAGCTCAAGGCCTACGCCACCATCACCTTCGACCAGTGCTTCGTGGTGCGCGACCTCAAAGTCATCCAGGGCAACAACGGCCTGTTCGTGGCCATGCCGAGCAAGAAGCGCAAGGATGGCACGTTCAAGGACACCGCCCATCCGCTCAACACCGACACCCGCGAGTTGATCGAGAGCCGGGTGTTGGCCGAGTACCGGCACGAACTCGAGCGCACCGGTGCTCCGCCGCCCGAGGTGGGCGACCGCAAGCTGTCGCACGAGGCGCTGCAACAGCAGGAGGCGGCAGCCGAGCAGGCCGCGCCCGGGCAGACGGACGAAGCCGAAGAGACGGACGAAGCCGAAGAGACGGAGCAGAGCTGAGCCCGACGTCGACTGCGCCCCCGCGCGGGGCCGGACCACCGGAGGACATGCGTGTATCGGACCGAGCCACCGCTGCTGTTCACCGGCAATGCCAACCGGCCGTTGGCCGAGGCCATCGCTCGCTACCTCCACACCCAGCTGGGCAAAGCCCACGTGGGCACCTTCTCCGACGGCGAGATCAACGTCGACATCGGGGAGAACGTCCGCGGCCGCGACACCTTCATCGTCCAGCCCACCTGCTATCCGGTCAACCGCAACTTGATGGAGCTGTTGATCATCATCGATGCGCTGCGCCGGGCCTCGGCGGAGAACATCGTGGCGGTCATCCCCTACTACGGCTATGCCCGCCAGGATCGCAAGGTGGCCCCGCGCACCCCGATCACCTCGAAGCTGGTGGCCGACATGCTCAGCGCCGCCGGCGCCACCCGGGTGGTGTCGATCGACCTGCACGCAGGCCAGATCCAGGGCTTCTTCAACCTGCCCTTCGATCACCTCTACGCGGCCCCGGTGTTTCTGCAAGACATGCAGAATCGACCCGACTTCGAGCCGGTCATCGTCTCGCCCGACGCCGGCGGCACCGAGCGGGCCCGGGCCTACTCCAAGCGGCTGCGCTCCACCATGGCCATCATCGACAAGCGCCGTTCGGCACCGAACCACAGCGAGGTGATGAACCTGATCGGCTCGGTCGAGGGCCAAACGGCGGTGCTGCTCGACGACATCATGGACACCGCCGGCACCGTGACCCAGGCGGCCACTGCCCTGCGGAAAAACGGCGCCAACCAGGTTTTGGTCTACTGTGTACACCCGGTGCTCTCGGGCCCGGCGATCGATCGCATCCAGGATTCGCCCATCGAGGAGGTGGTGGTCACCGACACCATCCCGCTGCAGGAGCGGGCGGCCAAGTGCGACAAGATTCGGCAACTGTCGGTGGCTTCGCTGCTGGGCGAGGCCATCCGGCGCATTCACATGCGCGATTCGGTGACCTCGCTGTTCGTCTGATGGGGCGCAGCGCGTCGCGCGGTTTTCAGGAGTAGAAGAATGGACATCCCGATGTTGAAGGTGGAGCAGAGAACGGAAAAGGGCAAGGGCTCGGCCCGGCGCACCCGCGCCGGCGGCCGCGTGCCGGCGGTCTGCTACGGCCGCGCCCAGCAGCCGCTGCCCTTGGCGATCGATCCCCAGGCGCTGCTGGACATCCTACACGGCCCGCGGGGGATGAACTCGCTGATCCGGCTGGACGGCGCCGATGACCGCACCGTCTTCGTCCAGGAGATGCAGCGCCACCCGGTGGAGCGCTCTGTGCTCCACGTCGACTTCTTGTCGGTCGATCCGGACGCGAAAATCCAGCGCACGGTGCCCATCGTGCTCGAAGGTCAGCCGGTCGGTGTCAAGCTCGGCGGCCTGCTGCAGGTGGTCCGGCGGCGGCTGAAGGTCGAGGCCCGGCCGACCGATCTGCCCGACGCCATCCACGTCGACGTCGGCCAGATGGACGTGGGCGACGTGATCCACGTGGCCGACCTGCAGATGCCCCCGGGCGTCGCGCCACAGTACGACCACAACTTCACCATCTGCGCGGTGGTGGCGCCTTCGGTCGAAGAGGAGAAGGAAGCCGAGGTCGAGGAAGGCGCCGAGGCCGTTGACGAGGAAGGCGAGGCCCCGGCCCCGGCGGCCGAAGCCGGCGCCGAGGGCGAGGCCAAGTAGCCCGTCGGCGGCAGCGTGCTCTTTGTCATCGCAGGCCTGGGTAACCCGGGTGCCGCCTATCGCCACAGCCGGCACAACGCCGGCTATGACGTGGTGGACCGCCTGGCCCAGCGTCACGGGCTGCGGCTGCAGCCGGGCCGATTCGAGGCCGAGTCGGCCGGCGGCCGCATCGCCGGGCGCGAGGTGTGGCTGTTGCGACCGCTGACCTACATGAACCTCAGCGGTCTGGCGGTGGCGCCGGCCTGCCGGCACCTCGGCGTGTCAGCCGAGCGGCTGGCGGTGATCCAGGACGACATCGACCTGGATCTGGGCCGCATCCAGGTCCGGCGCGGCGGCGGCGACGGCGGCCACCGCGGTATCCGGTCGGTGATCGCCGAGCTGGGCACGGCCGATTTCTTGCGGCTGCGGCTGGGCGTGGGCCGGCCGGCGGCAGCTGCAGCGGCCCGGGACCACGTCCTGGGCGGGTTCGCCGAGCACGAGCGCGGGCCCTATGCGCGGCTGCTGGAGCGGGCCGCGGATGCGTTGACGGTCTGGTTGGCCGATGGGCTGCAAGCGGCGATGAACCGCTTCAACCCCTGGCGCCGGCCGGCGGCGGCCGCGGCCCGGGACGAAGAGACCGAAGAGACCGAAGAGACCGAAGAGACCGAAGAGACCGAAGAGAAGCAAGAGACGGCAACGCAGGCAGTACAGGCAGGACAGAAGACCGACGAGCAGGAGGATTCCACCCCGGCCGGCGAGCGGCCGGAACAACCCGAGCGATAGGTCCGCCACCCGCTGCGGCACCGATCGCCCCCACTCCTTGCTCCCGGGCCCGAGACGCCCGGGGGCTGTGCAACCCAAAAGGAGGTTCCCATGCAAGCGACGCGGGAGTACGAAACCCTGTATGCCCTCAAGCCTGACCTGGCCGACGAGACTCTGGGCCAGGTCCAGGAACGGCTGACCGACGTGTTGACCAAGCAGGGCGGCCAGGTCCTACGGTTCAACGTCTGGGGCAAGAAGAAGCTGGCCTTCGAGGTTGCCAAGCACCCCAAGGGCGTCTACGTCCAGCTGAGCTTCCTGGCCCAGCCGACGGCCATCCAGGAGTTGGAGCGCAACCTGCGGCTGATCGAGCCGGTCATCCGCTACCAGACCATCAAGGTGGCCGAGGACGTGGACGTGGACAAGCGGCTGGCCGCCCAGCAGGCCGAAGATCGGGCGCGGGCCGAATCCGAGGCGCGGGCGCGGGCCGAGGCCGAGGCGCGGGCCGAGGCCGAGGCCGAGGCCAAGGCGGCGGCCGAGGCGGCCCGGCGCGAGAAGGCCGAGGCAGAGGCGAACGAGTCCGGTCCGGAGACGACCGAGGCGGGCGAGGAGGAGTAGACGATGGCCATGAAGAAACGGCGGCGGCCGGCTCCGCGGCGCAAGGTGTGCCGCTTCTGCGTCGACAAGCAGCTGAAGGTCGACTACCGCGACACCAACACCCTCAAGAGCTTCATCACCGAGCGGGGTAAGATCATCCCGCGGCGCATCTCGGGCAACTGCGCGCACCACCAGCGGCAGGTGGCCCGCGCCATCAAGCGCGCCCGCCAGATCGCGCTGATGCCGTACAAGAGTTCGACCATCTGAGATCGGAGACGACACCATGAAGGTCATACTTCACGAGGACGTACCCGATCTGGGCCGGATCGGCGAGCTGGTGGCGGTCAAGCCCGGCTACGCGCGCAACTACCTCATCCCGCAGGGCCTGGCGGTCAAGGCCAGCGTCAAGAGCATGCGCCAGCTCGAGCACCAGAAGCGCATGGTCGAGCGGCACAAGCAGAAGGTGTACCTGGACGCCAACGAGCTGGCCGAGAAGCTGGACAAGGTGTCCTGCACCATCCCGGTGCTGGTGGGCGAGCAGGACAAGCTGTTCGGCTCGGTGACCGCCCGCGACATCGAGCAGGCCCTGGAGAACGAGGGAGTCAAAATCTCGCGCCGCCAGATCGAGCTCGACGAACCGATCAAGAGCGTCGGGGTCTACACCGTCGACGTGCGCCTGCACGAGGACGTGCGGGGCAAGCTCAAGGTCTGGGTGGTGGCCAAGTAGTCTCCGGCCGGCGCCCGCCGCCCCGCGACCCGCGGCGGCGGGCGCCGTTTTTTTTGCCGAGGTGCCCATGGAGGCCGAATCGGTCCCCGCCAACCTGCCGCCGCAGAACCTGGAAGCCGAACGGTCGCTGCTCGGCGGCGTGCTGCTCGACAACGCCGTGCTCGACCAGGTGATCGACACGGTCAGGCCAGAGGACTTCTACCGCGACGCCCACCGCAAGATCTTCGAATGCATGGTCGAGATGGCCGAGCGCGGCGAGGCCATCGACTACCTGACGATCGAGGACAATCTGAGCGCCAAGAAGCAGCTCGAGTCCATCGGCGGCGCCGGCTACATCGCCGGGCTGACCGACAACGTGCCCAGCCTGGCCAACGTGGCCACCTACGCCCGCATCGTGACCGACAAGGCGGTGGCCCGCCGGCTGATCCACGCCTCGTCGGAGATCCTGCGGGCCGGCTTCCAGGAGAGCGACAACCTCGACGAGTACCTCAACAACGCCGAGCAGCTGATCTTCAACGTGGTCCAGCGCCGCAGCGAGAACAAGGTGGTGCCGATCAAGGATCTCATCCGCGAGTCCTTCGACACCATCGAGAAGCTCTACGAGCGCAAGGATCTCTACACCGGTGTGCCCACCGGCTTCAAGAGCCTGGATCAGAAGACCTCGGGGCTGCAGGCCGGGGACCTTGTCATTCTGGCCGCCCGGCCGTCGATGGGCAAAACCTCGCTGGCGCTGAACGTGGCCCAGAACGTGGCCATGCGCTCTGAGGTGCCCACCCTGTTCTTCTCGCTGGAGATGAGCAAGGAATCGCTGGCCATGCGGCTGCTGTGCGCCGAGGCCCGGGTGGACTACCACTCGCTACGGCAGGGTTTTCTGGGCGATGCCGAGTGGAGCCGGCTGGCCCGGGCGGCCGGGCTGCTCAGCGACGCGCCCCTGTTCATCGACGACACCCCCGGCATCCGGGTGATGGAGATGCGGGCCCGGGCGCGCCGGCTGCAGGCCGAACTCGGCAAGAACGGCCAGGAGCTGGGGCTGCTGTGCGTTGACTACCTGCAGCTGGCCTCGCCGCCGGGCCGACGCTTCGACAGCCGCGAGCGGGAGATCTCCGAGATCTCGCGCGGGCTCAAGGGCCTGGCCAAGGAGATGCAGGTGCCGGTGCTGGCGCTCAGCCAGCTGAGCCGCAAGGTCGAGAGCCGCGAGTCCAAGCGACCGCAGCTGTCCGACTTGCGCGAGTCCGGTGCCATCGAGCAGGACGCCGACGTGATCATGTTCATCTACCGCGACGAGTTCTACCACAAGGACAGCGACGACAAGGGCGTGGCCGAGGTGATCATCGGCAAGCAGCGCAACGGCCCCACCGGCACGGTCCGGCTGCAGTTTTCCGAGGAATACACCCGATTCGAAAACCTGTCCGAAGACCGGGACGAGCCCTAGCGCGTCCCGCTTTGCGGAGAGCTGGCGTGGTCGAGCGCAAGCAGAGAATCCTGGTGGTGGACGACGACAAGCTCAACCTGGATCTGGTGCGCGAGATCTGCGAGAACGCCGGCTACCTGGTCGCAGTGGCCCAGGACGGCAGCGCGGCTATACAATCGGCCCGAGCCGATCTGCCCGATCTGATCCTGCTCGACATCATGATGGGCACCAAGGACGGCTTCCAGGTCTGCCGCGAGCTGCGGGCCGACCCGCGCACCCAGCAGGTGCCGATCATCCTGGTCACCGCGGTCGACGATCTGGACAGCAAGGTGCGCGGCATCGAGCTGGGCGCCGACGACTACGTGACCAAGCCCTTCCGCCTGTTCGACCTGCAGAGCCGGATCCGCTCGGCGCTCGACCGCCGAGCCCTGGCCGGCGACGGCGCCGAGGACGGCCGCGATCGCTCCTGCGATCGCTCGCAGCCCTTTCGGCTGGGCGGCTACCGCCAGCTGCGCTGGGACCTGCAGCACGAGTTTGAGCGCGCCCGGCGCTACCAGCACCCGCTGTCCTGCGCCCTGCTGCTGATCGACGGCTACGAGGGGCTGTACACCGAGCAGCGCAAGCGCGAGGCGGCCGGGCTGATCGCGGCGGTGGTGACCACCTTACAGGAGTCGCTGCGCGAGGTCGATCGCATCTACCGGCTGGAGGACGACGCCTTTCTGGTGATCATGCCCGAGACCACGGCCGTCGCGGCGCAGCAGCCGCTGGAGCGCATCCGCGGCCGGCTGCAGGCGGCCGAGGCCTCGACCACCGGTCCGGTGGCCCTGACCGCGGCCGCCATCACCACCCCCGACTGCGGAGCCGAATCGGCCACCGCCATGCTGCGGCTGTTGACCCAGCGGCTGGAGCAGCTGCGCTCGTGACGGCCGCACCGCCGAAGCGCTCACTCCGGGCCGAGGTGCGATGCGATGCGGTGCGTCTGGCGCCTGAACGGGTACAAGCCAAGAAGGTGACTCACTTGCCCGGCGGCCCGATGGCCAGCTTGCGCATCCGCCCCCGCAGCGTGTTGCGATGGATACCCAGGATGCGCGCCGCCCGCACCTGTCTGCCGCCGGCCCGCTCCAGCGCCTCGATGATCAGTACCCGCTCCACCTCGCCCATCACCCGCCGGTAGAGGTCGGGCGCGTGGTTCGAGCCGAGTTCGTCGAACAGCACCTGCAAGCGCCGGCGCACCAGCCTGGCCAGCGGTTGCTTGGCCAGGTTGGAATCGTCGTTCATGGCCCTGCCTCCCGCCGGTCGACCACCGCCCGGCCCTTCCAGGTCACCGCCCGCCGCCCCAGGTGCAGCCAGGTCGAGTGCCACAGGATGCCCAGCGCCACCAGGTTGGCCAGCGGCGCCAGCGGCGCCAGCACCGGGTACCAGCGGTTCATCCAGCGCAGGCCGGCCTGCATGCCGGTCACCGCGGCGTAGATGCCGGTGACGACCAGCAGCTGCCCGAGCGGCAGCGGCTGCTGGCCGCCGGCCAGGCAGATCAGCGCACCGATGCCGGCCGCCGCCGGCCAGACGCTGAACAGCAGCGCGGCTGCGGTGGCCGTCAGCACGCGGGACAGGCGGGAGTCCAGCAGCAGGAACAGGTTCTTGCCCCAGCCGCGGAGCAGCGAGCGCAGGTCGGGGTACATGCGGGTGCGGAACAGCTCGACGCCGACCGCCAGCCGGATCCACAGCCCCAGCGACTTGGCCACCCGCGCCAGCTCCACGTCCTCGATCACCTTGCCGGCCACCGACTCGTGGCCGCCGACCGAGCGGTAGGCCTCGTGGTGCATCAGAATGTACTGGCCGTTGGCGAAGGCGTCCGGCCGATCGGGGTCGTTGATGCGGCCGGGCCGGTTGAACATGGCGATCAGGCCGGCCACCGTCGGCTGCAGCAACCGCTCCCAGAAGTTGAAGGCCTCCAGGTGCGGGATCAGGGTGAAAAAATCGGCCTGGTGGTCCAGCGCCTCGCGCAGCGCCACCGCCAGCGAGTCGGGGTGGTGCATGGTGTCGGCGTCGGTGAACAGCAGCCATTCGCCCCGCGGCCGGCCCTGCACCATACCCTGGTGCAGCGCGTGGCACTTGCCCATCCAGCCGGCCGGGGGCTCGGCCTCCAGCCGGATCAGGCGGATGCGCGGATCCAGCCGCGCCAGGCGCTCGACGATGGTGGCGGTCTGATCGCTGGAGCGGTCGTCGATTACGATGATCTCCAGATCCGGGTGCACCAGATCCATCAGCGAGCGCAGGCAGCGCCGGATATTGGCCTCCTCGTCGCGGGCCGGCACCAGGATCGACACGCTGGGCAGCCGCTCGACGCCGGCCACCGGCCGCGGCCGCAGCCGCGGGATGCGCCGCAGCTCCCGGGTGTTGCTGAGGAAGATCAGGGTCCACAGGCCGCCGATGACCACCGTGATCCAGAACAGCGCCGCCATCCGTTCGTCCGCCCGTCCACGAGCCCCCTTCGCCGCCAATGTCCCCCGCCCCGCCCCGACTGTCAAGAACACATGGTGTCGGACACCGGCACTTGACACTTGCGGTGTAACGAAAACGGGGGCTTGGCTCTGGAAACGAAAATTTCCGCTAAGTGTCAAGTGCCGGTGTCTGACACCCTGACAACTGGGGCCTTCGGTGCTATGCTGGCCGCGCCATGGCGCGCTACGAGCCCATCTTGTTCGACCTGGACGGCACCCTGATCGATTCCAGCCCGGACATCGTCTCCGCGGTCGACCACACCCTGGACGAGCTCGGCCTGGCGCCGCTGGCGCCAAAGCGGATCGTGGGCATGGTGGGCGACGGGGTGCGCCGGCTGATGCAGCGCGTGCTGCAGCGCGAATCCGGCCCCGAGCTGGACGACGCGGTGGCCCGCTTCAAGACCCACTACCGCCGCCGCTGTCTGGTGGCCACCCGCGCCTACCCCGGCATCCCCGCGCTGCTGGAGCGGCTCGACGGGCTGCGGCTGGCGGTGGTGACCAACAAGCCGCACGAGTTCGCCTGCCAGGTGCTGGCGGGCCTGGATCTGCTGCGGCATTTCGGCGCCGTGGTCGGCGGCGACGAGGCTGCGCTCAAGCCCCGGCCCGAGCCGCTGCTGCTGGCGCTGCAGCGGCTGGGCGCGCCGGCTGAGCGGGCCGTCATGGTCGGCGACTTCGCCAACGACGTGCTGGCCGGCCAGGCCGCCGGGCTGGCCACCTGCGGCACGCTGTGGGGCTTCGACGCCGGCAGCTCGCTCAGCCCGCACCGGCCCGATCACCGCTGCCGCACCGTAGCCGAACTCGAGCGCCTGCTGCTCGGCTGAGCCGCGGCCGCTCGCGCCTGCCCGATTTGTTGAAGTGCGCCGAGGAACGACAGCCGAAGTTTTTTCGCCAACACCGGCGCCGGGGACCTCTCAGCGCGAGGCCTCGGAGGCTGGCCGCGCCCGGGTGTGGCTTTGCAGCCAGCCTGCCGGCGGGGTGCCGAGGCGCACCGCGGCGATGCGGCCGGCGGCGTCGATGACGAAATAGGTCGGCAGGCTGTCGACGCGGTAGGCGTGCGAGGCCGCACCCGCCGCGTCGACCAGGAAGGTCGGGCCGCGCCAGCCCCGCTCGGCCACGAAAGCGGCCACCCCGGCCGCGTCGCCGCCCTGGTGGACGGCCAGCACGGCCACGCCGGGATGGGCCCGGGCCCAGGCGGCCAGCTCGGGCAGGTGCCGGACGCAGACCGAGCACCACTCGGCCCAGAAGGCGATCACCACCGGCCGGCCGCGAAGCTCGGCCAGCGCCAGCCGGCCGGAGCCGTCGGCCCGCTGCAAAGCGAGCTGCGGGGCCAGGTCGCCGGACGCCAGCAGGCGGAAGCGCTCCTGGTGGGCGACCGCCCAGGCCGCGCCCGCGATCCAACCGGCGGCCAACCAGGCCGCCAGCGCCCAGCCGGCCCAGCGCCGGGCGGCGGCGGGCGCAGCGGCGCCGGCTGCAGCCGCTTCGCCCGGCCCGGCCGCAGCCAAAGCGCGGCGCAGCAGCAGCCCGGCCAAGGCCAGGCTCCAGCCGTAGGACAGCCCCAGGCGCAGCAGCCAGGACCACCAGTCCGGCTGGGTGCGGGCGAAGGCGTCCAGCGGGACATGCGGCAGCCAGATGCAGGACCAGCCGAGCTCGGCCAGCACCGCCCCCAGCAGGGCCAGCACGCCGACCGGCACCCACAGGTAGACCCCGGCGGTCATGGCCGCGTCGATGCCCAGCCTGCGCCCCCGCAGCCTTGCGGCCAGGGTCAGCCCCAGGCCGAACAGCAGCCCCAGCGCCAACGGGGCCACCGCGAAGGCGACGAACTGGCCGGCCAGCGCGTTGAGCGGCAGCAGCAAGCCGCGCGAAAAATGCGCCGCCGCCGCGGCCGCCTCGTCCGGCTGGGCGGCCGGCATGACCAGCAGCATGAACAGCACCACGTCGCCGACGCCGCCGCGGCCTCGCTCGAGCAGCGCGGCGAAGCCGCGCCGGGGCGCGACCAGCACCGCTGCCAGCCGCCCCAACCAGCCGCCCGGGCCCCCCGCTCGCCCGCGTTGTCGCTCGCCACCGGCCATTGCGTTTTGACACCTCCGAAAAGCGTCTGCTACACTTCGCGCGTCGGCTTCGCGCCCGGCGAGCCCGCGGCGAGCCCGACGCCAGGGCAATATGAGCACATCGTTCAAGGAACGCAAGCCACCGACCGACGCCGAGATTCGCGAGTATTTCCTGGTGCTGCGCGACGACCCGGCCTCGCGCGTGTTCGCCCCGCTGGCCGAGGCGCTGATCCGCCGCGGCCGGCTGGACGAGGCCGAGCAGCTCTGCCAGCTGGGACTGGAGCACCACCCCGACTTCTCCGACGGCCACCTGGCCTACTCCCGGGTGCTGTTCTACCGCTTCCGCCACCGCGAGGCCCTGGATCAGATCAAGCTGGCCCTGGCGCTGGACGAGCGCAACGTGGAGGCCTACCTGATCGCGGCCGAGATCTTCCTGGCCGCTGCCCAACCCAAGGCGGCCGCCGACGCCTGCATGCGGGCGCTCGATCTGGAGCCGGACAACGGCGAGGCGCTGCGCCTGCTGCAGCGCCCCGGCCGCGGCCCGGCGCCCGCGGCCGGGGCCGAGCCGCAGCGTTTCAAATCCCGCTCGGGCACCGCCCCCAGCCGGCGGCGCCAGGCCGCGGCGGCCGCCCGTCTCATCGTACCGCCTGCCAAGAATTCTCGAGATTATCGGCACCGATC
>CAYVQE010000137.1:0-16265 GCA_964454005.1 uncultured Myxococcales bacterium
CAGGATATAGGCATCCTCGTCTTTACGTCTTTCCTGGTCGTTCCAGCCGTTGCAGAGCATGGTTTTGCGGGACAGGCCGCTCTTTTTCAGTGCATGCCGGTAGGCCGCCGGCCCGGACTCGGGATCAAGCTGCTGCCAGAACTCGACGGGGTTCAGGAAGTGCTTGAGCGCGTGTTTGCGAGCGCGTTTTCCGCTCGCAAACACGCGCACCTCTATTCGCCCTATGCTCTGGTGCTCCATGGTCCAGGCGATCTCATGCATCGTCCGACCCCTCTGACGCCTGCGCGGAAAGGGCCTTGTCGTACAGGGCCCTTCGCAGGCGCTTGACTCTGACCTCGACCGTGTTGCAGGCGCGTCGTACTGCACCTTCTTCATCCTTTGCGGTCACGGTCCCCATGATCAGTGCCACCTCCTTCCAGTCGGGTCGAGGTGGCGGGCCGGCAGAGAGCGATTTCAGGATCGCCCAGCGTTTCTGCGCGAGCATCCGTTCGCGTGTCTGCAGATGGTCCAGAAAGGCGCTCCGCTGCTCCGGAGTTGCGGCCTTCAACTGCTTGGTCGATGTGGCCAACCGCTGCCTCGTCTCGGGGTCGAGATCGGCCTACTCTTCGGCTGGCTCCCCGTCGAGATCGGCGATGACCCGACTCACCCTGTAGATCTGTTTCTCCAGCCGGAGCCGGCGGTACTGCAGACCGAGGGCATCCTCTTCCAGGGCCTCGAATTTCAACTCCATACGCCTGCGGCGCTCGTCGAGTTCCTGCTCGACGACAGATACCGCTACACCTCGAAGATCGGCCAGCTCCCGGGACAGCTCTCGAGTCGACTCCATCCGATGCGAGAATACGACGCGAAGCAGGAGTTGGTCGCGGCGATCGAGGTCGGCGAAGATACGGCCCATCAATCCGAGCTCGTCGAGGGCCTCCCACCTGTCGCTGATCGGAGTGCGTGTCTGTTTGTAGAAATCGCTCGTCACGTCTTCGAGATGACCGTCCAGGTTGCCGGTATCCTCTTCCGCAGCCCGCTTCTCACGGCCGTTTTCGCCTGTTGGGCAGACAGTTCTCAGTTGGCCGATGGTCTTTCTGAAGTGATCGGTGACGAAGTTGGCTGCGGATATCGAAATGTATGCCAACGGCTTCGGTTGCTCCACGAGCTCGACCAGAAAACCGTGGCTGCAGAGCTTTTCGAGAAAGTCGACCAGCAGCCGGGACTCCACTTCACCGGGATCGTTCGCCTCTCCGGGATGTCTGGTCCTGATGGACCGAGCGATGCCGTGCAAAATCCTCTCGTATACGAGGCCGAGGAGTTGTGAGCGTGCACCGCGTTTGTCTGACTCGCCCGGATCGAGCAGTCTCGTGGCAAGTCCCACCACTTTTTCCGCTGAGCCGTCGACCGCATCGGCCATATGTGGCCTCCCTCTGGTGCTGCCCCCTCCCCTTAGGGGGTGGTGCTGCAACCCGTTGGCTGTCAAAGGCAGAGGGCAGAATATGACCATTTTCGAGCGAAATCAACGGAGACTGCATGCTGGAGGGTGGACTTTTCGAGCCGCAGCGGCCCGTGGCTGGCAGGGGTGCACAGGTCGTTATTCGCGGGCCCGCTCGGCGATCTCCAGGTAGCGCTGGCGCAGCTTGTCGTTGCGGAAGGGGGTCATCTCGGGCAACTGCATGCTGCACAGGGTGGTCAGGGTGTCGATGTCGGCGGTGATGAGGTCGGAGACGGCTGCGGCCAGGGTGGCGGTCTTCAGGGTGTCGAGCGTGACGGCGTAGCGTTCCTCGAGCCGCTCGAGGGCCTGTTCGAGCTGGCGGGACTGGTCGCTGAGGTGCTGCAAGTGCAGCGCGCAGGCCTCGTCGGTGATCTGCTGGGCGCGCAGGTTGTCGCGGCAGAGGCGGCGGTTGGCATCATCGCGCACGCGGTGCTGCTGCCGGCGGGCGCGGTCCATCAGCCGGCGGTTGTCCTCGCGGTAGCGCTCGATTCGCTGGCCGTGCTCGGCCAGGCTGTCGAGGGCGCGCCGGTGGGCGCTGGCGAGTATGAGCACCAGCATCACGTGCATGCCGTAGTAGCGCCGGGCGGTGTGCACGTCCTCGTCGCTCTCGGCGGCCAAGGTGCGGAGCTGCTCGGCCAGGCGCTTGACGTTTTCGAACAGGTTGGACAGCTCCAGGATGCTCTCGCCGGCGGCGGCGGACAGGAACAGCTCCACCTGCTCGTCGTCCAGCTCGATGCCGATGGCGCGGGCCTCGGCGGAGACGTCGGCCAGCTTGCGGTCCCGGGCCGCGCTCAGCTCGGCGATGCGGTCGCGCTGCGCCTCGATCTTGCGCTCCAGCCGCCGGGCCTTGCTGGGGATGCGGCTGCCGGCCGGTCCGATCAGGTGCCGCCGGCGCAGGCCGTCGAGCCGGTCCCGCTCCTTGCGCATCCGGGTATCCAGCGTCTGGAGTTCGGTCCGGATCTCGGCGATCCGGCCCAGATCCAGCAGGGCCAGGGTCTTGTCCAGCAGCCGGTCCACGCGCGGCAGCGAGCCCAGGTCCGCGTCGCGGTCGAGCTCCAGATCCAGGATCTGCTCGAGCTGGCCGCAGCACTTCCTGAACGCCTTGACCTGCTGGCCGGAGATGGGGACCACCTTGGCGCACTGGGTCTGGCCGCCGGATGCGCGGCTCTGCTGCGAAGAATTGAATTTCTCGTTCATGGGTCGCCTCCTCGCGGGTGCGTCGGGGCCGGTCGTCCTCGGCCTTGGCCCGGCTTCAGCCGGTGCATCCGTCTACCGGTAGGACGCCACAGCAGCGTCTGTCTGACGGGCCGGGGCGGAAAAATCGCCTTCCCGGCCGGGCGTCCTGTTCGCCGGTTTCGGCTCAGTCCAGCGGTTCGGTCTCACCGCTGATCAGGTTGACGCGCTGCAGCCGGGTGCGGCCGGCCATGGGCTGGATGCGGTCGGCGGTGACCGTCCAGCGGGTTCCGGGCAGGTTGGGGGTCAGGTCGTAGAGCAGGCCCTGGGGGCTGTAGCGGTGGCCCTCGATGCGCACCTCCTCGGGGCCGTTGCCGTTGAAGTAGACGGCCGGCTCGCCGGCGGCCACCACCACCACCCAGTCGCCGTCGGCCCCCGGCTCGACCCGGCCGCTGTCGTCGACGCGCTCGGGTTCGAGGGCGGCGGCGAACTCGCGCAGGCCGATGAGTTCGGCGGCCAGCTCGGGGGCATCCTCTTCGCCGGCCAGCTCGATGGCGGTCTCGAGCACCGCCGGGAAGGTCTCGAGCAGGCGCTCGGTCAGCCGCAGGCTGCCGCTGACCGCGTCGAAGATGCAGCTGCCCTTGCAGGCCGGCCGGCCGCCGGGGCCGTGGTCAGCGCTGAAGCGGCCCACCCCGAGCTCGCGGCCGTGGGCGCCGGAGCGGATGCAGAAGGCCCGCCGGATGGTGTCGGCGGCCGCCTCGGACAGCGGGGGCCGGCCGTCGCGGCTCAGGCAGACGCCGGTGGTCTCGAAAAAGCGCCCCACCGGCCGCGGGTAGAAGGGCGAGCCCGGGGCGTAGCTGTGCTCGGAGCGCTTGTTGCCGCGGGTCTCGACGAAGCCGGTGACCCGCTCGCCGACCTGCAGGTCCACCTCGGCCAAGAAGCCGGCGGCCGCGGTGCGCAGCGCCAGGGTGCCGCCGGCGAAGCGCGGAAAGACCCGGGTGCGCTGGTGCGGGCGCGTGGTGACGCGGCGTTCGGGGCGCACCCGGATGATGCTCCGGCGGTAGTCGAGCGCGACCACCCGGTAGGGCCGGGCCATGTAGTAGTAGACCGCGCCCGGGTAGGCCTCGCGCAGCATCTGGCCGTGTGTCAACCGGCCCAGCGGCGCCTCGTGCGGGCCCAGCACCCGGAAGCTCTGCTCGATGCCGCAGCGCAGGGGGAACTCGCGGTGGGGCCCGGCCTGGGCGAGTTGGCGCATGGGCAGCAGGTCGGCCGGCAAGGCCTCGGTGGGGTCGAGCTCGTTGTCGAGATAGGCGCGGAAGCCGGCGGGCAGGCTGTCGAAGGGGCCGGCGTCCGCCGAGTCCAGCCCCAAGCTCTCCAGCTCGCGGTTGGCGCACAGGGCGTTGGCGAACTGGATGTAGCGGTTGTCGAGGTAGAGGTGGCTGGGCTCGAGCGGGCGGTCCAGATAGGCGGCCAGCGTACCGGGGGCATCGGGCAGCAGGCGCCGATCGTCGAGTAGCAGGCAGACGCCCGGGGTGCGCCGGCCGGCGCGGCCCAGCCGCTGCCAGAAGGCCTTGTGGCTGGGCGGTACGCCGAGCAGCACCACCGTGTCGATGGCGCCGATGTCGAGGCCGAGCTCCAGCGCCGAGGTGGCCACCACCCCAGCCAGCCCCCCGTTGCCCAGCGCCGCCTGGATGGCCTGGCGATCGGCATCCTCGTAACCGGCCCGGTAGGGCAGCACCGGCCGGTGGCCGTCGCCGTCGGCACCGTCGCGCCCCAGCGCTGCGACCAGCAGCTCGACGGCCCGGCGCGAGTCGCCGAAGGCCAGAAAGCGCCCCGCGCCCGATGCGGCCAGGCCGCGCAGCAGCGCCACCTGGGCGTCCAGGGGGCGGCCGGCGGGGCGGCCGAGCAGCACGGTCTTGGCCGGGCAGGTGGCGGTGTCCTGCTCGGGGCCGAAGCAGCGCACCCGGCGGCCGGTCAGGCGCTGGCAGAAGCCCTGCGGATCGCCCAGGGTGGCGGTGGCGACCACCAGCCGGTGATCGGCCGCGGCCACCTCGAGCCGCCGCAGCAGGTAGGCCATGTTGGTGCCGAAGACCCCCTCGTAGACGTGGGCCTCGTCGAGCACCAGCAGCCGCAGGCTGGCCAGGAACTCGCGGATGGGCGCCTCGTCGAGGCGGCTGAGCATCCAGGCGTGCAGCACGTCCGGGGTCATCAGGATCACCCGCGCACCGCGCAGCAGGCCGGTGCGCTCGGCGATGGGCACCTGGCCGTCGATGCGGGCGACGGCGGCGTCGCAGTCGGCGTCGGCCAGCAGGGCCTGCCACTTGCCGAGCTGGTCCTGGATCAGGGCCTTGGCCGGGTAGAGGGCCAGCACCCGGGCCTCGGGGTCGCGTTGCAGCCGATCGACCGCCGCGGCCATGAACACCAGGCTCTTGCCCGAGGCGGTGGCGGTCGACAGGCAGATGTCGCCGCCGGCCACCACCGACTCGATGGCCCGGGCCTGGTGCGCATAGGCCCCCGCCGGGCAGCGGGCCTCGATCAGCCCCCGCAGGGCCGGCGCGACGCCATCGGCGAGCTGCGCGAAGACCGGCTCGCGTCCGGCCAGCTCGGCACGATCTGCGATGGCGATGCCGGCGGCTGCGGCGATCTCGGGGATCGGTTCGGTGGCGCTGCGGGCCTCGGACATGGCTGCCTCCCTTTGCGCGAGCGGCGATGGGCTGCGTTCGCATCGTGACTGGAGCCAGAGACGCCCGCCAGCGCCGGAGCTGACGGGCCCGGGTGGAAATTCGGTCGATTCGTTCCGGGCGGCAGGCGGTGGGGCCTGGGAGCCGGCGGCCGCTGGGGCTCAGGCCGGGTTGACCTCGATCTGCAGCTCGACGCCGCGGGCTTGGAGGTCGGCCTGGATGTGCTCCCAGATGCCGGGTTGGGCGGCCAGGTGCTCTGGGGGGTGGACGCCGGGTTCGTCGAGCTGGCCGGCGGCGAGCAGGCGGGCCACGCTGGCGGCCGGGTAGCCGGTGGTGCGGGCCATGGAGCTGGTGTTGGTGTCGGGATCGGTCTGATCGAAGAGGCGGTAGCGGTGGTGCTCGCTGCGGCCGTCGCGCTCGCCTTCGACGTCGACCTGCAGGTAGGTGAACTCCTCCTCGCCGGGCTCGAGGCGCCACTGGCGGAACAGCAGCTCGGCGGTCAGCGCGCGCGGGCTGACGTGGCGGCCGTCGATCTCGATCGGGGTCTCGTCCAGCAGGCCGGTGGCGCGCAGGGCGCGGATCAGATCGGCGTGGCCGGGGTAGCGCAGGGTCTTTTCCACCAGCTCGGGCGCGGCTATGGTGTCGAGCAGCGAGCGCAGCCCGTCGGTGCACAGCGCCTCCAGGGTGCCCACGCCGGGCACCTCGACCGGCTCGGGCTCGGCCAGCGCCGCTACGGTGACGTCGCGGCCGCCGCGGCGCAGCCGGGCCGGGCGGGTGTACTCCTCGAGCACGTCGGCCGGGGCGAAGGGCGCCTTGTACTGCCAGGGCAGGCGCCGCTCGCGCGGCAGGCCGCCGACCAGGATGCGCGCCGCCGTGGTGCGCTCGAGCAGCCGCTGGCTGCGGCCGATGGCCAGGTTGGCCAGCCCGGGGGCCACGCCGCAGTCGACCACCGCGCACACGCCGCGCTCGACGGCCCGCGGCGACAGGTCGCGGGCGTCTTGGGGCATGAAGGAGATGTCGCAGCAGGGCTTGCCGGCCGCGATCACCGCCGCCAGCGCGGTGTGGCCCAGGTGGCTGGGCAGGGCGCCGACCACCACGTCGAGCTCGGCGAGCAGCTCGGCCAGCGCGTTGGGCCGGCCCAGGTCGAGCTCGGCCGGCTCGAGCTGCGGCGTGCCGGCCAGCGCGGCCAGCCGCACGGGGTCGCGGTCGGCGGCCAGCACCCGGTAGCGGCCGCCGGCGGCCAGGTCGCGGGCGATGGTGGCGCCGACCAGGCCGCAGCCGAGGACTCCGATGGTTTGCATGAGGGATCCTTTCTGGCCTGGGTTCGGAGCCAGGGATCGCAGATTTGGATCGGCTTGGCAAGCCGCTTGGCATCTTTCTTGCTCCGATCAAAACACGGTGCGACTCTGTAGCGGGGAGGCGAGCGATGGCCGAGAAGGGGAAGGGCTTGCGCGAGCGCTTGCGCGCCTGGCGCCGGACGGCGGCCGACTGGGCGATGCAGGCCGACGACCGGTCCGGCTGGGCGCGGCGGCTGGTCAGCCGCCAGCTGCGCCTGTGGCGGGTGGTGCTGCGGCAGTTCGCCCGCGACAAGCTGGGCACGGTGGCCGGCGACCTGACCTTCAAGACCCTGCTGAGCCTGATCCCGGTGCTGGTGATCGTGGTGCTGGTGGTCGATTTTTTCACCTCGGACGGCCAGCTCGGCCGGCGGGTGCTGCAGTCGCTGTTCGAGTCGTTGAACATCGACGCGCTGCAGGTCACCGTCGACGGCGAGCAGGTGGAGGCGGCCGCCTGGGTCAACGACCTGGTGGGCACCATCCGCCAGCGCATCAGCGCGGCCGCGGCGGTGGGGCTGGTGTTCCTGTTCGGTCTGGCCGTCAACATGCTGTCGACCATGGAGACGGCCATGAACCGCATCTGGAGCGTGTCCAGCAAGCGCTCCCTGTGGCGCAAGCTGACCATGTTCTGGCTGGTGCTCACCCTGGGCCCGCCGCTGATCGCCCTGGCGGTGCACCTGTCGGGCCGGCTGGTCGCGTCGACCGCGGCCGCGCCGGGCTGGCTGACCACCCTGGGCCGCTTCGGCGTCGAGCTGCTGGCGGTCTGGGCGGTGCTGGTGCTGCTGTACCGGGCCCTGCCCAACACCCGGGTGCGCTGGTGGCCGGCGCTGGTGGGCGCCCTGGTGGCCGGCACCCTGTGGCACCTGGTGGCCAAGAACGCCTTCGCCCTCTACGTCGACAACGCGGTCAACTACCGCCAGATCTACGGCAGCCTGGCCCTGCTGCCGCTGTTTCTGCTGTGGGTGCACCTGACCTGGGTGCTGCTGCTGGTCGGCTGCGAGCTGGCCTTCGTGGTGCAGTACACCGATGAGCTCGACCCCCAGGGCGCCCGCATCGAGCAGGCCGAGTCGAGCGGCGGCGGGCTGTGCCGGCCGCTGGCGGCGGTGCTGGCCGCGGTGGCCTGCTTTCAGCGCTTCCAGCGCGGGCAGGGGGCCAGCAGCCTGGCCCGGCTGGCCCGGGCGGCGCGCACCGAGCCCGAGCGGCTGGAGCCCGACCTGGACCGGCTGCTGGCCGCCGGGCTGCTGGCCAGCGGTTGCGAGGACGGGCCCGGCTACCTGCCCGGCCGGCCGGCCGAGCGCATACAGCTGGCCGCGGTGGTCGATGCGGTGGAAGCCGAGCCGACCGCCACGGCAGAGGCCGCCGCCGAGGCCGCGGTGTCCGAGCGCGACGCCCGGGATGCGCTCACCCGCCGCGCCGCCCGCCTGATCTGGGGCGAGCGGCAGACCCTGGAGCAGACCCCGCTGAGCGAGCTGCTCGATCCGGCCCCGCCGGAGCAGGAAACGGCCCCGGCCGGCTCTTGAAGCGCGGCTCAGGACAGCCCATTCGCAAAACCAACGGCACGCCGGTATTCCCGTACGGGAAAATTCTTGACAACCGAGCCCTGTCCAGTCCATATTTTCCCGAACGGGAAAAATCGACCATCAGGAGCTTGTCATGGCCAAAAACATCCCGTACGGGAAAATATCGAGCCCGGACCAGCTCGGCCGCTGGCTGCGCCACAAGCGCAAGCAGCTGGGCGTCGATCAGGTCCGCGCCGCCGGCCTGGCCGGGGTCGGGGTGCGCTTCCTGTCGGAGTTGGAGCGGGGCAAGCCCACCCTGGAGCTGGGCAAGGTGCTGCGGGTGGTCGAGCGGCTGGGGCTGGAGCTGCACCTCGTCGGCCGCGGCGGCCGGGGAGCGGAGCCGTGAGCGCTGGGCTGCAAGTCTGGTGCGGCGACGAGCGCGTCGGCCGCTTGCGCGGCGCCGGTGACGGCATGGTCTTCGACTACGCGGCCGGCTGGCTGGTCGCCGGGGCGGCCTTCGCCCTGTCGCAGTCCATTCCGCTCGGCCCCGGCGCGCACTCCGGGCCCGCCGTGCAGAACTTTTTCGCCAATCTGCTGCCCGAAGGCGCCCTGCGCCAATCCCTGGCTCGGCGCTTGGGCCTGTCGCCGGATGACGACTTCGCATTGCTGGCGGCGCTGGGCGCCGACTGCGCCGGGGCGCTGCAGATTCTGCCCGCCGGCGAGCGCCCGCAGACCTCGGCCGGGACCCCGCGGGCCCTGTCCGCGGCCGAGTGGCGGCGGCTGCTGGCCGACCCGCCGGTGCTGGCCGGTCTGGCCGAGGGGGGGCACTTGCGGCTGAGTCTGGCCGGTGCCCAGGACAAGCTGCCGGTGGTGCTGCTGGACGGCGAGCCCGCGCTGCCGGCGCCCGGCACGGCCAGCACCCACCTGGTCAAGTTCGCCAACCGGGACTACGCCCACCTGCCGGCCAACG
The DNA here is from genome assembly GCA_964454005.1 of uncultured Myxococcales bacterium. GTDB lineage: Bacteria > Myxococcota > B64-G9 > B64-G9 > B64-G9 > CAYVQE01. The sequence continues at coordinate 9,135 of CAYVQE010000137.1, forward strand.
AGGTCTACTGCAGCCGGCTGGCCCGGGCCGCCGGGCTGGAGGGGGTCGCGGCCGAGCTCATTCACCTCGGCGGGCAGCAGGTCTGCCTGACGCGGCGCTACGATCGCCGCTTCAGCGCCGGGCGGGTCGAGCGCATGCACCAGGAGGACTTCTGCCAGGCGCTGGGGGTGTCGCACCGGCGCAAGTACGAGCAGGAGGGCGGCCCGGGCTTCGCCGACTGCTTCCGGCTGCTGGAGCGGGTCAGCGCCGAGCCCCTGCCCGACGTGGAGCAGCTGCTGCGCTGGCTGATCTTCAACCTGCTGTTGGGCAACGCCGACGGCCACGCCAAGAACCTGGCCCTGCTGCACACCGCAGCGGGCAGCTGGCGGCTGGCCCCCTTCTACGACCTGGTGTGCACGGCCGCCTATCCCAGGCTGGACCGCCATGCCGCCATGGCCGTGAGCGGGCAGGCGGATCCGGGGCAGCTGGGCCGCCGGCACTGGGAGCGGCTGGCCGAGCGCATCGGTGTGGGGCGCGCCTTTCTGCTGGGCGAGGTGCGCGACCTGGCTCAGCACCTGCCCGCGCTGGCCGACGAGCAGGCCGCCGCCTTTGCCGTGGACCACGGCGACCATCCCATCCTGGCGCCGGTACAGCGCGCCCTGCGCCGGCGCACGCGCCGCTGCCTGCGCTTGCTGCAGCCGTGACGGCCGGTCCGCCGCGGCGCCGATCGCCCGAAGTGGTTCGAAACGAGCCGTTCGACCTGCGGCGCCGGCCTGCTACGCACGGGCCCGGTCACCCGGATTCGGGGACTTGGGGCTGGTATGGTCCTTGCTGTGACAAAGGGTGTAACGCGAGTCGGACGAACGCGCCGTGTGCGCAGGGAGGCAGCCATGCCGATCGAGACCATGGACCACGCAAGCCAGCCCGCAACCCGCTCCCGGCCCGACCCGCGTCCCACCCTGCTGGAACTGGTGGCCGCGGTCGACGAGGCCATGCCCGGCGACGACGACCGGGCGGTGGCCAGCGTGGTCCGCCGCCTGTTCCTGACCGGCCGCGCCCGCTTCCAGCCCGGCCGGCTGCGCTTCGACCGGTCGCATTGATTCGCTGAATGGTTGCGAACGGGGGCGCGATCAAGGTTAGGGTACGGATTCTCGGTGCTGCTGTCGGTAGAGCACCAGATCATCGATGAATCCGCCGTGGCCGGCAGCCGAGTCCTGTCCGCCCACCAGCAATATCCGATCGAAGCCGTCGATCAGGCAGGCCACCGCGGAACGACCGCGCAGCGCCCCGTCGACCCATAGCGACCAGCGACCGGCCGCGTCGCGCTCGAGTTGCAGCCGGTGCGGGCTGGCCGGCAGGGGATCGAAGCGATGGGCGATGGCGATGCGTGCCGGGGGTGTGGACGCATTGTCGTTGGTCGTATCGCAGAACAGGTAGGCGCCCCGACGCGAGCCATTCAGTGTCTCGGTGGTCAGGCTGAGGCAGGACTTCGTGGCCCAGTCGCGCTCGGCCAGGCAGATGCTGACCAGGCTCTGCTCGCTCAACAGCTCCATGGCGGCGCCGAGCTTCCAGGCACCGGTCACCGGCTCGTCCAGCTCCAGGCTGGCGTGGCCGAAGCGCCCGGCGGTGCGCTCCAGCCGCAGTCGGCTGTTTTCGACCCGCACCCGGCCGCGCTCGGCGACGAAGGGGGCGGGCCGGCCGTGGCGGAAATCGGCTTCCACCAGCACGTCGGGTACGGCAGTCCAGCCCGGCTCGAGATGCAACACTCTGGGCGCCATCCCGGCGCTCAGGCCCGGCGCCGGCTGCTGGGCCGCGTCGGCGAAGCGGACGCTGTCGGCCACCAGGGCGGCGGTGACCTCGGCGCGAGCCGAAGACCAGCGGCGGTGGGCGGCAAGGCGAATCGTGGCCGGGAAGGTGTCGAGCCGATAGCTCTTGGTGGCGGCCGGGCCGGGGCAACGCAAGGCCGGCGTGCCGTCGAGTTCGATGCGGATCGGGTTGTCGCGGTCGGCATTGACCTCGAGGCCGAGATAGCCATGCTGCGGGTTGCGGTAGACCAGCGAGAAAGAGTGGCTGAAGGCGCCGACAGCGTCCACGCCCGGCAAGGGGCAAGTCCGGTTGCGCAGGTCGCCGCGGTCGCAACCGTTGAGGCTGGCGCAGCAGTGGACCGCGGCCTGTACCAGGTGGATGGGGCGGCGCAGGCTGTTGTGGACGAAGAGCCCGGCCTGCAGCAGCGCAGCGATGCCGTCCGGGCCCCGCCGTACGGCGCCGCCGTGCAGCAGGCGCTGGTAGGCGGCCACCAGGGAACGGAACAGGACGCTCAGTCGCGGGTCGTAGACCGGTCGGGCATGGTTTTCGTTGCGCCGCATGAACGGCTGGGGCAGCCGGGGCCCCGGACCGCTGACCGGCCCGTACAGATAGGCCAGCGCAGCCGAGGGGTCGCCCAAGGCCTCGACCCAGAAACGATGCGGATCGAGGTGGAAGCGCAGGCGGACGTCTTCGGGCAGGGCGTGGACCTCGCCGCAGCGGGTGACGGTGTCGGGGCGAAACACGCCACCGTCGTCCTCCCAGATCAGGGCGCCATCCCGCTCGCGCACCTCGGCCGGGGCCATGGCCGCGGGCAATGCGCTGCGGTCGATGTCCCAGTCGTGGCGCAGCGCCAGGGCGAAGGGCGCCTCGGCGATCGCGGCCGCCGGCCGTCGCGGCAGCCAGTTCCGGCCGGTATCGGCCGGCGTATTGGTCCAGGGCCACCAGGGGCCGAGCACCAGCAGCAGCGCCAGCCCGGCGGCGGTCGCCAGCCCGGCCGCCAGCAGCCGGCCCGGCCGCCAGGCGCGGAGCGGGCGGGCGATCAGGCGATCGAGCAGGGGGCGCACGTCGCCGCGGTTGACCCACAGAATCATGGGCGCGGCCGCGTCGGGCAGGGGTAGGGGGCGGCGCGGGTCGAAGTGCCGCTCGACCAGCCGCCGGCCGCCGGCCACCGCAGCCAGATCGAGGGTCGGCCTATTGGCCGCCGGGGCCACCAGCAGGCAGCGCCCGCCGTGGACCGCCCAGTGCTCGAGAAACAGGCGCAGTTTGTGGGCCAGGCCGTCGACCGGTTTCAGGGCGCCGTCAGGGTCGAGTTCGCCGGTGGCCCACAGCTGAACCTCGGCCTGGGCCGGCTCCGCCTGTCGCTCGGCCCGCCAGGCGGCCACCGCCAGCAGCACCGCCAGGTGGGCCGAGCGGCCGCGGGAGCGGCCGGCGTCGACCTCGCCGGCCGGGCCCATGAAGGCCGGCCGCCAGCGCAGCCCGGCCGCCGGGGGCGCTGCCGGGAACAGCGCGCCGCCGAACAGCGCGGCCCAGGCCTCGCCCACGGTCTGCACGTCGAAGTTGTCCACCGGCAGGGCCCCGGCGCCGGTCTCGGCTCCCACCCCCACGTTGGCGTAGCCCACCGGACCGCTGGCTGCGGCCATCGGGAAATAGGCGGCGTAAGAGGTCATCGAGCGCGTGGCCCCCGCAATCGCGACGTGGTTCAATGCTGCGCTTCGCCGGGATGATCGTCCGGATCGATGGCGAATTTCAAGGGGGTGCGGGCCGGGTCGAGGCCCAGGCTGGCCGCGGTCAGGATGACCGAGCCGCTATAGCCGGAGCCGATGTTGCGCCGGAAGAAGGGCTGCTGCTCGCCGCAGCGCCACAGCGACAGCAGAAAGCCCGGCGGGTGGAAAAAGGCGGCGTCCCACTCCACGGTCAGGGCGTGCTCGCCGTCGGGCCCGGCGGCCACGAACAGGCCCACCCGCATGCCGCCGCCCAGGCCTCGGCCGCTGAAGTCCAGGCTGAGCCAGCTGCGCTCGTCGCACTGCTGGGCGGCTACCGCGCGGTCGCAGACCCAGCGGTCTTGTTCGCGCCGCACCCAGGGCAGGGGCCGGGCCTCGGTGGCCGCCCCGCCGGCCGTCGCCTTGGCATCGTTCTGTTCGCCGGCGGCCCGCGCGGCCCTGGCATCCTGATCGGCGGCGAAGGCCTGCATCCGGGCGCGGACAAGCACCGGGTCCAGCCCGGCGGCGCGCAGCTCGGCGCGCACCTCGGCCTCGGTCTCGGGTCCTGCCTCGTCGAACAGCGCGACCAGGCGTGCCCACTGTACCCGTGCGTCCTCGTCCGCCATGCTACACCTCGTCATCCAGCTCGAGGGCCAGGCCGCGCAGCACCCGCAGCTGGTAGTAGACCTGATCGCGCGTCAGTTCGAGTTCGGCCGCCAGCTCGTCGACGTCGGCGCCGCCGCGTTCGACGACGGCGTCGAACAGGGCCAGCAGATCGAACTTGCGCTTGCGCTCGGCCATGTAGCGCTCGATGCGCGCGCGCAGCCGCTGCAGCCGCTGGCGCGCAGCGGCTGCGCGTTCCTGGTCGACCGCTTGCGGCCGGGTGGTGTCCTGACCATCGCCGGTCTGCTCGTTGCGCTTGGCGGCCGTGTTGCCCAGGTTGAGCAACTTCCAGCGCAGGCGCTGCTTGAGATAGGGCAGCAAGGCGCCGCGCTGCGGGTCGTAGCCGCTGCGGCCGGCCAGCAGATCGGCGATCACCTCGCGCACCAGGTCCTCGGCCGAGCAGCCCAGGCCCAGGTTGTCCCAGCCGCGACAGCCCTGGTCCCGGTTGCGGCCCAGCCAGATCGCATAGGCCATCAACGCCTCGCCCAGCGCGGTCCAGTCGTGCTCGCTGGCAAGTTGCGCTACTGTCCCAGCCCGAGCCATCCGTCGATTCCTCCCGGTCGGTGTCCTTGATAACAGAGAATGCTGCCTGGCCGAAAAATTTTTCCGATTTCCGCCGGCGACGCTTTATCAAGACAAAATCGAAACAGCGTAGTCATCGGAAGATGCCGTTCCGGTTCGCCCGGATCGATCTCGAGCGGGACGCCAGTGGGTGGTGGCGCACACGATTCATGCCATGGCCGACGGGCCATGTACCAGGGCCGTTAGACCAGACCACGGCTGGGAAAAGGGAGGCGGGCGAGATGCTGCGATGCAGCGTGACGACCCTCTTGATGGCGTCGGTGACGATGATGGCTTCCGCTGCGCTGGCGCAAAGTAATGGCACACGGTACACCGGAACCTGGACCACCGGCTCCAGGGGCAACCAACGGGCGACTTGCGTCGTGAGCATCCGCGGCAAGGCGAACTATCTCAGGACGCTTCGTTGCAAGACTTCCGGAATGACGGGGGGATTCAACCTGTCGAGCTGCCATTTCAGCAACCGCGGCAAGCGGGTGAGCTGCAGCATCGGCGACCGCAGAAGAGGAACCCTCGAGACCTTCCAGGGCGTGAAGATCGAGCCCAGGCAATCAGCGCAGCGGCCCCGGCGACGCCAACCTCCTTCTCCGCAACGGTCGAATGTGCCCGCCACATGGGCGGACCGCGCGATTTCCGAGTGCAAATACTATCGGAAGCGATTCAACCCCGGCGACCGGCCCTATTGCCAAATGCTCGCCGGCGGCGACAACAACGCCTACCACTGCTGCTGTAAGGCTTGCATGCAGATGTACTACGATGCCAACAAAAGCCCGAACCCGGATCACCGCAGGAACAACAGGCTGCTCAAGAACTGTCAAGTGGGCTGCACCTCGAAGTACATGCGCCGGTGAAGGCAGGGCGAGGAGAGCCCCATGTACAAGCGCAAGACGGCAAGTCGTGAAATCATTTTGGTCGCGATGGCCACCGCGGCCGCTGCCCTTTTCAATGCATGCATCAGCCGCACAGTCAAGGAAGCCAAAGAAATCATGGTGGGCGACGAAGAACGCGTCCGCGTGCTGGTCTACAACGACAGCGACAATCCCTACAGCGGAATCGAGGTGTCGCGCGATGTGATCCTGGCTTGTATCCAACGATGCAAGAACGATCTTGCCACTTCCTGGAATGCCGGCCAGCCGCCGGACGTGGGCTACGACAAAGCCGATTCCGCCCACGTCGAGGTGCTGGAACTCGCTGTCCATAACGTCCAGTACAACGGCAATGCGACGCTTTTCAGGTTCAAGGGCACCATGTCGAAAAAATGGTCGAAAATCACCATCGCGCACCGCCCGTTCGATGGCGATACCGTCAAGTGCCAATATGAAGCCGCCAAGGAGAGTTTCGGCAAGATCCAGGCGCGGGCGACCAACAAGCGGACGCCCTTCACGCTGCGGATCGACGAAGTGGCCGGGGAAGAACCGAGTGACTCCGGCGCCAAGGACTGCCGGCTCAACTCGGACTGCCCGGTGGGCAACTACTGCCAGGACGGACGGTGCTCGTTCGATTGCCGCGAGGATCGCGACTGCGAAGGGGGGCTCACCTGCAACAACCAGAACGGACGCTGCGAATGAATATCCGTGCCGCCTCCTTTCTATTGTTGTTGGCCGTCGCATCGGTGTTCGCCTGCACCACGGGCGTGCGCCTGGAACTGCCCCACGAGGTCGTGGGAGACCCCAAGCCTTCCGGCGAGACGGTCGGACCCGAAGATATTCAAAGCAACATCGACATCGACGGCTTGGTTGCAACCACCCGGATGCAAGGCACCTACAGACCTATCCAGAAGCAAGAGATTCGCACGTACTACAAACAATGCAGAAAGGATTCATTTGCGTACAGCTTGGCCTACACTTTTGGTTCAGCCGCAATCATCATTGGAGGGGGGCTCACCGCAGGAGGTGGTGACGGCGATTACGGAATGCTCGCCGCGGGTATTCCCATCCTGGGCCTGTCGACCGGAGGTGTCGTGACCGCCATGGTATTGGACCTACAACACGACGACGACGAGGCCTTCGACTGCAAGGAAGATAGCAAGTATTCCAGCGAACACAGAAAGATACAGGGCGACCCGGTCGTGCGCGGGATTTCGGATTACCGGGTGGTGGTGGTCGCCGGCAAGCGCAAGCGCACCTACAAGCCGGGAAAAGACGGCACGGCGCGGATCGACCTCGCCGGATTGGTCGACCGGTGCCCTTCGTCGGTCCGGTGGAAGAACTCGTACGAAGACCCCGCGCTCTCCGGCATCTCGCGTTTCATCCGTTCGTCGAAGATCGGGGTGGCGATGGTGCAAAAGCGCAAGGTCCTGGAAAAAGAGATCGTCAAGGTACGAACCCTCGAGCTCCGCTCGTACCTGGAACACCAGGCCTCGCGCATCGGGGTCGAGGCCGAGCGGGGCCCGTCGCTGCTGCCG
>CAYVQE010000138.1:0-16176 GCA_964454005.1 uncultured Myxococcales bacterium
CTTGACCTCACGGCCGATCTGGGAAATCAGTCAGATCGTGGTGGGAGATCCTGGCCGAGCCCGGGGCTTTGACAGCCCGGGTTCGGGGTGGTAGTTGCGGGGCCAACGAGGAGGTGGTGAACATGCTGCGCGGATTTTCGATCGGTTTGGGTTTGAGCGCGTTGCTGCTGCTCGGCGGCGCGGCGGAGGCCGCGGCGGAGCGGGCGCCGGAGAAGACGCCGGAGAAGACGCCGGATGAGGCGGGAGGGGGCGAGATGGAGGCCGAACGGTTCTTGAGCGAGGCGGAGGTGATGGGCGCCATCGGGCAGGTCAAGGCCGCCGTCGGCGGCGGCCACGATGCGCGCCTCGGGGCCGGGGTGCGCCAGGCCGCCCGGCTGTGGCGGGCCGCGGACGGCGATGCGGCCGCCTTCGCCGCTTTTTGCAAAAAGCACTTCGCCACCGGCGAAGCGCGCGACGCCCTGTTCGAGCGCTGGCAGGCCAAGACCGAGGCCATCGCCGGCCACTTCAACTCGCTCAGCCTGCAGCTGCGCCTGGAGATGGACGAGGCCCGCGGCGAGCTGCAGCCGATCGACCTGCTGTTCGCCAAGTGGAACCCGGCGGCGCACGTGACCGACGACCTGTTCGCCAACAAGCTGGCCTTCGCGGCCCTGCTCAACTTCCCGGTGCCGCCGCTGCAGCGCATGCTGGCCGCCGGCGGCGAGTGGAGCCGGCGCCAGTGGGCCGAGGCGCGGGCGGCCCGCGGCGTGGCCCAGCGGGTGCCGGCCGAAGTGCAGCAGCAGCTCAGCGAGGCCTACACCGCGGCCGAGAACTACATCGCCAACTACAACATCTGCATGGATCACGTGGTCGACGGCGAGGGCCGGCCCATGTTCCGCGAGGGGCTGAAGCTGATCGCCCACTGGGGCCTGCGCGACGAGCTCAAGGCGCTGTACTCGGATTCGGCCAACCGGGCTGAGCAGGAGATGATCCAGACCATCATGGATCGCATCATCCACCAGCAGATCCCGGAGCAGGTGATCGACCACTGCCAGGGCATGTGGGACCCGGTGGCCAACACGGTCGACGGCCAGAAAGTCACCCGCGAGCCGGACACCCGCTTCGCCCACCTGCTCGAGGTCTTCCACGCCGAGCAGCTCGAGGACGCCCACACCCCGGACGCGCCCAGCCACATCCAGCGCCGCTTCCGGCTCGACCGCGAGATCCCCGAGGCCGAGGTGGAAAAGCTCCTGGTCTCGGTGCTCGAAGCGCCGGTCAGCAAGCGGGTGGCCGAGCTGATCGCCGCCCGGCTGGGCCGGCCGCTGCAGCCGTTCGACATCTGGTACGACGGCTTCAAGGCCCGCGGCCAGATGGACGAGCGCGAGCTGGACCGCAAGGTGGCCGAGCGCTACCCCAGCGTGGCCGATTTCGACGCGGCCATCCCGGACATCCTGACGCGGCTGGGCTTCGACGCCGACACGGCCCGCTTCCTGGCCGAGCGCATCGAGGTCGACCCGGCCCGCGGCGCCGGCCACGCCTGGGGACCCAAGATGCGCGGCGAGAAGGCCCACCTGCGCACCCGGGTGCCCGAGGAGGGCATCAACTACAAGGGCTTCAACATCGCGATGCACGAGCTGGGCCACAACGTCGAGCAGGTCTTCACCCTGTACCGGGTGGATCACACCCTGCTCGAGGGCGTGCCCAACACCGCCTTCACCGAGGGCTTCGCCTTCGTCTTCCAGGCCCGCGACCTCGATGTGCTGGGCCTGGCCGAGCACAGCCCGCGCCAGGCGGCGCTGGAGGTGCTGGACGACTTCTGGATGACCCGCGAGATCGCCGGGGTGGGCCTGGTCGACATGCGCGTCTGGCGCTGGCTCTACGAACACCCCGAGGCCGACAAGGCCGCGCTGCGCCAGGCCGTGGTGCGCATCGCCAAGCAGGTCTGGAACGAGTACTACGCCGAGGCCTTCGGCGTGGCCGACAGCCCCATCCTGGCCATCTACTCGCACATGATCGCCTACGGGCTGTACCTGCCCGACTACCCGGTCGGGCACATCATCGCCTTCCAGATCGAGGACTACTTCAAGGATCACCCGCTGGGCGAGCACATGGAGCGCATGTGCGCCCAGGGCCGCATCACCCCGGACGCCTGGATGCAGGGCGCGGTGGGCGCGCCCATCTCCACCCGGCCGCTGCTCGAGGCTGCGGCCGCGGCGCTGGAGCTGATCGCCGAGAAGTGAGTCAGCCCTCTTCTTTTTCCGGCTCGGGGTACAACAGCGACCAGGACAGGGTCAGCAGCAGGTTGTTCTGCATCTGGGTCTTGTCGATCAGCTGCGGCACCCGCACCAGCCGGAACAGGTAGTCGAGCGACATCCACTCGAAGATTCTGAATCTCAACCCGGCGTTGAGCTCGACGTTGGTCAGCTCGCCGGCGTTGCGATCGTCGCCGGCGCGCAGGTCGTTGACGAAGGGCACCAGCACCTCGAGCCCGACCTTGTAGACGATGCGCTTTTCGTAGAAGTCGCCGGTCAGCGCCAGGGCGCCCTCGACGCCGGCCTGGTTGAACGAATCCAGCTCGACCACGTCCAGCGCCTCGGTGGCGCCGTCGTCGTTCAGCGCGTACTGGTCCTCGGCCAGCAGGTGCAGCCCGCCGAAGCCCAGCCGGATCTCCACGTTCAACCAGCGCTCGGCATAGGGCGTGGCAAAGAAGCCGGCCGACTCGCGCAGCTGCAGCGGGGCGAAGCCGTCGGTCAGGCGGAACTCGCGAGCGGTGCGGAAGGTCTCGCTGCCGTCCAGCGCCACGATGCGCCAGCGCACGAAGTCGGGCTGCTTGGCGAATCCCTCGAGCATGTTGGTGTCGAGGCCGAAGCGCACGTAGGGGCCCAGCCAGTCGAGCAGATCGTAGAGGTAGAGCGCCTCGAACTTGAAGATGTCGGTCGACTTGATGAGCTCGTCGAGCACCGGGGTGCGGGTGAAGGTCTCGTTGATGTCCAGGTTGGCCCGGAACTGGTGGTCGCCCGAGCGGTACTTGGTGGCGGCCTTGATCTGCGCGCCGACCGTCAGCGACATGCCCTCGGGCTGGCCGACCACGTCGCGGTTGTCGGTCAGGCTGAGGCTGGCGCCCGGGGTGAACAGCACCTCCCAGCCGTCCTTCTTCTTGACCTCTTTCGTCTTCTCGTCGCCGACCAGCGCGCCCAACTCCTCGGCGCCGGCGCTGCCGGTGAACAGAAACAGGGCGGCCAGAACGGCTCCGCTGACAAACGTGCGCATGTCGCTTCCTCCTCGCCAAAGCGTGGACACGCATCCCCCGCGCATCCGTAATTGGTGCTTGTGCTGCGCTGCGCGGCAGCTCGATAGCCGATAAGGTGGCTACTGTGGACTTTTTGTCAACGCTGCTGCGGCATTGAACCCCGCGCCGGGGCCGGCGAAGCCCGGGACCGGGCGCTGGCTGTAGTTTTTTGATTGAAAATTTTTATAGGCTTCATCGGGCAAACCGATACCGTGGCGAATAAGGTCAAACAAAACAATGCGTTGTTCTGGGCGAAGGCCTGGGCTGGACGGTGGAGCGGCAGATGGCCGATCCGACCGCCGGGCGGCTGTTGACGGTCTCGGACCCGCGTGCTAAATCCGCGGCGAATCATCCAAGCAGGGGTGTCCCGTGCTGAAGATCAAGCCCAGCGCCGAAGCGAAACGCGACTTGAAACGGGCCGAAGAGCTGTCCGAGCAGGCGATCTCGCTGTGCATGCAGTGCGGTACCTGCTCGGCCTCGTGCCCCAACACCGCCGAGATGGATCTGATGCCCCGGACGCTGATGCACCTGGCCCAGATCGGCCGCATGGATCGCGTGCTGGAGTCGGGCACCATCTGGACCTGCTCGTCGTGTTTGCAGTGCACGGTGCGCTGCCCGCGGGGCATCGACCTGGCCCGGGTGATGGAGGCGTACCGGGCGCTGAAGCTGCGCCGCCGCGAGGGGCGGCTGGCGCCGGCCGACGTGCACCCGGCCTGCGCCGATGCGCCGCCGGTGCTGCTGATCAGCGCCATGCGCAAGCTGACCGGCTGAGGCGCCGAGAAAGGACCGCCTGTGATGAGCGTTCTGTACCTGCCCGGCTGTACGCTCAAGAACAAGGCCGCCAACTTCGATCGCTCCTTCACCGCCGCCATGCACAAGCTGGACGTGGACGTGCGCGAACTCGAGCGCTGGAACTGCTGCGGCACGGTGTTCTCCATGACCGGCGACGATCTGATGCAGCAGCTGGCGCCGGTGCGCAACCTGCTGCGGGCCGAGCAGCAGGGCGGCGGCCCGCTGCTGGTGCCGTGCTCGATGTGCTACAACACGTTGGCGCGCGCCAAGCGCTTCGTGGACGCCGATCCGGAGCGCCGGCGCAAGATCAACGATTTCATGTACGACGAGGAGGGGGATTACAGCGGCCGCACGGAGGTGGTCCACCCGCTGGCCTACCTGCGCGACGCGGTCGGCTGGGAGCAGCTGCGCCGGCGGGTGACCCGCCCACTGACCGGGCTGCGGGTGGGCGCCTACTACGGCTGTCTGCTGCTGCGGCCCGAAGAGGTGGCCATCGACGACGTGGCCCGGCCGCGGATCTTCGCCGATCTGCTGCAGGCCATCGGCGCCGAGCCGGTGGACTTCGCGCTGCAGCACGAGTGCTGCGGCTCCTACCAGACCCTGACCAACCTGGCCGTGGTCACCGAGCGCACCTGGCGCCTGCTGCAATCGGCCCGGGCCGCCGGGGCCGAGTCGCTGGTGACCAGCTGCCCGCTGTGCGCCTACAACCTGGATCAGATGCAGCGCGAGGCGTGCAAGCAGCATCCCGACATGCAGCCCATGCCGGTGTTCTACTTCAGCGAGCTGCTGGCGCTGGCGCTGGGCGTGGCCTGGGAGGCCGACTGGAGCGGACAGCACGAGGTGGATCCGGCGCCCATGCTGCAGAGTCTTTAGCGTGACGAACATCCACTGCTTTTTGGTCTAGAGGGACGTGAACACATGGCGACCGAACCGAAGATGGTGACGATCGTGGTCATGGGCGAGGCCTACCAGGTACCCGAGGGCGCGACCATCATGGGGGCGCTGGAGTACGCCGGCTTCCAGCTGACCACCGGGGTGGGCTGCCGCGAGGGCTACTGCGGCGCCTGCGGTACGCTGTACCGCGAGAAGGGCGATTACAAGCTCAAGGGCGGGCTGGCCTGCCAGACCGTGGTCAGCGACGGCATGCACCTGGCGCAGATCCCCTTCGTGCCCGAGGAGAAGCCGACCTACGACCTGACCGAGCTGCGGCCCGACGTCGAGACGCTGCAGCGCATCGTGCCCGAGGTCTTCCGCTGCCTGGCCTGCAACACCTGCTCCAAGGTCTGCCCGCAGGACATCCCGGTGATGGACTACGTGCAGGCGCTGATCCGCGGCGACATCGCCGCCGCGGCCGACATCTCCTTCGACTGCCTGCGCTGCGGGCTGTGCGCGCTGCGCTGTCCGGCCGAGGTGGTGCAGTACAACGCCGGCATCCTGGCCCGCCGGCTCTACGGCCGCTACCTGGCCAAGCCGGCGGTGCTGCTCGATGCGCGGGTGGCCGAGATCGACGCCGGCGAATACGACGAGCAGCTCGGCGAGCTGAAGCAGATGGATCGCGACGCGCTCAGAAAACGCTACTACGAGCGCGACATCCGCACCAAGTAGGCACCCGGAGGGAGCCACCATGTACCCCGAGAGCATGCAGGAGTCGATCCGCCTGGTCGAGGCCACCCGCGCCGCGCGCGTGGAACGGGCCAAGACGGGCCAGCCGCTGGTCGAGCCCATGAGCGACGAGCAGCGCCAGGAGGTGTTGCGCAACTTCCACCCGGACTTCCAGGACGACGCCCGCCGGCCGGTGGGCTGGGGCCCCAACCAGGGCGAGGATCTGACCACCGAGGTGGCCGAGGTGCTCGAGACCTACGCCCGCATCGACCCGGCCAAGTTCGACCTGGCGCAGCCGGATCAAGAGACCGACGTGCTGATCATCGGCGCCGGCTCGGCCGGCTTCGCCGCCGCCCTGCTGGCCCAGGAGGCCGGGGTGCGGGTCACCTTGGCGACCAAGCTGCGCTTGGGCGACGCCAACTCGATGATGGCCCAGGGCGGCATACAGGCCGCGGTGCACGAGGACGACTCGCCGTCGACCCACTACCTGGACGTGATCGGCGGCGGCCACTTCGACAACAAGCCCGAGCTGGTCGAGACCCTGGTGCGCGAGGCGCCGGGCGCCATCGCCTGGCTGCGCGCGCTGGGCGTGATGTTCGACCAGGACGAGCAGGGCCAGCTGCGCACCAAGCCAGGCGGCGGCACCTCGCGGCCGCGCATGCTGTCGGCCCGCGACTACACCGGCGCGGCCATCTGCCGCACCCTGCGCGACGAGGTGCAGAACCGGCCGGACATCGAGCCGCTGGAGCACGTGGCGGCGGTGGAGCTGCTGCGCGACGACAGCGGCGCGGTGGCCGGGGCGGTGTTCTACCACCTGTTGACGCGGCAGTACTTCACGGTGCGGGCCAAGTCCACCGTGCTGGCCACCGGCGGCTTCGGCCGGCTGCACATCAAGCAGTACGAGACCACCAACCACTACGGCGCCACCGGCGACGGGCTGGTGATGGCCTACCGCGCCGGGGCGCGGCTGGCCTTCATGGATTCGGTGCAGTACCACCCCACCGGGGCGGTCTTCCCGCCGCAGATTTTGGGCTTTCTGTGCACCGAGAAGCTGCGCGGCATGGGCGGCCAGCCGGTCAACCACGACGGCGAGCTGTTCGTCTACCCGCTGGAGCCGCGCGACGTGGAGTCGGCGGCTTTTATCCGCGAGGCCACCGAGCGCGGCCAGGGTGTGACCACGCCGCTGGGCCAGGTGGGCGTGTGGTTGGACACCCCGGTGATCGAGGCGCTCAACGGCGAGGGGGCCATAGAGAAGAACCTGCCGGCCATGCTGCGCCAGTTCCGGCGTTTCGACGTGGACATCCGCCGCGAGCCGATCCTGGTCTACCCGACGCTGCACTACCAGAACGGCGGGGTCGAGATCGACGCCGACACGGCCACCACGGTACCCGGGCTGTTCGCCGCCGGCGAGGTGGCCGGCGGCATCCACGGCCGCAACCGGCTGATGGGCAACAGCCAGCTCGACATCATCGTCTTCGGCCGCCGCGCCGGTCGGGCGGCCGCCGCCCGCGCCCGCCAGACCGAACCGGGTGCGCTGAACCTGGATCACATCGCCGCCACCAACGCGGCGGTGGGTGAGCTGGGCGTCGACCCCGAGCGCATCGCCCCGGTGGTGCTGCCCGACTACATCCCCGAGCACGTCAAGAAGCGCCAGCTCGATACCCACTACCGCGGCAACCTGATGTAGCGCTGATTTCCCACCTCGGCCGCGATCTCTGCGGACCGAGAACCGCTCGCTTCGCTCGCAGGCCCGGCTTCGCCGTCAGGCCGGCGGATTCAATGCTCCGCGGTTTTTGCGGTCCCGTAAGGGGCGACGTAGATGACTACGACTCCGCTCGAAAACGCCTTGCTTCCTTGACCTCGCGGCCGATCTGGGAAATCAGTTCGATCGTGCCAGGAATTCTTCGTTTCGAATTGCGTCGCTCCGACCGTAGGGGCGGGGTTTATCCCCGCCCGGTCGGCGTTGGGTGACTACGGGAGGGGGTGGGGATGGCGCCGAATCAGAACTTCAGCGCCAGGCCGTTGAGCCCCGGGTGGAGGGTGGTCGGGCCGAGGTCGAAGCTGAGGCCGCGCTCGGCGCGCCACTTGTCGATGAAGTCCTCGGGCCCGGGCGAGGTGGTGGCCACAACGATGCCGGTCAACAGGGTGGCGCCGATGGCCACCATGCTCACCGCGAACACCTCCATCTGCGGATGCTCGCTGACCCCCCAGCCCTTGGCCATGTAGATGGTGGCCAGGATGCCGCCGCCCAGCACGCCCACGCCCAGACACGACCAGCCGGCGGTGGAGTGGTTTTTGCGGGCGCGCTTGAGCTGCTTCCACTCGCGGATGCCCACCTGGTACCCGACCGCGTCGGCGTACTCGGCCGGATCCAGCCCGGCGTCGACCCAGTCGGACTTTTTTGGAGCCTTGTACTGCGAGCCGGGTTCGAAGGTCTCGACCTGCTGCTCGTCTGCGGAGCCCTCGTCGGCGGGTTGGGCCAGGGCAGCGCCGTGGAACAGCAGGGCTGCGGAAAGCAGGCCCGACAGGATCAAGCTCGGATTTCTCCAGGCCGCACGCATGACAGCACCTCGCTTCGGGTCCGTTCGATGTCGGTCCAATTTATAACCGCAAATGCCGTGGAGGGCAAATCTTCGACCCGGCTCGAACGGGCCGGGGCGATGATCTATGCTGGCCGGGTGACCACCGTTGCGGGAGGTGTGGAATGATCGGGATGGTGAATGTCTGCGCCATGGTCTGGTCGCTGGCCGCGCCGGGTGGGCTGCCGGCCATCGTGGCCCACCGCGGCGCCTCGCACGACGCGCCGGAGAACACCCTGGCCGCCTTTCGGCTGGGCTTTGCGCGCGGGGCCGACGCCGCCGAGTGCGACGTGCACCTGACCGCCGACGGCCGCATCGTGGCGCTGCACGACGCCGACACCGCCCGCACCGCCGGGGGCGCAAAGCGGCTGGTGGCCGAAAGCCGGCTGGCCGCGCTGCGCGCACTCGACGTGGGCGGCTGGAAGGCCGAGCGCTTCGCCGGCGAGCGCATCCCGCTGTTGAGCGAGATCCTGGAGGCCCTGCCGGCCGGCAAGCGGCTGCTGATCGAGGTCAAGTGCGGCCCCGAGATCCTCGAGCGGCTGCAGCGGGTGCTGGCGGCCTCGGGCAAGCGCGACCAGGTGGTGATCATCTCCTTTTCGCTGGCCGTGGTGCGCGGTGCCAAAAAGCGCCTGGCCGCGGTGCCGGCCTACTGGCTGCGCGACGCGGTCGACGACGGCCGCGGCGGCCAGCGGCCCTTCGCCGCCGATCTGGTCGAGCGCACCCGCTCCGCCGGGCTGGACGGCCTGGGCCTGCACCACGGCGGGGTGCGACCGGAGCTGGTCGCGGCCGCCCACCGCGCCGGGCTGCAGGTCTACGCCTGGACCGTCAACGACGCGGCCGAGGCCCGCCGGCTGCAGCGCGCCGGCGTCGATGGGCTGATCACCGACAGGCCCGGCTGGCTGCGCCGCCGGCTCGCCTCCGAGCAACGATAAGGCGCGATGCCCACGTGAAGCCCGGTGGTTAAGGGTCAGAAGCGCGCTTCGAGGTTCGTGTTGAGCAGCACCACCTCGGAGCGGTAGTCGCCGTTGATGGGCGGCTCGGTCGCGGAGCCGCTGATGGTGCGGTCCAGGTAGTGCACCCAGGTCACCCCCAAGCCCAGCCCGATGCGGTCGTCGCGGTCGAGTTCGGCGTCGAACAGCCACTCCAGCAGCGGTATGATCTGCACCCAGCTGCCGCCGGCCAGCCCCAGCTTGGCGCCGTCGTACAGGTCCGGGGTGGTGGTGGCGGCGGGCACGGCCGAGGTGTCGTAGCCGGCGCCGGCGTACAGCATCCACCAGGGCCGCACGTAGAAGCGGAAGCCGGCCCGCACGTCGACCGCGTTGCGGTAGCGGCGCGGGTCGATGTACTCGTCCATCTGCTCCAGCCCGGCCACCGGGCCCTGCTCGTCGGCCAGCGAAAGCTCGTGGATGCGGATGTCGCGGAACAGCTCCCAGTGGACGTACTCCAGGTTGAGCCGAAAGACCAGCCAGTCGCTGATGTCCCAGTGCACCCCGAAGCGCAGCGCCGGCGGCAGATCCATGTGCAGCTCGGCCCGGCTCTTGACCAGGCTGCCGCTGTCCAGCGCGCCGGCCACCAGCTCGGGCAAGTACAGCCGCATGGTGCCCGGCAGCACCAGCTTGGAGCCCGAGGTCCAGCTCAGGCCCAGCCGCAGCCAGCTCCAGGGCTGGGCGTAGATGCCGAAGGCGAAGGCGAAGCCGTCGCCGGCGAAGTCCAGCTCGGTGGTGCCGGAGTAGGCCATCTGCTCGGGCCCGGCCAGCTCGAAGCCGACCAGCTCGTTGATGTCCGCGGACAGGTCCTTGATGCGCGACGAATCGATCTCGGCGCGCACCCAGGAGGCGTTCAGCCCCAGCCACAGCCAGTCCAGACCCAGCCCGTAGAAGGGGCAGATCGCCAGGCTGGGCGTGGTGTAGAAAATCTCGATGCCGCCGGTCAGGGTGTGGAAGGCCTGGGGCGGGATGGGCCGGCGTTCGGCCTCGGGCCGGGCCCGTTCGGCCTCCAGGTCGTAGGCCGGCCAGTCGGAGCGGTGGCCGAAGGGCACGTACATGGCGATGCCCACCGTCAGCCAGGGCAGCCGCGGTTTGACGGTGAAGCCGACCATGGGCAGCACGGCGAAGGTGCGCATGGTGCCCGGGCTGTCGGGCCGGCCGCCGGCGGCCACGGCCTCCCAGGAGCGGGTGTAGTCCAGGCTGCGCCAGGCCAGGTTGAAGTCCAGCATCAGGCTGGCGCCGTCGACCGGGCCGATGGCGGCCGGGTTCCAGAACACCGCCGCCGCGTTGGGCTCGGTGGGCCCGGCCAGATCGCCGCCCATCTTCGAGATCATGAAGCCGCTGGCCCGCACCGGCCCGGCGGCGGCCAGCAGACCCAGGGCCAACAACGAGCAGAGCGGACGGCGCATGGCGGCTCCTCGGCGACCGGGGTGGAGGATTGCAGTCAATTGTAGCCGCCGGCGTCGAGCTTCAGCAAGGCCAAGGGCAGGGGCTCACTGAACACGCCGCCGGTCACGCCCGACTGTCTCCTGCGGCTCCATATCCGACCGTTCGGGTACTTGGCGATTTGTTTGAGGTCCTTGGGACGCATTTGACCCGTCCACTTGACCTCGATCGGCCAGAATCGGCCGCGATGCAGGTAGGCGATGTCCACCTCGCCGGCGGCTCTGATGTACAGGGTCGGAAAGTGGCGGCGCACATGGCAGGCCGCGCTGGCCTCGACCAGGCGGGCGCTGCAGTCGGGGTCTTGGATGCAGGGCTCGGCTTGCTCGGCCTGCGGATCGCCAGTCGGCCGCAGCCAGCTCTGAACCGCGTGGTGGATGAAGGGGTCGGCGAACATCACCTTGCGCGGCTTTTTGGGCGCCGGCGCCAGTCGATCCTCGATCAGGGCCGGTTGGACGAAGAGCACGTCCAGGTCGGACAGCAACGCGACGTAGTCGCTCACGGTGGCCGGGTGATCGATGGACAGATCCTGGGCCAGGTTGTTCCAGCTGATCGGGCTGCCCATCCGGCGCCCGATGGCGGCCATGATTTCGCGCAGGTAGGTCTCGCTCTTGCGCCGCTTGAGCACGTCGCCGCGGATCCAATCGCTGTAGACCGCAAAGGTGGCGGGCGGGATGTGCCCGTTGCGGGCGATGTCGTTGATGGCCGTTAGAAAACCGCCGTGGAGCAGGTAGCGCTCGAACGCATCGAACACGGCCTCCAGCGAGGCCGTGGCCAGCTCGAAGTCGTGTGCGGCCAGCGCCTCCTGCTCAGTGGTCGAGAGCACCCCTGCCAGGCGGACGAACTCGGCGAAGGACAAGGGGTGCAGGTGGAAATCGACCTCGTCCGCAGTCCCCCGGCGGCCCGGAAATCCCATCCGGGCCTCCTTGATGACAGCCAGATCCGAGCCGCTGAGAACCACCATTACCTCGTCGAGCAGTCCGCTGTCGGCCAGGAATTTGATCCCGTGTTCCCAGCGGCGAATGTAGGTCACCTCATCGATCAGCAGATAGCGGGCACCCGGCGGCATTTGCGCGAGGTGGTCGCCCAGGCGGCGAATCAGGGCATGCTGGTCGTCGATCAGCTCGCCGGTGAAAAATGCGATGCGCTCGGGAGCGGTGCCCGATTGCAACAGGTCGGCCATCCATTGCTTCAGCAGGGTGGTCTTTCCGATCTGGCGGCCGCCGCCGATGGTGTAGATGCCGGGCCGCTGGCGCGGCAAGCGCGTGAGAAGATCGGACCGGTGAACCAGGGGTTGCTTTTTCAGCCGGCGCAGGTGGGGGTCGAGCTCGGTGAAGGCCGCTGCATCGTCGAGGTGGGCATTGTGGATGCGGAAGGGGTCATCCATTGGAATTCCATTGACTAAATTTATTCAATGCCCATTATACAAAATCGGGCGACGTGGTCAACTCGCCGGCTGGCAGGGGAAAACTGTACGCTGGATCCTGGCGGGTTTTCGCGGTATACAGGCTCGACGAGCAGCGGCGGCGCGGCCGCCCGCAAGGAGGAGACAATGCGCAAGCTCATCGCTCTGGTGGCAGCGGGTCTGTGGTTGGCGGCGGCCTGGCCGGCCGCGGCGCAGCAAGAGGAGCCGGAAGGCGGCGAGGTGGAGACGCCGGATCCGGATGAATACAGCGACAGCGGCTTCGGTATGGACATCTCGGCCTACGGCATCGTCAACTTCGGCTGGCACGTCAGCTTCGGCGCCGGCGCCCAGTTCGCCTATCCGGTGGTGCCCAACGGCTTCATCCCCAACCCGCGCTTCCGCGACGCGCTGCACGTCGAGGGCGGGCTGGACTTCAGCTACTTCTTCTGGAGCGGGGCCGGCTACGACTACCACATGGCCCTGCTCAACCCGATGGTCGGGGTGCGCTACGCGGTCTACGTGCTCGAGAGTCTGGCGCCCTTCGCCACCCTCAAGCTCGGCGCCGCCATCCCGGTCACCCACGACGTGCCCTACAAGACGTCGGTCTACTTCCATATGTCGGGCACGGTCGGCGTGTTGTGGGACATCAACGACTTCATGGCGCTGCGGGCCGAGGCCGGCTACCAGTACATCGGCTACAGCTCGGACGTGTGGAAGATCGGGCTGCTGTTCAGGCTGTAGTGTTCAGGCTGTAGCGGGGCGGGGAGGGGCGGCTCAGCGGCCGGTGCAGAAATCGGTCTCGATCTCGGTGCAGGTCAGCGGCTCGCCGGTGCACTCGTAACCGGTCTGGCACTCCAGGTTGCTCACATCCTCGCAGCTGGCGCCGGGCGCCTTGCGCTGCTCGCAGATCTGGCTGTTGGGGTTGCAGTACAGCCCCTCGGCGCACAGCCGCGCGCCGGACGCGGTCGAGCAGTCCTCGTCGGCGGCCAACAGGCCCTTGCAGGTGCCCTCGTGGCACTGCAGCCCGAAGCGGCACTCGACCTGGTTGGCGCAGGGGTCGTCGACCTCCTGCAGCCCGTTGTAGGAATCGTCGCACAGCGCCAGCAGCTCCTGCAGCAGCTGCTGGCCGTTGCCGCTGCAGGTCAGGCGCGAGCCCTCGGCCAGGCAGGAGGCGGCCTTGTCGGCGAAGTACTCGCCGCGGCCGGCGTCGATGGCCGCGGTGGCCGGGGTGGAGTAGCTGTCCTGCAGGCTGGTCTCGAAGGTGGCGATGCAGGCGGCCTCGTCGGCCAGCGAGTCGGCGCCGAACAGGGTCTCGAGCTCGTCGATCTCGGTGTCGGTGCAGCAACCGAACAGCCAGCCGCAGTAGACCGCGGCCGACTCGCTGGCGAACTCGGCCAGCGTCACCTCGGCCTGGCAGACCCCGGTCTGCATGCAGTGCAGCCCCGGGTTGCAGCTGCCGTCGTCCTTGCAGGGTTTGCCTTCCTTGCCGGCGCTGTCGCCGCCGCCGCAGCCGGCCAGCGCCAGCGTGCCACACGCCATCAGCGTCACCAATGATCGAGCTGCCATGAAACCTCCCTGGGTCGATAACCCTTTGCAATCCTTGAACTGATTGATCATAGTCCGCCGACCGCCGCACGTCAACGGCCCAGAATCTCCCGGCACGATCCGACTGATTTCCCAGATCGGTCGCGAGGTCAAGGAAGGACGGCGGATTCAAGCGGAGTCGTGGTCACCCACGTCGAGCATTGAATCCGCCGGCCTGACGGTGAAGCCGGGCCTGCGAGCATCGCGAGCGGTTCTCGGTCCGCAGAGATCGCGGCCGAGGTGGGAAATCAGGGACGGCCTGCTGCCACCGATCCCCTGTCAGACCCAGCTGCTACAAGGGAAGCAGTTCGAACGCGAGCCCGACAGGAGGCGAACCATGGAGCACCGGATCGACATCGAGCTGAACCGCGACGAGCACTGCCCCGACTGCGGCGCGCTGTGGATCGGCCAGGCCTGCTGCGGCCACTGCGGCTGCGAGCGCGAGCTCGAGGCCAGCGCCACCATCATCCGCTTGGCCGTGCCCGCTTTCGGCGACGCCGAGCAGCCGGCCGGCTTCGACGATGCCTGGCAGGTCGCCTGAGCACCGCCGCGCCTGGCCGGAAGTCACCCGGGCACCCGGGACCGCAAGGGCGGGGCTGATCCCCGCCCCTGTCAGTCGGAGAAACGCGACTCGCTTTTCGATAACCTCGGAAGTTCGCTTCACAGCACCGGCGACAGCACCCGGGCGAAGGCCTCGACCATGCGCGGGCCG
The DNA here is from genome assembly GCA_964454005.1 of uncultured Myxococcales bacterium. Taxonomy (GTDB): domain Bacteria; phylum Myxococcota; class B64-G9; order B64-G9; family B64-G9; genus CAYVQE01. Next base: position 14,369 of record CAYVQE010000138.1, read on the forward strand.
ATCTTCTTCGCGCCCAGGGCATCGAGGGTGATCTCGGCGGCGCCGGCGATGTCGGCCTCGAAGATCTCCTCCATGCGGGCGGCGAACCGCTCGCCCGACACCAGCACGTTGGCCTCGAAGTTCAGCCGGAAGGAGCGCCGGTCCATGTTGGCCGAGCCCACCGTGGCCCACACCCCGTCGACCACCATGGTCTTGGCGTGCAGCATCCCGGGCCGGTGCTCGTAGATGCGCACCCCGGCCTCGAGCAGCTCCTCGAAGTAGGAGCGGCCCGCCCACTGCACCAGGCGCAGATCGCTCTTGCCGGGCAGCAGCAGGCGCACGTCGACGCCGCGCCAGGCGGCCGTCTTGAGCGCCAGCAGCATGGAGGTGTCCGGCACGAAGTAGGGGGTGGTGATGTAGACGCGCACCTGGGCCTCGTTGATGGCGGTGAAGAACACGGCGTGGATCGACTCCTGGGGCTTGTCCGGGCCCGAGTCGACCACCTGCACCAGATCGCCGCCGCAGGGGTCGAACTGCGGGAAGTGCTCGGCGTCGGTCAGATCCTCGCCGGTGGTGTCGAGCCAGTCCTCGGTGAACACCTCCTGCAGCCGGCGCACCGCCGGGCCCTCGAGCCGCAGGTGGGTGTCGCGCCAGGGGGCGAACTTCTTGCGCCGGCCCTGGTACTCCTCGCCGATGTTCAGCCCGCCGGCGAAGCCGACGCGGTTGTCGACCACCAGGATCTTGCGGTGGTTGCGCAGGTTGGGCCGCCAGTGGGGGCGCAGCCGCCACACCGGCATGAACACCCCGAAGTGGCCCCCGGCCGCGAGCAGCGGCGCCAGAAAGCGACGCGACAGCTCCTGGCCGCCCACGCCGTCGACCAGCAGGCGCACCTCGACCCCGGCCCGGGCTCGCTCGATCAGCAGATCGCGGAAGCGCCGGCCGGCGCCATCGGCGCGGAAGATGTAGCTCTGCAAGAACACGTGGTGGGCCGCTTCGCCGATGGCCTGCTCCATGTGGTCGTAGGCCCGGTCGGTGTCGATGTAGACCTCGACCGCGTTGCCGCCGATGATCGGCGTCTCGGTCACCGAGGCGGCCAGCCGGGCGATGTCGCGGGCCGGTTCGGGCAGCTCCGGCGGCGGCCGCTCGAAGTCGCACTGCTCGGCCGCGGCGGGCAGCTCTTCCAGCGAGCGCTGGTGGGCGTGGTGCGAGCGCATGCGCTTGCGCTTGCGTCGGCGCACCCGGGTGCGGCCGACCAGGAAGAACAGCAGCGCGCCCAGCCAGGGCACGATGGCGATGAACAGGATCCAGGCCAGGGTGGCGCCGGACTCGCGGCGATCCAGGATGATGCGCGGGATCAGGATGAAGGCGAGCAGATAGCCGCCTATGGTGGTGGCCAGCGGCAGCACGCTTTGCCAGGAGATGTCCCAGCCCTCGAACACGGCCGGCATCATATGTCGGATCGGCGACCATTGCCAAGCGGCGCGGCTTGTGCTCTGTTCGGACCCCGGGAGGCGAGTGCTGCCATGGCGTTCAATCCGCGAAACGTTCCCTGGCTGACCCTGATCGGCGTGGCCGGGCTGGCCGCCGGCTATGGCGTCGGCTGGCTGCTGCGCGTCGAGCCCATGGTGCCGGCCTTCTGGGGCCTGTGCGCCGGCATGGTGCTGGGCATGGTGCTGCGGCTGGTCTTGACCGCCCGCTGGCGCCGGCGGCTGGAGCACGAGCAGCCGGAAGAGGACCACACCCAGGGCTCGAAGGACGGCACCGCGTCATGATCGTCGCTTGATGCGGGGCCGTAGACGTGGGACAATGACGCAGTGCGGCTTTGGGGG
>CAYVQE010000139.1:0-16004 GCA_964454005.1 uncultured Myxococcales bacterium
AGATCGACGCGATTCTGTTCTTCGCGCTGTAGCCGTATTCGATGCCGGTGCCGTTTGGGTAGTCGACACTACGACCGAGACGACAGCAAACGTGCCTTCCAATAGCCTGGCCTGCGCCGAGCATGGGCGATTGCCAAGACCAACAGCGAGTCTTCAGATACCCAATCGATCACGCTGAAAGGGAACCGACGCTGCAGGCAACGCCTCGTTCCGCGAACGACTTCGGGCCACCGTTCGGGGTGCTCGACGATCAACAAGCACCCGCCGCGGCTCAGTAGCGGCCGACCGCCGAGACCGCCAAGCCGATGCCCGGGGCGGCTACGCCGGAGCCGTGGTAGCGGTAGTGGGTGTCGGTGAGGTTGGTCAGGGCGGCGTCTAGGCGCAGGTTTTTGGAGACCCGCATGCCGCCGCGGAGGTTGATGGTGGCCCAGGCGGCGGTGCCGGGGCAGCTCTGGTCGTGGTCGCCGTAGGTGTCGCCGAGGTGGTCGGGGTGCTGGCAGATGCGCAGGTCATCGAGATCCGAGGGGTGCAGCCGGTCCTGGCGGCCGGCGAAGCGGGTGTAGAGCTCGAGGTAGAAGCTGCCGTCGGGCGGCTGGTGGCGCAGGCCGGCGGCGCCCAGCAGCGGCGGGATGCGGCGGGCGGGCACGGTGCCGCCGTCGCGCATGTCGACCTCGCCGCGCACCCAGGCCAGCTGCGCCCACAGGCGGGTGTCGCACCAGGGGCCGAGCTCCAGCTGCCCCTCGGCGCCCCAGATGCGCCCGGCCTGGGAGTTGACCCGCTGGACCACCGGCTTGTCGCCCACCGCCTCCGGGTCGATGCCCAGCTGCTGCCACTCGTCGCGCGGCAGGTCGCGCTCGTCGATCATGTCGTCCAGCCAGCTCATGAAGGCCGCCGCCGAGACGCGGATCCAGTCGATGTCCAGCCGGGCGCCGATCTCCAGCGCGTGCGAGCGCTCCGGGCCCAGCTCGCCGTTGGGCACCTCGAACTTGCTGCCGGTGTCGCCCAGCACCGTGGTCTCCTGCAGGTTGGGCGCCCGAAAGCCCTGGGCGAAATCGGCGTAGGCCATGAAGGCGTCGCCACGCAGGTAGCGCAGCCCGGCCGAGCCCACCAAGCCGGTGTGGTCGTAGTCGACCGCGCCCAGCCCGGGCACGGCGTCGGCCGCGGCGCCGAAGTGCGCCAGCCGGCCGCCCAGGGTGGCCAGCAGGGCCTGGTCGTCCCAGATGAGCAGGTCGGCCTCGCCGTGGACGAAGGCGCCGAAGCGATAAGCCCAGGAGCCGTCCGAGAAGGTACCGCGATCGGCTTCGCGCCACTGCCAGGACGGCTCCCATCCGGCGCGGCGCTCCTCGATCGACGAGGCCACGCGATCGTAGGAGCCCTCCAGCCCGGCCTGCAGCCGCAGCCGCTCGTCCCAGAACGCCAGGTCGGCCTGGGCCAGCCCGACCAAGGCCCACACCTGGTCGCGGTAGAGCTGCTGGCGGGTCAGCGGCTCGACGCCGGGTTGGTCGAGGCCCAGCGGAGCGGCGTCCAGGCAGGGGTCGGGGCTGTGGACGTCGATGTCGTCGCCCAGCGCGCAGCGGTAGCGGTCGACCGTCTCGTCCATGCGGTGGAAGGCCGCGGCCAGGCGCAGCCGGCGCAGCGCGCCGCCGGGGCGCCAGCGGCCGTCGAGCATCAGGAAGTCGTCCTCGTTGTCATAGAAGCGGAAGCGGCCCTCGTAGAGCCGGTCGGTGCGGCCGGCGTCGACGATGCGCGCGCCCAGGTAGGTCAGGCCCAGCTCCAACTCGTCGGTCAACTCGAGCCGGCCGCGGGCGCGCCAGGCGGCCTGGCGGTAGCCGCTGAGCGGCTCGATGCGGCCGCCGCCGGCGCGCAGCGGCTCGAAGTTGCGGAAGGTGGCCCCGGCCAGCAGCCCGCCGCGCTGGTGCTGCCAGCCGGCGTCGGCCCAGACCGCCAGCGATTTGTCGGCCGAGTAGAAGCGGCCGCCGGCGCGGGCCTCGGTGCCGGCGTCGCCGCGCCAGCCCAGCGGGAAGATCTGGATGGCGCCGCCCATGGCGTCCGAGCCGTAGAGCACCGAGGCCGGCCCGCGCAGCACCTCGATGCGCGAGACGCTGCTGGGGTCGATCAGGGCCAGGACCTGGCTGGGCCCGGTGCGGAAGGTGGCGGTGTTGAAGCGCAGCCCGTCGATCAGGATCAGGTTCTGCGGCCCGACCAGCCCGCGGATGAAGGGCGCACCGGCGCCGCGGTTGGTACGCTGCATGGACACGCCCGGCACCTGCTCGACGGCATCGGGCAGCGACTGGGCCTGGGCCTCGATGATGTCGTCGCGCTCCACCACGGTCAGGCTGCGGCCCACGGTGAAGGCGCTTTCGGGTTTGCGGCTGGCGGTGATGACGATGGTGGCGGGATCCCGCTCCGCGGCGGCGGCCTCGTCGTCGCCGGCCGGCTGCTCGGCGGCGGGATGTTCCGCTGCGGGTTGCTGAGCTGCGGGCTGCTGTGTTGCAGCTTGCTCCGCTGCCGGTTGCTCCGCTCCGGCCGGGGCATTGGCCAGGCCGAGGATCAACGCGATGGTCAGCCCGTATGGCGCGGCTTTCGTTCCCATGGAGCCGATTATAGAACCGGGGTCGGAGTGGATCAACAGGATTTGAATCGCTATCGTGTGGCGGACGTCTGTCCCGCGGAGGTCCCATGCTGCGCGCGCTGTCCTCGTCGATCGCCCTGTTCCTGCTGGCCACCGGCTGCATGCCCTTCGCCAGCCCGCCGCTGCGGGTGGGCTTCAGCGGCGGCGGGGCCTTCGGCGAGGTGATCTGGGCCCAGGACGGCCAGGCGCGCAGCACCGACCGCGACAAAATGTTCGCGGTGCGCGCCGAGCTGATGCCGTTGGACGCGGTGCCCTGGCTGCTGGTGCGCGACTGGGACCTGGGCCTGGGCTACCAGGCCGAGTTTCTGCAGGCGGCCCACCCGGAGCGCTCGGTCAAGCACGGGCCCTTCTTCTCGGCCACCTGGTACCCGGTGGTGGTCGACGACTCCGAGGCCGGCCCCGAGGCCGAGGTCGAGGATCTATTCCTGTGGCGGCTGGGCCTGGGCCTCAGGGCCGGGCTGCTGCTGGCCGACGGCGGGCCGGCGCCGTGCATGGGCGGCGGCGGGGCCTTCACCGTCAGCATCGAGTTCACCAGCTTCGCCGATGGCGAGTTCGGCGACGGCGACCTGTTCGGGCTGGCCTTCGGCGAGGCCGGGGTGGGCCTGTTCGCCGAGGCCGGCTGGCGCCACATCCACGGCGGCAGCTACTCCACCTTCATCGCCGGGCTGCAGTTCCGCCTGCCGGCCTCGGTGGGCGCGGTGGCCATGTGATGAGCGGAACCAGCCGGCTCAGTCCAGCGGGTTGCCGGCGGCGTCGGAGAAGGTGACCTCGTCGACCGACAGGGCGGACAAGCCCTGCTGGCAGTCCCAGGTCTCCAGCCGGTGCTCGATGGTCACGATCAGGTTGGAGCGATCCATGGCCGCCGGGATGGCCACCGTGTAGCGCTGCCAGGTCTGGCCGTCGGCGCCGATGGCCTGCTCCTCGTAGTAGTCGTACCAGTCGCGCGTTCCGTCGCGGTCGACACAGCCCTCGTCGGCACGCCAGCTCCGGCAGCGCAGCTTGATGCGTTCTTCGGCTTGACCGTCGCCGATCCTGGCGTTCAGCCGCCAGTAGTAGCGCGAGGGCTGGGTGTAGTCGACCCCGCCCACCCAGAAGGTGACGTACCCGGCCAGGGTGGTGCGCGCCGCGGCCACTTCGAGCCAATGGCGGGCATCGGCGTGGTGGTGGTCCGGCCAGTTGCAGTAGTCGTAGGTGACGGTCATGGCCAACCGCGCCGCCTGGTCGCCGGCGAAGCAGCTGGTCTCATTGACCACCACCTGGTTGCTGACCACCATGCCCTGGATCACCTCGTGGCTGTATTCCCAGTGCGAGATGCTCGAGCCGGCGGTGCCCGGTACATCCATCTCGAAGCCGCCGTTGAGGATGCGGCTGGCGTGAGGCACATCGGCCGCATCGGCGCAAGCGGCCGTGTCGCCGTTGTGGTGGCAGACCTGCCCGCCGGCGGCGCAGTCCTCGAGCGGGCTCCAGTCGAGGCAGCCGTCGCCGCCCAGCACGCACTCGCGCAGCACGTGATCCGCGCAGCCGGTCTCGCCGACGAACAGGCATTCGTGCTCGCAGGTGGGCGGGTCCTGGCAGGCGGCCGCACCCTGCTGCTCGGAGTAGATGCACCACTGCGGCGGCTGGTGCTCCCAGCAGTCATCGGCCGGCATCCACTGCAGGCAGTCGGGGTCGGCGGTGGCGCTACAGACCACCACCACGGTGCCGTCGCAGTCGGTGGCGCCCACCGCATCGCAGGCATCGGGGCAGGTGTCGGCACACACGGCCGCGTCGCCGCTGTCGTCGCAGGCCAAATCTTCCTGGCTGCAGTCGGTGGTATCGATCCAGTCCAGGCAGCCGTCGTCGCCCCCGCTGCATGTCTGGATCCAGTTGCCGTCGCAGCGGGTGGCGTCCTCGGGCTGGCAGACGTCGTCACAGGGCTCGATGCACTCGGCCTCGCCGGTCGTCTGAGAGCAGACCTGGCCCGAGTTCGAGCAGTCGACCAGGTCGCGCCAGTGGTAGCAGTCCTGGGCGTCGAGCAGGCAGGACTGGACCACATCCTGTTCACAGCGGGTGGCGCCGGGCGGATCGCACTCGTCCCGGCAACCGGCCTGGCACTGGCCGCTGGCCGGGTCGCAGGCCAGCCCGGCGTCGGCGCAGTCCACCGTGTCCGACCAGTCCAGACAGCCGCTGCCAGCCTCGGCGCAGGTCTGCAACACGTCGCCTTGGCAGCGCTTGACGCCGGCCGGTTGGCAGGCATCCTCGCAGTCGGCAGCGCAGGTGGCCGTATCACCGCTGCCGTCGCAACTCGAGCCGATGGCGGTGCAGTCCATCAGGCTCTCCCAGTGCAGACACCCCTTGTCGTCCTCGACGCAGCGCTGCAGGATTTGGCCGAAGCAGCGGGTCTCGCCGGCCCGCGGGCAGGTGTCTGTGCAGCTGTCGCTGGTACCGCAACCCGCCAACAGGCCGACCGCAGCGACGCCCACCAAGCACTTCATGATTCGCATCCGATGATCCTCCCGGTGGCCTACGTTCGTCAGTTGGGGTCGCCGGTCGCGTCCGAGAAAAACACGCGGTCGAGATAGAGTTCGCTCTCGACCGGGCCCAGCGACTCGGAAAACCAGATCCGGTACCAGATCTGAACCACGAAGTTGGAACGGTCGACGGCCTCCGGAACGGCCACGGTGTAGCGCTTCCAGTTCAACCCACCGCTGCCGGCGTCCTGCTGTTGGTAGTCGTCGAAGGGTCCGACCGGCTCTTGATCGAGGTCCCAACAGCCGAAGTAGCCCGCGCGCTCGCAGCGCAGCAACACGGGCACGGCGGTGGCCGCGTCCTCGAATACCAGCCGCAGCTCCAGCCGGTAGTTGGGGTTCTGCATCTCGTCGGCCACGTCGTCGGTGACCCACAGGCTGATGTGGCTGGCGATGCTGCTGCGCGGTTGGTCGGTCGTCAGCCGCTGCGTCACCTTGCCGTGCGCATCCCCGCCCTCGTTCTCAGCCCGCAGCAAAACATGCAGCGACTGGGCCTCGTGCAGGGAATGGTCACCGGTAACCCGGATATCGCTGCCCTGGTCGTCGGCTTCGATCACCAGCTCCGAGCGCCATTGCGACAGGGACGCGGCCGGGGTGGCGGCCGGGTCGAGTTCGAAGCTGCCGTTGCCTATGCGGGTCCGTTCCGGGTGGTCCGCCGGATTATGGCAAGCGGCCGTGCCCGCCTCCCAATCCTGGATGCAGACCAGCGAATCCGTATCGCAATCCGCATCGACCTGCCAGCCGTAGCAGCCCTCGTCGCCCAGGCTGCAGACCTCGACCGCGTTATCGGCGCAGCGGGCGGTGTCGCGCTCGGCCAGCGAGCAGCCATGGGCGCAGTCGGGTTGGCACAGCAATTGGCCGCCCATGGACACGCAGGTGGCCGGCGGGTCGGCGCCGGCGCAGTCCTGCTCGTCCACCCAGCGCATACAATCGCCGATGTCCTCGGCGCAGACCTGTATGGCGTCGTCGCCTGGGCTGCAGCGCTGTGCGCCGAGGTCGGCGCAGGGGTCGGCGCAGGCTTCGGTGCAGCCGGCCTCGCCGCCGCTGTCGTCGCACTGCCGATCGCTGTCGGCGCAGTCCTGTTCGTCGGCCCAGGCCAGACAGCCGCCGGGGCCTTCGGCGCAGCGCTGCACCACGCTGCCGGCGCAACGGCTGTCGCCGGCTGCCGGGCAGGTGTCGCTGCAAGCGCCAGCGCACTGCGCCTCAACGCCGCTGTCGTCGCAGCGCATGCCGCTCTGGGCGCAGTCCCAGACGTCCTCCCAGACCTGACAGCCGCTGGCGTCCTCGGCGCAGATCTGCAATACGTCACCCTGGCAGCGTTTGTCGCCCACCGCCGGGCAGCCATCCTCGCAGGCGGCCATGCAGGTCGCGTCGCCGGCGGCCAAAACATCGCAGCTGGCGCCCGCGGCGGCGCAGTCCACCAATTCCCGCCACTGCCGACAGCCATCGTCGCCGGCCGCGCAAACCTGCAGCACATCGCCCACACACTGCGTCGCGCCGGCCGGCTCGCAGGCCTGGTCGCAGTTCGGCCCCGAGCCGCAGCCCGCCGCCAGGGCGGCGCCCGCCAGCAGAGTCAGTCGCATGAACTTCGGCATCGCAGTCTCCGATCGCGTCGCCCGCGCAAAGCCATCAAAGCGGGTCGCCATTTTCGTCCGAGAAGGAGACCCGATCGACGTAGATCTCGAGTTCGGCCGTGGCCACTTGGGAGTCCGCCGCCCGCAGTCGGTACCAGATGCCGACCTTCAGCCGGGAGCGATCGATCTCCTCCGGAATGGTCACCGTGTAGCGCTTCCAGATGAGGCCCCCGCCGCCGGTCTGCTGTTCCAACGCATGGTCATACGGTTCTACGGTATCCTGGGAGCCCAGCGCATAGCAATTGCTGTAACCACCGCGGCTGCACCGCAACTGAACCGGCACAACAGTCGCACCGTCGTCGAAAACCAGTCGCATCGCCTTGGCGAAGTTCAAATTGGTCGTCCCGTCGGATACGTCCTCGGTCACCCACAACGTGACGTGGCGGGCATGGGTGCGGCGCGGGCTATCGGTCGACAATTCATGGATGAAATCGATTCCCGCATTCCCGTCGGTCGATCCGCTGAGCAGGAGGTGTAACGACTGCTCACCGACAAAGCCATACGCAGCGGTCACCTCTACGAGGGTGGTGTTTGGTTGGCCATCGGCATCCAGCTCTGAATCCCAGTGCGCGATCGCATCGCCCTCCGTGCCCGGCGGGTCCAGTTCGAAGCTACCGTTGCGGATGGTGGTCTTTTCGGGAATGCTTTCCGGGTCTACACACGAGGCCGTGCCGTCACCTGCCAGATCACAGACCAGGCTGCCGTCGTCGCAGATCTGTAACAGCTCCCAGGCGAAGCAGCCGTCGGCGTTCTCCGAGCAGACCTCGGCCACGTTGTCCTCGCAGCGGCCGCTACCCTCCTCCTCCGGCTGGCACTCGTTGGCGCAGATATCCTGGCACATGATCGCACCGCCCATGTCGACGCATGTGGCCGGTGGAGTGTTGCCGGCGCAGTCTTCATCGAGCACCCATTGGACGCAGCCCTGGCCCGAGTCATGGCAGCCCTGGATGGCGCTATCGTCCGGGCTGCAGCGCCTCGCGTCCAAGGTATCACAGGGATCGATGCAGTCGTCGACGCAGGCAGCGCCGTCGCCGGTATCGTCACACAGCTCGTTCTCATGGGCGCAGTCCTGCTCCAACTCCCAGCGGCGGCAGCCGTCGGGTCCGAAGGTGCAGCGCTCGATGACCGTACCGTTGCAACGCCTGCTGCCCGCCGGATCACAGGTGTCGTTGCAATTGCAGCCGGCATGGCCGTCTTGCATCTCGCAGCTGTTGCCCTCGGCCGCGCAGTCGAGGTCGTTGCGCCAGTGCAAACAGCCGTCGTCGCCCCGGGCGCAGGACTGGACCACGTCACCGGCGCAGCGGGTCGCGCCGGCCCCCGGACAGGTATCGCTGCACTGCTCCACGCACTCGGCCGTGCCTTCGCCAGCGACGCAGACCGCGCCCTGGTCGGCGCAGTCCTGCTGGTCGGTCCAGCGCATTACGCCGGCCAGGTTCTCATCGGCCATGCAGACCTGTAGCACGCTGCCTTTGCAGCGCGACTGGCCGATGCTGCACTCGTCGCTGGGCGCCACGCATACCGGTGGGTCGCGATCGCGGTCGCACACCATGGAATGATCGGCGCACTCGCCGTCGCTCGAGCAGGGCCGGCCCTGCGTATCCAAAGTGGGGCTGCAGCCGGCGGCCAGCCACAGCGCGCAGAAGGTCAGCGCAACCGGGGCGTGCCGGAGCGCACCGCCGCCGGTCCGGTTCGAGTACAGCGCGTTCATGTCTTGCACCACCATCGTCAAACCACCGTCGTCAGAATGCGACCTTCAGCGAGGCCGTGCCGCCGCCGGCGGTGGGCGCCAGGCCCAACTCGGCGGATGCCGAATCGGCGCCAGCGCCGTCCCGGTCATCTTCGCCGTCGCCGAGCAGAAACAGCACCAGCGTGCCGGCGGCCGCTGCCGCGGTGACCCCGATCATCACGTCGGCCCCCAGTGCCTTGGACTCGGCGCTGTCCTTCAGATCCGCCCACGGGGGCGTGCCGGCCAGCTTCTCGCGAGCGGCAACGGCATCCTCGGCAGCCAGCCCGCCCAGCGCCGCTGCGGTCACGCCGGAAGCCACGGTCAACCCCAACGCCACCCACGGCGTCACGTCCAGCCAGCCCACCGGTTCCGGGGCCACCGCGGTCGCAGTGGGCCCGGAAGTCGACTGATGCGCAGCCGCCAGCGCAGCTGGCGGCTGCGCATCAGGCTGTGACCAGCCGAGCACGATCGACTCGCGCGGCCCGCAGATGGCCTCGACCGCCTCGCCTCCGGTCCGGCGGATGGCCTCGATCAGCGCGGTCTGGCGGCCGGCGATGGTCTCGCTGGCCCGGGCCAGCACCTTGGCCTTGGACACGTCCAGGACCTTGACGGTGACCACATAGCGATTGCCGACCGCGCCGATGCTGGTCTCGGCGATCAGCTGCACGCCCAGGGCACCGCCGATCTCGGCCAGGCAGGCGTTGTCGGTACAACCAGCCATGACCAGCCGCTGCTCCTCGTGGCGCAGCATGGCCGCGATGTCGCTGCTGCCCAGCACCGCGAGTCGACCGGACTGGTGGAACTCGCTCAGCAGCACCTCGTTGAGCGTCTCACCGGTGCCGGCCGCGAGTTCGGTGTTGAGCTGCGGCGGCAGCACGGCCACCCGCTGCTTGTGCTCCACCATGGGCAGCAACCGCAGCCGTTCCAGCGGTGTCACCTCGACCTGGTGGCTACCGGCCGGGATCCGGAGGTACAACTCGCGCGACCGCACCGGCGAGGCATCCATCTCCAGCTCGCGGCCCTGCCGGCCGTCCATCTCGACCAACAGCTTGGCTGGCCCGGCCTTGTGCCCGCGTACCCGCAACACCAGCGACAACGGGCCGACCAGCCGCATCCGAAATGCCTGTAAGGCCTCGATCATGTAGTAGCCGTGCACCTGCCGGCCGTCCCGCAGCTGCTGGCGCTGGTAATCGCCTTGGATCTTGAGCTGCCGCGAGCCCGCACCGGCCGCGGCTGGTTGAGCTGAGCACAGCTGCAGGCCGAGCAAGGCGGCGATAATGGCGCGGCGCAACGGCCACCTCCTTCTTCGAGCATCCAGATCGCGATGTGGATTTCCATTTACCACAGACGGCTGCTGCCGGCAATCGGCAGGCTCTTTCCCCGCCGCCTGATTGCCGGCAGCCCGCAACGGCGCGGGGCAGAAAAAAACCCCGGGTATCATCCCGGGGTGGTTGAAGTTCAACTCGTTTTGCGGCGGTTCAGTCTTCTTCACACTCGCCGTAATCGATGATGACCACGCCGCAGTCGCTGTCTTCCTCGTCTTCATCCTCGCAGGCGTCGTCGAGATCCTCGGGCACCTGATCGTCACAGGGGATCTCGAGCACCGGGCGGCGGAAGTCGCTGTCGCGCTGCTCGCGCCGTCTTAGTTCCTCGATGATGAAGGCATCCAACATCGTTACCACCTTCCTCCTGTACACCCATTATGCTTCCATTCGTTGTAGACGCAAGAAGCATGCCTGAGGTTCAGCCCAAAACGAAAAATTTATGTCTTGAAAACGGAATGTTGGCGAGGCGTGAACACGGTCCCAAATGGGGCCGGGGCGCAATGCGCAATTCGCGTCAACAAGTACGCAAATAGTTCAGGATTTCAACCTTTCCGGCCGAGGTGGACCACCGTTAGCACCCGGGCCACCGAGCCGCCGCGGTGGACCACCCGGTGGGGCACGCTCGCGTCGTAGTAGATCGAGTCGCCCGGATCGAGGGCGAAGTGCTCGTCCTCCAGGTCGACCTCGATGTGGCCCTCGAGCACGAAGAGGAACTCCTCGCCCGAGTGGGTGGCCAACTCCTCCAACTCGGTGATCCGGGCCTGCGGGTCCGAGGGCGGGCGAATGGTGATCAGGAACGGCTCCATGTGGCGGTTGCGCTTCTCCGCGCCCAAGGCGTGGTACTCGTAACCGAAGTCGGAGCCGTTCTTGGCGGCGAAACGGGTGGCCACCTTCTCGTCACCCGAGCGGAACAGCGAGTAGAGCTTGCGCGGGCCCTGGTCGAAGAAGTGGCCCAGCCGCACGCCGAGCCCGTCACAGATGCGCACCAGCAGGCCCAGCGTGGGCGAGATCAGATCCTGCTCGATGTGGTCGAGTTGCGCTTCCCCCAGCCCGGTGCGCGCGGCCAGCTGCTGTATATCGAGGTTGGCACCCTGGCGCAGGCGCCTGATGCGCTCGCCCACGGCCAGCGCCGCGTCTTGTTCGCGGTCTCCCATGTCCCCCTCCCCGGTCTGCAGTGCCGGGCGGCGGCCGCGCCGACCGCCGCCGCGAATTCAACCGGCCTTCTGCTCGGCGCGGCGCTTGAAAGCGTCGAGCATCTTGGGCAGCTGGTTCTCGAGGCCCTTCTTGACCAGCGCCTTGGGCACCATCCAGCCGAAGCTGGCCGCGATCTTGTACTGCGCGCGGCAGCGGCCATCGTCCAGCGGCTCGATCTCCCAGGAGCCGCGGTTGTCCTTTGTCAGCTTGCCCTGGACCAGCTCCCAGGCGACCCGCTTGGGCCGCTCGAGCTTGTAGCGCAGGGTGTACTTCTCGGTGAAGCCCATGGTCTTGACCTGGCTCTCGACCTCGGCCGCGGTGTCGCTCTGCGACAGGACCTTGTTGTATTGGATGCCCAGCTCGCCCAAAAACTCCGGGTAGGCCTCGAAGTCCACGATCACGTCGAACAGGGTCTCGGCCGAGGCCGCCACCTCGACGGTGCGTTCGGCTGCGTCGCCCATATCCACCTCCCTCGATCGGTCCGTGCCGCTGCTCTGGCTTGTTATGGCGGGAGAGTCTACCCAGCGTCGGCGGCGTTTTCAAGGACCTCGGCCGCGTGCCAAGAGGAGCGCACCAGGGCGCCGGCGACCACGCGCAGGCCCAGTCGGCGGCCGGTGGCGCGGTAGCGCTGCCAGGCGGCCGCGTCGACCCGGCGCGCGACCGGCCAGCAGTGGCGGTCGGGCTGCAGGTACTGGCCGATGGTGACCACCTGGCAGCCGACCGCGGCCAGCTCGCCCAGCGCGGCCTCGATCTCGGCGTCGGACTCGCCCAGGCCCACCATCAGCCCGGACTTGACCAGCCGCACGCCGCGGCGGGCGGCGCGACCCAGCAGCGCGAGCGAGCGGGCGTGGTCGGCCTGCGGCCGCACCGCCGGTGCCAGCCGGGCCACCGTCTCCAGGTTGTGGTTGAGCACGTCGGGCCCGGCGGCCAGCACCCGCTGCAGCGGTTCCGCCCGGCCGCCGAAGTCCGGCACCAGCAGCTCGACGGTGGCCCGCGGGCAGCGCTGGCGCAGCGCCTCGACGCAGGCGGCGAAGGCGCCGGCGCCGCCGTCGTCCAGGTCATCGCGGGTGACCGAGGTGACGACCACGTGGGCCAGGCCCAGCTCGGCCGCGGTGGCCGCCAGCCGCTGCGGCTCGGCCGCATCGGGCGCGGCCGGCCGGCCGCGGCGGGCGATGCCGCAGAAGCGGCAGGCCCGGGTGCAGCGATCGCCCAGGATCAGGAAGGTCGCCGTGCCGCGGCTGAAGCACTCGCAGATGTTGGGACAGCGGGCCTCCTCGCAGACGGTGTGCAGCCCGGCGCGGCGCAACCGGGCGCGCACCGCGTGGCGCTCAGACGGCCGGCCGGGCATGCGCGGCCGGCCGCTGTCCTGCAGCCGGTCCATTCAGGCCTCCTCGGCGCCCGGAAAGTCCGGCAGGCGCACCCCGCAGTTGCGACACAGCGGTTGGGTGCAAAAACCGCCGCACTGCGGGCAGCGGGCGCCGGCGACCTCCCGATCGGGCAAGGCCCGGTAGTAGTCGAGCATCACGCCGCAGGCCTCGCAGAAGCGCCCGCCGCGCTGCATGTGGCCGCAGCGGCAGCGCAGCTCGGCCGGCGCGCGCTCGCCGTCGCCGGCGACCGGCTCGGGCTCGCGCGGCCGGATGCGGGTGGCCCGCATGCCGCAGTTGTCGCAGAAGATGCCCGCGGCCTGCTCGTGGCCGCAGTTGACACAGCGCATGTCACCTTCTTCCCTTCCCTCCCCGCTCAGCCTACCTCGGCCAGCGCCAGCTGACCACCCCAGCGCCGCTTCAAGGCCCGGCGCAGGCCGCCGTGCTCGGCCCGCGCCAGCTCGGGGTCGGCCTCCAGCAGCCGAAAGGCGGCCCGGCGGGCCTCGTCCAGGATGGCGGCGTCGCGCAGCAGATCGGCCACCGCGAAGACCGGCAGGCCCGACTGGCGGGTACCCAAGAACTCGCCCGGGCCGCGGATGGCCAGATCCTCCTCGGCGATGACGAAGCCGTCGTTGGTACGCTCCATCACCTGCAGCCGGCGCCGGGCCTCGGGCGTGGCCAGGCTGTGGGCCACCAGGAAGCACTGCGCCGGCCGCTCACCGCGGCCCACCCGGCCGCGTAGCTGGTGCAGCTGGCTCAGGCCGAAGCGCTCGGCGTGCTCGATCACCATCACGCTGGCCTCGGGCACGTCCACGCCGACCTCGATCACGGTGGTGGCCACCAGCGCGTCGAGCTCGCCGGCGGCGAAGGCCCGCATGCGGGCGTCCTTCTCGTCCGAGGCCAGCCGGCCGTGCACCAGGCCCAACCGCAGCCCGGCCAGCGGCCCGGCCGCCAGCCGCTCGAACATGCGGCTGGCGTCGAGCAGGTCGACCTTTTCCGACTCCTCGACCAGCGGGTAGACCAGGTAGGCCCGGCCGCCGGCCTCGATTTCGCGCCGCACCCAGCGGTAGGCCTGGGCGGCCTGGGCCGAGCGCAGCAGCCGGGTGGCCACCGGCGTGCGCCCCGGCGGCAGCTCGTCCAGGATCGATGTGTCCAGGTCGCCGTAGACGGTCAGCGACAGGGTGCGCGGGATGGGCGTGGCCGTCATCACCAACACGTGCGGCTGGCGGCCCTTGGCCCGCAGCCGGGCGCGCTGCATCACGCCGAAGCGGTGCTGCTCGTCGATGATGGCCAGGCCCAGGTTGTGGAAGGCCACCCGCTGCTCGATCAGGGCCTGGGTGCCGATGACCAGCCCGGCCGAGCCGGCGGCGATGCGCCGCAGCACCCGCTGGCGGGCCCGGCCCTTGACGGCCGCGGTCAGCAGCTCGACCTCCAGCTCGGCGCCGGGCCCGGCGAACAGGCCCTGGATGGCGCGCAGGTGCTGCTCGGCCAGGATCTCGGTCGGCGCCATCAGCGCGGTCTGGCCCCCGGCGCGGGCCACCGCCAGCGCCGCCAGCACGGCCACCGCGGTCTTGCCCGCACCCACGTCGCCCTGCAGCAGGCGGTTCATCGGCTGCTCGCCGGCCAGGTCGGCCAGGATCTCGCCCAGCACGCGCTGCTGAGCGCCGGTCAGCGCAAAGCCGAACAGACGCCGGGCCTCGGCCACCACATCGGCCGGCGGGCCGAAGCCGGGCGCCTCGGCGCGGCGCGCCAGCCTGCGGCGCAGCGCCAGGCCGAGCTGCAGCAGGAACAGCTCCTCGAACACCAGCCGCCGCTGGGCCGGCGAGCGGAAGCGCTCCAGGGCCGCGGGATCGGCCTGCTGCGGTGGGAAGTGCACCTGGCGCAGGGCCTGGGCGATGGGGATCATGCCGTGGCGCCGGCGCAGCGGCTCGGGCAGCACCTCGGGCGCGGCCTCGGCGTAGCGCTCGACCACCCGCTTGATGATCTGGCGCAGCGAGCGCGGGTAGATGCCCTCGATCTCGGGGTAGACCGGCACCAGGGCGGCGAAGCCGCCCGCCCCATCGGCCGCTTCCTCGTCGTCGCCGTCGGTGCCGCGGCCCAGCGGCTGCAGGTCGGGGTGGACCAGCTGGCGGGCCGAGCGGTACTGCTCGACCTTGCCGGCCACCCGCACCCGATCGCCGCGCTGGAAGCGCTTGCGGAAGGCAGCCTCGTTGAAGTTGAACCACAGGCAGCGGATCTGGCCCGAGCGGTCGCCGAGCAGCAGCTCGAACAGCCGCCGCCGCCGGCCGATGCGCCGCGAGCCGAAGTCCAGCACCCGGGCCTCGAAACTGGCCACCTCGCCCGGGCGCAGCTCGGCCACCGGCACCAGCCGGCGCCGATCCTCGTAGCGCCGCGGCAGCAGGTAGAGCGCGTCGCCCACGGTGCGCACGCCGCGGGCGGCGAAGCGCTCGGCCAGCCGCGGGCCCACGCCCTTGACGTACTGGATCGAGGTGTCCAGCGGCTCGCGCCTGGGTTCCGCGGCGGCCATCGAAGGTTCGACGCTAGCGCCGCTTGCGGCGCTCGATCAGCTTCAGCAGCGCCTCGGCCCGCTCGACGTCATTGGCCATGGCCAGGGCGTTGTACTCGGCGGTGGCCTTGGCGATCATGCCCAGACCCAGGTAGGCCCGGCCCAGATAGAAATGGGCGGCGTTGTTCTGGTAGTCCTGCTGCACCAGCTTCTCCAGCACCGCCAGCGCACGCCGGTAGCGGCGGCGCTCCAGGTACAGCCGGCCCAGCAGCAAACGGCAGTCGCCGCACTCGGGATCGACCTTCAGCGCCCGGCGCAGCGTGCGCCGCGCCCGGCGCTTCTGCTTGCGCTCGAGCTGCAGCCGGGCAAGGTTGACGTAGCCGTCGAGCAGCTCGGGCGCGGCCCGGATGGCGCGGCGGTAAGCATCGTAGGCCTTGTCGCCGAGCAGGTTGCGCTCGTAGATGTTGCCCAGCACGATGTAGCTGCGGCCCAGATCGGGCTCGATGCGCAGCGCGTTGCCCAGCGCCAGCACCGCCTTTTCGTTGCGGCCCTTGCGGGCCAGGGCCACGCCCAGATAGTGGTGGGCATAGGCGTTGCGCCGGTTCTTGGCCACCGCCTCCTCCAGCGCGGCGATGGCCTTGTCCAGCCGGCCGGCCAGCAGGTAGGTGCGGCCGATCTGCATGATGGCCTCGTCCTGCTCCGGATCCGAGGCCACCGCCAACCGATAGGCCTGCAGCGCCTTCTTGGCATCGCCGCGGGTGAAGAAGACATCACCGCGGCGCAGATGGGCCTGGGCGTGGCGCGGATCGCGGCGGATGGCGTTCTCGAAGTTGACCTGGGCGGCGTCCAGGTCACCGGCCCGCTTGGCGATCTTGCCCCTGAGAAACCAGGGCTCGGGGTTTTTGGGGTCGAGTTCGGCAGCCCGCTCCAGCGCCTGGACCGCGGTGGCGGTCACCCCCTTGGCCAGATAGGCCCGGGCCAGGCCGATGTAGGCGGCGGCCGCGTCGGGCTTCTTCTCCAGGGCGGCCTCGTAGGCCTTGAGCGCTTGGTCCGGCCGATCCTGCTTCAGGTTCAACGCGCCGGCGCGCAGCAGCGCGCGCACGCTGTCGGTCTCGT
>CAYVQE010000140.1:0-15627 GCA_964454005.1 uncultured Myxococcales bacterium
TTGGGATGTCCACCCGCGGCCACGTCGGGATTGACCCGCAGCGCCACCGGCGCCGCACCGCCGCAGCCGAGCGCGACGCGCCGGCGGGGCGCCAGGCGCTGCTCGCGCCCGTCGGCCGCCACCAGCACCGCCACCAGCTTCGCCCCATCGGCGGCGACCACCTCGAGCCGCCGCGGTGCAAACAGCCCCAGGATGGCGACCCGCACCGTGGGCGCCGGGCTCGCCGGCCGCCGGGCCTCGTCTCCCGCCAAGGCCGGCGAGGCGGTCAGCGTCAGGGCGAGGGCCATCGCAGCGGCACCTCGGGTCACGGCCGGGCCCCCTCGTTCTTATTTCGCCCCCCTGTTTCCCGGCAGCGCTTGCGGGCGGTCTCGACCGCACGCACCGCCGCCGCCGCCAGCGGCGCCGCCGTGCCGCCGCCGGTGCCCCGGTGGACGAAGACCACCAGCGCCAGCTGTGGCCGGCCGGCCGGCCAGAACCCCACGAACCAGCCATGGGTGCGCCAAGGGGTCCGGTCCCAGCCGGCGGTGCCGGTCTTGCCGGCGACACCCAATCCGTCGAGCCCGGCGGCGGCGCCGGTGCCGAAGGCGCTCGCCTCGCGCATGGCGGCGCGCAGCAAACGCAGGTGCTGCGCCCCGGACAGCAGCCCGCGCCGCGGCGTCGCTCTCCCCGCCGGCGCCTGCTGTCGCGGGCTGTAGAGCACACCGCCGTTGGCCACCGCCCCCACCAGGCTGAGCAGCTGCAGGCCGGTCAGCTCCAGCCCGGCCACCTGGCCGACCGCCAGCTGCGCCGCCTGCCGGCGACCGAGCGCCGGCGGCAGCCGGCCGCTGATCTCGCCCGGCAGATCGGAACCGGTCGAGCGCCCCAGCCCGAAGCGCCGTGCCGTGGCCAGCAAGCGCTCCACCGCCAGCCGCCCACCGAGCCGGGCGAAGTAGAGGTTGCACGAGTAGGCCAGCGCCTTGCGCAGGTTGACCGGACCGTGGCCCGGCTTCAGCCAGCAGCCCACCCGGCCGCCTGCGGGACCCTCCTCGCGGGGGCGACCGCGGCAGCGGTAGACCGCGTCCGGATCCACCCTCCCCGCCTCCAGGGCATGGTAGGCGGTCACCAGCTTGAACACCGAGGCCGGCTGGAAACGGTGCCGGGCCAGCAGCTCGCCGTGGGCCAGCCACAGCAGCCGTCCGGTCCAGACATCCATCACGGCGAAAGCCTCCAGCCGGCCGGCGGCCCGCCCGGCGGGCTCGGCGCTGGCCAGCCGGCGGGCCAGGCAGGCCCGCTGCTCGGCCGCCAGCCCGCCGCCTGTCGCCGGGGCCGCGGGCGACGCCAGACCGCAGGCCACCAGCAGTGCGATGCATCGGCCGCTCATCGGCGCCGCCGCTTCTGGCGCCGGTTCGCCCGCGGGCGCTTGCGGCGCGTCTTGCGCCGGCGCAGCTTGCGCCGCCGGCGGCGGTTCCAGCGGACGCGCAGCCGGGTCTCGCGTTCGGCGACGATGGCCCGGCGGTAGGACTTGACCCGCTGCGAGCCGGGGCGCCGCACCTCGACTGCATAGCGCCCGGGATCCAGCGGCAACCGCTTCAGCGGGGCCACCCCCATGCGCTCGCCGTCGACGTAGACCTCGGAGCGGCGGTCGGCGGTGACGGTCAAAAAGCCGGTCGGCCGCGGCCACAGCAGGCTGGCGGCCACGCCGGCGCCGGCCAGCAACAGCAGGCCGAGCGCCACCCACGGCCAGCGCCGGCGGCGGCCGCCGCCGGCCGCCTTTTCCGGCACGGTCGGCTCGCGGGTCGCGCTCGACTCGCCGCTGAGCGAGGCGAAATCGGGCCGCGGTGCCCGCTGCGGCTCGACCAGTCCGAGCAGATCGTCCAGGTGCATCTCGGCGGTGTGCTCTCCCGCGTCGGTGCCCTCCTCGTCGTCGTCCTCGCCGTCGGGCAAAAAGGCGGCCAGCGGCTCGGCACCGGCGGCGGCCGCCGAGCCGTCCATGGCCCGGCTCACCCGCCGGCCGAGCACCCGGGCGGTGGCCTCCGGCTTGCCGACGAAGGGCTGCAGCGCCCGGGCGAAGACCTCGCCCGACGGGATGCGGCCCTCCGGATCCTTGCACAGGGCCTGGGCCACGATGGTGTCCAGCGCCTGCGGCACCTGGCGGCACAGCTGGCTGGGCGGGGGCGGCTCGTGGCCCAGCACGCGCTCCCAGGTGTCCTTGGGCAACACCGCCAGAAACGGGTTGGTTCCGGTCAGCAGCTCGTAGAGCACCACGCCCAGCGAGAACAGGTCGGAGCGGCCGTCGAACGGCTTGCCGGCCACGTACTCCGGCGACATGTACTCGTACTTGCCCTTCAGCACCCCGGGCATGGTGGACTGGGCGTACTGGGCCGCCCGGGCGATGCCGAAGTCGGTGATCAATACCCGGCCGGTGCAATCGACCAGCACATTGCCGGGGCTGATGTCCCGGTGCACCACCGGCCCGGAGTCCGGGTCGGCCCCGCCCCGGTGGGCATAGCCCAGACCGAGGGCCACCTCGTGGACCGCGTAGGCGATCTCGTGCAGGCTCATCGCCAACCGCCCCGGCGGGCTGTGGACGATGAGGTCCTCGAGATCCATGCCCGCCAGAAACTCCATGATGATGTAATAGTGCGAGCCGGCGTTGATCAGGTCGTGGGTGCGCACGATGTTCGGATGCGCCATGGACGATGCGATGCGGGCTTCGTTGACGAACATGCCGACGAACTCGCGATCGGCGGCCAGCTGCGGGAACAGGCGCTTGACGGCCACCACCCGCCGGCCGCCTTCGGGCAGGTGCTCCTCGGCCTTGAACACCTCGGCCATCCCGCCCTTGCCCACCTGCTCGAGCAGGGTGTAGCGCCCGACTGTCTGGCCTTCCGCCATCGCGTCTCGATCCGCCCAGCCTGGAGTCCCCGCCGGGACCTCGTTCCATTCGCCGACCGGCTCACATGGGGTTGGGTACGTCCAGGTGCTCGACCGCGATCCCGGTCTGCGCGCCGATCCGGTCGCCCAGCGCCCGCACCCCGAGCTTCTCGCTGTTGTAATGGCCCAGCGCGACGGCGGCGACGCCCAGCTCGCGCGCCACCGCCACCGTCTGCTCGAACACCGTACCGGTCACCAGGGCCTGGCACCCGCTGCGGGCGCACTCGACCACCGGTGGGATGTCCCCGCCCCCGCCCACCAGGATGCCGATGCGCTCGATCGGACCGCCGGCGAAGTCCAGCACCTGCGGCGCGGCGCCGAGGGCGGCAGCCAGCCGCTCGGCCAGCTCGGCGGGCGCCAGCGGGGCGGCCAGCCGGCCGGCCATGCCGATCGGCGTGCCGTGGTAGAGCCCGAAGCCGTCGTCGCGTTCGACCAGGTCGAGCAGCGCTGCCAGCTGGGCGTTGTTGCCCAGCTCGCGGTGGGCGTCGAGCGGCAGGTGGTAGGCGTAGAGGTTCAGCTCGCCGTCCAGCAGCACCCGCAGCCGGCGGCCCAGATGCGGCTCGATCACCCGCGAATCCTTGTTCCAGAACAGGCCGTGGTGCACCAGCAGGGCGTCGGCCCCACGCTCGAGCGCGGCTTCGAAGAACGCCAGCGAGACCGAGGGGCAGGTGCAGATCTTGGCTATCCGTTCTCGGCCGTAGACCTGCAGTCCGTTGGGGCAGCCGTCGGCGAAGGCCGCCGGCTGCAGCCAACCGTCGAGCAGCGCGGCCAGGGCATCGCGTTCGATCATGGAGCCACATCCTCTCCTGGGCCCGGCCGCTCGGCCACCGCCGGCGGGGCCACCTCGAACTCGCCGACCAGGACCTTGTCGCCGGTCTTGGTCAAAAACTTGTCGTACTCCAACCGGCGCTCGCGCTCGGTGCCCTCGAACAACACCACCTGGACCCGGCAGCCGGTCTGCGGGTGACCGTGGCTGGAGTAGTACTTGACCTCGACCCGGTAGCTGCCGCTGGCGGCGTGGGCCAGGGTGAACACCTCGGGGCCGAAACCGTCGGTGTCGTCGACGTCGAGCTTGCCGCCCAGTTCGGTGGTGCGGTGGGCGTAGTAGCACTCCTCTCCCGCCGGATCGGTCACGTGGAGATCGACGTCGGTGCCGTCGGTGTCCCAACCCAGCACCACCTGCAGATCGACCGGCGGCACGTCGGAGAAGAAGCTCACCGAGTCGCGGCCCTGGCCGGCGGCGTTGGCCGCCACCACCTCGATGGCGTTGTTGCCCTTGGAGACCACGATGGTGGCCGCGAACTCGCCCGCGCCGAGATCGATGGTGCGGGCGAAACCGTTGACCACCAGGGTGACCCGCGGGATGGACTCGTCCGATACGCTGCCGCTGACCTCGACGATGCGCTGCGACGACCAGCCGCCGACCGGGGCGGCGATCTCGACGGTGGGCGCCTCGTCCGGCCGGTCCGGCGCCGGGGTCGCCGTTTCAGCCGCCAGCAACGGCGACCAGGCCAGCCAGGCCCCGATCAAAATGGCACCGCGCATGGCTCACTCCTCCACCGTCAGCTGCTGGCCGGCCGAGTTGCCGGCCAGCTGGGGGTCGTACATGGGCAGCACCCGCGCCGGCAGCTGGTGGTACGTGCCGGGCAGGGTGGCCCGCACCAGGTAGGCCAGCCGCCGTTCTCCGTCCGGCAGCCGGCGGATGAAAAAGGCCGCGTGCTGATCGTGAAACTCGCGGTGCAGCCGCGGCTGGCGCAGCTCGATGCCGGGCAGGCGGTAACCGCGGTCGCGCTCGATCGGCTGCACGCCGGCCGGCAGGGGATCCTCGATCAGCACGTAGTCGGCCTGGCGCTCGGTCTCGATGTCGAGCACCACCAGCAGGGTCTGGCCCGAGGCCACCGGCCCTGCGAGCGGTTCGAGCTGCAACCGCCAGCCGTCCTCGGTCGGCTCCTCGACCACCCGCATCAGGCGGCGCCGGATACGGAACGCCTCGCCGCGGGCCGGGATCTGCTCGCCACGGCCGAAGAAGCGCACGGCGGCGGTGTAGAACAGCACCCCCTCGCCCCGGCGCTCGAGCAGCAGCCGGTTGGGGCCCAGGCGGCCCGGGCGGTCGGTCAGCAGCGCCACGCTGGGCGCCAGCATGTCCTCGGGCCCGAAGTGGACCGGCTCGGCGTCCCAGCCGTTGAGCCGGGCCTGCAGCTCGGCATCGTACCGGCCGCCGCCGGCGCGCTTGAGATAGTCGACCAGGGCGAAGATGGCCATGGCCGTATCGCGCGTCGACCGCCAGCGATCGCCGCGCCGAACCGCCATCAACCAGCGCACCGCCGCCGGGATGTGCACGCTGTCGGGCCGGGTCAGCAGCAGCGAGCGCAGGGTGGCGGCGGTGGTCTCGACCGGGTCGGTGGCCCAGCCGCCGCGATCCCGATCGGGCCCCCACCAGGTGCCGGCCGCTGCGCCGGTATGGGCCGCCTGCACCAGCCGGCCGCTGACCGCGGCGGATTGCTCCCGCCGGCCGAGCTCGAACAACCCCAGGGCCAGTAGGGCCCGGCCGTACTCGGTCAAGCTCTGCTCGCGCTCGACCAGCTTGTCCAGCATCGAGGGGTATTTCACCCCGGCCAGGGCCAGGGCGTAGAGCAGGTAGGCCCGCTCGGTGGGCGTCCGGTCGCGGCCGCGCACCAGGTGGTCGAGCCGGTTGACGCCGCGCTCGAGCATGTCTCCGTCGATCCGCCAGCCCAGCCGCTTGGCCAGGCTGAGGCCGTGGACCACGTAGGCGGTCATGAAGGCGTCGGTCCCGTCGTCGGCCCACCACCCCCAGCCGCCGTCGTCGTGCTGCAGCTGGGCCAACCGGGCCAGCCCGGCGTGGATGTAGCCGGGCAGCTTCTCCTCCAGCTTTTCGTTCTCCAGCCCCAGCTCGCGCAACGCCTTGGCCACCACCAGGTCGGGCAGAAATCGGCTCATGGTCTGCTCGGTGCAGCCGTAGGGATAGCCGGTCAGGTACTCCAGCGAGGCCATCAACGCCGGGGCCACCCCGCTCGAGACCTGGACCGCGGCGCGCACCGAATCCGGCCGGGCCGTCTCGGGCACCGCCAGCTCCACCTCCGCCCGCGGCCGCTCGTCGTCGAGCGCCCCGCCGGCCAGCAGCACCTGCTCCACGCCGTAGGCCCGCACCGGCAGCGTCTGCTCCAGGCCGTCGCCCAGCTCGCCGGCCGCCGCCCGGGCGGTGAGCGTCACCGGCCCGGCCCGCCGGGCCTCGGCCGCGAAGACCGCCGTGCCCACCCCCTGGGCCTCGACCTGCACCTGCTGGGCCTCGCCGGCGAGCTGCAGGCCGGCGTCGGCTTCCAGGCTGACGGCGAACGTGTGCGCGGCGTCGGTGTAGTTGTGCACCAGCACCCCCAGCCGGCAGCGATCGCGCTCGACCAGGAAGGTCGGCCGGGCCAGACGGACCACCACCGGCTTGGACACCTGCAGCCGGCCGACGCCCTGGCCCACCCGGGTGTCGCGGGTGATG
Organism: uncultured Myxococcales bacterium; assembly: GCA_964454005.1. GTDB lineage: Bacteria > Myxococcota > B64-G9 > B64-G9 > B64-G9 > CAYVQE01. The sequence goes on from CAYVQE010000140.1 coordinate 6,422, forward strand.
ACCCGGGCGGTGGCCCGCCAGGTGGTCAGGTTGTCGGGCAGTTCGAGCGCGAGGCTGGCGCGGCCCTGGGCGTCGGTCGACAGCATGGGGGCGAAGGCCAGTGTGTCGCGGAAGCGGGTGCGCAGGCGGGCCGCTGCCGCCGCCTTGAACGATCCGGGCACCACCGGCGGGCGCAGGTGCAGCGCAGCCATCTCGTCGCGCCTGCTCTGGCCGTAGCCGTAGAAGCGGTAGTCCAGCGAGCAGCCGCCGCGCACGTCGTTGCGTTTGCGGTGGTAGAAGAAGCGATCGATCAGCACCGCCAGCTCCGGGCTGATGCCGTAGATGGCCTCGTCGACTACCGCCAGGGCCACCTCGGCGTCGGCCACCGGCTCGCCGCGGTGATCGCGCACCGCGACCGAGAATTCCACCTGCTGGCCCGGGCGGGCCTGCTCGGGCTCTGCCTGCACCTCGACCTCGAGCAGGCGCTCCACCGGTGGCACCACCACGTCGAGCCGCCTTTCGTACAGGGCGCCGTCGAACACGCTGGCCACGCGCACGAAGAAGTTGGGCGTCTGGGCCGGTTCGACGGGCACCTCCAGCACGGCCGAGTGCCCCCTGGCCCGCAGCACCTGGGCCCGATACAGCCGGCCGCCCTCGACGGTGGCCAGCAGGTGGGCGTCGGCGTGCGGGGTCAGCAGCAGGAAGCGGGCTTGCTGGCCGACCCGGTAGGAGCGCCGATCGGCCACGATCTCGAGCTCGGGCGGAGCGTGGGGGATGTCGCCGCCGGCGGCGGTGACGTAGAGGGTCTTTTCGGCCACGACGGTGTTGCCCTGGTCGTCGGTGGCCCGGGCCGCGATGCGGTAGGTGCCGCCGCCCTCCGGCTCGAACTCCAGCCAGGCCCGGCCCCCATCCTCGGTGCGCAGCGTGCGCTCGAGCACCGTCCGGGCCGCGGCCGCCACCGGATCGCCGCCGCGTTGGGCGGTGACGCGCAGCGCCACCTCGGCTGGCACCGGCTGGCGGCTGTAGTCGCTGGTGATCACCTGCACCCGTGCGGTGCGATCCGGGGCGTTGAGCAGGTACTCGGGCTCGAGCACCAGCCGGAAGCGGGCCCGGGTGACCCGCACCGCACCGCTGCCGGTGATCGGGCGATCGGCCGCGTCGGTCACCACCGCCTCGATGCCGTAGGTGTAGTCCTGGCTGTCGGGCAGGGTCTCGAAGTCGAAGGCCAGCCTGCCCTCGGCGTCGAGCCGGCCGCTGCGGGTCTCGATGGTCTCTCGGGCGGTGTTGCGGTACTCGGCGTCGGCGTAGTACCAGGCGTAGTCGTCGTCGATCCACCACGGGATGTAGAAGCGGGTGCGGTAGATCTCCAGCTCGACCTTGGCACCGGCCACCGGGGGGCCGAAGAAGTATTCGGCCACCACATCGCCGGTGACCTTCTCGCCGCTGGTGTAGGCCTGCCGCTCGGTCTCGATGCGCACCCGGTACTGCGGCTTGCGGTAGGCCTTGACCTTGAACTCACCCCCGTACTGCTTCTCGTCTGCCTCGACCAGCAAGCGGTAGCTGCCCAGCGCCGCCTCGGCGAACAGATCGAAGCTGCCGTGGAAGGCGCCGCTGGCCGACACCGGCAGCTCGGCCTGGTGCACCAGCTGGCCTTCGGGATCGCGCACCTCGACCCGCACCGCGTCGACCTCGGCCAGCCGGTAGCGCTCGTCGCGGTAGTCGCGCAGGATGCCCTTGAAGTGCACCTGCTGGCCCGGCCGGTAGACCGGCCGCTCGGTGGTCAGGTAGGCCTTGCGACCGAACAGGTTGGCCGGGTGGTAGCTGGGATCGAGCAGGGCGAAGTGCGGACCCTTCTGGGCCACCAGGGTCAGCTGGCGGGTCAAGGGCAGGTCCAGCGACCACAGGCCGTCCTCGTCGGTGCTGCCCTTGCCCACCAGGGTCTCACCGCGGCGCAGCTCCACCCGGGCGTCGGCCACCGGTGTGCCCAGGTCGGGGTCGACCGCGTAGACCAGGAAGCGGTCCTGGCTCTGGCGGGTCACCAGCACCAGCCGCGAGATGATCACCGCGCAGTAGGCCACCTCCTGGCCGCGGATGGCCTCGACCAGGTAGGCGCCCGGCCGCCGGGTGGTGACGGCCACGTCGCGGTAGACCCAGGGCCCGTCGCCCTGCAGGTCTTCGCGCCACATGTCGACCAGCTCGAGTTCCTCGAGCAGCGGCATGGCGGCGGTGGGCGCCGCGGCCTCGCCGGCGGCCTCGCGCCAGCGATCGATCTGCTCGCCGTAGGCGCTGCGGCCGGCCTGGCGGGCGCGGGCGGTCAGCGCCGAGCGGCCGGCATCGAAGGTGGTCTCCAGGGCCAGCCGCCACAGCTCGGCGGCCACGTCCAGGCTGGAAGCGCGCAGCGGACCGTTCTGGGTGCTGAGCTGGTGCAGGTCGGGCTGATCCAGGAAGAAGGCCTTGGGATCGGGTATCCGGTAGAGCCGGAACTGCAGCCAGTCCAGGTCGCGGGCCTCGAGGCGCACCGCGATGCTCTCGGCCCGCGGGCTGAATACACCCTCGGTCGACAGGTAGAAGCGGGGCTGCTCGGCCCGGGCCGGCAGGGCTCCCAGCAACAGCAGGGCGATGACGCCGCGGCCCAGCAGGGCGGGTCGAAGCGTGCTCATGGGCGACCTCCTTCGAGGATGTTCCAGCGGTAGAAGCCGAGGAAGCACGGATTTGCGGGCGTGACGTGCCAGCGGTCGTCGCGGTGGGCGCTGAGCGCGGCCAGCCGCACCAGCCGCACCTCTCCCTCCGCCGGACCGCCCCCGGTGTGGTAGACCACCCTCCGCCGCAGCCCGGCGCCGGGCGGATCGAGCAGCACCATGCTGTGCATCGGGCTGGGGTGGCGGGCCGGGTCGCGGAAGAACAGCAGGTCGCCGGCCGCAGCGTCGCGCACCGAGCGCGAGACGAAGACCGTGTTGTGCTGCCACAGCACGCGGGCCGAGGCGGTGGCCGCGAACTGCTCGGCCGGCGCTGCATCGGCGCGCCAGGGCCCCGGCCGGATGCGGAACAGGCGCGTGCCCAGCACCGGCACCCGCGGGTAGTGGTAGCGCTGGACGTCGGCGCCGGGCAGCGCGTGCAGGTAGGGCGTGGCGTCCAGCCAGGCCCGATCGTGGCGGCGCAGGGCCTCCTTGTAGGCGAACCGGATCAACCCGGCGCAGTCGCGGTGCACCGCGTGCCAGCGCGGATCGGGGGCGTAGAATTGGGCCTCGGCGATGGCGGTGAACCAGCGGCGGAAAGCCCGGCGATCGCCGGCCGGCCAGAGTTCGGCCGCGTCCGGCAGGCCGTCGTCGTCGCTGTCGCCGGCGGCCGCAACCACCTGCAGCGCGAAACGCCGGCGTTCCAGTCCGGTGTCGAGCTCGATCACGACCGGGCCCGGTGCCCCGGCGGCCACCAGGCCCAGCTCCAACCGGGCGGGCCCGGCCTCGCGCCGGGTGGAGCCGACCAGGCGCAGCCGCTCGCCACCGCTGACCAACCGGGCCTGCACCGGCCAGGGCCAGAACGGCACCGGCCGGCCATAGAGGCTGTCGCGCGACCAGACCAGCCGCGCCGCGGTGTGGCCGTCGGCCGGCAGCCGATCGGTCGACAGGGCCGCGGTCGAGCCGACCGGCAGCAGAGCGCTGGCGGCGAAGGCCGTCACCAGGCCGGCGCCGGCCAGCAGCAACCGGCTCCAGCTGGCCCGGCGCCGCCTCACAGGGCCACCACCCGGCCGCGCACGGCCAGCGGCGGCTCGTCCCGGCGCAGGCCGCCGGCCAGCAGGCCGATCTCGCTCAGGGCCCTGAACACCGGGGTCAGGGTGTCCGCCAGATCCTGGGCGTCGAAGCGCTCGCTGGCACCCAGCAGCCGCTCGGCGGTGGTGTGCACGTCGGCGGCCAGGGCCCCGCTGTCGACGAAGGCCAGCCCGAACATGGGCTCGGCCCGATCGAGCACCGCGGCCAGGCCCGGCCGGTCGGCCAGCGCGGGGGCACGGCCGCGGGCGGTGTCGAGCACCCGGGCCACGGCCGCCGGCGATGTCCCCAGCGCCAGCCAGTCGCCGCGCACGGCGAAGGCCGGCTCCAGCCGGCCGCCGCTGGTGACCCACAGCTCGCCCTGCTGCTCGACGTGGGCGCCGAGGGCCAGGCCGAGCAGCTCGGCCAGCACCGGCTCGACGCCGTCGGGCTCGGTCAGCCGCAGCAGCAGCACGGCCTCGGGCACCGGCAGCGCGAAGCGGGTGACCGCCAGGGCGAAGCGGCCTTGCAGCCGATCGAGCAGCCGGGCCTCGAGATCGTCCAGCCCGGCGGCCTGCTCGCCCAGGGCGGCGAACAGCGCGCCGGCCAGCTCGGCGGCCCGCAACCGGCTGTGGCCGAGCACCAGGCGGCTGTCGTGGGGCAGCAGCGGGCGCAGCCCGCGGGCCGAGCCGGTGGCGTCAGGCGCCGGGCCGGCCAGCCGGCCGACCACCTCGGCCCGCGGTTCAGCGTCCAGGTGCCAGCTCAGCCGCAGCGCGGCCACCGGCAGCAGGTGGGCCAGCCAGGACGACAGGGCCGCCGGCTCGCAGTAGACCTCGAGCTGGCCGGGATCGCCGGTGTCGAACAAAGGCTGGTTGGCGTCGCTGCCGAGCAGGGTCTGCTCGCTGGCGCCGGCCGCCAGCGCCACCGCGCGCTCGAGCAGCTCCGGCTCGTTCGACAGCAGCAGCAGGTTGGAGTACAGCGCGTAGTGGACCGATTGCTGCGGTCCGATGGCGAAGGAGCGCACCGGCAGGCCGTGCACCTCGGTGGTGTCCAGGCCGCCGCCGCGGGCCTGGTTGAATGCCTCGGCCAGCCGGTCGATGGCCTGTACCCGCAGGTCGATGCGCTTGACCAAAAGCAGGCCCCAGCCGGTCTCGGTCCGCTGCAGCGCCAGGGCCATCGGGCTGGCCAGCAGCGGCTCCAGCTCGGGCTGCTCCAGCTCGACCGGCGACAGGCTGGCCAACCGGTGGCGGGCGGTCGACAGGCGGTGCAGCGGATCGCTCAGGGAGAGGTCGGCCCAGAACGGGGTGGCGGTCAGCTTCTGCCACCAAGGACGCTGGCGCAACCAGCGCAGCAGCGCATCCGGCCGGGCCGCCACCAGCACCAGGGCCGGGCCCGGCGGCACCAGCCGGGCCACGTCCAGCTCGGACGCGGCCGGCAGCTCGGTTACCGTCGAGGCATAGTCCCGCTCGATCCCGCCGCCGTCGGCTCCGGCCTCGTCCTCGCCGCATTTGCAGCCCGCCGTGGCCAGCACCAGCAGCAGGGCCGCCAGCCACGCTGGCGCAAAGCACCTTGCCAGCATCTCGACCTCCAGGGAAGATTGCGTGCAATCCGCAGCCGAAAGCGTACCAGCCGCCCCGATCCAGATCAATCGGCCCGGCGGTCCGCTGCGAGGGGGATCCGAACGGGATCCGATCTGAGCGGCGACTGGGACCTGGACGGCGACGGCTTCTTCGCCGAGTACGGCGACGACGGCGGCGCCGGCGGGGTCGGCTGTGGACATCCCCGCTGAGATTCTTGGGGGCCTTGGTCTACTGGTAGAGGAGATAGTTGGTGCTGGCCAGGTTGCCGGGGAAGAACTCCATCAGGGCATTGGATCCTTCGAACAGCACGTAGACCCGATCATCGGCCGGTCCGGTCAGCGGATCGTCCTCCTCGCGCTCCTCCTCGTCGGCGCCGTCGTCCAGATCGATCACCGCCACCGGACCGGCCTGGCCCACCCGCACCGAGGGGGCGAAGCGGGCGTTTTCGAAGCCGTCGTCGGTGGAGAAGCCCCAGGCCGCGTCGCGCGGCACCGACCGCGGCTCGGCCCCTTCCGCCCCGGGCTCCTCGGGCGCCGGCTCGACCAGGGTGAAGGCGATCAGGCCGTTGTCGTAGGCGGGCTCGGCGGGCGGCGGCTCGTCCCAGGGCCACATCTCGGCCCGCGGCTGCGGGCCGCTGACCGTGCCCAGCACCGTCCAGGCGTTGCGGGCCCGCACCTGGTAGCGCACCGCCCCCGGCCAACACCGGCCCGGATCCATGTCCGGATCCTCGAGCTGCAGCACCCGGGACGAGACCGCGGCCACCCTGAACTCTTTGCGGGCCTCGGCCCCGCCCTCCGGGATGCAGGCCGGGTGCGGGCTCGGCCCGCCGTCCGGATCGGGCGCCGGCGGGCTGAGCACCTGCAGCCGGTCGCCGCGCTGCACGCCCGAGAACGCGAAGTCCAGCCCCGGCCGATCGTCCTCCAGCCGCAGCCCGGTGAAGCGGCCGCTGGCCGAGCTGCCGGTGCCGGGCAGCACCCCTTCCCAGGTCAGCACCCAGCCCTCGGTCCGCGTGGCGCCGGCCCGGGCCCAGATGCCGTTGTAGATGGGATCGGTCTCGTTCGGCGGTGAGTAGTAGCGGTCCATGTCGGCCAGGTGGGGATGGGGACAGAGTTCGACCTCCGCTCCATCACCGGTGGTGTAATCCTGGCAGGCCTCCACCAAGACCTCGAACTCCAGCGTCTCGCCGCCGACCACGTAGCCCCAGGGTCCAACCGAAGGACCGGTCAGCGGCAGGATGTCGATGTTGCCGTGGCGCTCGGCGTCGATCACGTAGACATTGCCGTTCATGTCGGAGACGAAACCGAAGCGGCTGATGGGCTCGGCGTCGTTGATCCCGTCGCCGTCCTCGTCGGCGTATGGGTAGTAGGTGGTCACCGCATCCCTGTCCTCGGCGAACCGGGCATTGCTGACGGTCACCGTGTGGCCGTGGGAAAACCCGATCGCGCGCGGGATGCCCGGCAGCACCATATCCTGCTCGCCGCCGTTGGGATCCTGGGCCTCGGGCCGCTCGTCGACGAAGGCGCTGCGGCGCTCCAGGGTGGCGGTGTCGACCAGGGCGATGCGGTTGTCGTCCAGCCGCACCGCGTACAGCACCTCTTCGCGCGGGCCCAGGAACACCCGCCGGGTGGGGCCGCCGACCACCACCCGCTGGCTGGTCCAGGCGGCGGTGTCGACCACCACGATGCTGTCGGAGGCCTCGTCGGCGGCGTACAAGCGGCTGCCGTCGTCGCTGATGGCCAACCCGGAGGGCAGCCCGCCGACCTCCATCGCGGCCACGTGGCGCAGCAGCTGCGGGCCGCCGTCGCGCGGATAGCTGAAATGCAGCAACACCAGCCGGCCGGCGCCCGGCAGGCTGGCCCACACCGGCAGGGGCGCATCCAGCGGCCAGGCCGGCTCGCCGGCGCCGCCGCGGGGCACCGCGATGTCCTCGGGCTGCACCGGCTCGGCCAGCCCCTGGCCCAGCACGGCCCGGCTGACCCCGGCCAGGCAGCGGTCGTTGATCGGGGCCTCGGCCTGGTCGGGCTCGGCGGGACAGTCGAGCGAGGCGGCGGCGGTGCCGGGATCGCCGTCGGTGTCCACCTCGATCAGGCGGTTGGGCGCCAGGTCGACCAGCGATATGTCGCCGTCGAGCAGGTTGCCGACGAAGGCCCACTCCCCGTAAGGGTCGACCGCGATCGCCCGCGGGTGGCGGCCCACCGGAATGCTCAAGGGAAACAGCGGATTGAGCGCTTCGAAGAAGGTGCGCCGCTCGGAGTCGAACAGCCGCACGTCATCGCCGCGGGAGTTGGTGATCAGCAGCAGGTGGTGGCCTTCGGTGGTTCGGTCACAGGCCGGCTCGCGCTGCGGGCAGGCCTTGACAGCAGCGAAGTCGGCCGGCCCCCGCATGCGGCCGCTCATGGCGGGCTTGGGATCGTCGCAGGCGGTGACCAGCAGCGCGGCCGCCGCCAGGATGGCGATTGTCGCTCGACACGTCAACACGGGCACCTCTTCGGCGGTGGTCGGCACCGCTCAGTCCTCGAAATGGGGCTCGCCCACCCGGGCCAGCACCTCGAGGAAGGTCGCTGAGTCGCGATCGGCGTCGAGCACCGCCAGCGTGCCTTCCTCGAAACAGCTGACCAGGGCCCAGCGCAGGTCCCCGCGGTCCCAGAACTCCACCTCGAACGGGCCGCGGCAGACGTCCTCGCGCACCGCCAGCAGGCGGCGGCTGCGGCCGTCGACCACGAACAGGGTATCGTCCTGGGCCCCGGTGACGAAGAACAGATCGTCCAGCACGTTGACCCGCGACGGGTTGGCGCCAAGGCCGATCGTGCCCAGGAAGTCGTTGCGCGGCTCGCCGGCGTAGTCGAGGCTGGTGTCCAGCAGCACCAGCATGTCCGGGTTGCGCATCACCAGCCCGGCGGTCAACCCGTCCGAGCCGAAGGCGATCGAGCGCGTCTCGTTGCCCAGCAGCAGCTCGAACAGATCCACCGAGCCCATCTCGGCCGCCGTGCCCAGCTCGGGATCGAAGAAGTGGATCGGGTTGCTCTGCGGATCGGGGAAGCGGCTGGTGACGAAGATCAGGCCGGTGGCCGGGGCCAGGGCCAGATCGCTGGTGCCGGAGACATCGGTCTCCAGGCTGTAGAGCTGCTGTGGCGCGCCCTCTTGCCGCGGCGGCAGGTCGACCGCGGCCACGTCGCCCGAGCGCAGGAAGGTGACCCAAAGCAGGTGGCCGCCGATGTCGGGCTGGGCGCGCAGCAGCAGATCGTAGGGATCGTCGTCGCCCAACTCCAGCCGGTGGTGGGAGCCGCTGCACTCGGGGAAATCGCCCTCCGGCCGATCGCTGCCGGGCCAACAGCTCAGCTGCAGCTCGGCCTGGCCGCCGGCGACCACCACCTCGACGTCGACCAACACCAGCTCGTTGGTCTCGCGCACGGCCACCACCGCCAGCTCGCCGTCGTCCGACAGCACCACGCTGCCGGCGAAGTTGTTCAGCCCGATGCCTTGCTCGGTGACGACTGTGTTGCGGTAGGTGGGGTGGCCGGAGCGCTGCTCCACCGGCAAGGCCAACTCGGCGGCCAGCTGGTTGAGGTCGACCGCGTGCAGGGCTCCCTTGATGAAGGCCAGGTCGAAGTTCGACGAGGCCACCAGGGCATAGCCCGCTGGATGGACGGCCAGACCGGTGGGGAACTGGAAGTCGTCGACCGGCAGCGGTTTGCCCATCCGGCCCTCGGCGCAGGAGCCCAGCAGTACCGGCCCCAGCAGGCCCAGCACCAGCCAGCATGCGCGCAGCATCACAGGTTTCAAGCGAACCTCCCGCGCCCGACCGCCCCGGCCGCCCCGCTGGGGCGGCCGGGCTGCGGCCCGGCCGATGGGGAAAATCAGCGTAGCCCGACGACGACTCCGCCATCTGGGCTACGTCCAGTAG
>CAYVQE010000141.1:0-15611 GCA_964454005.1 uncultured Myxococcales bacterium
TTCTTCTTGGTGGCCTTCTTCTTGGCCGGCTTCTTCTTGGTGGCCTTCTTGGTGGTCTTCTTCTTAGCCGGCTTCTTCTTGGTGGCCTTCTTGGTGGTCTTCTTCTTAGCCGGCTTCTTCTTGGCGGCCTTCTTGACCTTCTTGGTGGCCTTCTTGGCGGCCTTCTTGGCGGCTTTCTTCACTGCCATTGTCTTCCTCCTTGCCTGTCCCTCACGTCTTCGTGGCCTTTGGTTCGACGTCTCTGCCCTTCGCTACCACGGTCGATCCCGAACCGAGCGGTTCGTTTTTTGGCCTTCCCCCACCCGGATGCTCGAGATTAACCTCAAAAAACCATTCTCAAAGAACTATGACATGACCATACAATACATTGTACCGCGTGTCGTGTCAAGACCAAAATCAACAGAAAAACAAAGTTGATTTGCCACGCTTGACACAACCGCGGGCTGGCGGCTATCGCTGGAAGCAGGCTCAGAGAGAAAGGCATCCATGACCAAAGAGATGATCATCAACGCCTTCGTTCCGGAGAACGTGCGCGTCGCCATCGTGGAGCAAGGCAGGCTCAAGTCCTTCTTCGAGGAGTTCATGCAGGATCACCGAGCCCGGGGCAACATCTACCGGGGCCGGATCATCAACATCCAGCCCAGCCTCGAAGCCTGTTTCGTGGATTACGGGGCGGCCCGGCACGGTTTCCTGCCCTTTTCCGAGATCGGCGCCCACGCCTGGGCCCGCCAGCCCGGACCCAAGAACGAGGCGCGCATCGAACGGGTGATGCGCACCGGCCAAATGTTGACGGTCCAGGTGGACAAGGAGGCCACCGGCACCAAGGGTGCCCGGCTGACGACCCACCTGTCGTTGGCCGGACGGTTCATGGTTCTGATGCCGTACAGCGATACCCGGGGCGTCTCGCGCAAGATCGACGATCCCGAGCAGCGCAAGCAGTGCCGCGAGCTGGCCGACAAGCTCGATCAGCCAAAGGGCACCGGTCTGATCGTGCGCACCGCCGGCTTGGGCCAGAACAAGCGCGCCCTCTCGCGCGATCTGAACTACCTGATCCGCCTTTGGAAGGAGATCGAGAGGCGGGCGGCGGCCACCGAGCTGCCGGCGCTGCTGCACGCCGACGCTGATCTGATCCAGCGCGTGCTGCGCGATTACTATACCAGCGACATCGAACGGGTGTGCATCGACGATCGGGTTGCATTGGAGAAGGCGGAGCAGTTCTTCAAGCTGTTCATGCCCCGCCAGCGGCGGCCGCTCGAGGCCTTCGGCGGCCGGGCACCGATCTTCTCCCATTTCGGCATCGAGCAGCAGCTAGAGGAGATCTACGCCAGGCGGGTCAAGCTTCCCTCGGGCGGCAGCCTGGTCATCGACTCGACCGAGGCCCTGGTGGCCATCGACGTCAACTCGGGCAAGCTCAAGGGGCGCAACCAGGAGGCCACCGCTTACGAGACCAACCTGGAGGCGGCCCGCGAGGTGGCGCGCCAGCTGCAGCTGCGCGATCTGGGCGGCATCGTGGTGGTGGATTTCATCGACATGACCAGCGCGGGCCACAAGCGGGCGGTCGAGCGCGAACTGCGCGATGCCATGCGCGACGACAAGGCGCGCCACCGGCTGGGCAAGATCTCCACCTTCGGTGTCTGCACATTGACCCGCCAACGGCTGGGCAAGTCGGTGCGGGCCCTGGGCCACCGCGAGTGTCCGGCTTGCAGCGGCAGCGGCATGGTGCCCGATCTCGACGTGTCGTCGGTGCGGCTGCTGCGCAAGATCCGAGCCGAGGCCGCCCATCCCGAGATCGGCTGCCTGCGGGTGGCGGCCAGCCCCGAGCTGGCCAACCACTTCCAAAACCGATTCCGCTCGGAGCTGCTGGCGGTCGAGCGCGAGATGGACGTGACCATCCAGGTGCTGGCTGCAGCCGAGATCAACGGCTCGGCCTTCGAGATCGAATCGGAACGCCGGTCCGGCACTGCGGCGGAGGCGGCCCGACCAGAGCCGCCGGCGGCCGAGTCCGCAGCACCGGCCAAGAGCGAGCCACGCCACCGCGGCCGGCGGTCGAGTCGGAATCGACAATCCGACAAGCAGGAGCAACAGGACGAACAGGCGGGAGAGGATCAGCCGGCCGATCAGGGCAAGCAGGGCAAGCGGGACAAACAGGGAAAGCAAGACGCGCAGGCTCAGCAGACCGAGCAGAGCGGGCAGACCGAGCAGAGCGAGCAGAGCGGGCAGAGTGAGCAGAGCGGGCAGCCGAGCAACGGTTCCGACAGCGGCAACTCATCGCGTTCGAAGCGGCGCCGCCGGCGCCGCAAGAAGAAAAAGCCCGACGGCGCCGCCGAACCAGAAACCACCACCGAACAGAACACATCTCCACCCAAGAAGAAAAGACGGCGGCGGCGGCGACCCAAGAAGCCCGCGCCGGCCGAGTCCCTCAACAACATTCATCCAGACAGCGATTCCTGACTTCCCCCCTCCGGGGGGGGGGCACCTTGCGGTATGGCAAAAGGCGCCGAGGCCGGCCTGGACCCGGCGCAGCCGCACCCCCCCGCGCGTGCCGCGCGGGGGGTGCGTGCTGGCCGACCGCTCAGCTCAGTCAGAAACCTCTACAGCGCGGATGCCTCGGTTGCTCTGCGAGTTGCAGTCCAGCGACGAGTGAGCTACACTCATTATTCGGCCATACGCACTCAAAGCGGATGGCCGCGACTTCGGTGATGAGCGAGACGGTCGACCCCGCCAAGAACACCCGATCGAGCCCCAGGGCGGTGACGCCGCTGGAAGTGGACGTCGAGGTCGCCGGAGAGACCCGCCGGGTTCTGCTGATCAGCCGCGACATCGGCGCCGGCGGCATGTTCCTCAGAACCACCAAGCCGGCCAAGCTCTGGAGCAAGGTACAGCTGAGCATCCGCGTGCCCGAGGGCGGCGAGCTGACCGTCAGCGGTGAGGTGGTGCGCAGTATCTCTGTCGAGCAGGCGCGCGCCAAAAAGCATCCCCCGGGAATGGCGGTTGCCTTCGACGAGGGCTCGCGGGCCAGGCGAAAGAAGCTGGTGGAACTGGTATTGGAGCTTTGCTCGGCCGAGGACGCCACAGCCGAGCAATCGACTGCAGAACGCCAGCCGGGGGCGGAACCAACGGCCGCCGCGGCTCCTGCCGCCCCGCTTGGAGAACCGGACGGCGACGAGGCCGAGGCCTCGGTCAGGGTGCGGCCGGCAGCCTCCGAGCAGGCCCCGGTGGTGGGGTCGGAGCAGGATCCGGACGAGCACTTCTCCTCGCGCACCGACGACCTGCTGGGCGAACTCGACTCCTTGCTCGAAGCAGACGGCGACGAGAAACCGCAGCCGGCACCCGCGGCCAAGGCTGCTCCTGTTGCAGCCGATCCCATCCGGAAGCTGCGCTCCTTCATCGACGGCTACAAACAGCGCCTGGCCGGCGATACCCACTACCACGTGCTGGGAGTGGGGCTCGACGCCGATGCCGGGCAGATCAAGGCGGCCTACGCCGAGCTGTTGGCCGCGCTGCAGCCGCCCGGCCGCCCCGAGGAACTGCCCGACGATCTGGCCCGCGAGCTGTCGGCCGTGCTCGGCAAGGTGCGCAAGGCCTTCGCCATCCTGGGCAAGCCCGATCGCAAGCGGGCCTACGATTTCCTGATCGACAACGCCGACGATTGAACGGGGTACGGCGGAGGGCGGACGGTCAGTCCTCGGGCAGGATCCAGTCGGGCTCGACCTCCTGGTAGCAGAGTTCATCCTGGACCTCTTTGAGCCGTTCATCGGTGGTGCGCAGCCGCAGTGTCAGGATTTGCAAGAAGCTCCACAGCAGCTTGATACCGGCCGCGGTGTCCTTGCGGATGTAGTTGTAGAACTGCTTGCGGCCGATGACCAGCAATCGGGTGGGTCCCCGGGCGATGATGTCGGCCGAGCGCGGCGCGTTGTCGAACAGCGCCATCTCACCGAAATGACTGCCCTCGGGCAACCGGGCGATCTCCTGCTCGCCCTTGATGACGATGGCCTCGCCGGTCACCAGCAAGAACAGCTCGTCGCCGGGCACCCCCTCCTCGATGATCTTTTCGCCGTCGCCGGCCGAGCGCACCCAGGTCAGGTTCATCAGGTTGACCAACTCGCGATAGCTCAGGTACTTGAACAGCGGCGCGTTGCGCATCGTCTCCATGCGCTTGCGCAGCTCTTCGGCGGCGCCCTTCTCGTCGCCCGGGATCTCGACGAACAGCGCGGTGATGTTGTCCTTGCCGCCGCGCTCGTTGGCCAGCGCGATGAAGCGGTCCGGCAGCTGGTCGGCCGCGGTCGACTCGAGCAGCTTCTCGATGTCGCCCTGGCGCAGGTAGCCGTGCAGGCCGTCGGAGCAAAGCAGGAAGCGGTCGAAAGGCAGCACGTCGAGGTGCAGGGTGTCGACCCGCACCTGCTCCTGGATCCCGACCGCTCGGGTGATGACGTTCTTGTACTTGGCCTTGCGCGCCTCTTCCTTGCTGATCACGCCGCGTTTGAGCTGCTCGTTGATCAGGGAGTGATCCACGGTCAGCTGGTGGTTTTCCCCCTCGCGGATGAGGTAGATGCGCGAGTCGCCGACGTGGGCGATGAAGGCCCCGGTGGCCGAGACCAGCATCATCGTCAGCGTGGTTCCCATGCCGCGGCGGCCCTTCTCCTCCTGGCCCAGCCGAAAGATCACGCCGCAGGCTTTCTGGACGGCGTCTTCGGCCACGTTCAAGATGCGGTCGCGGACGTCGGCCGGCCCGTCCGGACGGTAGGCGTGCAGCAGGTCGCGATTGCGTTGCAGCTCGTTTCGGATCACGTCGATGGCGGTGGCCGAGGCCACCTCGCCGGCGGCGTGGCCGCCCATCCCGTCGGCCACCACGTAGAGCTGCAGCTCATCGTCGACGAGGAAGGAATCCTCGTTGTGATCGCGCTTGCGGCCCACGTCTGTTTTGCCGTAGGCTGTCGGCTTGCTCACCCGCGCCTCCCGTGGTGTTCGCCCCAGGTGCAATCGAAACTACCTCCCCCGCGATCGCAGGTCAATACTTGTTGCCCGTCCCAAAGCGCATTTCAGCGCCCGGGGTCAGGCGCGGTGGGGTCAGGCGCAGTCGAACAGCTCGAGTTGGCCGCGGCGGCCGTCGCGACAGGCCCGCTGGAGAGCGGACGCAGCGGGCAGGCACGAGGTGCCGAGGCCCGGGTTGTCGCAGGCGCAAATCGCCAGCTCCAGATCGGCCCGCCGGGCGATGGCCGCCAGCCGGTCGTAGCCGGCCCGGCGGGTGCGGTCGGGCAGCAGCTTGGTCATCTGGTGCACGCCGATCTGGCGCCAGACCTGGCCGCGGAAGCTGCCCTTGATGAGATGGAAGTGCGCCGTCGGCAACGCCTGGCGCAAACGATCGAGCACCTTGGGCCGCAGCACCAGGTAGGAGGCCACCGCCCGCTCCGCACCGGCCGAGCGCAGGTGCCGCACCAGGTCTTCGAGGTGACCGGCGGTGTCGGACACGAAGGGCAGCAGCGGCTCGATGCGGGCGCTGGCCGCGACGCCCCAGTCGCGCAGTCGGCGGATGGAATCCAGGCGCAGTTGGGGATCGGCCGCCCCGGGCTCGTATAGACCGGCCAGGTCGGAGTCCATGCTGAATAGGGTCACCTCGACCCGGACCCGGTCGGCATGCGCTCGCAGCAGATCGCCGAAACCTTCGGGCACCAGGCTGCGGCTGCGCAGGTGAACGGTCAGCCCGGCCTCGAGCAACAGCCGCAGGGTCTCGTAGGTCAGCGCCAGTGCGGCGGATACGGGCTGGAACGGATCCGAGGCCGGATCGACCAGCACCCCGGCCGGCAGGCGGCCCTCGCGCTCGCGGGTGCGCAGCTCGCGTTCGAGCACGGCCGGCAGATTGGCGCGCAGCTGCAGGGTGCCAGACGCCAGCCCGCGGAAGCGATGCGGGCAAAAAAGACAGCCCAGGGCACAGCCCCGGCTGGTGTCCACCGCGGCCAGCCGGCGGGCGCAGACCCGGGTCGGACGTTCCAGCGCCCGATCGACCTCGATCATCTGCACCGCGCTGCGGCCGGATCGAGAAGGAGCCTTGGTGTCTGGATCACTGCTCATGTGTACAGATTAATGCCTGTCCCGGCAGCTGTCAATGGCAAGGGATCGATGCCGATTTAAAACTTGCAACCGGAGGAGCCGGAGTGCTAAAAAGCCCCCTCGTCATGAAGCTCAGTTGACAAATGCCAGACGATGATGTGGAGCGATACGAAACACACCACTCAAGGAGTAATGGAATGAGGACGAGACGTGTTCTGGTTACGATGGCGAGCGCTGTGTCCTGCCTGGCCCTGGCAGCCTGGTTGCCGGGCTGCCCCAAGGGCAAAGAAGGCGGCAAGGGCGCTACCATCACGGGCGGCGGGGGCGGCTCTCAGGAGCAGACCGTCAGCGAGAAGGCCAAGGTCGAGTTCTACGTGATGTCCCAGTGCCCCTTCGGGGTGCAGGTGGAAGACGGCGTCTATCCGGTGCTGCAGAAGATGGGTGGCGACATCGACTTCCAGCTCGACTTCATCGGAAAAGAACAGAATGGCAAGCTGACCTCGATGCACGGCCAGTCCGAAGTCGACGGCAACAAGGTCCAGCTGTGCGCCGCCAAGGTCCATCCCGACAAGTACATGGACATGGTGGCATGCATGAATAAAAATATGCGCGCTATTCCGGGCAATTGGAAGGGTTGCGCCAAGAAGGCTCAGCTGGACGTGGAGGCCATCGAGCGCTGCTTCGAGGGTGAGGAGGGTACCAACCTGCTCAAGGCCTCGTTCGATCGCGCTCGCAAGCGCCGGGCCCGGGGCAGCCCTACCATGTTCATCGGCGGCAAGCCCTACCGCGGCCCGCGCTCGGAGCAGGCCTTCTCGCGGGCCATCTGCGATGCCTTCCCCAAGGACAAGCCGGCGCTGTGCGCCGACCTGCCGCCGCCGGTCGAGGTGCCGGTGACCATCGTGACCGACGAGCGCTGCAAGAAGTGCCGGGCCAAGTTCTGGGAGAAGCGGCTCAAGGGCCTGTTCCCCGGCGCTGAGGTGACCATCCTCGACTACACCCAGGATGACGGCAAGGCCTTCTACGAGGAGCAGCAGCTCGATCTGCTGCCGGCCATCCTGTTCGGCGATGAGGTCAAAAAGGCCGACAACTACAAGCGCATCCAGCGCTTCCTCAAACCCAAGGGCGAATATCTGTCCTTCCGCTCGGGCGCCAAGTTCGATCCCACCAAGGAGATCTGCGACAACGGCAAGGACGATACCGGCAACGGCCTGGTCGACTGCGACGATCCCGACTGCAAGGACCACGAGGCCTGCAAGGAGAAGTGCGACAACAACAAGGACGACACCGGCAACGGCCTGGTCGACTGCGCGGATCCGGACTGCAAGAACGCCTTGATCTGCCGCAAGGAGATCGAGCGCAAGCTCGACGTCTTCGCCATGTCGCAGTGCCCTTACGGCGTCAAGGCCCTGGACGCCATGGAAGAGGTGCTGCGGTACTTCGGCGATCAGATCGACTTCGACGTGCACTTCATCGCCACCGCCCTACCCAACGGCAAGTTCAAGGCGCTGCACGGTCAGCCCGAAGTGGACGAGAACATCCGCGAGCTGTGCGCCATCACGCACTACCCCAAAGATTACAAGTGGATGGACTACATCCTGTGCCGCAACAAGAACATCCGCTCCAAGGACTGGGAGAAGTGCACCGGCGACAACGGCATCGACCCCGATGTCATCCGCGAGTGCTTCGAGGGCGAAGAGGGCAAGACGCTGCTGCGCGAGGACATCGAAATCGCCAAGGGCCTGGGTATCTCGGCCAGCCCCACCTGGCTGGTGAACAACAAGCACAAGTTCCAGGGCATCGATGCCGAGACGGTGCGCAAGAACCTGTGCCAGCACAACGAAGACCTGAAGAACTGCGACAAGAAGCTCAGCGGCCCGCCCAAGCGCGGCGGCGGCGGCGCCTGCAAGTAAATGCGGTCGTGGTGGGGGGCCGGCCGAACGGCCCCCCACCCTGGCCTCTCATTCCCGCCCGGATTGCCCCCCACCAAGCGATTCTCGCCACCCGATTTGCTCAACGGCAGCCGTTCGCGGCCTCGAGACGGCATCGAACTCGGCGGGCAGCCGATCGCTGGATGGAATGCCACCCTCGGTGTGGGCGACCGCGGATCTACTCGTCGTCCTCGGCCTCGATCTCGCGCCGCAGGTCGGGATCGACCATTTGGCCCTCCTCGTCGACCTCGACCCCGGCCTTGCGCCGCAGGGCTTCCTGCTCGCGGCGGCGTTGCTCTTTCTGCTGTTCGAGCAAGCGGGCGGCCGCGGCAGCCCCGGCCTCGGCCTCGGCCTGGCGCCGGGCCTCCTCCTCCTCACGGCGCCGGCGCTCCTGCTCCTGCTGGCGCTCGATCATCTCGGCTGCAGCCGCGGCGCCCCGATCGGCGTCGCCGCCGGCCGGCTCCGAGCGGGCCGGCTGGGGCGGCGCCGGCGGCATGGCAGCGTCCGGATCGGCCGCGGTGGGGGCCAATCCGCCGCTCGCTTGCTGCTCGCTCTTGTGCGGGCTGAACGAGTCGGGCAGGTCGTCTCCTCCGGTGGACGACTTCATCTCGGGCGGGGTCAGTGCCGTCGGGGCCGGCGGTGGTTGAATCGCGGCCGGCGCCGGTGAAGCGTCCGGCGCGGTGGCGGGCGGCCGCGGTGCGGGTTGCGGGCTGGGCTCGGCCGAGCGAGACTCCTCGAGTTCGTCGTCGATGGCCCGATCCACGGATCTGTTCGGCACCAACCACTGCTCGCCGGGGGCGTCGCCCCAGCCGTCGTCATCGGCCGTGGTCTGGTCGATGTTGTCGTCGTTGATCTCGACTGCGGTGCGGGGGCTGGGCACGGAACGCATCTCGCGGGCCAGCTTCTTGTGGCGGGCCTTCTCCAACATGTAACCCTCGCGCACTTGCTCCCACACCACCCGGACGGTCTCCCACTGGGCGATCTCGCGCTGGATGGCCTGGCGATCCGGTCGTCGTTGCTGGCGCTCGACCTCAGGCGCCGGTTGCACCACTTGGTCCCAACCCTCGGTCCCGTCGACATCGTCGAGTGGGTCGCCGGCTCGCGCTGGTCCCGGTGCGCCGGCCAGTCCCCCCAGGGCCAGACCCAACAGGGCATGCTTGATCTTCATCAGCCTCGCTCCTCGACCCTCGCGCCCACCGATCTCAGGGAGCGGTCAGCGCGACGGTCAGCTCCGTCGTCTCGTCGGCGCGGATGACCGCCGCTTCGGTGCAACCGAGCGCCGTTCGCTGGCCCTGGCAGTCGAGCTTGGAGAACCCTTCGGCCAACACCAGCACCGATTCGGCCGGCCGGATGAACTGGATCAGGTTGTCGGGAAAGAAGGTCCCGCCGTGGCTCCAGTTGAACACCAGGTACTTGGTCTGGCTGCGCAGCCGGTTGAGAGCGGGATCGACCAGCCGATCGGGATCGGCCAGCAGGTCGGCGCACGCCAGCTCACCGCCGCCCGGCAGCCCGGCGGCCAAAAAGTGCACCTGGCCGCTGGCCGCGGCCTGGTACATGTCGCGGCCGAAGCTCAGATCCACCTTGGCGCTGCCGTGGCCGCTCGCCTCGTCGAACACCCGGCAGTGGCCATCGACACACAGGGCGTCGCCGAGCCGACCGCAGTCCGCGGGCAGATCGCAGGGCTCGCCTTCGGCCGGCTGGCTACCGCCGCCGCAGCCCAGCGAGCAGGCCATGGCCAGGGCCAGCCACAGCGCCAGATGTGCTTTTTCGCGTCGCCTCATGCTTGTTTATTATCATGCCCGGCCGGCCGGTCGCAATGCCGGGCGCCCCCGAATCGCAGCAGTCGAACACCAGCCGATTTCCGATCGCGCTGATTTCCCACCTCGGCCGGGAGATTCTGGGATCGCCGCCGGCCTTGGTCGCGGGCCGGCCAGCGGGTATACTGTGCCGGATGCCCGATCCGGTCGAACAGCGCGCCCCCTGGAGGGGATTCCGCCGCCTGGCCTTCCCGTCCTTGTGGTTGGCGATCATCGGCTTCTTCGCCCTGCTGCACGAAACCCTGGCGCCTTTCATCGGCGCGGTATTGATCGCCTACCTGTTGACGCCGTTCGTGTGCGGCCTTTGCCGGGTCGCGATCCGCGGCCGCCACCTGCCCCGCTGGGGCGCGGTGCTGCTGATCTACGCGGTGCTGGCCGGTGTGGTCACCTTCTACACCGCGGTGGCCGTGCCTCGGGTGGGCCACGAGGTCGCCAAGCTGGCCGAGAAGGGCAATGCCTTCTTGCAGTCGCTGACGCCGGAGAAGATCGATGACTACACCGTACAGGTGCGCGAATGGCTTCAGGACAAGGGTCTGCCGGTTCGCCTGGTCACTCCGCGCCTGCCCGATGAAGACGCCGGCCGAGGTGCGGCCTTCGAACTCGACCTCGAGCAGGTGGTGCGGCGCACCGTATCCGATCTGACCACGGAGTTCCGCACCAGCTTCATCGACTTCCTCAAGCTCGGACCCCGCTTCGCCGCCAAGCTGGTGCGCAACGTGCTGCTGACCTTCCTGATCCTGATGGTGGCCGGGTTCCTGCTGGCCAACCCGCAGCGGGTGATCCGCTTCGTGCGCAGCCTGTTTCCAGAGCGGCTGCACGAAGGCTTCGACGAGGTGATCGGCGAGATCGACACCGGCCTGGCCGGGGTGGTTCGCGGCCAGGTGCTGATCGCCATGCTCAACGGGGGGCTGACCCTGATCGGCACGCTGCTGTTGGGCGTCGAGTTTCCGGTACTGCTGTCGAGCCTCACCGCAGTGCTGAGCCTGATCCCGATCTTCGGCTCCTTCCTGTCGGCCATCCCCATCGTGGCCGTCGGGCTGACCGACGGGCTGGGCACCGGATTCGGCATCATGCTGTGGCTGATCGGCATCAACCTCAGCGAGGCCAACTTCTTCAACCCCAAGATCATCGGTGACCAGGCCAAGATCCACCCAGCGCTGGTGGTCTTCGTGCTGCTGGCCGGCGAGCGGCTCTACGGGGTGGTCGGCGCCTTGTTCGCCGTACCGCTGCTCAGCGTCGGCCTGTCGTTCTTCAAGGTGCTGCACCGCCGGGCCATCGCCTGGAACCGTGAGATCTACGGCGGCCGGGCCGCGGCCTGGGCCGACCCGAGGTCGGTCGTCCTCGGCCAACCGGCAGGAGCCCAGCCCGGCTCGCCAGGCGATCAGCCCGCGTCCGAGCCGCGGCCCGGGGAGCCGGCCGCTGGCGAGGGTGCGGACCCTGCCGGCCGAGACGATTCCGGGGAGGACGAGGCGTGAAACGCTACATCGCGGTGGCCGGTAACATCGGCGCCGGCAAGACATCGCTGGTCGACTTCCTGTGCAAGCGCTACGACGTGAAACCGTTTTACGAACCGAATGACACCAATCCCTACCTGGAAGACTTCTACCAGGACATGCGCCGCTGGGCCTTCCACTCCCAGATCTACTTCCTGACCCACAAGTTCCGCCTGCACCGCGAACTGGAGCGCTACCCCAAGGCGGTCATCCAGGATCGCACCATCTGGGAGGACGCCGAGATCTTCGCCAGGAACCTGCACCGCTCGCGCTACATCAACAAGCGCGACTGGCAGACCTACAGCGAGCTGTACCAGACCATCCGCCGCGACCTACAGCGGCCGGACGTGATGATCTTCCTGCACTGTCCGGTGCGGGTGATGCGCCAGCGCATCCGCCAGCGGGGCCGCGACATCGAGCAGAGCATCCCGCTGGCCTACCTGCGCCGGCTGCAGAAGCTCTACCAGGAGTGGTTCGCGGGCTACGATCTGTCGCCGGTGATCGAGATCCAGTCCGACCGCCTGGACTATGTCTGCGACCTGGTGCACCGTCTGGATTTGCTCGAAAAAATTGAACAGTACCTCTGAGATCGACTCCACCGGCCATTTTCTTGACCCATGTCCCACATGTAGTACCATGTAGGCAGTGGTGCTTGAAACCTTGGGAGGTGCGCGATGCGGCGGATGATGATCCTGGTGACCCTGGCCCTGGTCGGTCTCTTCCTGCTCAACGGCCAGTCCAGCGGGCTGGAAGCGGACGGCCAGGCACGGGCCGTGGCCGAGCTGAACCACGTGGTCGACGATCAGTTGCAGACCCGGGTCGAGATGCTGGCCCTGGGCGCCGAGCTGTCGGCGGCCTGGACCGAACGCTGAGTCCCTCGCCCGCTCTTTTTCAACTCTGCCCGGATCCGCCCCGGCTCACTGGAAGTTGCCGTCCGGCCAGCTCAAGGTCCCGATCGTATCGAAAGAGTTCCACTGCTCCCAGTCGATGGTGAAAGTGCGCTCGACGAGTTGCACCTCGGAGTTGTCGTGCTGGGTGACGTAGACGGTCACCAATCCGTCGGCCGAACGAGCGCAGCCCTGTTGCCCGCAAAGGAAATTGAAAGGACAGGGTGGCGCACCGTCATCGCAACACCAGTAGCCGGAAAACTCATTCGACAGGTGGCAGCGGAAGTGGACCTTGATGGTGTACTGGCCCATGCCGGGGTTGGCCAGGTTGACCTCGTCGCCCGGGGCGCCCCGCGGCCGCACCCCATCGTCCTCGTAGCCGTCTGATTGGTAGATCGGTGTGCCGTAGGCCCCCCAGTCCGGCTCGGGATCGCACTCCTCCCCCCCTGGGCCCTCCTTGGGGCAGCAGGCGTCCGGGGCCCAGTCGCTGACCGCCTCGGGCCGCAGCAGGTGGATGTCCACGTCGACCTCGTTGTCGCCATTGCCCAGGTCGTACCAATCGGCGGTGACCCGGAAGGCCTTGGGGCCGCGCACCCGGATGTCGAAGGTGGCCATGGCGCTCTGGTTGGCCGGCACGTCGTCGTCGCTAACCACCAGCCCCAGGGTGTAGTCGCCCGGGAAATCGGAGGTGATGGAGGCGTACTGGGCGCCGCCCGAGATGGACGGCGGCGCGCCGCGGCCGTCCGGGAAGGCCTCCCAGCTCCAGTCGTAACCGGTGATGCTGCCGTCGCAGTCGGTGGAGAAGCCGCCGTTGAACTGCAACGTATCGCCCATGTCGACCTCGACGAAGCCGGTGTCGTTGCCGCCCTGGCGAATCTCGGCGCTGGGCATCGAGATGGCCTGCACGGTCAGGGTGTCTTCCTGGCTCCAGGCGTCGTCGTCGTCGCGCACCCGCAACGACACCGTGTAGAAGCCGCCGCGCTCCGGCACCAAAAAGGGCGTCGGGCTGGCCAGGCTGGACAGCGACGATTCGGGGTTGCCGCAGTTGTCGGGCGGCGGCTGTTGATCCAGGCTCCAGTCGTAAGCGGTCACCGTGCCGTCGTTGTCGAACGAATCGGTGCCGTCGAGGTTGACCCGCTGGCCGCGGTCGACCTGAACGGTATCGACATCGGCGCCGTCGGCCAGGATGACCGCGGTCGGTCGGGCATTGCCCTGGATGCCGGTGCCGCCGACCGCGATCTGCACGTCAGGCTGGTCCGGATCGTCGTGGCCGATGCTCAGGATGGCCGTATCCTGGCCCTCGCCCTCCGGGTAGTAGCGCACCCGGAAGCCGGCCTCGCCGGCGGGTGCGATCTCG
Source organism: uncultured Myxococcales bacterium (assembly GCA_964454005.1). Classification (GTDB taxonomy): domain Bacteria; phylum Myxococcota; class B64-G9; order B64-G9; family B64-G9; genus CAYVQE01. The sequence goes on from CAYVQE010000141.1 coordinate 13,531, forward strand.
AGCGGCAGCGCCGGCACGTCGGCCAGTGAGAAGTCGCCGGCCGGGTTGAGCGCGATGTCGGTCACGGTCAACAGCCCCACCCCTTCGTTGCGCACCGTCACCGCCGCGTCGTCGGCCCAGGCATTGGCCGGCACCTCGCCGAAGTCGATGGCCGCCGGCTCGACCGCGATGCTGGGCACGCCGGCGCGACCGCGCAGGGCCACCGTGGTCGGCGAGGCGGCCTCGTCCGAGCTGGTGATGACCAGATCGCCGGCGTAGCGGTTTCGCGCCGGTGCCAGAAAGGTCACCGCGACGGTGATGAAGTCGCCGCGGTTGACGAAGCAGGGCACGTTCAGCTCGGTCGCGCCATCGGCCGCCAGCAGCAGCACGTCGTAGGCGGCGGCGATCGATGCCTCGGGCGCCACCGCGTCGATGCGCAGCACCGCGTTGCCGGTGCCGCCGTTGGCGATGGTGACGTCCTGGGTGCTGGCTTCACCGATGGCCACGTCACCGAAATCGAGCGCCACCGGATCGACGGCGATGGCCGCCTCGCCCTTGAACTCGCTGATCAGCTGCACCGCCAGCTGGCCGTCGTCGGGGTCGTTGGAGAACAGCCGGACCTCGGCCCGGTCGGTCATGCCGTCGGCGGCGGCGTACTCGATCACCAGGGTGTGCTCCTCGCCCGGCGGGACGGTGATGGCCGGGGGCACCTCCGGGCTCAGCGAGAACTCGCCGTCCGGATCGTCGGTCAGGGTGGCCACGTCGACCACCAGGTCGGCCTCGCCCAGGTTCTGGATGGCCAGGTTGCGCGTCACCGGCACGCCCATGGTCACGTTGCCGAAGTTGATCTCGTAGGTCACCCCCTGGGCGTCCTGGTGGACCACCACGTCGCCGCCGAGGAAGATGTCGGGCGCCGGCCCGACCGCGTCGCCGGCGGTATCACCGCCGTCGGCCGGGGCGTCGCCGCCGTCGCCACCGTCGACACCGCCGTCGGGCCGTTCGCCGGATACGCACAGCCCGCCCTCGCAGATCTCACCGGCGGCGCAGTCGGAGTCGTCGCCACAGGGGCGCGGATCCTGGTCACCACCGATCGGGGTGCAGATGCCGTCCTTGCAGTACTCGCCCAGCCCACACTCCAGGTCGTCCTGGCAGGGCTGGCCGCCGTCCGGTGCGGTGCTGTCGCCGCAGGCCACCAGCAGCGTGGCCGCCCCCGCCAGGCAGACCAGCCATCCCGCGCAGCGCTTCATCCGGCCACGGCCCATGGGGTAACCTCCTTCGACTGTACCTCTCTCCCCCCAGTCTATCCCGCCCGCTGAGATGGCGTCCAGTCCCGGCCGGCGGGTGGCGAATCATTTCCGGAGTTCGGCTTCCAGGTTGTGGACGTCGTCCGCCTCGATGCGCACCTGCTTGCGCCACGGCCGGTAGCCCACCCGGTAGAGGCGCAGCTCGATCGGCACTCCGGCGCAGACGTCGTTGATCACCTTGGGTGTCTTGCCCGGCAGCCGCTTGCCGTCGAGCTCGATCACGGCGCCGGGCGGTTGCGAGCGCAGGTAGAGAAAGCCCGTTCCGTGCAGGCACCGGTCGGCCGTGATCAGACCGGCGTGCACCTCGCGATCGAGATCGGTGCCATCGAGGGTGATGGTCTGCTCCCAGAGCTTGTGCTCGGCCAGCTCGATGCGCAGCTCGAACTCGCCCTCGGCCGGCAGGCCGCGGACGGTCGTCGGCGTCACCCCGCGCAGCTCGCCGTCGATGTAGACCTTGGCGTCGGCCGGATCCGAGGTGACCTTCAGCGTGGCGCTGCGTTGCTGCGCAGCCGCCGCCAGCCCCGGCTGGGCGTCGTCCGCGGCGGCTGCGGCCTGCTCGCCTGCCGCGCCAGAGGCCGTCTCCGGTTCAGCGGCAGCGCTGTCGTCCGGCCGGGGCGCATCCTCGCCGGCCAGCTGGTCGGCGGCGTGGCGGCCGACCAGCAGGTAGCCCAGCAGCCCGGCCAGCGCCGCCACCCCCAACAGCAACAGGATGCCGCGCGTCCAGCTCGGCCCCAGGTCCAGCTCCACCACCCGCCGCGATCCGGTATCCGGCGCTGTGGGCGGAGCCGGCGGTTCGAG
>CAYVQE010000142.1:0-7741 GCA_964454005.1 uncultured Myxococcales bacterium
AATATGTCAAGCTGTTTTTCGTTCTTGCGTTCGTATGTAAATTTCCAGCCGTTATACCATTCCTCCGCAGAAACTGCTTCGATAGCGTATACAACTCTGGTGGAATGGTACTGCTCTTGGCTCTGGTTGCGGCGGTAGCAGCGCTGTGCAAGAGCGTAACGGTTCGTCTCGCCAGCGCCGACCACCATCACCGGTCTGCGCTGGCCCTGCTCGCTCAATGCAGCCAGCAGCATCGACTGCCGGCCGGACTCTATGATTCCCTGTTCCTCGCTCTGGGCCCCACTGAGCCTTGCACTGGTCATCGCGGGCTGTACCTTCGACTCCAAGACCCCGCCGGCATCCGGACTGAGCGATCCGCGCTGAAAATGTCTTTTGACGGGTTTATCAGCAGTCTCCTCCCTTTTTCCTCTGTCTCCCTTGACATCTGCACAACTGTTCAGTACGTTGGTGGAGAATCAGATCGGGAGGTGCGCTCATGAAGGAGTTGACCTCGCGCCAGCGCCAGCTGCTGGCCTTCATCGAGAGCTACATCGCCGACAACGGCTACCCGCCGGCCATCCGCGAGATGGCCGAGCACATGGGCATCCGCTCGACCAACGGGGTCAACGACCACCTCAAGGCGCTGGAGCGCAAGGGCTACCTGTCGCGCCGGCCCGGGCTCAAGTCGCGCGCCCTGCGGCTGCTCGAGCGCCCGGCGACCGTTGAGCCGGAGCGGCCGGCGGCCGCTACGGTGGCGGTGCCGATCGTCGGCCTGGTGGCCGCCGGCGCGCCGGTGCTGGCCGAAGAGCACCTGGAAGGACAGCTCGAGCTGGACCGCAGCCTGGTCGGCGCGGGCGCCGAGGTCTTCGCCCTGCGCGTGCAGGGCGAGTCCATGATCGGTCGCGGCATCCTGCCCGACGACATCGTGTTCGTGCGCCGCCAGGCCACGGCCGAGCCGGGCCAGGTGGTGGTGGCCCTGATCGACGGCGAGGCCACGGTCAAGACCTTTCGCCCGGCCGGCGACCGCATCGTGTTCGAGCCCGCCAACCCGCAGTGGGAGCCGATCGAGATCCACCGCTCCGACTTCCGTCAGACCGACCTGCTGGGCGTGGTCACCGGCGTCTACCGCAAGCTCTGATTTTCCTAGGTCCTGTCCGCCTGCTTGACACCCGCCCGCTCGATGCGTTTTGTTCGGGTGGCACGGATGCGCCTCCCGGTTGCTGGAGGTGGTCGACGGAGACCAGATGACACAGGCACGCCGCATCGAACGCGCCCAGGACTGTCCGTTCACGCGGGGGGAGCAGATCGCGATCCAGTTCGAGGGCCGCTCCATCACGGCCTACGAGCGCGAACCTTTGGCCATGGCCCTGCTGGCCGCCGGGGTGCGCGTGTTCGGCCGCAGCATCAAGTACCACCGGCCGCGGGGGCCGACCTGCCTGCAGGGCCACTGCAGCGGCTGTTTGATGCGGGTCGACGGCCAGCCCAACGTGCGCTCCTGCGACACCCCTAGCCACTCGGGTCTGGTGGTCGAACGCCAGCTCGGCTGGCCGGGCTCGGGCCGCGACCTGTTCCGGGTCATGGACTGGGTCTACGGCGAGCGGCTCGACCACCACGCCATGTTCACCGCCTCCGGCGCGGTCAACCGGATGGCGATGGGCTTCGTGCGCAAGATGGCCGGCTTCGGCCACCCCCCGACCGCGGATGTTCCACCGGTCAAGCCCCTGTGCCGCATGGAGGCCGAGACCGTGGTCATCGGCGCGGGCAGCGCCGGCTTGCAGGCCAGCATGGCCCTGGCCGAGGCCGGTCACCCGGTGGTGCTGTTCGAGCACTCCGGCAAGATCGGCGGCCGCCTGCTCGATCGCTCCTGCCGCGTCGCGCCGCAGGGGCAGGAGCCGCAGAGCGGCTGGGCGGCGCGGGCGGCGCTGCGCGAGCGGTTCGAGCAGCTGTGCGACATCGAGCTGCACCAGCACACCCCGGTGGTGGCCGTCTACCCGGGCCGCGACCGGCTGCAGGTCGTCGCCCGCGGCCGCAGCGAGACGCTGGCCGTCGACGCCCAGCGGCTGGTGATCAGCTGCGGCGACTGGGGCCAGGTGCCGCTGTTCGAGGACAACGACCTGCCCGGCATCTTCGCGCTGCGCGCGCTCGACCGCCTGGTCTTCGGCTGGGGGGTGGTGCCCGCCGAGCCGGTCCTGGTCGGCGGCGACAGCGATCAGGCGCTGGCGCTGGCCGAGCAGTTGAAGACCAGCGGCGTGGCCGTGGCCGGGCTGGTGACCGAGCGGCCGGCCGACGAGGCGTTGGCGCGGCTGGAAGAGCGAGACATCGAGATCCACCGCGGCCGCATCGTGCGCGCCCGCGGCGGCCGCTGGCTGGACCGGGTCGAGCTGGCCCCCGGCGGGGGCGACAGCCGGCAGGCGGATCGGGTGCTCGATTGCGGCCTGCTGGCGATCGATGCGCCCGGAGCCCCGGCGTACGAGCTGGCCCACCACGCCGGCTGCCGGGTGGCCTTCCACTCGGACAACGGCTATGCGGTGACCACCGATGCGCGCGGCCGCACCAGCGACCGGCGGGTGTTCGCCGCCGGCCACTGCTGTGGCGCCGCCGGCGTCGGCCAGGCCTGGCGCCAGGGGCTGCGGGCGGGCCTGGCCTGCGCTCTGTCGCTCGACGAAGACAAGGAAGTGGCCGCGCGGCTGGAGGCGCTCATCGACGCGGACGCCGCGGCGCGCTGAGCCCGGAGGAACCACCATGGGCAAGATCATCGTCTGCCACTGCGAGGACGTCACCCTGGACGACCTGCGGGATGCCTTCGAGTCCGGCTACCGGGATCTGGAGTCGCTGAAGCGCTACACCGGATTCGCCACCGGCCTGTGCCAGGGCAAGTGCTGCACCGCCCACGCGGCGCGCTTTCTCAGCACGCTCAAAGGCGGCGATGACGAGGTGGCCGACCCGCCGCGCACCCGGCCCTTGCTGCACCCGACCCAGGTGGCCCATTTCGCCGGCGACGAGCCGCAGGACGGCAGCAGCGCGGAGCGCGAGCCATGAGGGATCGGGCCGATTTGGTCATCATCGGCGGCGGGGTGATCGGCCTGTCGCTGGCCTACCACCTGGCCCGCATGGGCTTCAGCGACGTGGTGGTGCTGGAGCAGGGCTACCTGTGCTTCGGCGCCTCCGGCCGCAACGGCGGCGGCGTCCGGCAGCAGTGGTCGACCGAGGACCACATCCTGCTGATGAAGGACGCGGTGCGCATGTACCGGCGCCTGGCCGCCGAGACGGGCTACAACATCTGGTTCCGCCAGGGCGGCTACCTGTTCTTGGCCCGCGACGGCGCCAGCGCCACCCAGCTCGAGAAGAACGTCGCGCTGCAGAACCGCTGCGGGGTGCCGTCGCGCTTGATCCAGCCGAGCGAGGCCGCCCGGCTGGTCGACGGCTTGCAGACCGAAGGCATCGAGGTCTGCGCCTACAACCCGACCGACGGGGTGCTGTTCCCCTTCCCGGTGGTCTGGGGCATGGCGCGGGTGGCCCAGGACCTGGGCGTCGAGATCGATACCTTCACCCGGGTGACCGGCATCGAGACCCGGGGCCGGGAGATCGCCAAGGTGGTCACCGATCGCGGCTCCATCGCCACCAGCCGGGTGGTCAACGCCGCCGGCGCCTGGTCGTGGCAGATCGCCCGCATGCTGGGCGTGGATCTGCCCAACAAGCCCTACCGCCACGAGATCCTGATCTGCGAGCCGCTCAAGCCCTTCCTGGACCCGATGGTGTCGGACCTGTCCAACGGGACCTACTTCAGCCAGACCATGCGCGGCGAGATCTGCGGCGGTATCTCGGATCCCGACGAGCCGTCCTCGATGGAGACCGCTTCGTCGCTCGGCTTTTTGCGCCGCATGTGCCGTTCCATGACCCAGATCCTGCCGCGGCTGGCCGGGCTGCGGGTGCTGCGCACCTGGGCCGGCTTCTACGACGAGACCCCGGACGGCCAGCCGATTCTCGGCCGGGTGGATGAAGTCGACGGCTTCATCCAGCTCAACGGCTTCGGCGGCCACGGCATGATGATGGCCCCGGCGGTCGGCAAGATGGCCGCCGAGTGGATGCTGCGCAAGGCCGACCACGACATCTTCCGCAAGTACGATCGGGGCCGCTTCGAACGCGGCGATGTCCAGCGGGAGTCCTTCGTCATCGGCTGAGCCGGTTCAGGGGGCCTCCACCCGGCGGGCGGCCGACGCGACCGCGCCCGCTCGCAGCTGCTCCAGAAAGACCTCGACCACCCGCGGATCGAACTGGCCCCCGCTGCAGCGCCCGAGCTCGGTGCGGATCCACTCCTGATCCAGCGCCTCGCGGTAGACCCGGGAAGACGACATGGCCTCGTAGGCGTCGACCACGTGCACGATGCGCGCCAGCGGCGAGATGGTGTCACCGGACAGCCCGTCCGGATAGCCGCTGCCGTCGTGGTTCTCGTGGTGTTGGCGGATGATGGCCCGGATGTCGGCGGACAGCCCGATCGGCTCGACGATCGACTCGCCGATGACCGGATGGCGCTTGACCGCCGCGAACTCCTCGTCGGTCAGGCGCCCGGGCTTGAGCAGCACCCCGTCGGGGATGCCGATCTTGCCCAGATCGTGCAACAGCCCCCCGAGCCGCAGCGCCTCGATCGCCTCTTCGCCACAGCCCATGGCCCGGCCGATCACCTGGGCGAAGGCGGCCACCTGCTCCGAGTGCAGGTGGGTGTTGCGGTCGCGCGCATCCACCGCCCGGGCCAACGAGAAGGCCGCCGCCGCCGCTTGCTGGCGCATCTCAGCGGCCAGCGACTGGCTGTCCAGCGCGTTGCGCGGTGACTGCGGCGCGGACTCGCGGTAGCGTTCCACCGCGTCGACCACCGCCTGGCGAAAGGCCTTGGTCTCCCAGGGCTTGGTGATGAACGAGGTGACCAGCTGGCGGTTGACCGCGTCGGCCGCCACCCGGATGTCGTCGCAGGCGGTCATCATCATGCCCTGGATGCGCGGCCAGCGCTGGCGGGTCAGCGCCAGCAGCTCGAGCCCGTTCATGCCGGGCATCATGTAGTCGGAGATGACCACCGCCACCTCGCGCTCGCCGAGGAGCTGGATGGCCGCGGTCGGGCTGTCGGCCACCAAGACCTCGACCGGCAGCCGGCGCAGGGTCCGCTCGACCGCCTTGAGGATGCCCGCGTCGTCGTCGACCACCAGCACCGCGGGCAGCTGCTCGTCCGCGGCCGCGGCCGCCGGGTTGCCCTGTTCTTCATCGGCCATGATCCACCTCGCTCACTTTGCTGCCCTGCCGGCTTTCAGCGGCAGCGACAGCCGGAACGTCGTGCCCTCGCCGGGGGTGCTGCTGGCGGTGATGTGACCGCCGTGCCGCTCCATGATCTTGCGCGCGATGCTCAAGCCCAGGCCGGTGCCGACTCCGCGGGGCTTGGTGGTGTAGAAGGGCTCGAACACGTGGGCCAGCACTTCTTCACTCATGCCGCAGCCCGTATCGCCCACCTCGGCCAGCGCCCAGTCGCCCTCCAGCCGCGTGTGGATGCGGATGCGACCGTCGCGCTCGATCGCCTGCGCAGCGTTGTAGAGCAGGTTCATGAAGACCTGGCTGAGCTGGGAGGGATAGCAGGGCACCTGCGGCAGCCGGCCCAGATCGCGATCGAGCTGGGCCTTGTGCTTGATCTGGTTCCACATGATGTTGACCGCGCCCTCGACCACCTGGTTCAGATCGGCCAGCTCGCGGGACTCGGCGTCGTCGCGGGTGAAGGTCTTCAGGTCGTTGACGATCTGCAGCACCCGCTCGAGGCCGCTGGTGGTCTCCTGGAAGCAGCTCGGCAGGTCTTCGAGGATGAAGGCCACATCGGCCTCGCGGGCCCGGGCGGCCGCCCGTTCGACGGCCGGCGGATCAGCGGCCAGCAGCTCGAGCACCGGCAGCAGGTCGTCGAAGTACTCCTTGAGCGAGTTGATGTTGGAGCGCACGTAGCCCAGGGGGTTGTTGATCTCGTGCGCCACGCCGGAGGCCAGCTCGCCGATGGTGACCAGCTTGTCGCGCCGCAGCAGCGAGCGTTCGATGTCCTGCTGCTCCTCCTCGGCGGCGCGCTGCTCGATGGCCCGGGCCACCTCGCTGCCCATCAACAGCCCGCTCTCGATGTCGTCGCGGGTGAACAGCTCCTGGCTGTCGTAGCGGCTCAGGCACAGCACGCCCACCAGCGAATCGCGTCCGCGTAGCGGCAGGCAGAGTCCGGCGCTGGGCTCGCGCCGGCGCTCGACGCCGGCCAACCGCGGATCGTCCTCGCCCGGGCCCACGATCAGCTGCGGCTGGTTGTGCTCGGCCACCCAACCGCTGACGCGCTCGCCCACGGCCACGCGCTGGCCGAGCACCTCGTCTTCATCTAGCCCGTAGCTGGCGGCGACGCGCAGGTCGCGCTCGCCGGGCTTGAACAGCAAGACGCTGGCGGACTCGGCCCCGGTCAGCCGGATCAGCTGCTGCTGCAGCATGTCCAGTAGACCCGCCTGCTCGACGCCGTCGGCGATGGCGTGCTGCACCTCGAGCACCGCCTGCAGCTCCGGCCGGGCCAGAAAGTCGAACATCACCCGGCCCAGCCGGACGCTGCGCTGCACCACGTCCAGCAGCGCCCGGTGCGAGATCGGCTCATGCAGCAAGCCGCTGATCCCGCTGCGGTAAGCGGCCGCCACCCGCTCGCGGTCGGCGCCGCTGCTCAAGCCGATGATCGGCGCCCGCGGCTCGACTTCGCCGAGCGCGACGACGGCCTCCAGGCTCGCCTCGGCGTCCAGGTCCACCAGCACCACGTCGAAGCGCCCGCTCCGCAGCGCCGCCGCGGCCTCGGCGGCGGCCACCGCCCGGTGGTCGGCGCTGATGCGGGCCAGGTTCCGGGCGAGATCGGGCGATGCGGCGCCGCCGGCCACGACCGCCAACACCTGCGGCGGCTGGGTCCGCGCCCGCTCGCCGGCCGGCCGGCCGGCGGTCTCGGCCACACCGCCGGTGCCGCCCAGCACCACCCCGCTGGAGCCGCGGGCCGCGTGGTCCAGCATGGCGTCGACGGTGAGCAGGTTCCAGGGCTTGTGCACCAGGATCTGCACCGTGCCCGATTCGAGGGCGCGCTGCAGCCTCTGGTCGACGTGGCCGCCGGTGAGGATCACCCGCGCGATCGCGGGATCGTACCGCTGCACCCGCTCGAGCAGCTCCAGGCCGTCGAGCCCGGGCATGTAGTAGTCGGCCACCACGCAGCCGGGCGGGTGGCGCTCCAGGCGCCCCAGCGCGTCCTCGGCCCGGGTGAAGCTCTCGCTGGGGTGGCCGAGCTGGGCCAGGCTGCGCGTCAGCGCCAGCAGCACCTTCGGCTGATCATCGACCACAAAGGTCGCCTTCTGCCGAACGCGGCTGGGGGCCTTGTCTTCGGTCGGCGGCGGTTTCACGGCTGCCTCCGTGCGTTGTCGGGCTTGCGCCCGTATGCGGTCGGATCGATGTCGTACTTCTTCATCACGCGGCGGAAGTTGGAGCGATCCATGCCGGCCCGCCGCGAGGCCTGCGAGACGTTGCCCTCGGACTGGCTCAGCACATCCTGGACATAGCGGCGTTCGAACTCGCTGACCGCGATCTCCTTGGCCTTGCGGTACGTCAGATCGGCCAGGGCGGTGGCGCTGTCACGGCGCGCGGGCCCGGGCCCGCGCAGGCCGTCGGGCAGATCGCCGTCGCCGATCTCCTGGCCGCGGCCGAGAACGACCGCCCGCTCGATGACGTTCTCGAGCTCGCG
>CAYVQE010000142.1:7751-15537 GCA_964454005.1 uncultured Myxococcales bacterium
CGGCCAGCCGTAGCGCTCCAGCAGCTCCATGGCTTGCGGTTGGATCGAGTCGATCTGCTTGTTGGCGCGGCTGGTGTACTTGCGCAGGAAGTGCAGCGCCAGCAAGGGGATGTCGCCGGAGCGGTCGCGCAGCGGCGGCAGATCGATGGTGATCACGTTGAGCCGGTAGTAGAGATCCTCGCGGAAGGTGCCCTCGCGCCGGGCCCGGGTCAGATCGGTGTTGGTGGCGGCGATGACCCGCACGTCCACCCGCCGGATCTCGTTCGCGCCGACGCGTTTCATCTCGCCTTCCTGCAGCACGCGCAGCAGCTTGACCTGGGTCGGGGCGGGCACCTCGCCGATCTCGTCGAGGAAGATCGAACCGCCGTCGGCGACCTCGAACAGGCCCCGCTTGGCGCTCGAGGCGCCGGTGAACGATCCCTTCTCGTGGCCGAACAGCTCGCTCTCCAGCAGGGTGTCGGTCAGCGCCGAACAGTTGACGGCCACGAACGGCCGCGAGCGGCGCGGGCTGCGGTGGTGAATGGCCCGTGCCACCAACTCCTTGCCGGTGCCGCTCTCGCCCTGGATCAGGACCGTCGAGCTGGAGTAGGCCACACCTTCGACCAGCTCGAACACGCGCTCCATCTGGGGGCTGGAGCCGACCAGGCCCTCGAAGCTGTCGCGCACATCGAGCATGTTCTCGAGCTCGAGGTTGCGCTGCACCAGCCGGCGGTGGTTCCCCGCCTTCATCACGGTCAGCGCCGCCGAGTCGATGTTGCCGAAGGGCTTGGTCAGGTAATCGTAGGCGCCGTTCTTGACCGCCTCGACGGCGGTCTCGACCGTGCCATAGGCGGTCATCATGATGACCGCGACCGCACCGTCCATGGCCTTGATCTCGCGCAGCAGGTCCATGCCCGACACACCCGGCATGCGGATGTCGAGCACCGCCACATCGGGCCGCCAGCCCGCGACCACCTGCAGGGCGTCGTTCGGATCGGACAGGGTGCGCACCTCGCAGGGTTGGTCGGCCAGGATCTTCTTCCAGGCCTGCAGCATGAACTGCTCGTCGTCGACCACCAACACCTTGAGCTGCGGCTGCTCCTGCGCGCGGCGGTTGCTTTCGGTCATCACGGATCCTCCTCCCCGGACGCTGCGATCGGCAGCCGCAGAAAGAACATGGTGCCCGCTCCAGCTCGGCTGTCGACCTCCAGGCGGCCGCCGTGCTCCTGGACGATGCCGTAGCAGATCGACAGGCCCAGACCGGTGCCCTGTCCGGTCTCCTTGGTCGTGTAGAAGGGCTCGAAGATGTGCGGCAACACATCATCCGCGATACCGCTGCCCCGGTCGCCGACAGCGACGATCACCTCGCCGTCTTCGCAGCTTGTCCGTACCCGTACCTCGGGTTCGTCCGCCGCGGCCTGGAAGGCGTTTTGCAGCAGATTGACCAGCACCTGTTGCAGCATGCTGGCGCGGCCGACCACCGGCGGCAGCCCGCTGCCGAGCTCCAGCTCCACCTGCGCGTCCTTGGCCCTGGGGTGCAGCCGGGCCACGCCCATGGCCACCTCGACCACCTCGTTGATGGCCAGGCGGCCACCCGCCTCGCAGGCCGGCTTGCGCGAAAAGCTCAGCAGGTTGTCGACGATGGTCTTGCACCGGGTGGCGCAGGTCTGGATCGTGTCCAGCGCCTCGACGTGCTCGCCATCGCCGCCCAGATCGCGCGCCAGCACCTGGGCGAAGGCCAGGATCCCGCCCAACGGGTTGTTGATCTCGTGGGCCACCCCGCCGGCCATGCGCCCCAGGGCCGCCATCTTCTCGGCGTGCAGCAGCGCGGCGGTGCGCTGCTCGACTTTGTGCTCGAGCCCGCGGTTGATCTCCTCCAGCTGGCGGTTGCGCTCGGCGAGTTCCCGCCGGTAGCGCTCGTTGCTGCGCTCGAGCGCGACGCGGTCGATGCAGTCGCCCACGGTGGCCCGCAGCTGGGAGTCGCTCCAGGGTTTGTTCAAAAAGCGGTAGACCTCGCTCTCGTTCACGGCCCGCTCGATGACCTCCAAGTTGGCCGCCCCGGTCAGCATCACCCGCTGGACCAAGGGCCAGCGCTGTTTGATGCGGTTGAGCAGGTCCAGCCCGTCCATCTCGGGCATGCGGTAATCGGCCACGATCACCCAGACCGGCTCGCGCTCCATGAGCGCGAGCGCCTCGGCCCCGGAGCCCGCCGACAGCAGCGTCCAGGGGGCGCGGTGCAAGGCGCGCCGCAACGACTTCAAAATCATCGGATCGTCGTCGACCAGCAGCACGGTCGCCCGGCTGGCCGCATCGTTCACCATCGGCTTGACCTCGCTCATCGAACCGCCTCCGCCAGCTCAGCCTCTGCGGGCAGCCACATCCGCACGCACAGCCCCTTCGGCTCCAGCCGGCTGGCGACCAGACCGCCACCGAGCCCCTCGGCGATCTGGCGCGCCACGCACAGGCCCAGCGAGCCCGGGGTGCGCTGGACGTCGCTGTCGACCACCGGCTCGAACAGATTGATCAGGTCGACGTCCTCCAGCTCGACCGACCGGTCGACCAGCTCCAGCTCCAACCGGCCCCGGCACTGGCGGGTGGCCAGCTCCAGGCGGCTGGACCCGCCGCGCCGGCGGGTGAAGAAGCCGAACACGTTGAGCAAGCACTGGCGCAGGCTCATCACCGGCAGCTGCGCCGGCTGAAGCTCGCCGAGATCGAATTGCACCTGCAGCGCCCGATTGCCCGAACCCTGGACCAGCTCGACCAGGCGCCGCACCTCGGCGTTGAGCTCCACCCCTTCCTCGCCGTCCGACCGCCCGTGCTCGGCGAACATCTGCAGCTGCTCGACCGTCGACTGGATGCGCACCAGCCCGTTGCGCATCTCCTCGAACAGCGGTCCCAGGTCATCGATCACCTCGGGCAGCTGTTCCTGCTGCACCACCCGCTGCGCCTCTTCCAGAATCGCCCGCGCCCGCTTGCGGTCGGCGGCCGCGCCCGGCCGATCGGCGTGGATCAGCACCGCCGCCAGGTGGCGCAGCCCCCGGGTGTAGTCCTCGAGAACCGCCAGGTTGGCGTTGACGAAGCCCAGCGGATTGTTGATCTCGTGGGCCACCCCGGCGGCCAACAGCCCCAGCGACGCCATCTTCTCGCGCTCGATCAGGGCCTCCTGGGTGCGCTGGATGACCCGGTGGGTGCGCGCCAGGTCCTCGCGCACCAGCCGGCTGGTCTCGGTGGCCCGCTTCAGCGCCCGCGTGCGCTGCTCCACGGTCAGCTCGAGCTCCTGGGACCAGCGGGCCAGCTCCTCGCGCGAGCGCTTCAGGTCGCGCACCACCAGGGCGTTGTAGGTGGCCACCGCCAGGTGGCTCGACAGCTCGACCAGCCGCTGCAGGTCGTCGTCGTCGAACGGCCCCGGGCCGCGGTGGTTGAGCAGCTCGATCACCCCGATGCACTCGTCGCGCACCACCACCGGCGCGGCGACGATGTGGTGGCTGACGAAGCCGGTCTTCTCATCGACGCTGTCGTCGAAGCGCTCGTCCTGTTGCACGCGGTCGACGCGCACCGGCCGGCCGTGCTCGAAGCACCACCAGGCGACCCCCTCGCCGCGGGCCAGGCGCACCTGCTTGACCTTCTCCCGCTCGGGCCCGGTGGTGACGTAGAAGCTCAGCGTATCGCTGTCGCGATCGTGGAGCAGCAGCGAGCCCGCCTCGGCGCCGATGTAATCGCAGGATGCGCGGAGGACCTCGTCGATCCACTCGTCCATCGGCCGGCTGGACACGATCAGCTGCGAGATCTGGTTGACCACCGACAGGTCCCGGACGCGCTGCTGCAGCAGACCCGCCAGGTGCTGCATGCGCCGCTGGGTGGTCAGGGCGGTCAGCGCCCGGCCCACCGCGGCGGTCAGGGCGGCCGGCTCCACCGGCTTGGGCAGAAAATCGCAGGCGCCGGCGCGCAGCACCCGCAGGGCCTGCTCCAGGCCCGCATCGGCCACGGTCACGATGACCATGTGATCCTGCTCCGGGCCCACCAGGTGCGGCAGCAGCTCGAAGCCGGAGCGGTCCGGCAGCCGCAGATCGAGCAAGACCAGATCCACCGGCTCGCGGGCCACCTCCGCCAGCCCGGCTGCGCCCGATCCGGTCTCCCGGGTCTGCAGGCCGCGTTGGGCCAGCACCGCCCGGGCCGCGGCGCGCGACTCGGCGTCCGCGTCGATGATCAAGCAGCTGGTCAAGACGGCCCCCGGTCAGTCGTCCAGTTCCAGATCCAGCACGATGGCCCCCGAATCGTCGCGCTCGACCTCGAAGATACCCGGATGCTCGGCGTCCATGCGGTCGATGAACTTGCGCTGCTTGTCCACCGTGTCCATCAGCAGCTGGTTCTGCCGCCGCACCTCGATGAAATCGAGCAGCTGTTTCAGGGTGATCTTCAGCTCCACGTCGTTCCAGGGCTTGGTCAAAAAACGGTAGACCTCGCCCTCGTTGATGGCCTCGATGGCCATCTCCAGATCGGCGTGGCCGGTCAGGATGATCCGCACCACCTGCGGGTACATCTCGCGGACCTTCTTCAGGAAGGTCAAACCGTCCATCGCGGGCATCAGGTGGTCGGAGACCACCAGATCGATGTCGTTTTCACCGAGCAGCTCCAGGGCCTCGTCCGGCCCCTCGGCGAACAGACAGCTGTAGGGCTCGCGCCGCAATGCGCGGCGCAGCGCGCTGAGGACATTCGGCTCGTCGTCCACGAAAAGGACACACGGTTGGCTCATGTCGGACCTCCATGCCAGGGCGGCAGACGAATGCGCACGATCCACATGGTTGCCAGAACCATACCATTCATCCGCCCCCGCCCGCTGATTCACAATTGCCTGTAAACGAAAGTCTTCTCAATACGGGCAGGCCGTGCCGGAGCAGGACCTGGGTCTTCGACAACCCCACCTGGGTTATTATGGCATCAATGGCTGGGGTCGGATCAACACCAGTGGGTCAAATGCGACCCCCCCCATGCTTGAACCGGAAGTCCGGGCGGACGGGTCAGCTGGCCTCGCCGGCCGATGCGGCTTCGCCGGCCGCCGCGGCCTCCTGTCGCGAGGCGGCGATCTGGATTCCATCCCGGGTGGTCTGCTTGACCTGGTACATGGCCTCGTCGGCCTGGCGCAGCACGTCTTCCTTGGTCACCGCGTCCTCCGGATAGGCCGCCACGCCGAACGAGGCGGTCACCCGGATATCCAGCCCCTGGTCGACCATGAAACGGGACTCGTTCAAGGCCAGGCGCAGCCGGCGGGCCACGTGGATGGCCTGGTCCTTCGACGTCTGGGGCAGGATCAGCACGAACTCGTCGCCGCCGTACCGGGTTGGAATGTCGACCTGGCGCACGTTCTGCAGGATCAGCTCGCCCACCTCGCCCAGCAGCTGCGAGCCGACCAGGTGACCGTGCCGATCGTTGATGGCCTTGAAGTGATCCAGATCCAGGAAGATCACGCCGAACTGGTGGCCGTAGCGGCGCGAACGCTGAAACTCGCGTTCGACCGCCTCGTGCAGATAGCGCGAGTTGTAGAGGTTGGTGACGTCGTCGGTCACCGTCAACTCCTGGACCCGCTGGAAGTTGTGGGCATTCTCGATGGCGATGGCGGCGAAGTCGGCCAGCGAATCGAGCATGCGCAGATCGGCCTCGCTGTATGCGTCGGGCTGCGCGTTGACCAGCTCCATCACGCCGAGCACGTCCTCGCGGACCTTCATCGGGGCACACAGGATGGACCGGGTCTGGAACTGGGTCACCTCGTCCATCTTTTCACACCACCGCTCGTCGCGGTGCGCGTCGCGGACCAGCAGCGGCTCGCCCCGTTCGGCCACCCAGCCCACCACCCCCTGGCCCACCGGCAGCCGCACCCCCTTGAGCTTCTCGGCCCCCTCGCCGACGGCGATCTCGAACACCAGCTCCTCGCGCCCGGCGTCCAGCAACAGCAGCGACCAGTTGGTCGGCCGCAGCAACTGGCTGATCTTCTCCATGATGATGGCCAGCACCTCGGAGATGTCCAGCGTGGAGGTCAGCGTCTTGCCGATCTCGTTGAAGGCGCGCAGCTCATCGATGGTGCGCGTCATCTCTTTGAGCAGATCGTCCCGCTGCACTGGTCGCTTTCCCCGTGAGGCGATTATTGTGCCGCCAAACCCGACCCGGGGTCAACGCCTGAGCCGGGATTCTTGACCCCTCGGGATCCATGGCCTACGATCGGGTCGATGGCCACCGAAGGCCCCAGCGCCGAGCCGACCGCGATCGTGGTCCTGGCGTCGGCATCCCCGCGCCGGCGCGCGCTGCTCGAGCTGGCCGGCATTCCCCATCGGGTCGAGCCCAGCCGGGTCGACGAGGATCGGCTGGCGGATGCGGATGCGGCCGCCTACACCCGCCGGGCGGCCCGGCACAAGGCCCGCGAGGTGGCCGAGCGCTGTCCGGCGGGCAGCTGGGTGCTGGGGGCCGACACCAGCGTGGTGCTCGGCGAGCGCCTGCTGGGCAAACCCCGCGACGTGGCCCACGGACGGCGCATGCTGCAGCAGCTCTCGGGCCGCGATCACGAGGTGCTGACCGCGGTCTGCCTGCAACGGGCCGGCGACGGCCGGCCGGCCGAGCTGCTGGCGCGCACCCGGGTGTCGTTCCGCGAGCTGGCCCCCGACTGGATCGAGGGCTACCTGGCCAGCGGCGAGCCCATGGACAAGGCCGGGGCCTATGGAATCCAGGGGCTGGGGGCGCTGCTGGTCCGCGCCATCGACGGCTCGTATACCAATGTGGTAGGACTGCCGCTGGGCGAGACGGTCGACCTGCTGGTGGAGCGGGAGATCTGGCACCCATTCGGCGGAGGTGGACAGGCATGAAGATCACCCCGATCGACATTCGACAGCAGCAGTTCCGGCGTTCCCTGCGCGGGTTGGACGGCCGCGAGGTCGACTCCTTCCTCAACCTGGTCTCCGACGAGCTCGAGACGCTGATGCGCGACAACAACGAGCTCAAGGAGGAGCTGGCGCGCTCCCAGCGCCGCATCGAGGAGTACAAGGAGCGCGAGCGGACGCTGAAAGAGACGATGATCACCGCCCAGCGGATCACCGACGACATCAAGGAGAGCGCCCGCAAGGAGGCCGAGGTGATCATCTCGCGGGCCGAGATCCAGGCCGAGAAGATCATCCACGCGGCCAACGACCGGCTGGTCAAGATCATCGAGGACATCAACGAGATGAAGCGCCAGCGCGAGCAGCTGCGCACCACCCTGGGCGGCGTGATCGACTCGCACCGCAAGCTGCTCCACGAGGTCCACGAGGAAAAGGCCGAGTCGCTGTTCGTCAGCGTCGAGCAGCTGCGCCAGCGCCGGTCGCGGCTGCACGCCCAGATCCAGGAGATCCTGGAAGCCCAGGCCGACCTGCTGGGGCTCGACCGGGACCGCGAGGTCGAGGATCTGCGCGAGGAGGTCGAGCGGCTGCGTTCCCAGCAGACCAACCTGATCTCGCGCCTGCAGGGCGCCATCGACACCCACACCAAGCTGCTCGAGGCCCGCGAGGAGGCCGAGGGTAAATCCGGCTCGGGCCCGGTCGAGGACAAGCTGCGCATCCTGCGCCGGCCGGAGGCCGAGGCCGAGGCGGATGCCGGCAAGGCGCCGGAGCGGCCGGACGAGGACTCTTCGGCCGCCTCCGAGGACGCGCACTGAGACCGGGCGGCGCGGGTGGACGCAGCGAGCTGCCTGCTGGGCCTGGCGCTGCTGGCAACGCCGGCCGGGCCGACCGAGCCGACCGAGCCGACCGAGCCGACCGAGCCGACCGAGCCGACCGAGCCGACCGAG
>CAYVQE010000143.1:0-15228 GCA_964454005.1 uncultured Myxococcales bacterium
CCGAGATCGTGCCGGTGGTGGCGACGGCCAGCGGCGCCTACGAGCGGGCGGCCGACCTGGTGGGGCTGGTCTGCGCCGGGCTGGGGCTGTTTCTGCTGTGGTGGCTGATGCTGCCGGGCGGTTCGGCCGGCACCTGGTACCCGCCGGTGGTCAGCGTGACCGGCTTCGGCATGCTGCTGGCGCTGGGCGTGCTGGGCGGCGGCTTCTGGCTGGGCGTGGCCGTGGCCGGGCAGTGGGGCTGGCTGCAACGCCTGTTCGCGTCGCGGGCGCGCATGGAGCAGCAGGTGGGCCGGGCCGCGACCCGGGTGTTCGTCGAGCACGGGGTGCTCGAGACCAGCGGGCGCACCGGGGTGCTGATCTACGTCTCGCTGTTCGAGGGGCAGGTGCGGGTGCTGGGCGATACGGCCATCAGCCGCCGGCTGCCGCCCGAGCACTGGCAGCAGCTGTGCGCCGAGATCGAGGCCGGCCTGGCCCGCGGCGCGGCGGCCGAGGCGCTCATCGCCGGCATCGCCCGCTGCGGCGAGCTGCTGGCCGGGCCCTTCCCGCCCGGCGAGCAGCGGCGCGACGAGGTGGGCAACACGCTGCGCATCGTGGACTGAGCGGGCGGCCTTGGCGCGGGGGCGCGATCGGTGACGGATGCGGCGGCGGACGCTGGGAAAACGGGTGCGTCCTTGCCGGCGGCGGGCTGCTGTGTTAAAGGCCAGCAGCGAGGAGCGGCCGGTGGGACGCTCTTGGCGAAGGAGGTTTGGTTTTGGCCGGCAAGAGCAGCAAGGCCAGGCGCCGCCAGAAGAAAAAGCGACCGGCCGGCGAGGCTTCCGCTGGCCGGGCCGGCGGCACCCAGGCCGCCGGGTCTGGCGGCGCGGCCGGCGGTGCGCGCCGGGCCCGGCGCCGGCGCGACAACGAACTCAAGCGGCTGGCCAGCGCTGCAGCGGCCGGTGACGATGCCCAGGTCGAGCAGCTGCTGGACCGGCTGTGGCCGCGTACCGGGCGCGTGTCCGGGCCCCGGCTGCGCTGGCTGGCCGCGAACCGGCCGGCCTGGCTGGTGGCGGAGATCGAGAAGCTCGACGCCGCCGGCCGCGAGCACCAGGCGGTCGGCGAGGCGCTGGGCGCGGCCGTGCTCGGATTGGACGCCGCCAGCTGCGAGCGGCTCGGGCGCATCGAGAGCCGGTTCGCCACCGAGGCCCTGGTGGTGCGCACCGCCGCCGAACACATCGCCGCCGGCCGCGACGAGGCGGGCCTGCGCGCGCTGCGGCCGATCGGCCTGCGCTCGCCGCTGCGCCCGGCCCGGCTGGCGCTGCGCGGCCTGTCGGCCTGGTACCGCCGCCGCGACGCCGAGGCGGCCCGGGCCTTCGCGCCGCTGGCCGGCGATCGCGTCTTCGGCCCGCTGGCCGAGGCCGTGCTCTATGCCATCGAGCCAGACCCGGGCGTCGAGCCCGGGCCGGCGACGGCCCGTTGCCTGCGCGCGCTGGGCGCCGGGCACGCGCTGGAGGCCGCCGCCTACGCGGCGGTCGGCCGCGAGCTGGCCGGCGGACGGCCCAACCGCGCCCTGCGCGTGGCCCGCCGGGTGGCGGGCGACGGATCGGCCGGGTTGCGCCGTGCCCTGCGCCGGGACCTGGCCGGCGCGTTGAGCGCGCTCGGCGTGGAGCCGTACCAGATCCTGGAACGGATCGAGCGCAGCCTGGGCGGCGGCGCCGACGATCCAGAGCTGTCGGGGCTGGGCGCTTTGGTCTACGAGCTGGACGGCGACCGGGATGAGGCGCTGGGCTTCTGGTTGGACTACAGCCACGAACTCGCCGACCTGCCGCCGGAGATCCGCGCCGGCCGGGCGGTCCTGGCCGCCGTGCACGCCCGGATCGGACAACGGCTGGCCGCGATGGCCGAGGAGCCGAGCGGCTCGCTGTTGTCCTTGCTGTTCGGCCACGACGTCGCCGGCCAGCAGCGCCAGGATGCGCGCCATCACCTGGAAAAGGCCCTGGAGCTGGACCCGGAGGACCTGCACACCTGGCGCGCACTGCTCGACTTGCTCGAGCGCCAGGGCGTCAAGGCTGAGCGGGCCCGGGTGCTCGAGCGTTTCGCCGCCCGCTTTCCCGACCACCCCGAGGCCCTGCTGGCCGCGGCCGCCGGGGCCGAGCAGCGCGGTGCGCTGGACAAGGCGCTGCGCCACATCCGGCGCGCCGCCGCCGTCGAGCCGCTCAACCGCCGCACCCGCGCCCGCCAGGCGCGGCTGCTGTGCGCCAAGGCCCGCAAGCAGATGCGCGCCGGCCGAATGGAGCGGGCGCGCAAGTGCTACCGGCAGGCCGCCGGCGTGTCCGGCTGCCCGGCCAAGGCGCGGATCGAGGCGCAGGCCGAGGCGGCCGCCTTCGAGGACCTGTCGCGGCGCGAAGAGCAGGCCGCTGCGCTCAAGGACGAGGCGCTGCAGGCCGATCCGCGCCCCTGGCTGTGGGCGGGCCACTTTTTGGCCGCCCGGCGGCGCTTGCACGGCAGGCGGCGGGGGCGGCTGCCGGGACGGCTCGACCCGCTGCCGCCCGAGCCGCCGCCGCCGCAACCAGAGGAGCTGCTGGGGCTGCTCGAGCTGCCCGCCGCGTACGGCGACGCCGCTGCGGACAGGCCGCCCGGGCTGGAGGCCCTGGTCGAACGGGCGCTCGCGGCCGGCTCCGAGCGCCTGCTGGAGCCCGCCCAGCTCGATCGCGCCCTGGCCCTGTGCCCGGCCGGTGAGCCGGCCCTGGCGCTGGCCGAGCAGGCCCAGCGGCTGCATCCCGGCCGGCCGGCCTTCGTGGCCGCCCGCTACCAGCGGGCGCTCGATTGCGGCCGGCCGGCCGCCTACTTCACCCGGGCGCTGGAGGAGCTGCAGCAGGCGAGGGCCGCACAGCAGCAGGCCGGCGCCGAGCCCGGCGAGCTGGTGCAGGAGCTGGAGCGACTCGATCGGCGGGTGCGCGCCTTGCTCAAGCGCGGCCAGGGCGGCACCGCGAGACGCACCCGCCGGCCCGGAAAGCGCCGCGGCGCCGGCCAGGGCAAGCTGCCGTTTTGAGCCGGCCGGCACCGGGGGCATGCGAGGAGGTCACACATGGAACCCTTTTTCGCCCTGGGCCTGGATCTCGAGGCCAGCGACGAGCAGGTGGCCCGGCGGTACCACGAGCTGGTCGCCAGCCACCCGCCGGATGTCGATCCGGAGCGCTTCATCGTCATACGCGCCGCCTACGAGCGGCTGCGCACCCGGCGCGACCGGATCGCTGCCCGGCTGTTCTACATCGACGAGAGGGGCCGCAGCCTGGCGGAGGAGAAGGTGGCCGCCTTGGCGGCTGGCGAGCGGCGGCGGCTGGCGCCGGCAGAGTTCGCCGGCCTGCTAGGCGGGGGGAAGGCGGATTGATCGCCCGCTGGCCCCTGGCATCCCGGGCCCGGCGGGCGATCGGGCGCCTGGGCGACCGGCTCGGCTGGCCGGCGCTGGAGCCGCGCCTGCGCGAGGTGCTGGCGGCCGAGATCGCCGCCGGGCGGGCCGCGGGCGAGCCGCCGGCTCCGCCGGTGCCGGCGGTAGACCTGCGTAGCCTGGTCGCCGAGCTGACCGCGGTGCGCGCGGATCTGCGCGCTCTGACCCGAGCCGACCGCGAGCTGGTCGAGCGCGTCGAGCGGCTCGAGCGCGCCGCAGCGCAGCAGCCGGCCCCGGCCGGGCCGCGGCCCGACGGCGCCGAGGCGCTGATGGACCTGGCCGGCCGGCTGGCGCGGTTGTCGAGCCGGGCCGGCCGGCGCAGCGCCGGCGGTGCGGGCGCGCCGGAGCTGGCGGCCCTGGCCGAGGCGGTGGACTTGGTGCGCCAGCGGGCCGAGCAGCACCTGGCCCAGCGCGGCATCGAGCGCGTGGCCGGCCGCGTGTTCGACCCGGCCTGCATGGAGGCGCTGGGAGCTGTCGAGCGGCCCGAGCTGGCCGACGGCCAGGTGGTCGAGGAGGTCGAACCCGGCTGGCGGGCCGGCGGTGAGTGTCTGCGCCCGGCCAGGGTGGTGGTCAACCGGTCGACCGGATGCCGGGTCAACGGCGAAGGGAGCGATGATGGCAATCGATGAACTGGTGGTGGGCATCGATCTGGGGACGACCAACTCGAGCCTGGCGGTGGTCGAATCGGGCCGGCCGGAGCTGGTACCGGTCGACGGCTCCCCGCTGATGCCTTCGGTGGTGGGCCTGGATGCGGCCGGCGAGCTGCTGGTCGGAGCGGCCGCGGCCAACCAGTACCGGCTCTACCCCGAGCGCACCGTTCGCTCGGTCAAGCGCCGCATGGGCGAGGACGTCCAGCTCGAACTCGGCGCCCAGCGGTACGCGCCGGTGGAGATATCGGCCATGATCCTGGGCCGGCTCAAACGCGCGGCCGAGCAGCGGTTCGGCCGCGCCGTCGAGCGGGCCGTCATTACCGTGCCGGCCTACTTCTCGGAGGCCCAGCGCAGCGCCACCAAGGAGGCGGGCGAGGTGGCCGGGCTGCGGGTCGAGCGCATCCTGCACGAACCGACCGCGGCCGCGCTGTGCTACGACCCGGGCGGCACACAGGAGCGCATCGACCTGGTCTACGACCTGGGCGGTGGCACCTTCGATGTCTCGGTGGTGCGCTCCCGCGGCGAGGTGACCGAGGTGCTGGCCTCCTGCGGCGACAGCCACCTGGGCGGCGACGACTTCGACGAGCTGCTGGCCGGCTGGCTGGCCGAGCGCTTCTCCGGCGAGGCCGGGGCCGATCCGCGCAGCGAGATCGGCCCCGGCGCGCGGCTGCTGCGCGCGGCCGAGGAGACCAAGGTGCGCCTGTCGGTCGAGTCCTACGCCCGGGTCATGCTGGAGCAGCTGCTGGAGGTCGACGGCGTGGGGCACAACCTCGACGACGAGGTGTCGCGGCACGAGTACGAGGCGCTGATCGAGCCGCTGGTCAGCCAGACGAAGGACTCGATCCAGCGCGCGCTCGACGACGCCGGCCTGCTGGCCCGCGACCTGGCCTCGGTGATCCTGGTCGGGGGGGCCAGCCGCACGCCGCTGGTGGCCCAGATGATCACCGAAGGCTTCGGCGTCGCCCCGGCCGCCGGCGTCGATCCCGACCGGGCGGTGGCCATGGGCGCCGCGCTGCAGGCCGAACGAATCGCCGGCCGCAGCTGCGGCGGCATCCTGGTCGACGTCACCCCGTTCACCTTCGGCACGGCGTACCTCGGCGTGCTCGACGGCGAGCTGTCGCCGCACTGCTTCAGGCCCATCATCCGCCGCAACAGCCCGCTGCCGGTGCGCCAGACCGAGGTGTTCTA
This sequence comes from uncultured Myxococcales bacterium, assembly GCA_964454005.1. Taxonomy (GTDB): domain Bacteria; phylum Myxococcota; class B64-G9; order B64-G9; family B64-G9; genus CAYVQE01. Next base: position 5,263 of record CAYVQE010000143.1, read on the forward strand.
CACCGTGCACGAGGGCCAGCCAGCGGTGGACGTCAAGATCTACCAGGGCGAGAGCGAGGATGCGCGCGACAACCTGGAGCTGGGCCGCTTCACCGCCGATGGGCTCGACCCGACCGCGCCGGCCGAGAGCCCCATCCTGTTCGACCTGACGCTGGATCTCGACGGCATCCTGCAGGTGTCGGTCACCGAGCGGCACACCGGACGCGCGAAAGGGGTGGTGATCGAGAACGCGTTCGAGCGGCTGGACGCCGATCAGGTGGCCGCGGCGGCCGAGCGCGTCGAGCGGGCGCTGGGCGCCGGGCCAAAGCCGCCGGCCGGCACCGCTGCCGCGGAACCGGTGCCGGAGCAGGGCCCGGGCCAGCCCGCGGCGGCGCTGCGCGCGCGCTGGGCCGAGCTGCGCGAACGGGTCTCGGCGGCCGACCGCGACGAGGTCGAGCAGCTCATCGAGCGGCTCGACGGGGCGGTCGCGGCCGGCGACGAGCAGGCCATCGCCGAGATCGAGGCTGAGCTGTCCGATGTCCTGTTCTACCTCGAGTGAGCCAGCCGCCGGCGTGGTCTCTCCGGCGGCCTGCCCGGCCTGCCGCCGGTCGCTCGATCCGGCCGGCGCCGCCTGCCCGCGCTGCGGCGTCGATCTCGGCCCGCTGCGCCGCGTGCACCGGCTGGCCGCCCACCACCAGGGGCTGGCCCGCCGCGCGCTGCTGCGCCGCGAGCCCGCCCTGGCCCTGGCCCATGCCCGCCGGGCGGTGGCCTGTGTGGACGCGGCGACCACCCGCCGCACGCTGGCCGCCGCGCTGGCGGCCTGCGGCCAGCTCGAGCTGGCCCGTTCGCTGCTGGCCGGGCCGTAGCTCGCGCCGGGTATGCGGGGGCATCTCGTGGCGGTTGCGGCGGGCGCGGTCCCCCGAGCACCGCGACCGTTACGCAATAGCCCCCAAACGCCCGCGGCGGCCTATGCCCAGCACGTCGAAGCCGGCCGCGGTGGCGGCGTCGAGATCGAGCACGTTCTTGCAGTCGATGATCAGCCGGCCGGCCATTCCAGCGGCCAGCCGCTGGTAGTCGGGCCGGCGGTACGGGCCCCACTCCACGGCCACCACCAGCGCCTCGGCGCCGCCGGCCGCTTCGTAGGCGTCGTCGACGATGGCCAGCCCGGCGGGCGCCACCGCCCGGGCGGCGCGTTCGGCCTCGGGGTCGCAGGCGGTCACCCGGGCGCCGGCAGCCAGCAGGTCTTCGGCTGCGGCCAGCGCCGGCGCGGCGGTGACGTCGTCGGTGCCGGCCTTGAACGCCAGCCCCCACAGGCCGATGCGCCGGCCGGCCAGCTCGCCGCCCAGCCCTTCGCGCAGCCGCTCGGCCACCCGCTGCGGCTGGGCGGCATTGACCGCGTCGGTGGTGGCCAGCATGTCCATCTCCAGCCCGGCTCCCCGGCCGGCGGCCACCAGATCGCGCACGGCGGCCGGAAAGCGCGGCCCGCCGTAGCCGATGCCCGGGAACAGAAAGCTCGCGCCCAGGCGCCGGTCGAAGCCCACCCCGCGGCGCACCTGCATCACGTCGGCGCCGCAGGCGTCGCACAGCCGGGCCACCTCGTTGATGAAGCTGACCCGCGAGGCCAGCACGCCGTTGACGGCCAGCTTGCACACCTCGGCCGAGGCCGGGTCCATCACCAGCAGCGGCCGGTTGGTGCGCAGGTAAGGCGCGTACAGGTCGGCCAGCACCTCGCGCGCCCGCCGGTGGACACAGCCGATCAGCACCCGGTCGGGCTTGGAGAGGTCGCCGATCAGCCGGCCCTCCTGGGCGAAGATCGGGGTGTAGGCCAGCTGTATGCCGCGGCCCGCAGCGGCGGCGTCCAGCCGGGCCTGCAGCCGGGCGCAGCTGCCTATGGGCAGGGTGGTCATCACCGCCAGCACCGGCGCGCCGCTGGTATGCGCGGCCGCCTCGGCGCAGGCCGCCTCCACCCGGCCGGTGTCGGTGCTGCCGCCGGCGCCCGCCGGCGCGTCCACGGCGACGAAGACCACCTCGGCCGGCGCCAGCGCCGCGGCCGGGTCGGAGCCGAAGCGCAGCCGGCCGGCGCGCATGTTGCGCTCCAGCAGCTCGCCCAGGCCGCGCTCGTAGAACGGCAGCCGGCCGGTGGCGATGGCGGCCACCCGCTCGGGGTCGATGTCGTAGACCCGGGTGTCGTTGCCGGTCTCGGCCAGCACGGTGGCGAAGCAGGTGCCGATGGGCCCGGCGCCCAGCACGGCGATGCGCATGGTTCGGCTCCTCGGGCGGGCTCAGCCGCGCCCGCGCTCGATCTCGGCCCGCATGGCGGCGGCGATGTCGGCCCGGCGCTGGGTGTAGACCATGAAGTGGCTCTGGCGCAGATCGCCGGCCGGGGTGTAGTCCAGCGGCGCACCGCTCGGGTCGACCACGGCGCAGCCGGCCTCGCGGGCCACGATGCAGCCGGCCGCGGTGTCCCAGATGAAGGTCGGCGCCAGCCGCGGGTAGACGTCGGCGCTGCCTTCGGCCACCGCGCACAGCTTGACCGAGGAGCCGCGCTGGACCAGCTCCACCCCGCCGGTGCCGGTCGACAGCCGGTCGATCAGCGCCCGGGTGGCGTCGTTGAGGTGCGAGCGGCTGGCCACCACCCGGGCTTCCCGCTGGCGGGCGTTGGCCGCCAGGGTCTGCGGGTCGGCGCGGCCGTCCCGGCGGTGCGCGCCGAAGCCGCGGGCGGCGTAGTAGACCCGGTCTTGCTCGGGCGGATGGACGGCGCCCAGCACCGGGGTGCCGTTTTCCACCAGCGCGATGTTGACGGTGTACTCGCCGAGCTCGTGCACGAACTCCTTGGTGCCGTCGAGCGGGTCGACCAGCCAGAAGGGCGTATCGGGCGCGGCCCGGATGCGCTCGGCGGTGGCCTGCAGGTCGCCCTCCTCGCTGAGCACCGCGAAACGCGGCTCCAGCGCGCTCAGGCCGGCGACGATGATGTCGTGGGCGGCGCGGTCGGCCGCGGTGACCGGCGAGCCGTCGGCCTTGGTCTCGACGTCGGCCACCGCCTTGCGCTTGATGTCCAGGATGGCCGCGCCGGCGTGGCGGGCCAGCGCCACGACGGCGGGCAGCAACTCTTTCAGATCCTCGGGTCTCATGCCGGCGATGGTACGGCCGGTGCTGGTGCCGAGTCAACGGCGCTGGTTCTGTCAAATCAGCCCGAAGGCGGTGTATGCTGCGGGCATGGAACCCATCGCGCTGCGCCCGGCCACCGCGGCCGACCGCGACCGCGTGCTGGCCTGGGCCAACGAGCCCACCACCCGGGCCATGTCGTTCGCCGGCGAGCCCATCCGACCGGCCGCGCACGGCGCCTGGTTCGCCGCCCGGCTGCGCGACCCCGACAGCCGGCTGTACGTGGTCGAGGACGCGGCCGGCGTACCGCTGGGGCTGGTGCGCTTCGTGCGCCGCGGCCAGCGCTGGGAGCTGGGCATCAGCCTGGCGGCCGCCGCCCGCGGCCGCGGGCTGGGCGCGGCCGCCATCGCCGCCGGGCTAGAGCGGCTGCGCGCCGAGTGCGGCCCGGTGGCGGTGGTGGCCCGGACGCGGCCGGAGAACGTCGCCTTTCGGCGCGCGGCCGCCCGGGCCGGCTTCGGCGAGCGCGGCCCGGGGCTGGTGCGCGGTCAGGCCGCGGTGGTGCTGGTCTGGCCGTAGTCAGCCGCGCCTGCGGCCGGAGCGGCTCGGATCGTCCGGCGGCTGCTCGGGCCTGCGGCGGCCGGTGTCCTCGTGGTCGGCGAACAGGGCGGCCACCCGCAGCACCGCGTCGCGCTGATCGTCGCTGAGCAGCTCCCACTGCTCGCACAGCGCGCCCAGGGCCACCGGCACGCGGACGCTCTGCCCGTTGACCAGAAAGCCGGCGCTGACGTTGAGCGCGGCGGCCAGGTTCATCAGGGTCTCGAGCGAGGGGTTGCGCCCGCCGCGCTCGATCTCGGCCACGTAGCTGACGCTCAACCCGGCGTTGTCGGCCAGATCGCCCTGTGTCCAGCCGTGGCGGCGGCGCAGCTCGCGCAGCCGGCGGCCGAGGGCAAGGTACTCGTGGCGGTGGCTGGTGCGGCGTGGCATGCGGTGGCGATCCTCCGTGTCGAGTGGGTCCAGGATGACCCATCGCTGCATTGTAGTCAAAATCAGCGCTTGTCATCCGCACCAGGGACATAGTAGGCTCCATCATCGTAGCTCTCAGTTGCGGGTGGCCCGGCGCGACACATTATGCGCGGGCGTGAGCCGGGCCGGGCGATCGAACAATCTTGACATCAGCTGCGGCGGGGATGCGCGGGAGGATGGTCGTGGGCGAAGACGGGCTGCGGATCTTGTTGGTCGACGACATGCCCCTGGTGCTCGGCGCGCTGCAGCGCGGCCTGCAGCGGTGCGGCTATGCCCCGGCGGTGGCCGACAGCGCCCGCGGGGCGCTGGAGCAGCTGCAGCGCGAGCCCTTCGCCGTGCTGATCAGCGACTACAAGATGCCCGAGCACGACGGGCTGTGGCTGCTGGCCCAGGCGCGCCTGCTGTGTCCGGATTGTCACCGGGTGTTGATCTCGGGCGGGCCGGTGCCCGATATCCGGGTGCACCTCGACGACGGGCTGGTCGAGCGTTTCCTGAACAAGCCCATCGGCGAGCGCGAGCTGGCCGCCTGCATCGAGGGGCTGTGCGGCGAGGAGTGATTCTCCCGATCGGCCCCCACCCTTCGCCCCGCGTCGCCGCCGTTTCGTTGCGCCGGCCCGTATTCCCTGCTAACACGGACGGCAGCACGAGCGAGGGACGCCCATGCCCTACCACAAGCGCAAGCGCGCGCGCGATGAGAACGGCGAGCGCATCGAGCAGCCGCCGCCGCGGTCGAGCTGGCCGCTGGAGGCGGTGGTGGCGCTGCTGGTGCTGGCCGCGCCGCTGGCCATCGGCACCGTGCACCTGTGGACCGTGCTGGGCATGCTGCTGCTGGCGGCGCTGGCCTTCGGCCTGCTGCTGTGGCGCACCCGGCGCCACGGCAACGAGCTGAAGCTGTTCCCGCTGGGCCTGGTGCTGCTGGTGGCCGCGGCCTGGACGGCGCTGCAGCTGGTGCCGCTGCCGCCCGGCCTGGTGGCCGCGTTGAGTCCGGGCGCCGGCGACGCGCTGGCGGCGGCCCGCGCCGGCACCCCGCTGGCCGGCGACTGGCAGCCGCTGAGCCAGTCGGCGTCGGCCACCGGGCTGGAGCTGCTGAAGCTGCTGGGCGGGCTGCTGGTCTTTCTGGTGGTGGTCAACTACCACACCGACCGCCACCGCGCCCGGCGGCTGCTCAAGATCGTGGCCTGGAGCGGCTTCGCCGTGGCCCTGGTGGGATTTTTCAGCAAGCTGTTCATGGCCCAGGCCATCTGGGGCTTCTACCCCATGGCGCGCACGGGCTTCTTCTTCTCCACCTTCGTCAACCCCAACCACCTGGCCGGCTTCCTCATGCTCTGCGCCCCGGTGGCGCTGGGCCTGGCCTTCAGCGCCCACAGCCGCCAGGACCGCGCCCTGTTCGGCTTCATGGGCGTGATCATGGGCGTGGCCGTGTTCATGTCGCTGTCGCGCGGCGGCATGGTGGCCTTCGCCGCCGGCATCGGTTTTCTGACCTTCTTCGCCGCCACCCGCCGCGCGCGCCGGCTGCAGCGCACCTTCATGGTGCAGGCGATGGCCGCGGCCGTGCTGCTGGTGGCCGGCTACCTGGCCTACGACGCGGTGCTCACCGAGCTGCGCACCCTGGGCGACGTGGCCGCGGTGCGCGAGGAGACCAAGATCCAGAGCTGGTCGGCGCTGGGCCCGATGATCGCCGACCACCCGCTGGCCGGCATCGGCCGCGGCGCCTACCCCATCGTCTACCCGCGCTACAAGACGTTGGGCCACGAGGCCACCTTCACCCACGCCGAGAACGAGACGCTGCAGTTTCTGGTCGACTGGGGGCTGCCGGTGGGCGCGCTGGTGATCGCCGGGCTGGTGGGCTGCTTTTTGGTGGGGCTGAGCCGGGCGCGGCATTCCTATACCATGGGCGGCATCCTGGCCGGGGTGTTCGCCTGCCTGCTGCACAACCAGGTCGACTTCAACCTGGAGACCGGCGCGGTGCTGGTGGTGCTGCTGGTGCTGTACGGCATCATGGCCACCACCCCGTTCTCCCACGCCGGCCGGCCGCCGCAGTGGACCGGCCGGCTGCGGCTGCCGCGGCCGTTGGGTTGGGCGCTGCTGGGGCTGGTGCTGGCGGCGGCCGCCGGGCTGCCGGGCTGGGTGGCGGCCCACGACCTGGACGCCACCACCGAGCGGCTGCTGGCGGTCAAGGACCAGCCGCGGCCGGCCGAGCCCTGCGACGACAGCCCGCTGGGCGCGGCCGCCTGCGAGGCCATCGCCTACCACCCGGCCGACTACCTGCCGCCGCTGGTGCTGGGCCGCGCCCACCTGCGCGCCGGGCAGCCGGCGCTGGATCGGGCGGTGCGCTGGCTGGCCACCGCCATGCTGTTCAACCCCACCCATGGCGAGGCCCACCAGCTGGCCGGCCGGGCGCTGTTCCTGGCCGGCCAGAGAGAGCAGGCCCTGCTGGAGTACCGGCTGGCCGCCCGCCACGTGCCGCAGCGGCGCACCGCCATCGTCACCGAGGTGCTGCGGCTGGCCGGCGAGCCGGACGCGGCCATCCGGGCCACCCCGCGCGATGCCGAGGCCCTGCTGGGCACGGCGCGCAGCCTCAACACCCTGGGCCGCAAGGCGGCCGCCGCCCGGGCCGCCCGGCTGGCGCTGGAGCACGACGCCGGGCTGCTCGAGGCCATCGACCTGCTGGCCCGGCTGGCGTTGCAGCGCGGCCGGCTGGCCGACGCGGCCGAGCTGGCGCGCCGGGCGGTGGAGATCGACCCGCAGCACGACGCCGCCTGGGTGCTGCGCGGCCAGGTGCTGCTGCGCCAGGACAAGCCCGAGGAGGCCGAGCAGATCTGGCAGGAGGGCTGGCGCGCGGTGCCCGACTCGACCCGCATCGCCTACCGGCTGGTGTCGTTGTACCTGTCCCAGCGCCGCTACCAGGAGGCCGAGTCCGCGGCCAGCCGCATCGAGACCTTCGCCCCACCCAACGATCGGGCCCAGGCCCGGCTGCTGTTTTTGGGCGGGCGCATCAAGGAAGCCCGCCAGCTGTTCTTCGATGCCCGCCAGCTCTACCGCCAGGCGGTCGACCTGCAGCCCGGCAACCTGGCCTACCTCTACCGGCTGGGCCGGCTGGAGGAGAAGGTCGGCGCCTACGACGCGGCCGAGCGCATCTACGAAAAGCTGCTCGAGCAGCGCTTCCGCCGCGACGAGATGCGCGAGCGCATCGAGGTGGTGCGCCGGGCGCGCGAGCTAGAGCGCGACCGCGCCATGTGGGACAAGTACGTCGAGCCCGCCCCTCCTTCGCCATAGGTTTCGGAGGGCGAGGATCTTGGCATCCGCCCCGCCCCATGTCAGAATGCCTCCTGTTCAACAACCGACATTCGCGGAGTGTGGAAATGAGTCAGATCCGGGGAGCGAGCTGGGCCCTGCTGCCGCTGGCGGCGGCGATGTTGTTGGCGGCGGCCTGTTCCGAATCGATCGACGACCCGACCTGCGCCCGCAACGCCGACTGCGCCAGCGGGCGGGTGTGCGATGCCGAAGGGGCGTGCGTGGAGGCGGGGCCGCTGCTGATCGAGAACGCGGCGCTGCCGCGCGCGCTGGTGGGCCAGACGGACTACAGCGCGGCGCTGACGGCCAGCGGGGGGCTGGCGCCGTACTCGTGGTCGATGGCGGTGAGGGGGGGCGGCGATCGGCTGGGGTGGCTGGAGATCGACCCGACCACCGGCGAGCTGCGCAACCGGCTGGGGCAGGTGCCGCAGCAGGTGGTGAGCGACGGGCGCATCGAGGTGACGGTGCGCGACCGGTCGGAGGCGGGCGCGGGCCAGAGCACGTCGAGCCTGTTCGACATGCTGGTCGACGAGTGCGACGCGGACGTGACCTGCTACCGCGAGCAGGAGGGGGCCTGCTTCCATGGGGTGCAGGCGTGCACCGACGGGCGGCTGGCCGAGGAGTGCACGCTGGTGGGCCCGTCGGCCGAGCTCGAGCACTGCGGGCCGGGCTGCGCCGCCTGCGGCCCGGGGGCCAACCGCTGCGGCGAGGGGCGGTGCCGCTGCGGCCAGGAGCCGGAGTGCGCGCAGCAGCCGCAGCCTCTGTCGTGCTGCGCCAACGCCTGCGTGGACGTGGACACGGCGCTGGAGCACTGCGGCGGCTGCGGAGTGAACTGCAACGCGCAGGTGGTGCACGCCGAGGGGGTGTTCTGCGCCGCGGGCGGGTGCGACTACGGCCAGTGCGAGACGGGCTATCTGGACTGCAACGGCGAGCGCAGCGACGGCTGCGAGCTGGCCAGCGACCTGTACCACTGCGGCGGCTGCGATGACGACTGCACGGATACAGCGGTCTACCTGCACACCAGCGAGCCGAGCTGCGCCCAGGGCCAGTGCCATTACAGCTGCAACGCCGGCTACGGCGACTGCGACGGCGAGCCGGGCAACGGCTGCGAGCAACCGCTGTCAGTGGTGGAACACTGCGGCGGCTGCAACAACGACTGCACCCAGACCGCCGCCGGGCCCATCTGCCGCCAGGTGGCCGAGGACGAATACGCCTGCGGCTGCGAAGCACTGCAAGATTGCCCAATCGACAGCCTGTGCTGCAACAACCAGTGCGTAGTGCGCAACGCAGAGAACCAGTGCGCCGAATGCGGGGTGGCCTGCTCAATACTGGAAGGCGGCCTGTACTGCGTGCAGGTGGAGGGGCGGGAGTATGAATGCCAGTGCGTGGAAAACGAGGACTGCCGGGGCGTATATTTGTTCTCGGTGGCCGAATGCGGACCGCAGGACCTGTGCCTGTGCAACGCGGATATGAACTGCGCAGGCACCTTGCTGGATATGTGCTGCTGGCAACCCGATCTGAACAAGGCCTGCGTGAACCTCTTGGATGACGATATGCACTGCGGCGTATGCGAAGCCGCATGCGCCCCCAGCGAAACCTGCACCGACGGCGTCTGCTCCTGCACCGACGCAGAAGATTGCCCGGCCAGCTCGAACGCGCCAAATTGCCAACTGGGCGGGACCTGTGGCTGCGGCTACTACGGTGGGGACCCCTGCCCACCGGGCCACATTTGCTGCGGCGCCAAGGGCTGCTGCCCCGGCACCTGCAGCCTCGATCCCGAACATTGCAGCAACGAATGCCTAAACGACAACCACGTATGGTGCTGGAACGGCTGCTGCACCGGCTGCGCCAGCGAGGCCGACTGCCCCCCGCTACCCCAGTGAACCCTCTGTAGCCAACCATCCGCCCCGGCACCCCATCCACCTCGCACCCGCGCATGCCATTTGGCCCAGCGCGGCTGCCGGGGTTCATACCCCGGCAGCTCAGGTGCCTGCTTTCAATATCCGGAGCCCGGACACGTTCTGCGGGCCTTTGCCGAAGGCAAAGGCGCGCAGGTTGTGCCCGGGCCGCCCACCGGCCCTTTACACTTTCCTGCCCGCACGTCGCAGCCGCCACGCAATGCCCCCCGCCCGCACGGTCATCGCCGGTGGCGAGGGGCACGTCGGGGTAGTGGCGAGTGTCGGGTGGCGAGTCCCGAACCATAAGAAAGAAGAGCCCCTTCAGCCCCGACAACTTCATTCCGGGGGTGGCATACGGCCTGCCCCCCGGTCCAGAAACAGGCGCTAGAACAGCCCCTTGAGCTTCTTCTTGGCCTTGTTTTTCACCTCTTCGGCCTTCTTCCTGGCAGCCTCTTCGGCCTCCTTCCGCTTTTCCAGTTGCAGCTTCTTTTTGGCCTCTTCGGCGGCTTTCCTGGCTTGGGATTCGGCTTTGCGCTTTGCCTCCTGGGCCTTGCGTCGGGCCTCGGCCTGCGCCTTACGCTTGAGCTCCTCGGCCTTCTTCCGGGCCTCTTCCTCGAGCTGTTGTTTCTTTTTGGTCAACTCTTCCGCAGCCCTGTCTTTCAACGAC
>CAYVQE010000144.1:0-14819 GCA_964454005.1 uncultured Myxococcales bacterium
CTACGCCTCCTTTCCCAACGGCCAGGACTTGCCCTGGCGCACTGAACGGTTACCCCCATTCAATCCGCCTTTCCTCCCACTTGTAAGCGATTGAAGTATATATATCCATGGACCTGGACGCCCTCGAGCGATTCATCCGGCTGGCCGCCGCGCGCACCGGCCAGGAGTTCAACCTGGCCTCGCTGGCCGAGAACGTGGGCATCCACAGCCCCCAGGTGGAGGTCAAGTCGGCCCGTAGCGTGGCCGCGGACGCGCTGGCCGGTCTGCAGTGGTGGACCCGCCTGGCCGCCGAACGCGCCAGCGGAGGTGCGCTCATCTACGGGGGCGACGCCGCCATGGTGCGCCAGGGCTTCGCGGTGCGGCCCTGGAGCCTATGGTAAGCCCGCGGGAGTCCAACTCGGCCGCAACAGCGGGCCCGCGCATGGACTGGAGCAGGGGCGGGCTTGACGGCAAGCTTAACCGTGGCCATAATCTAGCATGTGCTTGCTTGTAGGAGGAAGCTGCTCCATGACCACGCGCAAGACGACCCGGGAAAGGCGCCAGGAGATCGCCGCCGCCGCCATCGAGATCATGGGCCAGCGCGGCCTGCGGGCCTTCACCGCGGCCAATCTGGCTCGCCGGGTCGGCATCAAGGACGGCACCATATTCAGGCATTTCAAAGACATGAACGAGATCGCGGGGGCGGCGCTGGAACGGCTGCAGGCGCTGATGGAGCAGGAGCAGCCAGCCGTCGACGACCCGCTGGAGCGGCTGGAGGCCTTCGTGTCGAGCCGGCTGCGCTCCGCTGCGGCCCAGCCGGGAATCCTGTCGCTCATCTTCTCGGACCAGCTGGCGCACGCGCTGGGGGCCGAAGGCCCGCGGCGGGTGGCCGCGCTCAGAAACAAGGGCCGCGAGATCATCCGGTCGTGGCTCGGCGAGGCGGCCGAGGCGGGCCGGCTGCGCGCGGAGCTCGACATCGACAGCGCGGTCGTCGTGGTCACCGGGGCGGTGATGGGGTTTTTGTTCGCGGCCAAGGACGGTGCCATCACCGGTTCGCACGAGCAGGCGGCGCGTCGGGTCTGGTCGACCCTGGCGCAGCTGCTGGTGGGACAAACCCGATGATGGCTTCGAGCACATCGCCGAACGAAGGCGCGCGCCCCCGGCGCGGCGTGCGGCACATGCTCTTCGCCGTGGCGGCCGTGAGCCTGTCGCTTTTCGGGCCCGCCTGGCTCGGGCTGGGTTGCGCTACGGACGAGCCGCGGCCCGCGGCGGACTCCGCTCCGGTGGCGGTGCGGGTGGCGCCGATCGTGCGCGCGGACCTGGCCCGCAGCGTCGCCTACGTGGGCACGGTCCACTCGCGGCGGGAGGTCGAGGTGGTCGCGCGGACCGCCGGTAGAGTGATCGCGCTCAGCGGCGAAGGCGAGACCGTGGGCGCGGGCCGGGCGGTCGCCAGGATCGCCGTGCCCGAGATCAAGGCCCGGGTGTCGCGGCTGGAGGCCGAGCTGCAGCGGGCCGAGACGGAGCGCGACTTCCTGTGCGATTCCTTCCAGCGGGACCAGCGGCTCGCCGAGACCGGGGCCATCTCGAAGACACAGCTCGACCGCAGCCGGCGGGCCTGTGAGAACGCGAACGCCGCCGTGGCCGCTGCGCGGGCCGGCCGCCGCGAGATCGGTGCCGCCAGGGGAAAGTCCTCGGAGACGGCGCCCTTTGCCGGTCGTGTTCTGCAGTGGCTGGCGGAGCCGGGCCAGAACGTCATGCCCGGCAGCCCGCTGCTCGTCTTCGGCAGCCATGATCTCGAGGTGCGGGCAGCGGTCGGCGAGCGCGACCTGGCCCGGGGGGTGCGCGACGGGATCCCGGCGCGGGTTCGGCTGGGCGAAAAGGCGCTGCGCCTGGCTGTCGCTAGCGTGGCGCCGATGGCGACCGGCCCCGGTAGAACCACGGAGGTCACGGTGGCCCTGCCCGGCGACGTCGGCCCGGGGCACGGCACGTCCGTGCGGGTGGATTTCGTGGTCGCCGAGGCCGCTGGCGCCGTCGCCGTTCCGGCAGCGGCCATCGCGGAATCAGCGGCCGGCAGCATCGTGTTCGTCATCGAGGGCGGCCGGGCGCGCGCGGTAGCGGTCGCACCGGGCATTCGCGACCGCGGTCATATCGGGGTGGACGGCGAACTCGCCGTCGGCGACATGGTGGCCGTGAGCAACCTGGAGCTTCTAGAGGATGGCAGCGAGGTCTTTGCGGTGCGCTCATCCGGCAGAGACGGGCAGCCGCCATGACCCGCTGGATCCTGAGCAACCGCCACGCGCTCTGGGCGCTCGTGCTCGCCGTGGCCGTGTTCGGCTACCTGGCCTACAAGCGCCTGCCGGTCCAGCTCTTTCCGGATACGGCGCCGCCGCTGGTCAACGTCATCACGACCTACCCCGGCGCGGCGGCCGGCGATGTGGCCGAGGACCTGTCGCGCCGGCTCGAGGAGGAGTTCGCGTCGCTCGAGGGGGTGTTCCGGGTCAAGTCGTCCTCCCAGGACAACCTGTCGGTGGTGTCGGTCGAGTTCCAGTACCACCGGGACGTCGATCTGGCCGCCGTGGATGTGCAGAACGCCATCGCCCGCATCCGCGGCGAGCTGCCCGCCGGCATCCGCGAGCCCCAGGTGCTCGAGTTCTCGACGAACGACCGGCCCGTCGTCACCTTCGCCGTGAGCGCGGCCGAGCTCACCCGCGCGCGCAAGCTCGCCGAGGACGAGTTTGCGCCGCGGCTACAGCAGGTGACGGGGGTCGCCGCGGTGGATGTCTTCGGCGGCAGCCGCCCGGCGGTGCTGGTGGAGCTCGACCGCCACGCGCTCGAGGCCGAGCGGGTGCCTTTGCAAAGCGTGGTCGCGAGCCTGCGCGCCCATAACGCCATGACGCCGGCGGGCCGCATCCGCAGCGACACGACCCAGGCCATGTTCCGGGTCGACGCCCGCGCCGACGCCGTCGCAGCGCTCGAGGACATCCCCATCGCCAGGCCCGGCCGCTCGCGGGTCCTCCTCGGCGATCTCGGCTCGGTGCGCAAGGCGTCGCTGGACGACGACTCACGGTTCCGCCTGGATGGCCGGCGGGCGATCGCGATGCAGGTCTTCAAGACCACCGAGGCCAATACGGTGGCGGTGGTCCAGGGCGCCAGAGCGGTGGCCGCCGAGCTCGAAGCGCGCACCTCCGAGGTCGACATCCGCGAGGGCGAGGAGAGCGCCAGCTTCGCCCAGACCTCGGTCGACAACCTGATCGGCAACATCTGGCAGGCGATCCTGTTCACCGCGATCCTGATGCTCTTCTTCCTCCGCCGCTGGCGGACCTCGGTGGTGGTGGCGCTGACCATGCCGCTGTCGTTCGGCATCACCTTCGCGGCGATGAAGATCCTGGCCATCGATCTCAACCTGGTGACCCTGTCGGCGATCATCCTGGCCGTGGGCATCGTGATCGACAACTCGGTGGTCGTTCTCGAGAACATCGTCCGGCGTAAGGATCAGGATGATCTCGACGCCGAGCAGGCCGCCGTGGCCGGCGCGGACGAGGTGCGCGGCGCCGCGCTCGGCGGAACGCTGACCAACCTCGCCGTGCTCGTGCCGCTGCTGTTCCTCTCCGGCTTCACCGCCAAGACCTTCGGCCCGCTGGCGCTCACCCTGCTGCTGGCCTTCTCCTCGTCGATCGTCGTCGCCCTCGTCCTCGTCCCGCTGTTTTCGCTCCATGTCACCGCCGGGTCCCGGGGCCCCGGCATCGGCGACCGCATCGCCCGGCTGGTCTCCGCCCCGTTCAACTGGGCCATGGACCGGCTGAAGCACCTCTATCTCGCGGCCCTCGGCGCGGGATTGCGCCACCGCTGGGTGGTCGGGCTGGCGGCCCTGGGGCTGCTGGCCGGGGGTGTGGCCGGCCTTCGGGCGCTGGGCATGGACGTTCTGCCCAAGATGGACAGCGGCAGCTTCTTCGTCTCCCTGCAGACGCCCTCCGGCTCGTCGCTCGAGCGGACCGAGCGGGTGGTCGCTGCTGTCGAAGACTCGATCCTCGAAGAGCCGGAGGTGCGGCTGGTCCAGTCGCAGGTCGGCTTCGAGCAGGGAATGCGCTCGCTGTCCTCGTTCGGTGTGCAAGGCCCCACCCAGGGCTACATCACGGTGACGCTGACGGATCGCAACCAGCGCAGCGACAGCGTCTGGGACATCGAGGGGCGGATCCGCGACGGGCTCGCCCGCATACCGGGCATCCGGGTCGCCACCGTTCGAGAGCTGGGCAACACCGCCAAAGCCACCACCTCGGCCCCGGTGGTCGTGCGCATCACGGGAGACGACCCGCTGGTGCTCGATGCGCTCGGCCGGGGCGTCGAGGCGAGGCTCGGTCGGGTCCGCTCCATCGTGGCGCCGATGCGCGCCTGGCGCATCGACCAGCGCCAGGGGCGCCTGGACGTCGACGTGATCGAGGCCGCCCGGCTCGGGGTGACGCCGGCCATGGTCGGCCAGATCGCCAGGGCGGGCACGGATGGGGTCGACGCCGGTGAGTACTACGGCGCCAGCGGCACGCCGCTGCCCATCAAGGTCTCCTTCATCGAGGCGCAGAGCAGCACGGTCGATGACATCTTGCGGTTTCCGGTGTTCACCGCGGCGACGCGCGATCCCTTGCCGCTGGCCGAGATCGCCCAGCTCAGAGAGACCGTCAGCCAGGGTTTGGTCACCCGCGAGAACCTGGCGCAGAGCCTCGATGTGTCCGCTTTCATCGAGGGCCGGCCGCTGTCTTTCGTCGTGGCCGATGTGGAGTGGGCCTTGGCGGACATCACCGTGCCGAGCGGCTATGGCGTGGATGTCACCGGTGAGAAAGGCGACCTGGCGGAGTCGAGAAACGAGATCGGCATGGCCTTGGCCATCGGCCTGATCGCCGTCTACCTCCTGTTGGTCGCGCAGTTCCGATCTTTCGTCCATCCCTTCACCGTCCTGATCTCCATCCCGCTGAGCTTCGCCGGCATCGCCGCGGCGCTGTTTCTCGCCGGCAAGCCGGTGTCCATGCCGGTCATGGTCGGCCTGATCCTGATCGTGGGGATGGTGATCAACAGCGCCATCCTGCTATTGGCGTTCATCGAGCAAGAGCGCGCGCGCGGCGCGGCGCTCGACGAGGCCCTGGCGGCGGCGGTCGCGCTGCGCTTCCGCCCGATCATGATGACCAGCTTCTCGACCATCGCCGGCATGATCCCGCTGGCCGCCGAGTGGTCGCTGGGGGCCGAGCGGTTCTCGCCGCTGGCGATCGCGGTCATCGGCGGCTTCGCCACCTCGACCGTTCTGACCATCATCTTCATCCCCGTGCTCTACAGCGTCTTCGACAGCGGGCTCGGCAAACTGAAGCGGCTCTCGTCCCGGCGCCGCGCACCCGCAGCGGCCCGGTAGTGACCAGGTGATCCATGGCGACAGATTTGTGTTCAAGCGGATGGAGCGGAGGGCGGCGATGAGCGAGGCTGAAGCCATCATCCAGGTGCGCGGGCTGGCCAGGCGTTTCGGTGCCGTCGAGGCGGTGGCCGGGGTGGACTTCGACGTCCGGCCCGGAGAGCTGTTCGGATTTCTGGGCCCCAACGGCGCCGGCAAGACCAGCACGGTGCGCATGCTCACCGGGGTGCTGGCGCCCTCGGCCGGCACCGCCCGCATCCACGGCCACGACATCTGCAGCGCCGGATTGCGGTCGCGATCCCACCTGGCGGTGGTGCCGGAAGACGCCAACGTCTACGTGGATCTGACCGTCTGGCAGAACGTTCGACTGATGGCCGCGTTGTACGGGGTGCCCCGGCGCGAGCGGGACGGGCGGGCGCAGCGGCTGTTGCAGGCGCTGGGGCTGGCCGAGCGGCGGCGCGACAAGGCCGGCGCGCTGTCGAAGGGGTTGCGCCAGCGGCTGATGCTGGCCACGGCGCTGGTCAGCCGACCCGATGTCCTGTTTCTGGACGAGCCAACCAGCGGCCTCGACGTGCAGAGCACCCGGCTCATCCGGCGCATCGTGGCCGAGCTGAACGCAGGCGGGTTGACGGTGCTGCTGACCACCCACGACATGGCCGAGGCGGAGCAGATGTGCTCGCGGGTGGCGATCATCAAGGCCGGCCGAATCGTGGCCATCGATACGCCCGAACGCCTCCGTTCGGCCATCGGCTCCAGCCAGTACGTGGAGGTCAGTCTCACCGAGGCGGAGTCGTACCCGGCCGATCTGGAGGCCCTGCCCGGGGTGACGCGGGTGGTTCGCGAGGGCGGTGCCAGCCGCCTCTACACGGCCACGCCGGGCCGGGTGGCCGCGGAAGTGGTGCGCTTCGCCGAGGCCCGCGGCGCCGGCATCGAACGCCTGTGTACCTGCAAGCCCAGCCTCGAGGACGTGTTTCTGCACTTCACGGACGACCGGGCCCAGGAGCCAGCGGCATGAGCGCGCAAGCCCAGCGGGTCGCCACCTGGCGCCACCAGGCGCGGGCGGCCCTGGTCATCGTCCGCAAGAACGCCTTGCTGTATTATCTCAAGGCTCCGGTGCTGATCTTCGGGGTGCTGTTTCCGGTGTTCTTCTTCCTGGCCTTCAAGATGGGCCGGCCGATTCCCGTCGCGCAGGTGGTCCCCGGCATGATCGCCATGGCGCTGTGGTTCACCGCCAGCGCGGTGGGTCCGCTGGTCACCCCCTGGGAGCGCCAGGCCAGGACCTACGAGCGTCTGATCGCCGCCCCCGTTTCGCTGCCGGCCATGCTGGCCGGCGACGTGCTCAGCGGGCTCATCTTCGGGCTCGGCCTGTCGCTCATCCCGATCGCCATCGGCCTGGCCTTGACCGATGCCAGCCTGGCCGATCCGCTGCTGCTGCTCGACGGCATCGGTTTGGGGGCGGTGAGCTTCGCCGCCCTGGGGGTGCTGCTGGCGTCCCCTCCGGTCAGCGGGCCCGCGAGCGTCATGCTGCTGTCCAACCTGGTGCGCCTGCCGCTGCTGTTCGTCAGCGGCATCTTCGTGCCCATCGCCGAGATGCCCGGCTGGGCCCGGTGGGTGGCCCCGGCCTCGCCCCTGTCCTACGCCGGCGATCTGATCCGCGGCGCTTTCGGCCAACCGATGTACTTTTCCGTCTGGCTCTGCACGCTCATGCTCATCGTTTTTGCCGCGGTGCAGCTGGGGGGTGCCTGGCTGTTCCACCGCCGCTGGCGGGCGGTTGGCCTCTGAGCCTGAAGCGATCACGGCTGGCGCAGCAGGCCGACGAGATGGTCGCGGGAGAAGGACTTGAGCAGGCCGGGGTCATCCTCGGGCACGGTGCTGTCGAGCAGCCGGCGCTTGCGGTCGATGATGGCGGCGATCATCTCCTCCAGGGTGCCGGTGGTGACCAGCTTGAACACCTGCACCCCGCGCCGTTGCCCGATCCGATGCACCCGATCGGTGGCCTGGTCTTCGCGGGCCGCGTTCCACCAGCGGTCGTAGTGGATGACCACCGAGGCCGAGATCAGGTCGATGCCCACGCCCCCGGCCCGCAGCCTACCGGGGTGAGGTGCCAGCCACCTTGCGGATCGCCGCAGGCCGCGCCGCGGTGGCGCTGTGGTTCACCGCCAGCGGGACGCGGCGAGTCGCCCCCACGGGCCGACGCCCCCGATACAGGCCAAAGCAAAATCAGATTTTGTTTTTGACAGACCGGAAAAAAGCATATATATTCTAGTCATGTTTGAACGCCACCTGGCTCCCCATCTGGCCCAGCGGGCCAGCACCATGCCCGTGGTCACCCTGATCGGACCGCGGCAGTCGGGCAAGACGACCCTGGTGCGGCACGTGTTCCCGGACTGCGACTACCTGTCGCTGGAGCGGCCGGACGTGCGCGCCCACGCCCGCGCCGATCCCCTGGACCTGTTGGCCGGGCATCCGAAAGGGCTGATCCTGGACGAGGTTCACCGCGTCCCGGAGCTGCTGTCCTATATCCAGGTGTCCGTGGACGAGGACGATCGCCCCGGTCGTTTCGTGCTGACCGGCTCGCAGAACTTCCTGCTCATGGAGAAGGTCTCCCAGAGCCTGGCCGGCCGCACCGCCATCCTGCGGCTGCTGTCGCTGTCGCTGGCCGAGTTGCACGGCTGGGGCTGGATGGACCCGGACGGTCTCGACCGGCCGCCCGAGGTGCGCACCCCGCCGGCCGAGGCCCCGTGGGCCGCTGTCTGGGCCGGATTCTATCCGCGGATCCACGACCGCCAGCTCGAACCGGATGTCTGGCTGGCCGACTACCAGCGCACCTACGTGGAGCGTGACGTGCGCGACGTGCTGCGCATCATGGACCTGGACGCCTTCGAGCGATTCATCCGGCTGGCCGCCGCACGCACCGGCCAGGAGCTCAACCTGGCCTCGCTGGCCGAGGACGTGGGCATCACCCAGCCCACCGCCCGTGCCTGGATGACCGCCTTGCGGGTCGGCTCGCTGGTCGCGCTGCTGCCACCGCATCACGAGAACTTCCGCAAGCGGCTCAGGAAACGCCCCAAGCTGCACTTCTTGGATACCGGTCTGGCTTGCTACCTGCTCGGCATTCGCAGCCCCCAGGTGCTGGCCCGCCACCCGCTGCGCGGCCCCTTGTTCGAGAGCTTCGTGGTCGCCGAGCTGACCAAGGCCTTCGAGCACGCCGGCCGTGAGGCCCCGCTCTACTTCTGGAAGGACCGGACCGGCCACGAGGTCGACGTGCTGCTGGATCTGGGCGACCGGCTGGTACCGGTGGAGGTCAAGTCGGCCCGCACCGTGGCCGCGGACGCGCTGGCCGGTCTGCAGTGGTGGACCCGCCTGGCCGCCGAACGCGCCAGCGGCGGCGCGCTCGTCTACGGGGGCGACGCCGCCATGATGCGCCAGGGCTTCGCGGTGCGGCCCTGGAGCCTATGGTAGTCCGCGAGAGCCCAACTCGGTGAGGAAACGGTTGAAGTCCGCGCCCGGTGGGGCGTAGAAGCACTGCGGTCGACCGCTGAAGGGGTGGGCGAAGGCCAGCTGCTCGGCGTGCAGCATCAGGCCCACGCCGTCCGGGCAGGGCCCGCCGTACTTGCCGTCGCCGACCAGCGGATGGCCCAGGCTGGCCAGGTGGACGCGGATCTGGTGGGTGCGGCCGGTGTGCGGCCAGACCCGCAGCAGGGTGGCGGCCGGCAGCCGGGCCTGGACCGCGTAGCGGGTCAGCGCCGGGCGGCCGTGCTCGGCGACCCGAAAGGCCCACAGGCGGCTGCGTTCGCGGGCGATGGGCCGGTCGACCACGCCGTCTCGTTCCAGCCGGCCGGCGGCCACCGCGGCGTACTGCTTGTGCACCCGGCGGGTGCGAAACAGCCGCTCCAGCCGGGCCAATGCCCGCCGGTGGCGGGCCGCCACCAGCAACCCGGATGTGGGCCGGTCGAGCCGATGGGCCAGCCCGGCGCTGAACGCGGTGCCCACGCCGGCCGGTACCAGGCCCTGGGCGATCAGGGAGCCGGCCACGCTGGGCGCTGCGATGTCGTCGCGCAGCGGGATGGATAGCACCCCGGCCGGCTTGTGCACGACCACCAGATCGTCGTCGCAGTAGATCACGGGAAGCGGCTCGGCCAGCGGTGCCGGCCGGAAGCGCGGCACCTCGGGCAGCCACAGCTCGACCAGGTCCTTGCGCCGCACCCGGGTGTCGCTGGTGGCTCGGCGCCGGTTCAGCCGCACCCGGTCCTGCTCGATGCCGCGGGCGAACACGGTCCGGGCGGTGCCGGCGAACACCTGGCTCAGGTAGCTGGCCAGCCGCTGCCGGCGCCCCGGCCCATCGACCACCAAGGGCTGGTAGCCGGCCCGCTCGCGCCCCAGCCGCAGCAGCAAGCCGTGCCGCCAGCGTGCCAGCGCCTTGACCCACCACAGGTACAGCCCGCGTCCCAGCCGGTAGCGCAGATCGGGGCCGAGCCGCCGCAATGCCCGCAGCCGGCGCATGCCTGGAGCCCTTCGGTCCATGGGCTGTTTTTACGCCGGATCGCGGCCAGCCTCAATACCCGGCAGGGCGCTCGGCCGCCATCTCAGAGCTTCATGATGGCATCGCGGTTCGGCCCCAGGACTGGTAAGGTGCTGGAAAGGTGCTGCTGGAAAGGTGCCAGCCACCTTTCGGTGGCCGCCTCTCCAGCGATCGGATGCTGCGGAGAGATCATGGACAGTGGTCGCGATTGGCAGCGGATCGGCTTGTGGCTGGTCGTAGCCACCATGGCCTACAACCTCATCGAGGCGGGCATCGCGCTGTGGAGCGGCGCCGAAGCCGACAGCGTGGCGCTGGTGGGCTTCGGGCTCGACAGCATCATCGAGTGCATCGCCGCAGCGGCCCTGCTCTGGCGCCTGTGGGTCGAGGCCCGCGGCGCCAGCAGCGAGCGCGTGGAGCGCACCGAACGCCGCGTCCACCAGATCGTCGGGGGCACCTTCCTGGTGCTGGCGCTCTACGTCACCGCCCAGGCCGGCTGGACCCTGTGGCACCAGGCCGCGCCCGAGGCCAGCCCCATCGGCATCGCGCTGGCCGTCGCCTCGCTGATCATCATGCCGCTGGTCTCCTGGGGCAAGCTGCGCGCGGCGCGCGAGATCGGCAGCCGGGCGCTGCGCGCCGAGGCCACCGAGACGCTGGCCTGCTCCTACTTGTCCTTCGCCCTGCTGCTCGGCCTGGTGGCCAACGCCGCCGCCGGCTGGTGGTGGGCCGATCCGGTCGCCGCCCTGCTGATGATCCCCTGGCTGCTCAAAGAGGGCATCGAAGGCCTGCGCGGCGAGGAACACGAGGACTGAACGTAACCCGGCTGAAGTCGAAGGCGGCACAAGTCACCAGAGCCGAGTCATAAGCCATGTCGGGGTGCCAGCCAATCCGTCAACAGATGCGCTTCGGGTTTCGGATGAGCCCGGTAGGGGTATTTGGTATTCTCGTCAGGATTCCCGGGCTATGTGCTGGGCTCCAACCGCCCGGCCTTCGGCCCGAAGATCGGCGCGAATGAGGCAACTGAACCATGGCCATGCCGACACATCCGAAGATCTACCACATAGTCCACGTGGACCGACTGCCGTCGATTGTGGCCGACGGGTTCTTGTGGTGCGACGCGGAGGTGTTGAGACGGCAGTCAGGCGGTACGGCCGTTGGGATGGGCAGGATAAAGCACCGACGCTTGCACGAACTCAACCTGTACAGCCATCCGGACTTGAAAGTGGGTAGCTGCGTTCCGTTCTACTTTTGCCCACGCTCTGTACTACTAACCGCGAGAATCTTCGCGTCCCGCAAAGATTCTCAGTAGTACTGCGCGGTTTTTTGGTTGCGGCTGATGAGCCGCGCTGTGATGCTCTACATGATTCACAAGGCCAACCATCCAGAACTCGAGTACCGGGGCGGGCAGGGCCCGATCGTCCACCTGGAAGCAGATCTACGTACAGCGGTTGCCTGGGCGAACAGCCAGGGCCGGCGATGGGCTTACACTCTGTCCAATGCCGGATCTCGCTTCTTCGAGGACCGCGCGGATTTGTCGCAACTCCACGAGATCGACTGGCTCGCCGTGCAGACCCCTGACTGGATGTGCTGCAAGGACGGCAAGCAGGCGGAGTTCATGATCGAACTCAGCTTTCCATGGGCACTCGTCGAACGCATCGGCTCGTGCAACATGGCGACGTATCGGCAGGTGTTGGCATCGCTGCCGCTGTCGGGGCACAGGCCGCGTGTGGAAGTCATCGATGAATGGTACTATTGAGCCGGGAACTAGCGAGGTGTCGACCATGATCGAGTATATGCGTGGCGACATTCTGCGAAGTGAGGCGGAGGCCCTGGTCAACACCGTCAACTGCGTGGGGGTCATGGGGCGGGGCATCGCGCTTCAGTTCAAGAGGGCTTTTCCGGCGAACTTCGGGGCCTACGCGGCGGCCTGCGGGCGTGGCGAGGTGGTTCCGGGACGCATGTTCGTGTTCGAGACGGGACGACTCGTTCCACCGCGGTACATCATCAACTTTCCCACCAAGCGCCATTGGCGCGGCAAGAGTCGGCTCGAGGACATCGAGTCGGGCCTAGAAGATCTGGTGGAAGTGATCCGAAAGCGCAAGTTCCGCAGCGTCGCCATTCCACCGCTCGGAAGCGGCCTCGGTGGGCTGAGGTGGTCGGATGTTCGCTCGCGCATCGAAGCGGCGCTGGCCGGGTTGTCGGACGTGAGCGTGGTGGTTTATGAACCCGGCGACGCTCCGGCGGCTCAGAAGATGGCCCGCAACCGCAAAGTGCCGAAGATGACCCCCGGGCGCGCTGTGCTGGTTGAGTTGATGAATCGCTACCTCGGCGGCTTGCTGGATCCGGCGGTGTCGCTGCTCGAGGTGCACAAGCTCATGTACTTCATGCAGGAAGCGGGAGAGCCCCTACGGTTGCGTTTCGTGAAAGGCCTGTATGGGCCCTACGCCGAAAACTTGCGGCACGTGTTCCACGCGATCGAGGGCTACATGATCTCCGGCTACGCGGCGGGCGGCGATGCGCCGGCCAAGGAACTGACCCTGGTGCCGGATGCCATCGAGGATGCCGCCCGCCTGATCGAGGCGGATGAGCACACCACGACCCGAAGCCACTTCGAACGGGTCGCTGAACTCATCGAGGGCTTCGAGTCGCCTTACGGGCTGGAACTGCTGGCATCCACCCACTGGTTGCTGAATCGCGAAAACCTGACTTCCATGGACGACCTGGTGGCGGGCGTCCACGGCTGGAATGAGCGGAAGCAGCGTTTCACCCCACGGCAGATCGGGATTGCAGCGCAAGTGCTTGAACGCCAAGGGTGGACGAGCCACAAAGAAGAATCCATTTCGGGATGACATGTGGCTACAGGGGTTCGGCTGCCTCCAGATTGTTCGGTCGAGGCTCTTTCCGAGGCTGAAGTCTCCGTGGGACCTCAAGAATACACCACCTGGCCAGCCACCGTGTAGATGAGCGATCCGCGCTGTCAGCAAACCAGCGCTACGTCTAGCTGCCATGCAAGGAGGGAAAATCGGATACCCCAAAACGGCGGTCGTTCGCAGCCGCTGAGGAGCGAATTTCCCCCTGGCAGCCCAAAAAATACCCCAGGCCAACGCCTTGAAATACGACGTCGATTTCCCTCGCCACATCAGCATACTACACCTCCCCCCTGCGCAGGGGAGGTGACTGTTGGCCGGGCGCTCAGCTCAATCAGAAACCTCTACAGCGCGGATCGCTCTAGAGGTCGGCGCGTTAGGTCAGCGCTCTCCACGCCCGGGCCAGCTGCTCGGCCGCGCGCTGTATGTCGTCGCGGGTGGTCGCTCGACCGAGCGAGAGGCGGACCGAGCCGAGGGCCTCTTCGGCGGGGATGCCCATGGCCAGCAGCACCGCCGAAGCGGTCTCGCCGCCCGCGTGGCAGGCGGAGCCGGTGGATGCGGCGAGCTGCGGGGCGCCGGCCAGCACGGCGCTGCCGGTGACGTCGGGAAAGCGCACGTTCAGCGTATTGGGCAGGCGCAGCGACGGATGGCCGTTGAGCGCGATGCCGGGCAGCTGCGCTTCGAGCCGCGACCACAGCTCGTCGCGCAGGGCGCGCAGCCGCGCCGACTCCTCGTCGAGCGCGGCGGCGGCGATTTCACACGCGGCGCCGAGGCCCGCGATCGCGGCCACGTTCTCGGTGCCGGGCCGCAGCCCGCGCTCGTGACCGGCACCGCGCAGCACCGGCTCCAGCTCGACCCCGCCGCGGACGTACAGCGCGCCCACGCCCTTTGGCCCATAGAGCTTGTGGCCGGCGATGGACAGCAGATCCACCCCCAGCGCGTCCACCCGCACCTCGACCTTGCCCAACGACTGCGCCGCGTCGGTGTGCAGCAGCGCGCCCGCGTCGTGTACCCAACGCGCCACCTCGGCGATCGGCTGCAGCGTGCCGGTCTCGTTGTTGGCGTGCATCAGCGTCACCAGCGCGGTGCCGTCGCCCAGCGCCCGGCGCAGGTCCTGTTCGCGCACGCGGCCGCGCTCGTCCACCCCCAGCCAGCTGACCGCCCAGCCCCGGCGCTCCAGCAAGCGGCAGGGCTGTGTCGTCGCCGGGTGCTCGATGGCCGAGGTGATCAGGTGCTTTCTGCCCGAGAGGGCCGCGGTGCTGCCGCGAATGGCCAGGTTGTTGGCCTCGGTGCCGCCGGAGGTGAATGCGATCTCCGCGGGCCCGGCCCCGATGAGCGCCGCCACCTGGCCGCGGGCCGTCTCGACGGCGTCCCGGGCCCGCTGCCCGAACAGATGGCCGCTCGACGGATTGCCGAAGTGCTCGCGCAGAAAAGGCAGCATCGCCGCCACTACCTCGGGCAGCAGCGGGGTGGTCGCATTGTGGTCGAGATAGATCGGATCGTTCATGTCAATCGAACCTGCCGTCGCTGGGCCCGGAGGTCATCCGGGGCGTTCTGCAGCGCCGTTCTACAGCGTCCCGTTGTTGCCGCTAGCTCGCGGGCGGTCACGTCTCATCTCCGGCGCGCGGCTGTTCCGGGAAATCGAAGGCGACACTGGCCGGATCGACCGTCAGGTCGTCGAGCCAGGCGCGGGCGCGGGCGCGGCGAATGCTGCGCTCATAGTGGTCTCTGTTCTTGGATAGAAAGGCCCGTGTCTCGGCCTTTCCCGCCTCGTGCACCGGCGGGCAGGCGCATTCCGAACTCTTCTGGGCGCAGCCCGCCGCGGCACCGGCGGCCAGCAGCGAGAGCAGCAGCGCGCTGCAGGGCGCCCGGCGCAAGTCGGAGCACGTGCGGCCTCGGGTGTGCTGGGTCAACGGGCACCTCCAGACGAGTGGCTGCCGATCGTGGCCGGGCCGCGCGATCCTCCATCGCCTGCCGGCCGCTGGGCATCATTCTACCGCGGGCCGCGGGCAGCGCAATCTGTCGGCTTTTCAGCGCAGGTCGAAGCGGTCGAGGTTCATCACCT